>NZ_ARYL01000012.1 GCF_000685295.1 Hyphomonas oceanitis SCH89
GCCGGCGTCGTCTCCGCAATCAAGAAATAAGTCCTGATCCTTTCAGGAACTGACATAAGAAAAGGCCGCCCGGATGGGCGGCCTTTTTTGCATTTGGATGAGGTTTTTCTGATGCAGGGATGGCCTAATTGCAGAGGTAGCGATTGGCGTTGTTGTTCATCGTGCAGTGGGCGTCGCGGTATTTCTCGCGTGTCTGCGCCCGTGCCTCACCCGAACTCATACCCCCGGTGGCCTGCGGTGCCGGGCCCTGCTCGATGGGGCGATAGGTCGAGGTCGACCTTGCCGCGTTGAAGCGGGCATTGGCGGACTTGATCATCTTCATGTCATTGGCCCAGGAATTGTCCTCGCCGGAGATGGCCATGCCGCGGCCGCGCAATTCCGCTCGCACGATTGAGGCGATCTGGCCGGATTGGAACCAGTGCTCCAGCACTTGCAGGTCATAATCATCGACAGCCGACATGCGGCCAGCGGCCGAGGCTGCGCGGACCGCCTGTTCGGCATAGACCGTGGAGCTGTAGACCGAGACGGCGGTGGCCACCGCACCATTATAGTCGCCAGCATTCAGCAGCGAGGCCATTTCGGCGCGGCGGGCTTCCTGCTTGGCATTCCACGCGGCCAGTTCATCAACATAGCGGCGCACGTCCTTGGCATAGTCGCAGATCTTTTCATTGCCGAGCTGGCAGGACTTTTCGTACGGCCCGACCGCGAAATCAAAGTCTTCGACAATCGCGTAGATCCGACCAAGGTTCGCGCAGGATTCCTTGACGTTCGCATCGCAGTTTATCTGTGTGAGTTTCAGCGCCTGGGTGGCATCGAAAGCCGGGGAGGATGGATCGGCATACATATGCTCTGCCGTGGCGCAAAAATAAGGGTCGACCTGCTCACACGCCTTTGCCGCGAGTGGCGCGCCGCGAACGAAATCGATGACGGTCGGGTATTTTCCTTTCAGGCCATCATAAAAGAATGACGCGCCCCAGCTGCACGCTTTCAGCGATTCGTTAGCGCAGCCCTTTTCAAAAGCCGTGAGCAGGCGGGGAATGTCCTTCTCGCCCTTCTCATCGGAACCAAGGATGGCATAGGTCGCGTTGCAGGCATCCTCATGCCCCATCGCGCAGGCTTTCTCGTAAAGGACTATGCCGCGGGCCGGATCAGCCGCGATTCCTTCAACACCATGGCGATACATTGTGCCGGTATAGAAGCAGCCATCAGGAACGCCGAGGTCGCAGGCCTTGATGAAAAGCTCGGCGGCTTTGGGCTTGCTCAGGGGCATGCTGTTGTCGCCGTTTGCATAGTCGGCAGCTGCGTAGAAGCAGGCTTCCGCGCCGCCTTTGGCACACGCGATTTCATTGGTCGAGACTGGATCTGCGCTGGCGCTTGGCGCGGCGAGGAGGGTGATAAGCGCGAGTCCGAGGGACGTCAGCGGTATGGTCTTCATCTTTCATATCCTTTGGTGTTTGGCCGGATCCCCACCCAGCCCGCAGGTCTGCAGGCATTCTCGTAGCGCGTAGCGGGATGGGGCTCATGGCCCGTAGGGGGGATAAACCCTACTTTTCTGCCTGTGACTGAAACGGGCGCTTGTGATGGGAGCGACGCAATCTAGACTAGAGGCTCGTCCAGACTTTTCTTTGCCCGAGAGCCCATGTCCCTGAACAAGCGCTATTTCGACATGCTGGGAGCCGCTTATGACGTGCCAAACGAGACGGCGCGGTTTGAAGGCTTTCTCGATGCCGCAATGGCCTACTTCTTTGATGGGGCCGAAGATGGCTTTTTGGCGGGCGATGTGCCGCGTCACGAGGGCGATGATGATACGCTTGATACGCATGGCCAGAGGGTTGGCGCGCTGGTGGATGCGGCCTCGCGGCGGGACGCTTCCAATGCGGATCGGTTCCACGCGATACTGGATGTTTCGGCCCGCAATGGGCTGGTTTCAGGCAATGCTGCGGCCGCGCAGCTGACAGGGCGGACCTTTCCGTGTCCGTTCGACGAGTTGCCGCTGGACCCGGGCGCGCTGAGTGAAATCCGCCGGGCCCTCAGGGCGACAACGGCGCAGGCGCAGGATCGGATCATCCTCGCGAATATCGAGACCGGCCCCTCAAGGGCCTGCCTCGCGCTGATCCAGCGGCCGAAGGATAGCGCCGATCTGCTGCATGTTTCGCTGTCCTATATCGACTGGTCGCCGGCCTTGATGACGCGGCTGGGCGAGGCGTTTGGGCTGACCTCCAGCGAGACGGAAATCCTTGAGGGCTATCTCGGCAATCTCAGCCAGAAGGAAATCGCGCGCGAGCGTGACCGGGCGCTGGATACGATCAAGGGGCAGTCGAAGAGCATCCTGAGGAAGACTGGCTGCGCGCGGATGTCGGATGTCGTGCAGCTTTCCGCCAGCATTGCCTATCTGATGCGGCAATTGCCGGAGCAGGCCAATCCGCCGAGCGCCGAGACCTGGGTGACGCCGAAATGCGGCCTTTCCATGCTGGCGCGGCCGGGCGGGCGGGAGCTGGCCTGGTACAAGGCGGGGGCGGGTGAAAAGCCCGTTCTGTTCATTCATGGCTATCTTCAGGGGCCGTTCTTTACCGCAGAGATGCTGGCGGGACTGGCCGGGGCGAATGTCCATTTCATTGCGCCGTCGCGGCCGGGTTTTGGCTATACGAGCCAGAGCCGTTCGCGGGCGGATTTCGACAAGACGGTCGTGGAAGATGCGGTGGCGCTGGTTGATCATCTTGGCCTGTCGAAGATCAGCCTTTGTATTCATCAGGGCGGCTCTTCGCATGGCTTCCGAATCGCAAGGGCACTGGGTGATCGGCTGGGGGATATGCTGGTGCTGGGCGGTGGAATTCCGATCGATGAGGACAGGCACCTGGCCCATATGGACCGGCAGACGCGGTTTGCGGCGATGGCCACGCGGCATGCGCCTTCGGTGATGAAGATGGTGATGTCGGTGGGCCTGCCGGTCTATCGGCGGCGGGGGACGAAGGCCTTCCTGAAGGCGCAATATGTGCGCTCGCCGGGAGACCTCGCCACGCTGGAGGTTCCGGCGCTGATGAAGGTTCAGGCCGAGGGGCTTTATCATGCGGTGGAGCAGGGGGCCGAGGCCTGGCTGCGCGATGGCGGGGCGGCGATGGCCGACTGGAGCGATGATCTTGAGGCCGTGACGGCCAAGCAGACCTGGCTTCAGGCGGAAGACTGCACGATCATTTCAGCGACTGATGTGGCCGAGCATATGGGGCCCCGCGCCAACGTGGATTTCCAGATTCTGCCGGGCCATGGCTCGAATATTCTTCACACTGCGACGGACACGATCTGCGCGCATCTGGCGAAGCTCGCCTGAGCCTGCGCCAGCGACCGGCACGCATGGCTGCGCCCGGCAAAAAGCGTGGAAAGCGGGGCGGATTCAGCCCGAGCTTTCCCATGTTTCAAGGCGCGCATTGATCATGCCGGGCAGGGCCGTGGCGACGAGGCCAAGCTCTGCGCGCAGGCGATAGGCGCCGCTGGCCGGCATGCAGACGGGGCGGGCCTCGCCCTTGCGGCGGATGCGTTCGAGGCTGCGCGCGAGGCGTTTGGCATAAGCCTCCGGCGCCGAGAGCAGGCCGTGCAGGGCGATGATGCAGGCGAAAATGGGCGCGGCAGGCACCGGGCCGGATGCCCGAACAGTCTCCGGAAAATGCCCGGAGCCTTCGGTCAGCGTCATGTCCATGGCCCGGCCCGCGAGATTGATGCGGCAGGCGGGCACGGAGGGGAAGGATTGCGTCACGTCCTCCACGCCTTGCGCAAGGGGCGTGGGCCCCGTGGCGGCGCGGGGCCGCACGGGCGCGAGCGTAAGGCCGAGCGCGATCAGCCAGAGCAGCCGCCGCACGATGGTCTCCAGGATTTTGAGCTTGGCCCGCGCCCGCTGCGCCGTGCCCCGCCGCAACGTGACCGGCGCGCGCACCATGTCGGTCAGGTTGCGCACATTGAACAGCACATAGCGCGCCTGCTCGAGGCCATGGGCAATGAAGGCGTCAGAGACTTGCATGAAGGCAAGTATGGCACGGGTGGGTTTAGGGTTGGATTGGGAGGGGGAGAGAGTTCGCTGCAGGTAACGCACTACTTAACCAGCGGCGTAGGTCAGGTGAACTACTTAAGGTCAATCGTAAGGTCATCGGATGGCGTATCGGCGAGCGATCCGTTAGGCAAACCTAAGAGAAGCTCAGCAATGCTAGGACTAAATCCAAGGCGACAGAGCAGTTCATCGCGTCGCATACGATTTTCGGCAAATACTAGTTCCGCAACTCGTCGAAGCAAAAGTGGTTCTTCCAACGGTAATCCATCTGGACCATCGAAGGGCTCCTTAGTACGCCAATTCTTGGCCGAAATTTGTTTGTAAAGATTCACACACTGGTCTTCGTCGAAGATGCCCAAGCTCTTGCAACGATATACCATCGCTTGGATCGAAACCTTCCACCGAAGTTTCAAATCCAAAAAGCTAGATAGCCGAGGAGAAAGAACCTCGGCTGGGAAGGAGCGCCGAGGAAGTAAGAATGCACCGGCGAAGTAGTCGGCCTCCTTCTCTATTTCTTTCAAGCGCGTCTTGTCGTCAATTTCATCCTGAGTAACCCAGCGATGAAGAACCAGATGCGCCAACTCATGGCATGCGTCGAAGCGTGCGCGTGCAGAACTTTCTTTGTCTGAAGCCAAGAATATAAAAGGCCGATCTCCGCTCCAGAATGAAAACGCGCTTACATTCTCACCTTTCAATATGAGCCTTCCTACCGTGACCCCATGAGTTTCGACGAGCCGAACGACATTAGAAATCGGGCCCAAGCCAAGTCCCAGATGTTCACGCGTCTTGCCAGCCAATTCTTCGATTTCGTCCCATGTATAACGGTTAGGATCGTCGTGCTCGCCGGATGGCTCAAAACTGGGGAGAGTGACCTCTGGAAGGTTTACGAAATCTGTTAGCGCAAATGTGACTTGAGAAAACCATTCTGCATACTGATCACTGGCGGCGTTCCGCCGTTTCGTATCAGGGCCATGCTTACGGAAAAAATTCGCCGTTCGCTTTCCGAATTTCGGAGCGCTAGGCGTTGCAAAATATGCCATCGGCTGTTTCAAAGCGTCAGCAATCATTCTGAGCGTTTCTGGGTCGGGATTCCTTTCGCCGCTCTCGAAGTACGAGATAGACTGCCGCTTCACGCCAACGAGCCGTGAGAGGTCGGTCTGGCTCAGCTTCTCTACTATTCGGGCTTCTGTGATTCGCTCAGGAATCAGATGCCGCCCGGAAGCTGTTTCTCGAGCGGCACTTGGAAATGGTAATATCTTCGAATTACGGTTCATGCGCTACCACTACTGATCTTTTCTCCAGCGATCGATGTCTTCTTTAAGCAACTCGATCGCGTCGAAATCGCCATCCGGTCCTTCGGGAGGTGGACCGGCTTCGGAACTAGCATGGGGAAGGTTAAAGAGATTCTCAGTTCTGTAACTAAAGTCGTAATTACAGTCAGCGCGGGGAATCGCCAAGTGCGCAAATCCATCATTCCAATAACCATGCAGCAGCAGGATATGGGGCAATCCCGTGATTTCATGATCCTCGTCTTGCATATCGACCCAGTCGAGTTGGCAATTTAGTCTTTTCGCCTGCTCGCGAAAAACCACAGTCCGAGGCTGCTTGGTCGGAGTACTGGTGAGACTAATGGTTACAACCGAATGACTTGGTCGGATTGCAAGAAACTTTCCTGTGGGTCGGTCGAAGTCTTCCCAGCTATAATCGAAGGGCAACGCTCCGTTCTCGATAGCCTGTTCAAAGCCCCGGTCCACACTCCACGACATCATACGACCCAAATTCTGCCTTGCACTGGTCGTCTGGAATATCGGCTCGTCTGATACGATGCGCCGGACTGCCTTGTAGGCGGTACTGAGTACGGTTGGCACGACCTGCTGCAAGGACACGGGGACCTGGTCGAATAGAAAATTACGAGGATGGACGTAGCGCATTCACAACTCCGATTCGGATGCCAACCGTTATATGCAACTAAATCCGATTTTTATGTAATTTTGTCAACTGGTGTAATTAGGGCCTCTGCGCATCACAGAATGTGCGCGCCCCCTTCGCACTTGGGATAAGGGATGGCAGGGCGGCATAGTGGATTGAGGATTCTCGCGACGGGGTTGGGTGGCCCCTCACCCCAACCCCTTGCTCGGGCAATCGCAGTGCGATTGCTTTTCCTCGCAAGCCCGAGAGGAGAGGGGCTTTTAAGGGGTTTGCGGCTGGGGTAGGGGTAGAGGCTTGATGCGTCCCGGCCCCTGTGCGGATTTGGTCTGCAGATTCCCTGTTTCGGCTGTTGACCTGTGCGATTCCTTCCCATAGAAGCACCAATTCGCCGGGAAGGCCGCGCTTAATTAGCGAACGCTCCCTCGAAACTGACAATTTAACCCTACCCAACCCGGGCGCTCGATGCTGACGAGCCATCGCCCTGGGCTTAAGTGTTTTGTGTGGACGGACGAACGATGGAACGACAAAATATCCGGATCAGGCTCAAAGCCTTCGATCACCGTGCGCTCGACATGTCGGCGAAAGAGATCGTGAATACTGCCAAGCGTACCGGTGCTGAAGTGAAGGGTCCAATCCCGCTTCCAACCCGTATCGAGCGTTTCACCGTGAACCGTTCGCCGCACGTCGACAAAAAATCCCGTGAGCAATTCGAGATTCGCACCCACAAGCGCATCCTCGACATTGTTGACCCGACCCCACAGACCGTTGACGCGCTGATGAAGCTCGACCTGTCTTCCGGCGTTGGTATTGAAATCAAGCTTGAGGGAGCACGCTAATGGCTCTTCCAGCCCCCCGTTCCGGCGTGCTGGCCCGCAAACTGGGCATGACACGCATTTTTGACGAAGATGGCCGCCACATCCCGGTGACCGTCCTGTCGCTTGATGGTTGTCAGGTCGTTGGCCTGCGCACCGAAGAAGAGCGCGCCGTCACCACCAAGAAGGGTGGCGAAGTCACCCGCACCGACGGCTACAAGGCTGTCATCCTCGGCACTGGCGAAAAGAAAGCCAAGCGCACGAACAAGGCTCTGCGCGGCCAGTTCGCGAAAGCCGGCGTTGCGCCCAAGTCGAAACTCCGCGAATTCCGCGTTTCGGGCGACCTGCCTGAAATCGGCGCCGAAGTTCAGGCTGACCACTATGTGCCAGGCCAGAAGGTTGACGTTTCCAGCTACGCGATCGGTAAAGGTTTTGCCGGCGCGATGAAGCGCTGGAACTTCGGCGGCCTTCGCGCCACGCACGGTGTGTCGCTCTCGCACCGTTCGCACGGTTCGACGGGTATGAACCAGGATCCGGGCCGCGTGTTCAAGAACAAGAAAATGGCCGGCCACCTCGGTACCGACCGTATCACCACACAGAACCTGACGGTTGTGCGCACAGACGTTGAGCGCGGCCTGATCCTCGTGAAGGGCGCCGTGTCCGGTCATGACGGTTCGTTCGTGGAAATCCGCGATGCCGTGAAGAAAGCCCTGCATGCCGACGCGCCTGCAGCCGGTTCCTTCAAGTCGGCAAACGCTCCTGCCCAGACAGAGGGTGCTGAATAATGGAACTCGCAGTCAAAACCCTTGCCGGTAAAGCGGCTGGCAACATCACGCTTGATGATGCCATCTTCGGCATTGCCGAAATCCGCAAGGACCTGCTTCACCGCACGGTCCGCTGGCAGCTGGCCAAGCGCCAGGCTGGCACGCACAAGACCCAGACGCGGTCTGAAGTGTCGGTCACGACCAAGAAGTCGATCCGCCAAAAAGGTTCGGGCGGCGCTCGCCACGGTTCGCGCAACGCACCTATCTTTGTCGGCGGCGGTGTGGCCCACGGCCCGCGCGTTCGCAGCCACGCCCACGATCTTCCCAAGAAGGTCCGCAAGCTGGCGCTCGCACATGCCCTGTCGTCGAAAGTTGTCGCTGACTCGATCCTGGTGATCGACGCTGCAACGCTGACCGCGCCGAAGACCAAGGAACTGGCAGCTCACTTCGCCAGCCTCGGCATCGAGAACGCGCTGATCATTTCCGGCATCACGGTTGACGAAAACTTCGCCAAGGCCGCTCGCAACATCCCGAACGTGGATGTGCTGCCTGTCGCCGGCCTCAACGTGTATGACATCCTGCGCCGCAAGACGCTCGTCATCACGAAGGAAGCCGCTGAAGGCATTCAGGCGCGCTTCGACGGCACGCTGGCCCAACCCGCAATCGCAGCAGAGGCTGAATAGTCATGGCTGATCCGAAGCAACATCACTACGACATCATTCGCAAGCCGATCATCACCGAGAAATCGACGCTGGTCGCTGAAGAGAACAAGATCGTTTTCGAAGTCGCGCTCACCGCTGACAAGAAGTCGATCAAAGAGGCCATCGAGTCCCTCTTCAAGGTTGATGTCACGGCCGTGAACACTGTGCTCCAAAAGGGCAAAACGAAGCGTTTCAAAGGTCACCTTGGTCGTCGTAACGACATCAAGAAAGCCTATGTCACGCTCGCTGAAGGCCAATCTGTCGACATTTCGACGGGCCTGTAGGGGAAGGACGTAGACCATGGCACTTAAGACATTCAATCCAACGTCCCCAGGCCGTCGCCAGCTCGTGCTGGTCGACCGTTCGGACCTGCACAAGGGCAAGCCCGTCAAGGCGCTGACCGAAGGCCTGTCCAAAAAGGGCGGACGTAACAACCGTGGCCGTATCACGGCACGCCGCATCGGTGGTGGCGCCAAGAAGCTGTACCGTATGGTCGACTTCAAGCGTAACCGCTGGGACATGCCGGCTGTTGTCGAACGTCTGGAGTATGACCCGAACCGCACGGCCTTCATTGCGCTGATCAAGTACGAAGACGGCATGCTGTCCTACATCATCGCGCCACAGCGCCTTGAAGTTGGTGACACGGTCGTCACGTCGACAACGGCTGATATCAAGCCGGGCAACACGCTGCCGCTGAAGAACATTCCTGTCGGTACGATCATCCACAATATCGAGCTGAAGCCCCAGAAGGGCGCCCAGATGGTGCGTTCGGCTGGTACGTATGCCCAGCTCGTTGGCCGTGACGGTGGTTATGCCCAGATCAAGCTGACGTCCGGCGAGCTTCGCATGGTGCTCGACACCTGCCTCGCAACGATCGGCGCCGTGTCCAACCCGGACAATATGAACCAGGTCCTGTCGAAGGCCGGTCGCAAGCGTCACATGGGCAAGCGCCCATCTGTTCGCGGCGTGGTCATGAACCCGGTCGACCACCCACACGGTGGTGGTGAAGGCAAGTCGTCCGGCGGTCGTCACCCAGTGACGCCATGGGGCAAGAAAACCCGCGGTCCGAAGACCCGTTCAAACAAAGCGACGGATCGTCTGATCATCCGCCGCCGTAACGCGAAACGCTAGAGGAGCCGCGAGACATGTCACGTTCTGTCTGGAAAGGCCCATTTGTTGACGGCTATCTGCTGAAGAAAGCCGAAGAGGCTCGCGCCTCCGAGAAGCGGACGGTCATCAAGACCTGGTCGCGTCGTTCGACAATCCTGCCCAATTTTATCGGCCTGAACTTCCAGGTCCATAACGGCAACAAATTCATCCCGGTCACGGTCTCGGAAGAGATGGTCGGCCACAAGTTTGGCGAGTTTGCTCCAACCCGTACGTTCTACGGCCACGGTGCAGACAAGAAAGCGAAGCGGAAGTAGTCATGGGTAAGACCAAGAATCCTCCGAAGCAGGCTTCCAACGAGTCGCGCGCTGTCCTGCGCATGTACCGTTCGAGCCCACAGAAGCTGAACCTGCTGGCCCAGCAGATCCGCGGCCTTCCGGTCGAGCGGGCACTGGCTGAGCTGCAGTTCTCGCCGAAGCGTCCTGCCAAGGACGTTCGCAAGCTTCTGCAGAGCGCGATCGCCAACGCAGAAAACAATCACGGTCTCGACATTGACAGCCTTGTCGTTGCCGAAGCCCACGTGGGCAAGAACCTCGTGATGAAACGTATTCGGGCCCGCGCCCGCGGCCGTGCCGCTCGCGTCCTGAAGCCGTTCGCGCAGGTTACCATTGTCCTTCGTGACACAAGCATGGAAGCGGAGGCCGCCTGATGGGTCAGAAAGTCAATCCAATTGGTTTTCGTCTGGGTATCAACCGGACGGCAGACAGCCGCTGGTATGCAGACAGCGCCGACTTCGGTCGCCTGCTGCATGAGGACCTTGCCATCCGCAAGGCCATCCGCGCGAAACTGAAGCAAGCCGGCATCTCGAAGATCATCATCGAGCGCCCGCACAAGAAATGCCTCATCACGATCCACACGGCCCGTCCGGGCCTGGTGATCGGCAAGAAGGGTGGCGACATCGAAGTGCTCCGCAAAGAGCTCGGCAAGATGACGACGGACGAAGTTCGCGTGAACCTCGTTGAAATCCGCAAGCCGGAAATCGACGCCACGCTGATCGCTGACGACATTGCACGCCAACTCGAGCGCCGGGCTTCTTTCCGCCGCACGATGAAGCGCTCGATCCAGTCCGCCATGCGTCTTGGCGCTGAAGGTATCCGTATCATGGTTGCAGGCCGTCTTGGCGGTGCTGAAATCGCGCGGACCGAGCAGTATGCAGAAGGCTCCGTGCCGCTGCACACGCTGCGCGCCGACATCGACTACGGCACAGCGGAAGCTGCGACCACCTACGGCATCATCGGCATCAAGGTCTGGGTCTACAAAGGCGAGATCATGGAGCACGATCCGATGGCGCAGGACAAGCGCCTCGAGTCTTCGGGCCAATCGCGCGCTCGTGCCAATGCTAACCAACGCGGACCGGCTACCGGTGCGCAAGCCTCCGGAGCGTAAGAGATGCGTCAGCCGAAGCGAACCAAATTCAGGAAGGCCTTCAAGGGCCGGATCAACGGCACGGCGAAAGGCGGCTTCACGCTGGCTTTCGGCGAGTTCGGCCTCAAGGCTCTCGAGCCTGAGCGTGTTACGGCACGCCAGATCGAAGCCACCCGCCGGGCTGTGACGCGTTACATGAAGCGTCAGGGCAAAGTGTGGATCCGCGTATTCCCGGATGTGCCTGTATCGGCAAAGCCGATCGAAGTGCGGATGGGTAAAGGTAAGGGTTCGGTCGACCGTTGGGTCGCCCGCGTCTCGCCCGGTCGCATCATGTTCGAGATCGACGGTGTGCCGGAAGATATCGCCCGCGAAGCCCTGCGCCTTGGCGCAGCCAAGCTTCCGATCAAGACGAAAGTCGTCAAGCGGATTGAGGGGATCTGATCATGAAAGCCTCTGATGTAAGAACCAAAAGCGCCGACCAGCTCAAAGACGAGCTGATCAAGCTGAAAAAAGAACAGTTCAACCTGCGCTTCCAGGCGGCCACCGGCCAGCTTGAGAAGACGGCCCGCGCCAAGGAGATCCGTCGCGACATTGCTCGCGTCAAGACGATCCTTCGCGAAAAGGCCGTGGCAGGTCAGGCCTAGGAGAGAGAACATGCCTAAACGTATTATGGAAGGTGTCGTTGTCTCGACGAAGCAGGACAAGACAGCCATCGTTCGCGTCGAACGGACCTTCACCCACCCGGTGATGAAAAAGATCGTTCGTCGTTCGAAAAAGTATCACGCCCACGACGAAGCCAATGTGGCTGTCGAGGGACAGATTGTAACCATCCAGGAATGCCCACCGCATTCCAAGCTGAAGCGTTGGGAACTGGTTTCCGGCGAAGGGAGTGACGCATGATCCAGATGCAATCAAATCTCCGCGTCGCCGATAACTCCGGCGCTCGCCGGGTCCAGTGCATCAAGGTGCTGGGTGGTGCTGGTCGCCGGTACGCTTCTGTGGGCGACGTTATCGTCGTCTCCATCAAGGAAGCGATCCCGACCGGCCGCGTGAAGAAGGGTGATGTCCGCAAGGCCGTCGTCGTTCGCGTCGCGAAAGACATCAATCGTGCAGACGGTTCGACCATCCGGTTCGACTCCAATGCTGCCGTGCTCATCAACAACAATGGTGAGCCAATCGGAACCCGCGTTTTTGGTCCGGTCCCGCGTGAACTTCGCGGCAAGAACCAGGTCAAGATCGCCAACATGGCGCCGGAGGTTTTGTAGTCATGGCTGCGAAGATCAAAAAAGGCGACACGGTGCTGATCATTGCTGGTCGCAACAAGGGCTCGAAAGGTGAAGTGCTTAAAGTACTCGTCGACGAGAACCGTGTTGTGGTTCGCGGCGTCAACGTCGTGAAGCGCCATCAGAAGCCAACACAGATGGATCCGGGCGGCATCAAGAATTTTGAAGCGCCGATCCACGTGTCCAATGTTGCACACGTTGACCCACGCGACGGCAAGCCCGTTCGCGTCGGCTTCAAGACAGACGAGCATGGCCGCAAAACGCGGTTTGCCAAGCGTTCAGGGGAATCCATCGATGTCTAAGGCATACGAACCCCGTCTCAAGACGAAGTACCGCGATGAGATCCGGGGCAAACTGCAAGAGCAGTTCAGCTACACGAACCCAATGCAGGTTCCGAAACTCGACAAGGTCGTGATCAACATGGGCGTAGGCGAAGCCGTCTCCGACTCCAAGAAGATCAAAGCCGCTCTTGCCGAGCTGGAACTGATCGCGGGCCAAAAGCCTGTGGCCACCAAGGCCCGCAAGTCCATCGCCGGCTTCAAGCTGCGCGAAGGCATGCTGATCGGCTGCAAGGTCACGCTCCGTCGTGATCGCATGTTCGAGTTTCTTGACCGCCTGACCAACATTGCGCTTCCGCGCGTGAAGGACTTCCGCGGCCTGAATGGCAAGAGCTTCGATGGCATGGGCAACTATGCCATGGGCCTCAAAGAACACATCGTTTTCCCGGAGATCGCTTACGATCAGGTGGAAGAGATTCGCGGTATGGACATCATCGTCTGCACCACCGCCTCAACCAACGAAGAAGCCAAGGCACTCCTCGCCGAGTGTGGCTTCCCGTTCCGGAACTAGCGCCAGGAGATCTGCTGATATGGCAAAGAAGAGCGCAATCGAGAAGAACAAGCGGCGCCAGAAGCTCGTTGACCGTTATGCGGCCAAACGTGCTGAACTGAAGGCAATCGCGATGGACGAGAACCTGACCCTTGAGGAGCGCTTCAAGGCGCGTCTCAAGCTGGCGGAACTTCCACGCAACTCGGCGCCGAACCGTGTTCGTAATCGCTGTGAAGTAACCGGGCGTCCGCGCGGCTACTATCGCAAACTTAAAATGTCGCGGATCGCGCTGCGGGACCTTGGTTCCACTGGCATGATCCCCGGTCTCGTGAAATCCAGCTGGTAAGGAGGGAGAGCTAAATGAACCTTTCAGATCCCCTCGGTGATATGCTGACACGCATCCGGAACGCCCAGATGCGCGGCATGTCTAAAGTTGTCACCCCGGCGTCGAAAGTCCGCGCCCGTGTCCTCGATGTCCTCGCTGATGAGGGTTACATCCGTGGCTACGCGGAAGTGGAAAAAGACGGCCACAAAAATCTTGAAATCGAGCTTAAGTATTACGAAGGCCAACCGGTCATCTCGGAGATCAAACGTATCTCCAAGCCGGGTCGCCGCGTGTACTCTTCGGTCTCTGACATTCCGCTCGTGCGCAATGGCCTTGGCATTTCAATCCTGTCGACTTCGCAGGGTGTTATGTCGGACAATGCTGCCCGGACGAAAAATGTCGGTGGCGAAGTGCTCTGTCGGGTATTCTAGGAGAGCGCTGATGTCACGTATTGGAAAACTCGCAATCCCGGTCCCGAATGGCACGACGGTTTCCGTCGAAGGCCAGACGATCAAGGCCAAGGGCCCCAAAGGCGAAATGACGTTCACGGTCGCGGAAGTGATCACACCGAAGTTCGAAAACGGTGAACTGTCCGTCATGCCACGCGCCGACCTGGTGAAGGCTGCCGAAGATCGCATCGCGCAAGAGAAAGCACGCGGACGCCGCCTGCCGACTTTCGCCGAAGCGCTCGACTCGACCGCTCGTACCCAGTGGGGCACGGCTCGCGCTCGCGCCGCCAACATGGTGCAAGGCGTGTCGGAAGGCTACACCAAGTCACTTGAACTCGTCGGCGTGGGTTACCGCGCGCAGATGCAGGGCAATGACCTGAAACTGGCCCTCGGCTTCTCGCATGATGTCGTTTACAAGGCTCCTCAAGGTATCACGCTGGCTTCATCGAAGCCGACAGAAGTTGTGATCACGGGCGCGGACAAGCAGTCGGTTGGCCAGGTTGCCGCCGAAATCCGCAAGTACCGTCCGCCAGAGCCGTATAAAGGCAAGGGTATTCGCTACGTCGGCGAATATGTGCGCCGCAAGGAAGGCAAGAAGAAGTAAGCCGATGAAAAGTCCACGCGAAAAAATGCAGCGCCGCGCACAGCGGGTCCGCACCAAACTCCGGAAGGTCGCCGAAGGGCGCCCGCGTCTGTCGGTTGCTCGCAGCCACAAGAACATTTCGGCCCAGATCATCGACGACGAGAAGGGCATCACGCTCGCCTCGGCGTCGACCCTGGAAAAGGATGTGCTGGGCAAGGCTAAGACCGGTGCAGATTCTGCTGCTGCCGCCCTGGTTGGCAAGACGCTCGCTGAGCGCGCCAAGAAGGCCGGTGTCGAGGACGTCGTGTTTGATCGCGGCGGCTACATGTTCCACGGCCGGGTGAAAGCCCTGGCAGACGCCGCCCGTGAGGGCGGTCTCAAATTCTAAGGAGAGGCCCTATGGCTGAAGAAAGAGGAAGAGGCCGTCGTCGCGATCGTGAGGAAGAAGTTTCCGAGATCGTCGACAAGCTCGTCGGCATCAACCGCGTTGCGAAAACGGTGAAGGGCGGCAAGAACTTCGGTTTCGCTGCACTCGTCGTCGTCGGTGACCAGAAGGGCCGCGCAGGCTTCGGCAAGGGCAAAGCCCGCGAAGTGCCTGAGGCGATCCGCAAGGCAACCGAAGAAGCAAAGCGCAACATGGTTCGCGTGCCACTTCGCGAAGGCCGCACACTGCACCATGATGGCAAGGGCCGTCACGGCGCTGGTAAAGTTGTGCTCCGCGCAGCGCCTCCCGGTACTGGCGTTATCGCCGGTGGTCCGATGCGCGCCGTGATGGAAGTGCTCGGCGTGCAGGACGTTGTCGGCAAGTCGATCGGTTCGTCGAACCCTTACAACATGGTTCGCGCCACGTTCGACGCTCTGAAAGAGCAGGCGAGCCCGCGTACCGTCGCTTCCAAGCGTGGCCTGAAGGTTCAGGACGTTGTCGGTCGTCGTACCGATGGCGCTTCCGAAGCCGGCATGGCTGACATCGTAAGCTAGAAGGACAGGCGACATGGCGAAGAAAATGCTCACCGTCCGTCAGAAGGGCAGCCCGATCGGCCGCGATCCCAGCCAGCGCAAGACGCTGATTGGCCTCGGTCTCAACAAGGTTGGCCGGACGAAGGAACTCGAAGACACTGCGCCGGTTCGCGGCATGATCCGCAAAGTGGCTCACTTGGTAGAGGTGGTTGGCGAGTAGCGCAGGTTTGCGCAGTCGGCCCTCTCACAGAATAAATATCGGAAGATAAAGCGATGAAACTCAACGATTTGTCCCCAGCAGAGGGCGCCACCAAGAACCGCATGCGCGTTGGTCGCGGCGTGGGTTCGGGCAAAGGCAAGACAGCCGGTCGCGGCGTCAAGGGTCAGAAGGCCCGTTCCGGCGTTGCCGTGAACGGCTTCGAAGGCGGCCAGATGCCAATCTACATGCGTCTTCCAAAACGCGGCTTCACGGCCCGCAACTCGAAGTCGCACGCCTGGATCAACCTCAGCCGTCTGGCCAAGGCCATTGAAGAAGGCAAACTCGACGCCAAAAACGTGACAGAGGAAACCCTCGTCGCGGCTGGCGTGGTCAACAAGCTGGGCGACGGTGTTCGCCTGCTGGCCAAGGGTGATGCCCCCAAGAACGTGACCATTACGGTGACCGGCGCCTCGAAAGCTGCGATTGAAGCAATCGAGAAAGCTGGCGGATCCGTCACGGTGACCGGGCCCAAGAAAGACACAGCTGAAGTTTAATCAGCGGTTTTTTCCTTATACCCCTTCACAAATACTGTTTCGCCGCCGATTTTGGCGGCGAACGCTTTTTCAGGGAGGCTGAACGGCCGATGGCGAATGCTGCAGAACAAATGGCCCGCAACGTCAATTTTGCGAGCTTTGGAAAAGCGAAGGATCTGCAAAACCGGATCCTGTTCACGCTTGTAATTCTGGTCCTCTACCGCCTCGGCACGTACATCCCCATTCCCGGCCTCGACCCGGAACAGTATCGCAGCCTCTTTGCCGGCCAGTCGAACGGCATTCTGGGTTCTATGAACCTGTTCGCCGGCGGCGCGGTTGAGCGTATGGGCGTCTTCGCGCTCAACGTGATGCCCTACATCACCGCTTCCATCATCATCCAGATGATGACGTCGGCCTCACCCACGCTTGAGAAACTCAAGAAGGAAGGCGAAGCGGGCCGCAAGCAGATCAACCAGTACACCCGTTACCTGACGCTGGCCTTCGCGCTGGTCCAGTCGTTCGCAATTGCCGGTGGCCTGTCGGCTGTGCGCATTGAGGGCATTGCGCCCTGGTTCTTCATCCTGACCGGCGTTGTCACGCTGACCGGCGGCACAATGCTGCTGATGTGGATGGGCGAGCAGATCACCGCGCGCGGTATCGGCAACGGTATTTCGCTGATCATCTTCGCCGGCATCGTTGCGGAACTTCCGAAGGCAATCTTCAACCTGATTACGCAGGCGCGCACGACCTCGGTCAATATTGTGTTTGTTCTTGCGATTGCGGTCATGGTTATCGCGCTGGTCGTCTTCATCGTGTTCATGGAGCGATCACAGCGAAGGCTGCTGATTCAGTATCCGAAGCGCCAGCAGTCCCATGGCTTTGCACAGGGCCAGCGCAGCTTCCTGCCGCTCAAGATCAACACGTCGGGCGTTATCCCGCCAATCTTCGCCTCGGCGCTGCTGATGCTGCCAATGACGGCAATCGGCTTCCTCGGTGGCGGCGCGGCAGATGCTGGCGGTAGCGGCATTCTCGGCTTCCTCGCGACTCACTTCTCGCCGGGCTCGTGGACCTACATCATCACCCAGGCTGGCCTGATCATCTTCTTCTGCTTTTTCTACACGTCGATCATGTTCAATCCGGAAGAGACGGCTGATAACCTGCGCAAGTATGGCGGCTTCATTCCCGGTATTCGCCCAGGCTCCAATACAGCAGCCTATATCGACTATGTTCTAACCCGCCTGACGACGATTGGTTCTTTCTATCTCGTCTTTGTCTGTATTCTTCCCGAGCTCCTGCGTCGTTATTTCCCGGAAATTCCGTTCTATATCGGTGGCACATCGCTTCTGATCGTGGTTTCTGTAACTATGGATACGGTGACGCAGATTCAATCGCATTTGATCGCGCACCAGTATGAAGGCATGATCAAGAAGTCGAAGCTCGGGGGCCGTAAGAAATGAATTTGATACTGTTCGGGCCGCCTGCGGCCGGAAAAGGCACGCAAGCCAAACGTCTCGTCGAAGAACGTGGATACGTCCAGCTCTCGACCGGCGACATGCTGCGTGCAGCGCGGGCCTCGGGTTCCGAGCTGGGCCAGCGGGTTGCGCAAATCATGGATGAAGGCGGCTTGGTCTCCGACGAGATCGTGATCGCCCTGATTGATGAGCAGCTGGAAGTGCAGGCGGGTGCGCCTGGTTTCATTTTCGACGGCTTCCCACGCACTGTGGGCCAGTCTGAGGCACTTGATACGCTACTTGAGTCGCGCGGCACCTCTGTGGATCTCGTGATCCGCATGCTGGTCGACGATGACAAGCTGCTGAGCCGTGTCACGAAACGATTCGAGGAGCAGGGGCGTAAGGACGACAATCCAACGACTTTCTCGCGCCGTCTCGAAAAATACTATGAAGATACAGCACCCTTGCTGCCGATCTATGCCGAACGAGGTGTCCTCGTTGAGATCGACGGAATGGGTGGAATTGATGAGGTCGCGTCCCAAATCGACACGGCCTTGAAACAGACCGCCTAAAGCTGGGATTCCGCTGTTGACGCGGGAATTTGTGGGGTTATAAGCCTCATCTCTTAGCTTAAGGCTTAATCGCCAGTGCGCGACGGGGCGGCATCCGCCCCTTTGCGCTCTTTATGTTTGAACAGTCGCTTCAGGAGTAACGGCTTTGGCCCGTATTGCAGGCGTTAACATCCCGACCAACAAGCGCGTCGAAATCGCGCTGCGCTATATTCATGGCATTGGCCCGGCGATGGCACGCGAAATTATTGAAAAAGTGGGCGTCGAGCCTGCACGCCGCGTCGCAGACCTGTCGGACGCCGAAGTTATCCGCATCCGCGAAGCGATTGATGCCGACTATCTCGTGGAGGGTGACCTTCGCCGCGATACGTCGATGAACATCAAGCGCCTTATGGACCTTGGTTGCTACCGTGGCCTTCGCCACCGTCGCAAGCTGCCGGTCCGCGGCCAGCGTACACACACCAACGCCCGCACCCGCAAGGGTCCGGCCAAGCCGATCGCCGGCAAGAAGAAATAATAGGATCACACCGAGATGGCCCGCGATACAACGACACGAGTCCGCCGCAGAGAGCGCAAGAACATCACTTCCGGTGTTGTTCACGTCAACTCGAGCTTCAACAACACGATGGTCACGATCACCGACGCGCAGGGAAATGCTATTTCCTGGTCGTCCTCGGGCGTCGTTGGCTTCAAGGGCTCGCGCAAGTCGACCCCTTATGCTGCCCAGATGGCTGCTGAGGACGCTGCGAAAAAAGCTCAGGAGCACGGCCTTCAGACTGTTGAAGTGAACGTGCGCGGTCCCGGTTCGGGTCGTGAGAGCGCGCTGCGTGCGCTCCAGGCCGTGGGTCTGACCGTCACGTCGATCAACGACACGACGCCGATCCCGCACAATGGATGCCGCCCGCCGAAGCGCCGCCGCGTCTAATCAAACCTCTCCAGCGGCGCACTTTGCGCCGCTTGCCGCTTTCAAGGAAAGTCGCCCATGGCTGACAAAGAACTTATCTCCGTCAACGACCGTAACTGGAAAGAACTCATCCGTCCGAACCGCCCTGTGGTTCAGGCTGGATATGACACGAAGCGTAAAGCGAAGCTGGTGATTGAACCGCTTGAGCGCGGCTACGGCACGACGCTCGGAAACGCCCTGCGCCGCGTGCTGCTGTCATCGCTTCAGGGTGCCGCCATCATTGGCGTCCAGATCGACGGCGTTGTTCACGAGTTTTCGGCAATCCCAGGCGTCCGTGAGGATGTTACGACGATCGTGCTGAACCTGAAGCAGGTCGCGATCTTCATGGAATCCGACACGCCGAAGCGCATGGTGCTGAAGGCGAAAGGCCCAGGCGAAGTCAAAGCCGGTCAGATCGAAACGCCAGCTGACGCCAAGATCCTGAACCCTGACCTCGTCATCTGTACGCTCGACGACGGCGCAGAAGTTCGCATGGAATTCACTGTTGCCACCGGCAAAGGCTACGTGCCTGCTGATGCGCACCGTCCGGAAGATGCCCCAATCGGCTATATTCCGATTGACGCGATCTACAGCCCAGTTCGCCGCGTTGGCTATCTGGTTGAAGATACGCGTGAAGGCACTGTGCTGGACTATGACAAGCTGACGCTCGACATTGAGACGGACGGTTCTGTAACGCCCGAGGATTCGGTCGCTTATGCTGCCCGCATCCTGCAGGACCAGCTTCAGCTGTTCATCAATTTCGAAGAGCCAACCCTCGAAGTGGGCCAGGCTCAGGAAGAAACCGACCTCGGCTTCAATCCCGTCCTCCTCAAGAAGGTCGACGAGCTGGAACTGTCCGTGCGTTCGGCAAACTGCCTGAAGAACGACAATATCGTCTATATCGGCGACCTCATCCAGAAATCGGAAGCAGAGATGCTGCGCACGCCGAACTTCGGCCGCAAGTCTCTCAACGAAATCAAGGAAGTTCTCGCTGGCATGGGCCTGCACCTCGGCATGGAAGTGCCGGATTGGCCGCCAGAAGATATTGAAGGCCTTGCCAAGAAATACGACGACCACCTATAGGACCCGATCAATCTGATTACCGGGGGCCTGATCACCTCCAGAGGACACGACAATGCGCCACGGACTAGCCCACCGCAAACTGAACAAAACGACCTCGCACCGTAAGGCGATGTTCGCCAACATGGCGGCGAGCCTCATCACGCATGAGCAGATCGTTACGACCCTGCCCAAGGCCAAGGAAATGGCGCCGCTCATGGACAAGCTTATCACGCTTGCCAAGAAGGGTGACCTTGCGGCCCGCCGTCAGGCAATCGCGAAAGTTCGTGACGAGGACGCTGTTCGCAAGCTGTTCGACGTGATGGGCGACCGTTACAAGGACCGCAACGGCGGTTACACCCGCGTTCTGAAAGCTGGCTTCCGCCATGGCGACAACGCACCTGTTGCTGTCCTGGAACTGGTTGATCGTGACGAAACGGCTCGCGGCGCTGCCGACAAGGCGCGTCACGCTGCTGAACTGGAAGCGATGGACGACTAGTCCTTCCGCGCCTTCACTGAAATACTCAAAGCCCCGGACGGAAACGTCCGGGGTTTTTCGTTTGGGGCAAAGGAATTCGTTGCAACAGGGGGTGGCCGAAAGAAAGTGTCATGCTGGTTTGCTAACGCCTGTCAGGCAATAGCGAGGAGGCTGCATCCATGATTCCATTCCCTTACAGTTCGGGCCGCACGACAGCGACGGCGATTTTGCTGGCTGCGTCGCTGATCAGTGCCTGTACAACACCGGCAAGTGAAACCGCTACGATAGTTATGAAAGCCGAGGCGCCGGTTGCTGATTCGGAATTCACCATTGCGGTTCTGCCCGATACGCAGAACTATCTTGATTACACGCACCAGGCCGCCGAAGGCTTTCCGTTTGAGGCCAGCGAGCTGTTCCTCAAACAGATGCAATATGTTGCCGACAATCTGGAGAGCGCTGGCGGAGAGATCGCCTTCGTTACGTCCCTCGGCGATGTCTGGCAGCACCAGACGCTGGTGATGGACGAAGACCACAAGGCGCGTGGATTCAAGGCCGTGCCAAATCCGATCATGGACAGTTTCTTTGCGCCGACGGAAAAGACGAAGACCGTCGAGATGCCAAAGGCCCATGAAGGCTTCTCGCTGATCGCCGGCAAGACGCCCTTCTCGGTCGTGCCGGGCAATCACGACTATGATTCCATGTTTACGGACTCCAAGTTCCCACCCAAGGCCACGCGTCCGCAGGAGGTGGACCCGAACGAACTGAAGAGCTCACTTGGGATTGTCCATCCGGGGGGGCTCGACAATTTCCGCTCCGTTTTCGGCGCGGATACGGCCTTCTTCAGGGACAAACCCTGGTATGTCGCCAGCCATGATGGCGGCGCGGACAGCGCGCAGATTTTCGAGGCGGGCGGCTATCGCTTCCTGCACATCGGTCTGCAATTCGATCCGCCGAACAGCTCGCTGGATTGGGCCAAGGCCGTGATGGTGAAATATCCCGGCGTGCCGACCATTGTTTCCACCCATGACTACATGGACAAGGAAGGCGCGCGCGTGCCGAACCCTATCGTCGATGGGCATGCCGTGGACCCGCAGAACAACAACCCGCAAATGGTGTGGGACAAGCTGATCAGCCAGAATGACCAGATTTTCCTCGTCCTGTGCGGCCATGAGCATGGTCAGGCCTACCGCGTCGATGACAACGCATTCGGCAACAAGGTGTGGCAGGTGCTGGCCGACTATCAGGACCGCGGGCAGACGGCCATTGATGCGGGCGTCAAATCGGCTTGGCCTGTGGGCATTGGCGATGGGTGGATGCGCCTGATGCGTTTCGACATGGCTGAGGCCGCGCCGGTCATGAGGGTGAAGACTTATTCGACCCATTACGAGAAGATGAGCCGCGATACGGCCGAGTATGCGGCCTGGTACAAGGCGGGCGAGAAGCCGAATCTCTCGGACGATGCCTTCCATGACGAAGACGACTATACCGTCACACTGACCGATTTTCGCGCACGTTTCGAAAAAATGGGACACGCGACGGAATAGACGCAAGCCCTTGGGCGATAAAGCAGTTTTGGAAAACACATCAGACCCCGGACCAATGTGTCCGGGGTTTTCTTTCTCAGGCAGGCTTGACGACGGAATCTGATTCCATCATACGGCGCATCCATTCAGCAACGGAGATACCAATGAACTGGTATACCAACCAACCAAGGGCGAAGTTTGACGCGCAGGATCTGCGCGGCGAATGCGTTCGCATGGAGGAAGCTGGATAGGGCTGATTGTCAGCCTGCAGATCGGGAAACCGGTTTTTGTCCGCCCTCCGCGCCTATCGCCCGGAGGGTTTTTTATGTCTTTCACCCAAAGGGAACCGCGGAGGGCTTGTCAGGAGGAGTTTGGAAGCACCAGACTTTGGAACGATGAGTGAATTTGACGTTTTCGAAACCAGCGCCGGTGGGCGCATCAAGGCCTGGGTAAAAGGTGTTCCCGTTGAGGAGAGCGCCCGGCACCAGCTTGAGAATGTAGCGGGCCTGCCGTTCATTCACTCGCACCTTGCCGTGATGCCGGACGTGCACTTCGGGCGCGGCGCCACCGTTGGTTCGGTCATCCCCACGAAGGGGGCGATCATTCCCGCTGCTGTCGGTGTCGACATCGGTTGCGGCATGATGGCGATTGGCACGAGCCTCACAGCGAACGACCTGCCGGACAGCCTTGCGGCCATCCGCAGTGAGATCGAGCGCAAGGTGCCGGTCGGCAACGGGCGCGCTGGCAGCCATAAGGAAGCGCCCGCACGGGCAGCCACGGCGCTGCGTAATTCCGGGCTGGTGGATCGTCTTGAGGCCATCACCAGAAAGCACAAGCGTATCCAGCGCACGGCCTTTGCCAAGCAGCTGGGCTCGCTTGGCGGCGGGAACCATTTCATCGAGCTTTGCCTCGATGAAGCGGACCATGTCTGGGTGATGTTGCATTCCGGGTCTCGCGGCACCGGGAACGTGATAGGCACCTACTTCATCCAGGAAGCCCGTGAGGCCCTGGAGAAGCGCGTGCTCGGCTATCATGTGCCCGACCGTGACCTCGCTTTCCTTGTGGAAGGAGAGGAGCTGTTTGCGGACTATATTGATGCCGTCGGCTGGGCGCAGGACTATGCGCGCCTCAACCGCGAAGTGATGATGGACCGGGTGCTGATCGCAATGCGTGAGATGCTGCCGCCTTTCACCTTGGCCAAGCAGGCGGTGAACTGCCACCACAATTATGTGCAACGGGAGCATCATTTCGGCGCCGATGTCTGGGTCACCCGCAAAGGCGCCGTGCGCGCAGGTGAGGGTGAGCTGGGCATCATTCCGGGTTCGATGGGGGCGAAGTCCTTCATCGTGCGCGGGAAGGGCAATGCGGAGTCGTTCTGTTCGTGTTCGCACGGGGCAGGGCGGGCCATGTCGCGCACGGAAGCGAAGCGCCGGTTCACGCTGGAGGACCATATCGCAGCAACAGCCGCCGTGGAATGTCGCAAGGACGCGGGCGTGATTGATGAAACGCCGATGGCCTACAAGGACATCGACGCCGTCATGGCCGCGCAGTCTGATCTGGTGGAGGTGGTGCACACGCTTCGTCAGGTCGTCTGTGTAAAGGGTTGACAGTTAACCATGTCTGGCCTTATACGCCGCACCTCACTGCTGGGCCGTCCGCTCAAGGATGGTCCGGCAGACCTAACCCGAAGAGATTTGAGATGAAGCTGAGTTGTAAAAACACAATCAGCTCCTCGCGACTGCGGGGGGCATTGTCGGCCTCCCCCGTGCTTTGGCCGGTGGACGCCTGACCTCGTATTGAACACCTGATCCGCTCGCGCTGAGGTAATGCCTCGGCGGCTGCGATTTGAAAGGAGGTGGATCATGGGCACGCCCATGACCCTGATGCATGTGCGTCCGAAAGGGCGTGCAGGCATCCAGACGCCATTGCTCGGCTTCCTGGCCGGGCCTCATGCTGACCTGATCGCTCATGCCTGGCCTGCGCCGCACAGCGGGTTCTTCACCCTGCCAACGGCCCGTCGCCATGCTGCCGCGATCCTGCTCGGTCGTGCGCCGGAGATGCGAATGGGCGAGATCATCCACGCGGTAGAGCGTGGGCGAGATCGTGACGTTGCGTGCCTCCTGATGCGGGGCGAAGCGCCGGGCGGCCTGATGAAGGCGCTCGGCCGTCTCGGCGAAGTGCTGTGGGAGGCGGGTGACTATACCCGTTTCCTCAGCCTGTTTGCTGAGGAGGAAGCGGCACGTGTGCTGCGGCACATGAAGGCCATCGGAGCTGATCGGCTCGCGCTGATCGGTAAATTGCCGATACAGCTGCGTCAGGCGGGGATCATTTCCCGGTTGCCAGCTTTGCCGGTCGCCGTGGATGACCTTGCCGAAGCGTTCCGTCTGGCCTTGCGCATTCATAGGGCAGGCGAGGCGATCGCCATGGCCAGCCGCTGGAACCGGGCGCGCGATACGCTCGCCTTGTTCGACATGGCAGCCGAGGCACTTCAGCTGGTTCGGTTCGGCAGCGTGATGGCGCTGCCGCGCCTGCCGGAGGCCTTCGTGCCGGTCAATGACCGCAAGGCACTAGTCAGTGTCGCGCTCGAGTTTCGCAATTGTTTGCGGGACTTTGCGGGCGATCTGTCCGCCGGGCGGATGGCGGTCTACACCGTGCGCGTTGCGGGTGAGCACTTGGCTGTTGCCCTGCGGCAGGATCCTGCCGGCTGGCGCTTGGCCGAGGCGCTCGGTGTGCAGAACGCGGACGCAAGTGACGCCGCGCTCCGGCACATCGTCGCTGTCCTCGACGCGGCTGGCGTTCGCACCGGGCAGTCGACGTGGGCGCTCGCCCGCCAGCTGCACGACCATGCGTGCGACAGATGCGGTCCGGCCCATATCGGCCCGCGTGAAACCTGGCGTGACCGGCTTGCACTGGGCTCGCTCTGGGATTGAGGCGTCTGATGGAATGCCCCTTCTTCCGCAAGGAAGGAGGGGCATTTTGCATATGCCATCAGGAAAGCGGACAACTGCCCGTTATTCGCCCCCGTGATGAGCGCGACAAAAGGATTACAAATCCGAAATTGTCATTGTCCCAATAAGTGCCGTAGAAGTTTACCATGTCGATTTGGAAAGCCGCGGTCATTGTTGCCGCATCTGTCAGTCTTGCGGGTTGCGGTGGTGGGGGCTCCGGCTCTTCATCAGGGCCTGTCGTTGTGCCCCCTTCGCCACCGGCGTCGCCTGCGCCCGTTTCACCAGCACCTCCGCCGCCACCCCCGCCTGCTTCACCGCCGGTGTCCCCGCCACCGCCGCCACCTCCGGCACCCGGCCCCCAGCGCTACATGGACGAGGTGTTCGCCAGCACGAACCGGACGTCCGATGTGGTGTTTGGTGAGGCGGACCGGAATGCCGGCACCCAGACGCTCCGCATGGATATCTACACGCCTGTGGGCGACACAGAGACGGATCGCCCCGTATTCGTGCTTGCTTTCGGTGGCGGATTTACGGAGGGCAGTCGCCGGAACCCCCTCATTGTCTCCGTTGCTCAGAATCTTGCGCGGCGTGGCTATGTGGCAGCCTCCATCGATTATCGATTTTTTGAAAACACACCGGCTACGGAAGATGATGCGAATATCGCAATCATTGAAGCCATGTATGACATGCGAGCCGCTGTGCGTTTTCTCCGACAGGATGCGGAAGGCGCCGATATCTATGGCACGCGAGATGATGCGGTATTTGTCGGCGGCGTTTCCTCCGGGGGCATCATGGCGTCCTTCGCTGGTGCCCTGGACCTTGGCGACGGCCTGTCGACGAATGTGCGTAATTTCCTGACGGCGCATAACGGCACAGCGGGCGACAGCAGCACGAATACGGGCATTTCCTCGGATATTCAGGGTGTCTTCAGCATTTCGGGCGGGCTGACGGATTTTCTCTGGATTGATGCGAACACGGCGCCGATCTACGCGGCGCATGAAGAGTTCGACCCAACCGTTCCGTGCCGGTATGCCATGGGCGATGCAGGCTTCAGCTTGGCGGGTGGGTGCGACATGGTGCAGATCGCGCAATCCTATGGTGTCGATGCCGAGCTCTACCTTGTGCCGGGAGCGAACACACACGTCGGCTACAGCAATGCCCAGATCGAGGAATTTATTGACGAGGCTGCAGCCTTCTTCGCGGCGCAACTTCCTTGAAGTTTAGAGGCTTCTTAGCTGATTGCATTGCCCCGATCGCAGATCGCGAATGCCAGCGCGTGAGCCGCTCAATCACCGCGAATATTCGTGCCGGTCGCATTACGGTGGATCGGCACCGTGCCACGTTTTCCATCCTGCAGAGTCAGGACAAGATAGCCCCTGCGGCGGTCAAGCTGGACCCTGAAAGCGGACAGATAGTCCAGCCCCATCACCATGGCAGGTGCATCGACAAGCCCCAGGTGCTCGAATAGGAGCGGATCAGCGACGATCATGTCGGGCCGGGAGACCGTGTGCTTGCCGAGCCGGATTTTTCGCCCCGTCGCCACCCGGACATCAATACCATTCCCGGTGATTCCTTGCAGGATATGGGTCTTCTGGAGATTGGGCGTCATGTCGGCGTCTTCAGCAAACCGGCTGTTGATATATGAGACGCTGGACCCGGTGTCGATGAGCGCCAGACCTTTGCGTCCATTGAGCTTTACCTCCGTGAACCAGAGCCCGCTGATCTGGCGCATCGGCAGGCGACTTGTTATCTGTGCCGTGTGCGTATCGGGGCGTCCATTATAGACAAGGACGCGGCCCTCTGCGAAGTCAAAGTCCACTACATCGCCCTCAAGAACCGTCAGCGGGACGATGTTCTTCACACCGGTCACCTCGATCCGCTGGTTCAGTGCGGCGGCCACATCAATAAACCGGCAATTTCCTGCTGCGATACTGTCCAGGTATACGATGGGATAGGCGCGCGTGCCCTCAAGGCCGAGGATAGTTACCATAGAGGAATCGGGTGGTTCCACGCCTGCGCGTTTGGCCGTTGCCATACCGATCATCGCATATGTTGCTGCCGTATCGATCACCCCGATGGCGGGCGTCTCGTCGTTCAAGGTCAGTTGCACGACGATATTGCCATTCATGTCTACATTGAACGGAATAGATTGGCGTTCGGTGGCATGCGCGGCAACGGAACCGACGACGCAAAAGGCAGCCAAGGCGGCCTGACGAAAGCGGCGCAGCCATTTTTCTGTCGGACTGCGTGTCGACTTTTTCCTCCCGTGCATCGCGTATCCTCGCTCTTGCACTTGCCAGAATGACACGATTTTGGCTGGTGGCCAAACGGCGGCCTCCCGCAGTCGCGCTTTCCTGTTTCCGTCGTGTGGTATATTGTAAGCCCAACGAGACATGGAGGAGACACAACATGGCCGACGGACACGACATCGAAGAGCGTGCAAAATTCCGCGAAATGCTGGAGGGCACGCAGGAAGACTGGGGTATCATCGCCACGCATGCCAAGCAGTTCAACAAGGGACTAGCCAAGCGCGTACTGGACCATTTGAGGCTGCTTGACGGTGACTATGGTGGCTTCCCTGTCGACCGTCTGACCCATTCGCTGCAGACTGCAACGCGCGCTCACCGCGACGGGCGTGACGAGGAATATGTCGTGTGCGCTCTGCTGCACGATATCGGCGATACGCTGGGCAGCATGAACCACCCGGACGTGGCTGCGGCGATCCTCAAGCCGTTCGTATCAGAGGCCAACCTGTTCATGGTGGCCAATCACGGTGCGTTCCAGGGCTATTACTTCTTTGAGTATCTTGGCCTCGACAAGAACATGCGCGAGCAGTTCAAGGACAGCCCGCACTATGAATACTGCGCGCAGTTCTGCCATCTGTACGATCAGGCCGCATTCGACCCTGATTATCAGAGCGAGCCGCTGGAATTCTTCGCGCCGATGGTTGAGCGCGTCTTTTCCAAGCCGAAGAACTCAATGTATCTGAAAGCCATGCAAGACTAGAGCGAACGGCCTCCCCTCGGGGGGGCCGTTACAGCTTCAGCCTGTGCAGGCGCCCTTCGTGGCAACACTCGTGCCGTCGGCATGGGCTTCACACGTATTCGGATAGGTCTTGCCGTTGCAGCCGCAGACGGGTGCATATTCGCGTGTGCAGGCGGGCTTAATCTTCTGGCAGGTGCCAGCATAGTCAGCCGTGCTGACGCACATGCCATCCTGCACAAGACAGAAATAGCCATCTTCGCATTGCAGGGCAGCGATGCCGCCGCAGGTCTCGCCTTCGGCGCTAATGGGTAACGCGACTGATTCTGAAGCGGGCTCGGCAGGCTCAGCGGGAGCAGGGGCGCTACACGCCGTGGCAATCAGGAAGGCTGAAAATAGAAATGTAATGGCAGTAAAACGCATGGATTCCCCTCAATAGCGTGTGAGGAGAATCCTGCGCTTAAAACTCGCCTGAAGCAACCTTAGGCCTTCACACCACCAGCTGCGACCGCGAACATGTGCTGGCCGTGTTCACCACCGGCCTTGAAGGCTGGAAGCGTTTTGGACGTATCGGTGATCTGGTCCCACTTGGCGGCAACCGCCTCAGCCGTGAGGTCGTCACCGACGCCGACGAATGCACCTTCGGTTTCAACGATGCGCGCGATGGAGAATGCGCCTGCGGCAGCCGACAGGATCACGCCGGTAGGGGCATCTTCCTTGACGAGGTTCATTACGCCGGGCGACACGTATTCAGGCTTCAGCTGTTCCAGAACGGCAGGCGGCATCAGGCCTTCCGTCATCTGCGTTGCAGCCACCGGGCAGACGGCGTTGATCTTGATGTTGTTCTTTGCGCCTTCGATCTTCAGCGTGTTCATCATGCCGACGAGGCCGAGCTTGGCGGCGCCGTAATTGGCCTGGCCGAAGTTGCCATAGAGGCCAGTCGAGGAAGTCGTTACGACGATACGGCCGTAATTCTGCTCTTTCATGATGTCCCAGGCGGCGTGGATCGGCATGAACGAGCCGCGCAGGTGAACGTCGATGACGAGGTCGATGTCGGTTTGCGTCATCTTGGAGAAAGACTTGTCGCGCAGGATGCCGGCATTGGCGATCAGGATGTCGATGCGGCCCCATTTGGCCATTGTGTCATCGATCACTTTTTTCACGCCAGCGGCGTCAGCAACCGAGGAGCCGTTGGCGATCGCTTCGCCGCCCAGGGCTTCGATTTCCTTCACGACGCCTTCAGCTGCTGCGGAGCTGCCACCCGATCCGTCCATGCTGGAGCCCAGATCGTTGACGACGACCTTGGCGCCGCGGCGGGCAAGTTCGAGGGCGTGGCAACGACCAAGGCCGCCGCCGGCGCCGGTGACGATGGCAACTTTGCCGTCAAAACGGATATCGGACATGGGAAAACTCCTGCAATTGCTACAAACGGTTCTGGTCGGTGTCACACCAGACGTTCACGTAAACGTCAAGCCGCGTCCCTGCGTCATATCTTGCCGCAAGCGCATGCCCGTGGTCAGAGTCCCAAAACGAAACGCATGAAATGGGAGGAACCGACATGCTGGCTTACGTAACCCTTGGAACGAACAACAAGGAAAAAGCCCTGACTTTCTATGACGCCGTCCTCGGTGAAATGGGCGCGAAACGCTTCTTCGCGAACGATCGCCTGCAATTCTATGGCGTCGGCCCCGGCCAGCCCATGCTGGCGATTGGTGACCCCTATGACAAGGATTCTGCCAGCTGCGGCAATGGTGTGATGCCGGCGCTGGCCTGCGCGGACAATGCAACGGTCGACAAGGTCTACAACAAGGCCATCGAACTTGGCGCCGTTGACGAAGGCGCGCCGGGCAACCGCATGCCGACCTTCTATGGCGCCTATTTCCGCGACCCCGACGGCAACAAGATCTGCGTCTGCAAGCTCGGATAGGCCTTGTTGTCGGCTGAAACGGCCCTTATTCCCGGCGCAGGCCGGGGTCTCTTGCCTTTCTTCAATTGCCTGAGGTCCCGGCGTTCGCCGGGAGCACGGCGTGTGGGGTGATCCTGAATGAGCCCCTTTGAGAGCCCCACTCACCTCCCGGGGATACCTGCGGAGGCAGGTATCCATGGACCGGGTTTTCCCGAAGCGCTGTGAGGCCCGGCCAGTCCATGGGCCCCTGCCTGCGCAGGGGCCACCGGGGGGATAGGTGGGTGTGCGAATTTGAGGATGCAGGGGCGACCGGAAACGCCTTAAAGCGCCCGGCAAAATGGTCTGATTGTGGGGGGATTTAGCCCGAACTTTCCCAGCTTTTGAACGCCGCACGCAGCAATTCCGGCAGGGCCGTGGCGATGGCGCCAAGCTCTGGCGGCATGCGGTGGGTGCGGGTCATGGGCAGCGCCATGGGGGCCGCTTCACCGGCCCTGCGCTGGCGTTCCAGCGTACGGGCGAGGCGTTTGGCGTGGGCTTCCGGGGCGGCGAGCAGTTCCTGCAGCGCCGCGAGGCGGGCGAGGATCGGGGCGGCCTGAACGGGCCCGCAGGCCCGTGTCGCGGTCGCTAACCCGTCCCCGACCATGTCCGGGCCCATGACGCGGGGCGACAGGCCGGTGAGGCGGCCCGAGGCTTTGGTTTCGACGCGCTCGGCATCCGGATGATGCCCGGACGATGCCCGAATAGTAACCGGAGGCAGCACGAGACCAAGCGCCATCAAAGTGAGAAGCCGCCGGATGATGATTTCTAGGCGCGCGAGTTCGGCCCGGGCGCGTTGGGCGAGGGTGCGTTTCAGTGTGGTGGGGTTGAGGTGCGCGTTCGTGATAACGGCGACGTTCGCCAAGGCACGCTGAGCCTGGGCGATGCCATGGGTGACGAAGGCGGACGGTTTGCTCATGGCGGCCAGTATAGGCCGGGCGGGATTGGGGTTGGATAAGGTGGGGGAGCAAAGTCCGCATCCACGGAGAAGGTCGGGACTGCGGCTGAAAAAGAAATGCGTTCCCCTCACGTGTGAGGAGAGGGGAACGCATCAATTCGGTTCAGGCCTGGATCACTCCGGGTCGGACGCCTCATCGGCGGCGTCGTCGACGGCTTCGCCTGCATTTTCAAGAGGGCCATCGGTGCGATCGACTTCACCCGTGGTGGCTTCCTCGATGGCGGAATCCATCTTCTCGCCCTGCTTCTCGGCACTCGAATTGTCGCCACATGCGGCCAGCATGAGAAGGCCGGCCAGCATGAGGCCTGTCGTTTTCAATTTCCGCATTTTACTGCTCCTGTCGTTTTGATCAGATAGTCGGACAGGGACGCATGCCCCCGGAGCCCGGTCCTGCCTGCATTGGCGAGCGTGGACTGGCACCAGCATGGTCGCATCGCCGTCGATTCGCAATGTTTGTGCGATTGTGAGGAGAAGCATGACCGTATCCCCGGCGAAGGCCGGGGTCTCCTGCGGGTGGCTTTGGTCTTCAATGGCATGAGATCCCGGCGTTCGCCGGGACTGCGGGTATGGGAGTGCGTTCAGGCCAGACTTGCCGCCAACCGCCTGAAGTCGTCCTGCGTCAGGGTTTCCGCCCGCGCTGTGGGGTCGATGTCGACGCTCTGGAGCCATTCTTCGGCTTTCATACCACGCTTCTTGGCGAAGGGTTTCAGGGCCGCGCGCATCATTTTGCGGCGCTGGCCAAAGGCGGCGCCGGTGATCTGTTCGAGCTGGTCGATATGCTGGAAGCGCTGGTCGGCGGGCAGGGGCTCCAGCACGGCGACGGCGCTGTCGACCTTGGGCGGCGGCGAGAAGGCGCCGGGCGGCAGCGTGAAGGAGATGTAGGGGCGCGTGGCCGACTGGGCGAGCACGGCGAGGCGGCCGTAATGGTCTGTGTCCGGCGCAGCGCAGATGCGCTCGGCGACTTCCTTCTGGAACATCAGCGCCATCTCGCCGCGCCAGTCACCGGCCTTGAGCCAGCCGACGAGCAAAGGCGTGCCGACATTGTACGGAAGGTTGGCGATGATCATGGCGGGCTGTGTGGCGCCGGCCTCGTTGACCAGTTTCTCGAAATTGACCTTGCGGGCATCTTTCTGGACGACGATGAGACGGCCGTCGCGGGCCGCAGGCCAGAGCGTCAACGCCTCGGCAAAGCGCGGGTCTGTCTCCACGGCGATGACGGTGCCTGCGCCTTCGTCGAGCAGGGCGCGGGTCAGGCCGCCGGGGCCGGGGCCGACTTCGATGACGACGCGGTCTTTCACCGGGCCCGCAGCGAGGGCGGCGCGGTGGAGGATGCTGGGGTCGAACAGGAAGTGTTGTCCGAGCGCCTTGCGGGCCGGCGCGTCTGTCAGTTCGGGGCGTTCAATGTCGCTCATGAGGCGTTCGCCCTTGTTTTGGCCATGGCGGCGGCGAGGCGGATGGCGGCGATGAGGCTGTCGGGGCGTGTGGTGCCTGCGGCAGCGGCGTCATAGGCGGTGCCATGGTCCGGGCTGGTGCGCACGACAGGCAGGCCGAGCGTGACGTTCACGCCGCCCCACATGTCCAGCGTCTTCACCGGGATCAGGCCCTGGTCGTGCGTCATGGCGATGACGGCGTCATAGGCGCCGCTGAGGGCTTCGGCGAAGACCGTGTCGCCGGGGCGGGCATCTGACATGTCCACGCCGGAAAGGCGCAGGGCATGGGCAGCAGGGTTGATGACGGAGATTTCTTCCTTGCCGATGGTGCCGTCTTCACCCGCATGCGGGTTGAGGCCGGTAAAGGCGATGCGCGGCGCGGCAACACCGAAATCGCGCCGAAGCGAGGCGGCAACGATCTGGCCGATCTGCACGAGGCCCGGCACTGTCAGCGCATAGCCAACGGTCATCAGCGGAATGTGGATCGTGGCGAGCGCCACACGCAGGCCGCCGCCGACGAGCATCATCACCGGCTTGGGCGGCGGGCTGTTCGGGTCGGCGCAAAGGTGCGCGACGTATTCCGTGTGGCCGGGATAGGCAAAGCCTGCGCCGTAGAGCAGGGCCTTGTTGATCGGATTGGTGACTAGTCCGGCAGCTGCGCCATCCAGGGCGTGGGACGTGGCCAGCGCGATGGATCGGATGATGGCGGGTGCGGCTTCAGCGTTTGGCTTGCCGGGCTGGATGTCCGGCACGTCGTTGAGGGCGAGCACCGGGAGGGCATCTGGGAACACCGCTGCGGCCTCTTCCGGCGAGGCAATTTCGCGGACGGGCAGGTCGGACGGATAGAGAGCCGGGGCGCTGATGGCGTAGAAGGCAAGGCTCGGGTCGGTGCGAAGCTGGCGCCAGGCCTCTGCCGTGATGGCAGGACCGCACCCGGCCGGGTCCCCCATGGTCAGAGCCAGGGGCAAAAAGGAGACATCTTCGCTCACGTGCGGAGGTGTGGTTCCAAACGCGGGATCGTGCAAGCCCTAACGATAGATGATCGTGGCTTCGCGGCGCAGGTTACGCAGCTCGCGCTCGGAAATCATGCCGAGTTCGCGGTTCTTGAGGCTGCCTTTCAGGTCGTCGCGCGAGGGCAGGGCCTCGGCGCCGTCATTGCGGGCGCAGACATACATGGTGGCAAGGCCGCCGGACGCCGCGAAGATGGCCGTGGGCTGGCCCACATCGACCTGCATGACCAGATCCTTGCCCTCGGGGCCGAGTTCATCGACATTTATCTCGTCTAGATCGGCGGCCCGCAAATTGGTCTTGGAATTGGCGACGCTCTGGACGTCATCACAGGTCTTGATCTGGTCCATGGCGGCCTGGAGGTCTTCCTCCTTGCCGTCCGTAACGAAGAGGCGCTTGAGGTTTACCTTGGTCACGGCCTGGCTCGGTTCACGCTTGTTGGCGACGAGGAGGATGTAGACGCCGTTCTCGACGGGAATGGGCTCAAGCAGGCCGGGCTTGTCGATGCCGGAGACAGCTGCGGCCAGTTCCGGCGCGAGGTCTTCCGTGGAAACCCAGCCCATGTCGCCGCCCGTTGCCGCGGTGGGCGCCGACGAGATGCGTTGCGCGGCGACGCGGAAGTCTGCGCCTTGTTTCAGCTGGTCAAGCACGGTGTTTGCGGCGGCAAGCGCCTGCGTCTTGGTTTCCTCGTCCGGGGCGAACAGGAAGATTTCCGACACGCGATACTGGGTTTTCTTTGAGGCGGAGCGCATGCGCTCCAACTGGTCGTCGACCTGGTTTTCCGAGACGCGGATACGGGAGCCATAGAGGCCGCTCATGACGCGGTTCCAGGCGATCTCGGCGCGCATCTGTTCTTCGAGGCTGGCCGGGTTGACGCCGGACTCCAGGAGCTGGGCTTTCAGCTGGTCGCCGGTTGTGCCCCCCTGACGGGCCATGTCTTCGACCGCGCCGGCAATCTCGCGGGGGTCGATCTCCATGTCGAATTCGGAGGCCTTCTCAAGCTGCAGGCTTTCGTCGATCAGCTGTTCGAGGGCCTGGCCGGTGATCTGCTGGATCTGCTCCTGGCTGGGCTGCTGGCCGCCAAGGCTGAGCAGGAGCAGACGGGCGCGCTGGCGCACGTCCGAATAGGAGATCGGCTTGTCATTGACGACGGCGGCGATGCCTTCCAGCGCGAGACGTCCGGAATCCGTGGAATCCTGCGCATTGGCGACGCCTGCGGCAGACAATGCGAACAGGGAGGCAGCGACAAGTAACTGACGGACCATGTATTTTCTCCGTTGAGCCCCCAGCCGGGCCCAAATCATTAACTGATGCGGACCATACAAGTCCTGTCGCAAGGCGCAACGGATCAGGACAGTCATGCCTGAATCGTTACAGAAAAATCAGGTTAGGCGCGATGTCTGCGGCGGGGGCGCCAACGGGCTTTCCGAATCAGTCGAACTCGCTTGAACCGAACTCCCCGATAGATTTGAGCGAGAAGCGAAACTGGATGCTCTCCGACGGGCCCAGCGTGCGGTCTATCAATTCCGACCGTTGGTAGACAAGTTCAAATCGTGAGCAGTCGTCTTCATAGGCAATGCCATATTCTTTTTGGGCATTCAGGTTTTGCACAATGTCGCGCAATTGCCCGAAAATGATGGAATAGCTTTTGGTTACCTTGAACTCGCCGCGCAGGAAGATGCCCTCATCCGGTCTATTCAGCGGGCTGACTCGCTCGTTGATATTGTAGTATTGAGCGACCGCGCGCAGGCGCTTGTAGTTCGTGCTGAGGCGCGCATCGATCCGGTTCAGCTTGTAACCATCATCATCAAGACGCATGCGCGTATCGAGGCGTAGGGCATTGCCAAAATCGGCCGAGGCAGATGCCACCCAATCCGATGATGTGCCGTCGAGGTTGCTGGCAACGTCAAAATTCGGATCAGTTCGTGAGCGCCACCGGCGTCCGAACGTGGTGGCAAACTCCGGGCCATTCCTGAAGACTGCACGCGCGGTAAGTCCCGCTGCGACTTTACCGTCACCTTCATAGAGGTCGTAATTGCCAAACCCGTTGGCCTCGAACAGGTCGCCCTCATCGAATTCGAAGAGAAGGCTGTCCTCGATCGGGATCGCTGTGCCATTCACATTCGAGAACCCCCAGGCGGCCATGACGGTGGGCTCAACCATGATGTCCACGATCTTGCCGGGACGCACCAGAGGATAGGAAACCCTCGCACCTGCATTGCCGACCGCGCGGCTGACATCGGGTTCACCCGAGACATCTTCATTCAGCGCATAATAGTCTGCGCGCATCTCTGCGAAGGGCTCGAATGTGAAACCGCCTGGCAGTACGTTGAGGTCTGACCAGTCCCCACCGACGCTGAGACGTTGGCTGTTCAGACCGTTTTCGCGCGTCAGCATTGCGGACGAGGCATTGACGGCGGCAAAACCATAATCGCCAAGATCCCAGTATTTTTCACTGAACAAGACAGGTGCAACAGTCGGCAGTGTCCGGGAATCGTCGGCGCCACGCAGGCCCTGAAAATCGAGTACAGCCACATCCGTATAGTAGCTGTCACCCTGACCCACGGCGAAGATCTGCGACAGGAGACGGCGTGGCTGGCTGGTGTACAGGCCGCGGCGTTCGCCCTGACCGTCAAGGTCATAACGGCGGTCGTAAAGGTCGTCGGACTGGGTTTCGACACCGAAGCCCCATTTCCATTCGGGACTGATGGCGAACAGGCCCTTCCCGTAAATATGTCCGCGCCACTTCTCGTCGCCAAACCTGACGCCGTCGCTATCGAAATCGGTTTCGCGGGTGATGCTTGTATTGATCTTGACGCCGCCGGAATAGAACCGCTTGCGGTAATCGAGTTCCACCATCGGGTTAACGTTCGCGCTCACCATCGGCGAGATGGTCAGGTCCTGGGACTGCGAAATGGCCCAGTAATAGGGTTGCTGGTAAAAAGCACCGAGCTTGGAGGACAGGCCTCCCGATGGCACGAGAAAGCCGGAGCGCCGCTCGGATGTGGGATCCGGGTGGGACAGATAAGGCAGGTAGAAGACCGGAATGCCGGCAACCTCGATGATCGCATCCCGGTAGGAGATCATCTGGCTTTCCTGATCAAGCACGGCGCGGCGGGCGCGTAGCGACCAGGTCGGGGTCGTGTCGTCACCGCAGAGCTGACAGGACGTATAGATGACCTGTTCAAGGGCGTTCACGCCGTTCTTCTTGCGGATTGCGGAATTGGCAACGATCGTGGCCCCTTCCGGCAGGCGGGCCGAGAAGCCGATGGCATAGCCGTCCGCGAGGTCGGAATTCACTTCGACTTCGTCGGCGAACTGCTGGGAACCATCCGTATCGACGATGACGACATTGCCCGTGGCGCGGACGCGATCCGTGGTCCTGTTGTAGATGATGCGGTCGGCGCGCAGCACGCGGCCCTCATACAGCGCCTCGACATTGCCCTCGGCAACGACGCTGTTCTCTTCGCGGATTTCATAAATATAGTCGGCTTCGAGAACGACGTGTTCCGTTGGCGCGTCAGCGGGCACGGCCACTTCCGAGGTTTCCTGTGCGTACGCAGAAAAGGGCCCGGATGACACCAGACCCAATGCCGCGGCGTAGAGAAGCCAATTCGCCAAGTCCGGATTACCTCAGTCACGTCTGCGCATTTGAATGGGCATTAAATGCCTGCGCCGGATTGTTGATCAGACAGGAGGCTTAGAGGTGATGGCGAAGGCCGTCCAGCCATAGGCGGCTTATGGCGGCATTTTCCTGCAGGACGCGGTGCTTTCGGAACACAGCCACGAGTCCTCAGACGGCGCGTGCCGCCAGCCCGCCGGGTAGCGTCAGGGCCAGGCCGGAAAGCTCCAGTTCGACAAGAATGGCTGCACATCGCGCGGCGCCAAGGCCGCAGGCGCGGGCGATTTCGTCAATCGGCATGGGATGCGGCGAGAGGGCTTCGAGAACCCGTTCGAGCTGGCCTTCCGGAAGGGAATCGCCATCCATTTCCGCGTCGTACGGTCCGTTCTCGGGATCGGAGACGTGGCCAAAGCGCAACGAGGACAGGATTTCAAGCACGTCATCGGCATGCCGTACGAGGGAGGCGCCTTGATAAATAAGGGCATTTGTTCCCGATGCCCGTGGATCGAGGGGGGAGCCCGGTACGGCCATCACTTCACGCCCCTGCTCGCCAGCCATGCGCGCGGAAATGAGCGATCCGGACCGTTCTGCGGCCTCGACGACGACCACCCCACGGGACATTCCGGTGATGATACGGTTGCGGCGGGGGAAATCCTGGGCCTTTGCGCGGTAGCCAAAGGGGCTCTCGGAGACGATGAGCCCTTCAGCGGCAATCTCGGCATAAAGGCGCTCATGCTGGGGTGGGTAGACATGGTCGACGCCGCCACCGAGCACGGCGATCGTACCCGTGCGCAATGTGGCCGCATGGGCCTCCCCGTCGATTCCGAGCGCGAGGCCGGAGACAACAACGAATCCCGCCGCGCCGAGGCCTGCTGATATGTCCCGGGCGAGCTTGCGACCGGCCGCTGAGGCATTGCGGGCGCCGACGATCGCGACTGTGGGCTGGGCCGCAAGGTCAGCGCGGCCGAGCAGTGTCAGCGTGGGTGGGGGCGGTGCCAGCGCTCGAAGCAGAGGCGGAAAGTCCGCCTCGCAACTGGCGATAATGCGGGCGCCATATTTGCGCGCTGCGGCGATCTCGTCCTCAACCGCGTCAACGGATGGCGCGATGATGGGGCGGCCACGGCCTGCCCGCCGTGCGATCTCCGGCAGGGCATCGAGCGCAGCGCCGGGCGTGCCGAAGCGTTTGACCAGCTGGGAAAAGGTGACCGGGCCGACATTCTGCGTACGGGCGAGGCGGACCCAATTACGACGCTCAGTGTCGGACAGGGGCCGCGCCGGACTCATGCTTCAGGTTTGGCCTTGGGCGTGCCGAACTTGGGTTCGGTGCCTTTGAGCAGGCGGCTCACATTGGTTCGATGCGTCCAGAACACAAGGAGCGAGAGGAGCGTCAGGCCGACCAGCACGACCGAATTATGCTCACCCAGGAGGTAAGCGCCGGGCGGCACGAGAACGGCGGCTGCGAGAGCCGCGAGTGAGGAGATGCGCGTGATGCCGAAAAGGAGGAACCAGACCGGCGCGGCGACAAGAAACCCGGGCAGCGTCGTGAACAACAGAAGGCCGGCATAAGTCGCAATGCCTTTCCCACCCTTGAAGCCCAGCCAGACAGGATAGCAATGGCCGACAAAGGCCATGGCACCGGCGACGAAGCCGACCTCGCGGCCGAAGAAATAGGAGAAGGCAAAAGCGACGAGGCCCGCCTTGAGGCTGTCGAGCAGGAGCGTTGCAAGGGCGAGGTCCTTGCGACCGGTGCGCAGCACATTGGTGGCGCCGATATTGCCGGACCCGATGCTACGGATATCACCGAGGCCAGCGGCCTTGGTGATCAGCAGGCCAAAGGGAATCGAGCCCGCGAGATAACCGCAGGCAGCCGCCGCGCCATATCCCATCCATGCCTGCATGCCGTTCTCTCCTGACGCATCCTGACAGACGGTCTACGAACCCTGCCAGCCTGCGGCAAGGGTTTCAGATCAATCGCCCAGCAGAGCGGCGCGGATCGGCTCGATCCAGGCTTCCTTCTCGGGATCGTAGACCCGGAAATTTGATGAGAATGACCAGTGGCACCAGCCGAACTCATTTGACTCAGCCAGTTCGCGGACCGCACGGGTCCACCGCGCGCGGTCTTCCATGGGCGCCGCATCATAGACCCCGAATTCGCCGAGGAGGAGCGGCTGGTGGTGCAAGTCGCGGAAGGCGGCTGCGCGGTCGAAGTCGGCTTTGGCCCGGTCCATATCGGCCTTCGTGCCCCAGTGGGTTCCGACTGGCGGCGTGGGCTTGAAGAAGTCTGCGCCCTGATGGGTAAAGCTGAACGGGTCGTAATAGTGCCAGGACAGAATGACGCGCGAATCGGCTGGCGGTGCGCTTTCCAGGAGGCCGGTGAGCGAGCCCCATTCCGCCGTTGCAAGGATGATCCAGCGATGAGGCTGGGACTGCCTGATCTGGCGGACGATGCGCTTGTTCAGGGCATCGGTCCGTTTCGCCGTCATGTTCGTGTTCGGCTCGTTGAGCACTTCGAAGATCAGCGTGTCAGGATAGGACTCGTAGTGACTTGCGAGCTGTTTCCAGATGCTTTCAAGACGGCGCTCATGCTTGGCCGGTTCCATGTTCAGATCGTAATAATGATGAACGTCGAGGATGACTTTCAGATCCTGCGACAGGGCGTAGTTGATGACCTCGTCGGTGCGGTCCAGGAGGTGGTCTTCAATCTGGTAACCGCCCCATGTTCCTGCATGGGCAGACCATTGGACGGGCAGTCGGATCGTGTCGAAGCCTGCCGCCTTTATGCGGTCTATGTCTTCCATGCGGATCGTGTAGCCCCATTCTCCCTCGTTCGGGGCTTCCAGCGCGCCACCCATATTGATGCAGCGCTGAACAGGGGAGGATGGACGCCGCAAACTGGCGGTCTCGCTGCAAGCCGCCAGCACGCTTGACGCGAGCACGAGGAAGGCGAGCGCCGATACGCTTCGCTTCATTACATGTTGTACATTATTCATGAAATGCATCTGACAGGATGTGGAAATGCGGTCAATCAGAAGTGGCTTCTGCATCCCTTTCCGCCCCCTGACGCCGCATTATCAGGCGTCAGCCCGCAGGTGCGTATTCGAATACGGTTTCACCCCCGACGAGCGTGCGGATAACGCGGCCCTGCAGGCGTCGGCCATCGAAGGGCGAGTTGGTCGAGCGTGAACGCAGATCTTCCCGCACGCACAGCCACGGCTTGCCTGGATCGAAGAGGATCAGGTCGGCCGGTGCGCCAGTTTTGAGGCGGCCCTGGGGCAGGCCGAGCAGGTCGGCCGGGCGGCAGGTGACCGGGGCGAGGGCATCCAGCAGCGGCAGGTCCGCATCGTTGACGAGGCTCATCAGCGCCGAGAGTGTGGTCTCAAGGCCGGCCGCGCCAAAGGCTGCTTCGCCGAAGGGCAGGCGTTTTTCTTCCGGGGGTTGGGGATCATGCGCGGAGACGACCGCGTCGATCTCGCCACGCTTCAGGGCGGCGATCAGGCCCTGCCGTGTGTCCTCGTCCCGGAAGGGAGGGTTGACCTTGCAATAGGTGAGATAGTCGCCGACGTCGCGCTCGTTGAAGAACAGCGTGTGGGCAGCGACAGTGGCGTGGATCTTGGCGCCACGGCCACGTGCGGCGGCGATGATCTGCAATGTGCGCTCGGTGGAGACCTGATCGACCACGAGGCGGCAGCCGGTCGCTTCGGCCAGCATCACGTCGCGGGCCGCGCCGATCCATTCGGCTTCGGGCGGAATGCCGGAGAGGCCGATGCGTGCAGCCAAGGCGCCCGCATTCATCACTCCAGATCCGGACAGCGCCCGCTCGTCCGGCCGTGACATGACAAGCGCGTTGCGGCTGGCGGCATAGGTCATCACGCGCTTCATGATCGAGGCGTTGGCGATGGGCATATCGCCATTGGTGAAGATGATCGCATCGGCATCAGCCATCAGACCGATCTCGGCCATCTGCTCGCCCTTGAGGCCGACCGTCAGGGCGCCGGAGGGATAGATGCGGGCCTTGGCGGTCTTGCGGGCCTGCTCGATGATAAAGCGCACGAGGGCGACATCATCCACAACAGGGCGCGTGTCGGGCATGACGACGAAGCTGGTGACACCGCCGGCAATGGCTGCGCGCGAGGCGGTGGCGAGCGTTTCCTTCTGCTCGTCGCCCGGCTCGCCGGTCTTGACGCGCAGGTCGATCAGGCCAGGGGCGAGGCAGAGCCCGCCCGCGTCGAGGCTTTCCTTGGCATCGCCGTGCGGACCGGACTGGCCCTTGGCGACATCCTTGATCTTGCCCTTGTCGATGAAGATCGCGCCGGGTTCGTCCAGGCCGGTGGCCGGGTCGAGCAGGCGGGCATTGTGGATCGAGAGGCTCATGGGCGTGTCCCCGCGAGAAGGTCCAGAACGGCTTCGCGTACGGCGACACCCATTTCGACCTGTTCTGTGATGACGGAGCGCGGCCCGTCGGCAATGGCGCTTTCGATCTCGATGCCGCGGTTCATCGGGCCGGGGTGCATGACCGTCGCATCCGGCAGGGCCAGCGCGAGGCGTTCTTGAGTGAGGCCGAAATAGCGGAAATATTCGCGGCGGCTTGGCAGGAAGGCGCCGTCCATGCGCTCCATCTGCAGGCGCAGCATCATGACCACGTCGGCGCCTTTGAGCGCGGCGTCGAAGTCTGTCGTCGCGCTGGCGGCGCCCCATGTATCGGTGCCGGGCGGTAGTAGGGTTTTCGGGCCGCAGAGATGGACTTCGGCTCCCAGCAGGTGCAGCGCCATCGTGGTCGAGCGGGCGACACGACTGTGAGCGATGTCGCCGCAGATGACCACTTTGAGGCCCTCGATACGGCCCTTGTGGCGGCGGATGGTGAGTGTGTCGAGCAGGCCCTGGGTGGGGTGTTCGTGGGTACCGTCACCGGCATTGATGACCGCGCAGTCGACCTTGCGGGAGAGCAGCTTGGCACCGCCGGAGGCCGAGTGGCGGATGACCAGCACGTCCGGCTTCATGGCGTTCAGCGTCATGGCCGTGTCGATCAGGGTCTCGCCCTTTTTCACGCTGGAATTGGCGACCGGCATGTTGATGACATCGGCGCCGAGGCGTTTCGCGGCGATCTCAAAACTGCTCATCGTGCGGGTGGAATTCTCGAAGAAGAGGTTCACCACCGTACGCCCGGTGAGGACCGGATCGGCGCGCTGGCCTGCGCGCGTGGCATCCGCATAGCGGTCGGCGAGATCCAGAATGTGGGTGATATCCAGAGGGTGAAGGCCTTCGATTCCCAGCAAGTGCGCGTGATCGAAGCTGTAAGTGTATCCCGCCATCGGCATGGAAGCCCTTTCGATTTGGGGCGGTTTAGGCGCGATTCCGGTCGGCGGCAAGCCTCAGGCGAGGCCGAAATGTATCGCGGTGAACCAGATCAGCGGCAGGGTGATCATGGCGAGCACGGTTTCCACAGCGATCAGGTTGGCTGAAAGCGGGCCGTCGCCGCCAAGCTGGCGGGCCAGGATATAGCCGTTGGTGGCGGTCGGCACGCTGGCACAGATGAGCATGATGGCGAGGGGCGTGCCGCTGAGGCCAATGGCGAGGCCTGCTGCCAGCGCTGCAGCCGGCAGGCCGAGGAGACGCACGAGCGCCCATGTGAAGGTACGTACGCCCGCGCGGCGCAGGGCGGCGAGGTCAACCCCGGCACCGGCGCTCAGCAGGCCGAGCGCGATTGTGCCCTGACCGAGGATGCGGAGCGTGTCGTCAAGCACTTTGGGGCTCTGGAAATGGGTGGCGGCGACGATGCCGCCAATGACGCAAGCAATGATCAGAGGGTTGGTCATCAGCGCGCGGAAGGGGCGCGGCTTGGTGCCGGGCGCGTGTTCGGCGTTCAGGATGAGGCCGTAGACCGAAAGCACATTGGCGGTCGGGATCATGGCGGCGGCGGCGATGGTGACAAGCGCCAGCCCTTCGTCACCGAAAAGGATCGAACCGAGCGAGAGCGCAACGAATGTGTTCCAGCGGACATTGGACTGGATGATCGAGCCGACAGCCGGGCGCTCCATGCCGGGCCAGAGGCGGGCGCCGAAGCCGATAGCGGCCAGCACGAGCTGGGCGATGATCAGCGCAGCAGCGAGCTTCCATGGCGCGGTGTCGAACGGGGCATTGCCGAGCGAGCGGATGATAAGCGCCGGGAAGAGGAGGATATAAGAGATGCGCTCGATGGCGCGCCAGCCTTCGGGCGTGATCCAGTTCTTCGCCGCGATCAGGCGTCCGATGGCGACGATGATGATGACGGGCAGGAGCGCGAAAATGAAGGATGTCATGGGCGGCGCTCCAGAAGGTCAAGCGTGGATTTGAGGATGATGGCGGCGGCCTGCGCGTCGATACGGTCGTCGCGGCGCTTGCGGGAAACTTCCGCTTCCCACATGGCGCTTTCGGCTTCGGCGCTGGAGAGGCGCTCGTCCTGGAAGTAGATCGGTACATCGCGCTTCTGCAGGATGTTCCAGGCGAGCGCGCGGGTAGACTGGGCGCGGCGGCCCTCGCTGCCATCCATGTTGAGCGGCAGGCCGATGATGAGAGCGACGGCCTTGCGGTCGTCGTAAATCTCGAAGAGGCGGGCGATCATGGGCCCCAGCGCCTTGCCGCGATGGATGGTCTCGACCGGGCTCGCGAGCATGCGAATGCCGTCTGTTGCGGCGACTCCCATTGTCTTGGTGCCGGGATCGATGCCGAGGAGGACGCCGGTGCGCGGCAGGGAATCGAGATCTGTAACGGCCATTGGCCGCTCACATAGCGCCTTGAAGCCTTGTTGCCTATCGCGTATTCGGGCGGGAACGAAGCCAAGCCACCGGAGCCCATAAAATGAGCGTTACCAAGGAAGACGTCCGCAAGGTTGCCCGCCTGTCGCGCATTGCGGTGCCCGAAGAGCGCCTCGAAGAGATGGCCGGCGAGTTGAATGGCATCCTCGGCTGGATCGACCAGCTGAACGAAGTCGACATTGAGGGCGTGGAGCCGATGACGTCTGTTGTGGCGACCAGGCTGCCCATGCGCGAAGACGTGGTGACTGACGGTAATATCCAGGACCAGGTTCTGGCCAATGCCCCGAGCAGCCAGGACGGGTTCTTCGTCGTGCCGAAGGCCGTCGAGTAGGACGCCCGGCGGCGCGCGCAAAACATAAGTGCGCGACCGCCTTATTTAAGCACCGGATCACCCCCACCTGTGAGACTGGACCCGTTTGGGGCCCAAACACAGGGACACGATCATGGCCAAAGGTCAGAAGAAAACGAACAAGGAAGTCCGCAAGCCCAAGGCGGAGAAGGTGAAGACCAACGCGTCGAACCCATCGGTGAAGCCGGGCACTATCAAGGGCCTTGAGCACCTCAAGCGCTAGACCCCCTCAATTTTGTCACGTGCATTGCGCCGCGAGTCCTGATGGGATTGGCGGCGCAAACGTATCGCAAGGGATGAATGGACATGATGTTTCGATCATTACTCGCCGGCGCCGCGCTCGCCGCCCTGGCCGCCTGTAATCCGGGGCCGAAGGACGCGCCGGCGGAACCTGTCGCAGAGCCAGTCGCTGCCGAGCCGGACCCGGCGGTACAGATGGAGGAAGAGCCGAAACTGCTGGAAATGATGCAGGGCACCTGGCAATCGCTGGAAGACCCGATGAATGTTTTCACGATCAGCGGTGACCAGATGAGCAGCGTCTATAATGACGAGCCCCTGGGCAACGAAACAATTACGGTCGTTGCTGACTGCACGGCGATGACGCCGGATGCGGATGGCATGTCGTTCACGCTGAAAGCGGATGGCGACGACGAAGCACGCTGTTTCAGCATCATCGATGCCGGCGCTGACAGGCTCGACTACAGCTACAGCGCACGCGGCAACACGCTGGCGCACAAGCGCATGACGCCCTGAGCCCTTACCCGACGTCGTCGCTTGTTCAGGCTGGGGTAGGGCCCGCATAGTCTCCCAAAATAACAAGGGAGGCCGCCATGACGGTAATAACCATCGAGATGAAGGACCATGTCGCGCTGCTGACGCTGCGGCGTCCGCAGGTGATGAATGCGCTGAACTATGAGCTGTACATGGCGCTGGAAGATGCCGTGCGCGACAGCGAGGCGCGGGTGATCGTGATCACGGGCGAAGGGCGCGGCTTCTGCACCGGCGACGATGTCAAAGAGATACTGAGCCAGAAAGCCAAGGGCCCTGCCGAGATGAAGGCGCGCGGGCGCCGCACGGGCGGGCTGACCCCCGCGGCGGATGCCTTGCTCTATACGGACATTCCGGTGATTGCCGCGGTCAATGGCTTTGCGCTCGGCTGGGGCATGGAGCTGGCCCTGATGGCAGATATCCGCGTGGCATCTGAGGCGGCAAAGTTCGGCGAGCTGTTCGTGCAGCGCGGGCTCTGCTGTGACGCGCCGGGCCTCGGGCGACTGGCGCAGGTCGTGGGACGCGAACGTGCGGCGGAACTTTTGTTCACGGGCGATATCATTGACGCGCACACGGCGAAGGAGATGGGCCTTGTATCGCGGGTCGTCGCTCCGGATGATCTTGTGTCGACGGCGATGGAAATTGCAGGCAGGATTGCGGCCAACCCGCCGCGCGCTGTGCAGTCGATCAAGGCAGGCCTGCGGCGCACACTGGACCCGGACTGGCGCGACGTCGGCAATTGGGCGATCAAGGAAATCCGGTCCCTGATGGAGACCGAAGATGCCGCCGAGAGTGCTGCGGCCTTCCTCGAGAAGCGAAAGCCGGTGTTTACGGGCAGATAGGGTTGGCCCAATTCGTGCCGACATAGATTATTCGTATTACCGGGCTGATATCGCCAAATGGGATGAAAATAGCCGGAGGCATCCCTTAGGCTTTCAGATGCAGGCCCCATTGGGCAATGTGTGCTGTGGTGATGTTATGCCATGTGTTGGCGTCTGGAGGTCAAATGTTTGGTCAGAACGTGTGTGCTGTCATAGGCAGAGCTTTACTGGCGACAGCGATCGGGGGATTGGTTTCGGGCTGTGCCACGACGGCCGACTCCGGGGACAAGGCAACGGAGCTGGCTATCACGCTGAAGCCGCACGCAGATCCGGATCATGGCGAGACGATTGATACGGTAGCGGTGACCCTGCACTTCTCGGGGCTGGAAACCGGGGACATAATGAAACCCGTGCTGCTGATGCCGCTCGTCGTGAGCAATGTGGACAGCGTTGCCACGACGCTGACCGACATGAAGGCAAGCGACGAGCGTGGCCCCCTCACGCTCCGCGTCAGTGATATTGACGCCCCTCTTGAGGCGGCCGGTGATGCGGAGAGCGGCGGTCCCTCCCGGGCCTGGCTGGCTGATCGGCCCATTGTGGGGCCCGTGACGGTCAGCTTCGTTGTTCCTGCGGAAGCCACTTTGCCACCGCGTGGGCCGGCCCCGCCCTTTTCCTTCAGCGCAGACGGTGGCGGCGTTTCCGCTTCCGGGCATGTCTTTCTTCCTTTGCCGCCTGGTGATGCAACATATCGCGCGAGCTTTGACTGGGATCTGACTGCGCTTCCGGCTGGGGCGCGCGGCGTCACGACCTTTGGTGAAGGGCATGTGATTGCGCCTGAGCCGCTGACATCCTCCGAACTCCGTATGACCTTCTATATGGCTGGCCAGATTGGCGCGTACCCAACCGTGGTGCCAGCAACAGGTTTCTTCGGCGCATGGCAGGGGGAGCCCGCCTTTGATGCTGCCAAGCTGCTGGCATGGACGAGCAATCTGTACGGCCATTATTCAAAGTTCTTTGGCCAGGAAACGCCTCCGCCCTATGGTGTATTCCTGCGTTATAATCCGATCAATGCGGGAGGTGGGGTCGGGCTCTATCATTCCTTCGTGACGACCTTCGGTGCGGGCGACGGGGCGGATGTTGAAAAGATCCGGATCACGCTGGCGCATGAGATGTTCCATACGTTCCAGCCTTACATCGAGTCACCGCCGGGCCTGGAATCCTCATGGTTCGGCGAGGGGCTCGCAGTCCTGTATGCGCGCCGTCTGGCCCTGCGGTTCGACAGTATCACGCCGGATGCATTCCTCGACGATCTGAACAGTGGGGCAGGGCGTTACTATACGAGCCTCATGGCAACTGAGCCGAACAGCGAGGTGCCCAAGCGCTTCTGGGCTGATACGCGCATCCGGACGCTGCCCTATGATCGCGGCATGCTGTATTTTGCGACCGTCGACGATGCGGTTCGCAAGGCGTCAAACGGGACGCGCTCGCTGGACGACCTGATGCTGGCCATGCTTGCGCTTGAGAAGAGCGGCAAGGTGACGACGAACGCTGACTGGGAGGCGCTGCTGACAGACGCGCTTGGTCCGGATGCGGTTACGGCGTTTCGCGGCTTCCTCAATGGCGACATGCCGATCCCGGCTTCGGATGCTTTCGGACCGTGCTTTGAACGAACGACCAAGCCCATGCGCCGGTATGAACTTGGCTTCGACACGGCGGTATTGGCAGAGCCCAAACGTATTGTTCGCGGCCTCGTCGCAGGATCTGCTGCGGAGCAGGCGGGTCTGCAGAATGGCGACGAGATTGTTGTTCCGGTTCCGCAGGATGGCATTCAGGGCAACCAGACAGAGATGCTGAAACTGAAAATCCGCCGCAACGGCGAGACTAGCGACATCACCTACCTGCCTCGCGGCGAGACGGTGGAGGCTTATCAGTGGCAGCGCAAGGCCGGCACGGACGATCTGGACTGCGCACTCTAAGCCGTTTTCTGCGAGCGCACCGGGTATCCTGGGCACTGACCGTCATCTATCTTCCCGATCGGTGAAATTTCATCGATCGGGTTCAGCATGTTTCAAACGCATTGTGTCAGGTTGGGACGATCCCGATTTGCCACGGGGCTGGAGAAGACATGTCTGCCGTTTTGCCAATCAGTGCCGTTCCGTATCAGGACCAGCCGGTCCCGAGATTCTATAACCGGGAAGCGGCCACCTTCCAGACACAACTGGGCGCCTATGTGCCGGGCCGCATTGAAGCCCTCATGGAGGCTGCGGCCCGCGACCATGGGCATGAGCCTTTCCTTTCCACCGCCCTGCCGAACGGCGCCAGCGCGACACTGAGCTTTGCTGATGTCGAGACGCATTCGGCGAACCTTGCACGCTACCTGCGCGACGAGCTGCGCCTGTCGAAGGGCGATGTCGTGGCGATCCAGTCGCCCAATTGCATGTCCTATGTTGTCGCCATGCTGGGCGTCCTGCGCGCCGGCCTTGTGCTGACCAATGTAAACCCGCTCTACACAGCGCATGAGACACGTCGTCAGCTGCGTGACGCGAAAGCCTGTGTGCTGATCACATCGAGCCTGTTTCCCGAAATGACGGAAGAGGCGCTGACCGGCACGCGCATTCATACCGTCGTGTCGCTGTCGCTGACCGACTTCTTCTCGCCAGTCAAAAAGGCCGCGATGGATTTCGTGCTGCAGCACGTCAAGAAAATGGGCCGGCCACTGATCGTGGATCATGTGCCCATGGCCGAGGCGCTGAAGCTCGGCGCGGCACACACGACGCCGATCGCTGACTACGCGCCAGACCGCGAGGCCGATGAGGACGCGATCTACCAGTATTCCGGCGGCACAACTGGCATCTCCAAGGGCGTGCGCCTGACCGAAGCGGGCCTCGTCACCAATGTTGACCAGTTTGCCAGCCTCTCGCCGCACATGATCGACAAGCCGGGGCAGACCATGTTGCTGGTCCTGCCGGTCTACCATGTGTTCGGCCTGTTCGCGTCTGTGATCGCGCTGCGCAATGCGGCCCACCTGGTGCTTGTGCCGAGCCCCAAGCCGCTGTCGAACCTGAAGGCGGCGTTCAAGAAATTCCGCCCGGATGTGTTTCCGGGTGTCAGCACGCTGTTTGCCAAGCTGATGGAAGAGAAATGGTTCTATGAGAACCCACCCAAGCTAACCCTGACGATTTCCGGTGCCATGGCGCTGAGCCCACAGGTCCGCTCCGAGTGGACCGGCCTTACAGGCTCCAGCGTCATTGAAGGCTATGGTATGACGGAAGCGACGACGCTGATCAGCGTCAACCCGCCTGACGCGCGCACCAAGGTCGGTTCGGCCGGCCTGCCGCTGCCCGGCACGGGCGTCGCGATCCTGCGCGAGGATGGGGGCTTTGCCAAAGCGGGCGAAGTTGGCGAGATTGCCGTGGCGGGTCCGCAGGTCATGGCGGGTTATCTCGGTCGGCCGGAGACGACGGCAGCGGCCTATCAGGCTGGCATGCTGAAGACAGGCGATGTCGGCTATCTCGATGACGAGGGCTATCTCTTCATTGTTGATCGCAGCAAGGACATGTTGCTGGTTGGCGGGTTCAACGTATTCCCAAGCGAAGTCGACGCGGTGCTGGCCGAACATAAGGGCATTGCCGAGGCCGCCGTTGCAGGCGTGACCGATGGCGATATGGGCGATGTGATGCATGCCTTCGTGGTACGTCGCCACCCGGAGCTGACAGCACAGGACGTGCTGGCGCACTGCGCCCGGCAGCTGACCGCCTACAAGCGGCCCCGGCAGGTGCATTTTGTCGATGAGCTACCGAAGTCGCCGATTGGCAAGGTCTTGCGCCGCGAACTGCGCGCGCTGGTGAATTCCGGCCAGGCCTAGGCCTCAGATAATCTCTTCGGCGAATTCCTCGTAATCGATGAGGATTTCGTCGCCGGGCTGAAGGGCGTGGCGGGCCGAGAGCGTGACGGTCTGCGCCGCGCCATCGACCACGAAATCGGCATTCGCTTGCGGGCTGTGATTGCACATCGAGATTTCACCGAAGGCGACAGCGGCGCGCATCGTGCCATCCTCGGTCTCGTCCACATAGAACACGTAATGATGCAGCAGCGTGGAGCGCACGGTGGCCGTGTCTTCGTGTGACAGGACAAGTAGTGGGTAAACAGCGATCGTCTGGCCACCTGAAATGGGTGCGACCGCGAAGAGGCCGCGGCCGTGGAAGGGGGAGGTCTTTACCTCGACGAACGAGGCCTGTGCTGGATGGGGCATGGGCACCTGTCTAGCACAGGCCAGATGCGGCGCTATTGGGATTCTTCGGCTTCTGCGGGCGCCTCTGCTTTTGCATCCCATTTATACATCGCCTTGATGGTGCAGCGCTGCACGCCGAAGCCGGTGTCACTATGTCCCGAGATGGAATCGGAGGTGATGATATGGTCACCCTTGCCGAGGCAGCCGGTTGTGGAATCCACGCCCAAGCGCTGGGCCTGGTCCAGGTTGAAGCAGCCGCCAAAGGTTTCAATGAGATAGTCGTCGCGGCCTTTTGAGAGCACGACCGTGTCATCGGTGGCATCGTGGAAGCCATCGATTGTCGAGGCGAAGCAGACCTTGTTGACCTCTTCCCCGAGCCGCGCGTCGCCGGCGAACTGGGCGACGCCCTTGGCTTTGGCTGGTGTCGGTGTGTGGCTGGCGCAGGCGGCGAGGAGGGCCGTTGAGAGGGCGAGAGTGATCAAACGCATCATGATGTCCTTTATCGGGTGTGCTGCCCTTCAAAAAAGCGGGATTCGGGGCAAATGTTCCGAAATCCATTGATGCGCCGGGCCGTCGGAACTGACAAGCACGGTCACGGAGACTTGAACTTTCCCCCCAAGCCGTCATAGCAGGCGGGCAGATTTCTTCGCGGGATTATACATGACCGATTTGACCAAACTCACCCTTGCCGCAGCGCTTGATGGCCTGAAGGCCAAGCAGTTTTCGTCGCGCGAGATTACGCAGGACTTCGTGAGTGCCATCGAGGGCGCCCGGGTGCTGAATGCCTATGTCGTGGAAACGCCGGAAAAGGCGCTGGCCATGGCGGATGCGTCGGACGCGAAACTGGCCAAGGGCGAGGGCGGGCGTCTTGAAGGCGCGCCGCTGGGCATCAAGGACCTTTATTGCACCAAGGGCGTGCGCACGACGGCGTGCAGCGGCATCCTCGGCGAGTTCACCCCGACCTATGAATCCACCGTCACGCAGAACCTGTGGGACGAAGGCGCTGTCATGCTGGGCAAGCTCAACATGGACGAGTTCGCCATGGGCTCGTCGAACGAGACCTCGCATTTCGGCAACGTGATCAACCCCTGGCGCCGTGATGGCGACAATCAAAGCCTCACGCCGGGCGGTTCATCGGGCGGCTCTGCGGCCTCCGTGGCGGCGAACCTCTGCCTCGCGGCGACGGCTTCCGACACAGGCGGCTCGATCCGCCAGCCAGCGGCCTTCACGGGCACAGTGGGTATCAAGCCGACCTATGGCCGGGCCAGCCGCTACGGCATGGTGGCGTTCGCCTCCTCGCTTGATCAGGCCGGGCCGATTGCCAAGACCGTCGAAGACAGCGCCATCCTTCTGGAAGTGATGTGCAGCCATGACGCGAAGGATTCCACTTCGCTGGACATCCCGACGCCGGACTGGCGCAGCGATGTGTCCAAGGGCGTGAAGGGCATGCGGATCGGCATTCCAAAGGAATACCGCATTGACGGCCTCTCGGACGAAATGAATGCGCTCTGGGATCAGGGCATTGCCTGGCTGAAAGAGGCTGGCGCCGAGATTGTCGAGATCAGCTTGCCGCACACGAAATACGCGCTGCCTGCGTATTATATCGTGGCGCCAGCGGAAGCCTCGTCCAACCTCGCCCGCTATGACGGCATGCGCTACGGCGCCCGCATCGAGGGCAACAACCTCGCGCAGACCTATGAAGGCACGCGCGCCGGTGGCTTTGGCGCGGAAGTGCAGCGCCGCCTGCTGATCGGCACCTATGTGCTCTCCAGCGGCTATTACGACGCCTATTACCTGCGTGCCCAGAAAGTGCGGACCAAGATCCTCAACGACTTTGTTTCCGCTTTCGAAGGCTGTGACGCGGTGCTGACGCCAACCTGCCCGAGCCCTGCCTTTGCCTTTGGCGAGAAGAGCGGCGACCCGGTGGAAATGTACCTCAACGACGTGTTCACGGTGACGGCGAACCTCGCCGGCCTGCCGGGCATTTCGGTGCCGACCGGCATGTCCAAGAGCGGCCTGCCGCTCGGCCTACAAGTGATCGGCAAGGCGCTGGACGAAGCGGCCTGCTTCCGCGTCGGCGGCGAACTGGAACGTGCAGCTGGGTTCGTGGCGAAGCCGGAGAAGTGGTGGTAAGCTGCTCCACATGAAACGTTTTCTCATTCTCTTCGCCATCATGCTCGTTGTCTCAGTCGGCCTGATGTGGGCCATGATGGCGCAAAACGGGTATGACCTGTTTGATCCCAGAATGTCCGGCATGATGCTCGTGGCTGTTCTGGTGGCCATGTATGTATCCTTCCGGATTTCGCGGATCCTCGCCAAAAGGGCAGAGCGCGCGGAAGGTGGCTCACCGCTGAAAGGCGCGCAAAAATCCAAACTGTCCGGCCTGTTCAATTCCAAAAGCCAGGCCCAGCAGGCGCGCGAGGCCCGCGTGGCGGCCCGCCGCAAGCAGCTGATCGCCGAGGGCAAGCTGGAAGAAGAGGCGCCAGCCGAGCCTGAAGTGGCGCCGACGCCAGCAGGTGAAGCCCCGACCCGCGTGCCGCAGTCTGCCTCCGTGGCAGACAAGATGGCGGCCCGCCGCGAGCGCTACAAGCGCGCCAAGGAAGAAGGCAAGATCTAGCTGGCGGTCGCGGCCTGAAGCCGTGGCGGCGCCTGATGGGCGCTGGCTGTGGCCTCAACACGCACTTTCGTGCCGCCGCCGGGGCCGTCATCCTCATCCTCCCCGCGCGACCTCTCGGTGATGCGCGACAGATAGATGCCGACGCCAACCAGTCCGCCAATCGGCCCGAATTGCAGCATCATGGCCGCGATGAACAGGATGGGCATGTCGAGCTTGAGGTTGCCGAAGGCGGCGATCACCATGAACAGGCCGACAGCGCCGACCAGAAGCCCCACCGCAAAGCCCGCGATCAGGTGCTTCAGGAAGCCCCTCACAATCGGCCGTTCATCTTCCCCGGACCCGTCGAGGATCATCTTGAACAACATGGCTTCCCTCCCGATGCGCTATTACGCTTGGCCGCATTCTTGACCAGTCCGGCGCAAAAGGGAAGTCAGAGCCCATTGAGCAGCCTTCGCGGCTCGACAGGCCGGGCCGCTTGCCGCTAAAAGAACCCAGATTTTCAACTGGATCAGAAGGCAAGCCATGTCAGCGCGCACACCCTACGTAATCAAAGGCGACACCGGCGACTGGGAAGTCGTCATGGGGCTGGAGATCCACGCGCAGGTGGCCTCGAATGCCAAGCTGTTTTCGGGCGCCTCGACGGAATTTGGCGCCGACCCGAACTGCAACGTGTCGCTGGTCGATGCTGCGATGCCGGGCATGCTGCCAGTGATCAACAGGAAATGCGTCGAACAGGCTGTGCGCACGGGTCTTGGCCTGAAGGCCGAGATCAATCTCTACAGCCGGTTTGACCGCAAGAACTATTTCTATCCTGACCTGCCGCAGGGCTACCAGATCAGCCAGTTTGCCCACCCCATCGTCGGCGAAGGCGAGATCGATGTGGACGTTGAGCCCGCTCATGGCGGCGAGGCCTACAGCTTCCCGTGCCGCATCGAGCGCCTGCACCTGGAGCAGGACGCCGGCAAGTCGATCCACGACATGGACCCGAACTCGACCTATGTGGACCTGAACCGCTCGGGCGTCGCGCTGATGGAAATCGTGTCGAAGCCTGACGTGCGTTCGCCCGCCGAGGCCGCCGCCTATGTGAAGAAGATCCGGGCCATCGTGATCGCGCTCGGCACCTGCGACGGCGACATGGACAAGGGCAATCTGCGCGCCGACGTGAACGTGTCTGTCTGCCGCCCCGGCCAGTACGAGAAATTCCGCGAGACGGGCGATTTCGGCCATCTCGGCACGCGCTGCGAGCTGAAGAACATGAACTCGTTCCGCTTCATCCAGCAGGCGATTGAGTACGAAGCACGCCGCCAGATCGAGATCATCGAAGGCGGCGGCACAGTGGATCAGGAAACGCGCCTGTTCGACCCGGTGAAGGTCGAAACGCGCTCCATGCGCTCGAAGGAAGACGCGCACGATTACCGCTACTTCCCGGACCCGGACCTGCTTCCGCTCGAAATCGAGCAGGCCTGGATCGACGAGATCAAGGCAAGCCTGCCGGAACTGCCGGACCAGAAGCGCGCGCGCTTTGAATCCGAATACGGCATCTCGCACTATGACGCCGGTGTGCTTATCGCGGACGCCGACAAGGCCGCCTATTTCGAGACCGTGGCCAAGGGCCGTGACGCGAAACTGGCTGCCAACTGGGTGACGCAGGAACTGTTCGGCTACCTGAACAAGGAAGGCCTTGAACTCGGCGATAGTCCGGTCTCGGCGGATGCGCTGGGCGGACTGATCGCCCTGATCAGCGACGACACGATCAGCGGCAAGATCGCAAAGGATGTTTTCGCGCGCATGATTGCGGGCGAGGGCGAAGCGGCGGCGATTGTCGAAAAGCACGGCCTGAAACAGGTGACCGATACCGGCGCCATCGAGAAGGTTGTCGACGAGATCATCGCGGCCAACCCCGAGCAGGTCGAGAAGGTCAAAGAGAAGCCTCAGACGCTCGGCTGGTTCGTCGGCCAGGTGATGAAGGCTTCAGGCGGCAAGGCCAACCCGAAAGCCGTGAACGAGATCCTGAAAGCGAAGCTGGGGCTTTAAGAGTCTAGCGGGTTCCGGCCCCCTCGAACAATGGGCTGATGCCAACGATTTCGCGCTGCATGTATTGGCGGAAAAGGGTCACGCGCCTGGTGTTGCGCAGGTCGCGATGATAGAGCAGCCATAGTCCGAGATCATGGTGTTTTTCCGGCTCGTGGAACCTCACCAGATGCGGATCGCTGTCGCCCATGAAGCACGGCAGGTATCCGACACCCATCCCTCCCCGGATGGCGGCGATTGTCAGTGACGTGTCGTCCACGCAGAAGGAATGATCGGCCTGTGGCCTCGCCTGCCTGGTCCAGGTTCGGTGGTATTCGCAGCAATCGACGCCGATCCACTTTTCCGCAACCTTACCGGCCTCGAGGGCGGCGCAGTATTCGGTTGATGCGTATACTGCCGAGGAGACGGTGGTCAGCCGGGTACCGATCAGTGTTTCGCCCGGCGTATTTGTCTGCCTGAGGGCAATATCGGCATCGCGTTCGGCCAGGCGGACGGAATCGTTGGTCACTTCAATATGCAGGTCAATGCCCGGATAGGCGGCGCTGAACCCGGCAAATAGCGGCATCAGTACGGTCGAGGCCATATTGGCGATGGCCGTAACACGAAGTTCCCCCGAGGGCGCGTCGCTTTGGCCTGTGCTGGCTGCCTCGAAGGACAATAACTCCCGCTCTATGCGGGTGGCGGATGTCCTCAGGTTCTCGCCCGCCTCGGTCAGGACATAGCCGGTCGCGCTGCGCTCAACCAGCGGCGTCCCCAGATCTTTTTCCAGCGTATGTATGCGCCGCGAGACGGTGGAGTGCTGGACGCCCAGCCGCTTGGCCGCAGCGCTGAATGAGCCTTCGCGCGCCAGGGCAAGGAACATCCGCGCGTCATCCCATTGCATTTGGCGTCCCCCTCAGCGTGCATTTTTGCACAACCGCTTTCGATTTCTATCGAGTTTCCAGGATCGTGTGAGAATGCGACCCAGTTGGCAACCGAAATCGGGGCGTGGTGCGGCTTCACCAAACCGGCGGAACGTATCTGGACGGTAACGAAAGGACTTCGAGAATGACGGTATCACTTTACGACCGCCTCGGCGGATATGACGCAATCGCATTATTTGCGACACAGCTTGTTGACCAGGCAAAAGCTGACGACTTGCTGGGGCGCATCTGGGCCCATAGCGGCGAAGACAGGGACGCCAGGGCTTTGCAGATGTTGATCAACTATCTCGTGCGGGAAACCGGGGGCCAGATGTATTATACCGGGCGCGACATGGCGCTGGCCCATGCCGGAATGGGGATCACGGACGTTGACTGGACGCGTTTCCTCGAGATTGTGGTTAGCGTGGCGGGCGAACTTGGCGTTGAGGCCCAGGAAGGTGGTGAGGTCATGGCGTTTCTGGACAGTCTCAAGAGCGACATTGTCACCTCATCGTAGCGGGCCGGCTATCGGCACGAAACGCCAATATGGAAGGCAGGCGATGACTGATACACTCTTCTCAGCTGAAGGTGGCTGCACATGTCGCCATGTTCGTTACAGGTTGCTGTCAAAGCCGATGATCGTGCATTGCTGCCATTGCCGCTATTGCCAGAGGCAGACCGGGGCAGCCTTTGCGCTGAATGCGCTTATCGAAGCCGATCAGGTGAAAGTGACTGGCGCCGATGTCGAGGATATCCTCGTCGACACGCCGAGCGGCAGGGGGCAGACGATCGCGCGCTGCCCCAGGTGCCGCGTTGCGGTGTGGAGCCATTATCACATGTCCGGCTTGCGGGAGCGCATAAACTTCATCCGTGTCGGGACGCTCGACAATCCTGACCTCTGCCCGCCCGATGTGCATATCTTCACGTCCGACAAGCAGCCTTGGGTGCGCCTGCCCGACGGCGCACGGGCGGTCGACATCTATTATGAGTATGAGGTCACCTGGTCGCCGGACAGCCTGCGCCGACGGGCCGCGTTGTTCGAGGCGGCGGGAATCCCCATGCCTTAGGGAGTGCTTCTACAGCGCCTCGCGAATCTTCAATGCAAGCTTCTCCAACTCGCCCATATCCGCCATGCCGCCGCTGCCGTGGCGGCCGAGGGCCTGGCCTTCGATGCGGGGGATGATGTGGAAGTGGAGGTGGTAGACGGTCTGCCCGGCGGGGGCGCCGTTGAACTGGGTGACGACGAGGCCGTCCGGCTTCAGCGCGGCTTCGACGGCCTTGGCGACCTTCTGCACGACCAGCATGTAGGGTCCGAGTTTCTCCGGCGGCATTTCGAGCAGGTTGCGTGCTTCAACGTCTTTAGGAATGACCAGCGTGTGGCCTTCGGCTTGCGGAAAAACGTCCATGAAGGCGAGGGCGGTATCGTCCTCGTAGACTTTGACGGCGGGCATCTCGCCACGCAGGATTTTCGCGAAGATGTTGGTGGAATCGTAGGTGTCGTGAAGTGTCATGAGTCTTTCTTAAAGGGTGTGCGCTCTGTGAGATAGTCCATGTCGGATTCAACCGCGTCGCGTTCGCGGGTGAGATAGTCGGCGACGGCGTTGCGCAGGCCCGGATGGGCGATCCAGTGGGCCGAGCGCGTGAGCACCGGCACATAGCCGCGCGCGAGCTTGTGGCCGCCCTGTGCGCCCGCCTCGACGTATTTGAGGCCGCGCGCGATGGCGAAGTCGATGGCCTGATAATAGCAGGTTTCGAAGTGGAGCATCGGGCGCTGGTCGCTGCAGCCCCAGTAGCGTCCATAGAGCGTGTCCGAACCGATCAGGTTCATGGCGCCCGCGATGGGCTCGCCATTCTCCATGGCGAAGACGAAGAGGAGATCATCGGGCATGCGCTCGCGCAGCAGGGAGAAGCTCAGCCGTGTGAGATACGGCGTGCCCCATTTGCGGCTGCCGGTGTCCATGTAGAACTGGAAGAAATGGTCGAGATGGTCCTCGGTGATCGCGTCGCCGGTGAGATGCACGAACTCCACGCCTTCCTGTGCCTTCGCGCGCTCCTTGCGCAGGTTCTTGCGCTTGGCCGATGAGAGCGCGCCCAGGAAGCCATCGAAGTTCTCGTAACCGTCATTCTCCCAGCGAAACTGCTGGTCGGTGCGCGAGAGGAGGCCGGTATTCTCCAGCACGTCAGCGTCGTCATGGTCGATGAAATTGATATGCAGCGAGGAGAGATCATTCTCCTCGGCGATCTGGATCGCGCCAGCGAGAAGCGCAGCCTTGAGCTGGATTTCGTCAGGACCAGGCGGCACGAGGCGGCGGCGGCCCGTAACGGGCGTGAAGGGCACGGCGGCGAGAAGCTTCGGATAATAGGAGCCGCCCGCGCGTTCAAAGGCCTCGGCCCAGCTATGGTCGAACACAAACTCTCCACGCGAATGCATCTTGGCATAGAGCGGCATGGCGGCGCGCAGGCGCCCGTCATCGCCGCGGATCAGCAAGTGGCGCGGCACCCAGCCCGTGCGCGGCGTTGCGGCGCCGCTGCTCTCCATGGCTTCCAGGAATTCCCATGTCAGGAAGGGATCGTAGCGCGCGCCCGGCGGATTGGCGACGGCGTTCCACTCATCGGGCAACACCTCGGCCAGGGCCGGGACGATGGTGATTTTGAGCGCGGTGTCGTCCATGCCCATCAATCTAGGGCGCGCGGCATCATGTTGCCAGCGGAACGGGCAGGTGTTCGAAAATGATGGCGCCGTTCAGCACATGGATGCGGCGGACATCCTCAATCGTGCGCACCGTCCAGACGACAAAGGGCAGCTTTCCGGCGAGCGACACAGCCGCGCGTTCGGCATCGGCGACATTGATCGCGAGATAGTCGACATTGCGCTCAAGCGCGCGGGCGAGCTTGGCGTCAAACTCGGCTTCGCTGGTCCGGCTGATCGGGTGGATCAGCTGGCCGCGCATCACCGCTTCGGGAATGGCGTCGACGGCGGCTTCCGAAAAGCTCATCGCGGCAGCAGGGCCGATATGGCCCGTTAGCATCTCACCCACCTTGCGGGCGAAGGCGGCGGGGTCGGTGTTGCCGTCGATCTTCATTTCGGTGAGCAGAGGCAGGTCGGTCGGCCAGATGTCGAGCAAGGCGTGCAGCGTGGGCACAGGCTGGTCCGTGCCAGCCAGCCGCACGGCCTGAAGGTCATGCGCCGTCATGTCTTCGAATACGGCCTCGACGCCCGTCATGCGGACAAGGGTGGGATCATGAAAGACCATGACCTCGCCGTCCTTCGAGGGCCGCACGTCATATTCGATGCCGAGTCCGGCATCGATGGCGGCCTCGAAGGCGGCAAGAGAATTTTCCGGATGGCCATCGGCGGACCAGAGACCGCGATGTGCATATGTAAATGCTGTCAGGTCAAAGTGCCGGGCCATCGGATACTATCCTTCGATTTCAAACACACCGTCGACTTCAACCGCGACGCCAAGCGGCAGGACCGGGCAGGCCACAGCCGAACGCGCATGCTTGCCGGCATCCCCAAAGACTTCGACCATGAGGTCTGAACAACCATTGATGACCTGCGGGATGTCGGTGAAATCGCCGGCGGCATTGACGAAGCCGCCGAGCTTCACCACGCGCTTGATGCGCGAGAGGTCGCCCACAGCGGCCTTGCACTGCGCGATCAGGTTGATACCGCACTGGCGGGCGGCATGTTGGCCAGCCGAGAGTTCCATGTCTTCGCCGAGGCGGCCCGTGATGCGGCCGGTAGGCGTGGCGCTGACCTGGCCTGAGACGAACAGCATGTTACCGGTGATCACGTAGGGCACGTAATTGGCGACGGGCACCATGGGGGCGGGCAGTTCAATGCCGAGGGCGTCGAGGCGGGCTTCTGGGGTGGTCATGTGGGGCGTGCTCCGGTGCGTGAATGACGGTGTGGGCCCTGCATGCCGTAGGTTGCGGAAGGGGGCAAGTCAGCCATCTGACTCGCGCAGTTTCGCAATGCGGGCAGCGCGGCCAGTGACGACGGCATCCGTGCCGAAGCGCGCCCGGGCGGCGTCCGAGGCGCGCTCGGCGGCGGCGCGCTTGGCAATGCTCGGGTCAAGCAGGTCGACCGTATCGGCGCGATGGTCGTCAAGGCCTGAGAGGCCAATGCCAATGAGGCGATAGCGTTCGCGGCCATTGGCTTCACGGGCCAGAAGCGGCCGACCGGCGCGGAAAATTTCCTGGGCGAGTTGTGTGGGTTCCGGCAGTGAAATGCGCCGGGTAAGCGCGCGGAAGTTCGCGGTCTTCAGTTTCAGTGTCACGACGACGCCGACAACGCCCACGGCTTTGGCGCGGTCGGCGGTTTTTACACACAGCTGCCAGAGCTCGTCTTCAAGCGCGGCGGGATCGGAGATGTCTGTCCGGAACGTGGTCTCGCTGGAAACGGATTTGCGCTCCTCGTCATTGCGCACAGGGCGGTTGTCGAGGCCGTGGGCGCGTTGCTTCAGCCACATGCCTGTCTCGCCGTAGCGCTGGATCAGTGGCTTCAGCTCGGCCTGCTGGATATCGTGGACGGTATCGAAACCGTCGGCGGCGAGTTTCTGGGCGAATTTCGGGCCGACGCCGTGCAGGAAGTCGATGGGTTTAGGGCCGAGCAGGGCTTCTGCCTCTTCCGGCGCGATGACGGCGAAGCCGCGCGGCTTGTCGAGTTCACTGGCCGTCTTGGCGAGGAACTTGTTGGACGAGAGTCCGATCGAGACAGTGATGCCGATATCACGCTCTATCTCGAAGGCGAGGCGTGCCAGGCTGACGGCAGGCGGAGCGTGATGGGTGGTCTCAGTGCCGGAAAGGTCCATATAGGCCTCGTCAATGGAGACCGGCTGGACCAGTGGCGTCAGCGCGTCCATCTTTTCGCGCATCATCGTTGCGGCTTCGCGGTACTTCCCGAAATTGGAGCTGATCACCACGGCGTCCGGGCAGAGTTTCAGCGCCTTGAACATGGGCATGGCGGACCGCACGCCATAGAGGCGGGCAATGTAACAGCAGGTGGAGACGACACCGCGCTGACCGCCGCCTACGATCACCGGCTTGTCCTTGAGACTGGGGTCGTCCCGCTTCTCGATGGCGGCGAAGAAGGCGTCGCAGTCGAGATGCGCAATGCTGAGTTGCGTCAGCGCGGGATGCGCAATGATCCGGCCCCGTCCGCAGCGCGTACAGGCTGAAACGGCACCGTTTTCCAGATGCAGGCAATCACGGCAAAGGGCGTACATGACAAGAATGTTCATGCCATGTTCCGCGACTCGCGGCAATGAGATGTGTACGCTAGTGTAAAGCCAAATTAAGTATTTGGGGTATAGCTAAAATAGATTGAATAGAATTCGGCCGAATCATTAGTCGTTACGGGGAATTATGGCGGAAAAGCGCACCAGAAAAGTGCTGGTTGTTGAGGACAATGAACTCAACATGCGCCTCTTTTGCGACCTGTTGGACGCCTACGGCTTTGCAACCTATCAGTGCCGCGATGGCGCCAAGGCGGTCGAAATTGCCCGACGCGAGCTGCCTGATCTCATCATCATGGACATCCAGCTGCCCGAAGTCTCGGGCCTCGATATCACGCGTTGGTTGAAAGATGATGACAAGGTCGCGCATATCCCTGTCCTGGCTGTAACGGCATTTGCCATGCGGGCCGACGAGCAGCGCGTTCGCGAAGCCGGCTGTGAGGGATACCTCTCGAAGCCGATCCAGATCATGACCTTCATCAAAGCGGTGGAGGCGCTGATGCCCAAGGAGCCTGCATGAGCGCCAGGATCCTTGTCGTCGACGATATTGAAGCTAACCGCCGCCTGCTGCAGGCCAAGCTGGAGGCGCAGTACTTCAACGTGCTGCATGCCGAGAATGGCAGGCAGGCGCTGGATCTCGCTCGCGCTCAAATGCCGGATATCATCCTGCTCGACGTGATGATGCCGGGCATGGATGGCTATGAAGTCTGCCAGCGCCTGAAAGCAGACCCCCGCACTTCCTTTATTCCCGTGGTTATGGTGACTGCGCTCAGCGACACTGAAGACCGTATCCGCGGGCTCGAAGTCGGCGCGGAAGATTTCCTCACGAAGCCGGTAGATGATTTCGCGCTGATGTCGCGTGTGGGCGCGCTGATGCGCTACAATGCGGTTGCCTCGGAACTGCGCCAACGTCAGGCCAGCGGCCTGAAGGCCGGTGCGGTTGAAGCGATCAGCGAAGAAGAACTGAACCGTTCCGCACGCGCTTTCATCATCGACGACAACCCGCGTACGTCGGCCCGTATTGCCACCATGATGCGCGAGGCGGGCCATTCTGCCACGACGCTTCTGGAGGCGGGCGACATGTCCAACCTCTCGGAAATGGGCGTCGACATCTTGATATTGTCGGCTGCATCAAAAGCCTTCGATGCGCTGAAACTCTGTGCCCATTTCCGGATGACCGAAGCGACACGTGCGATCTCGATGCTTCTGGTTTGTGATCAGGCGGATACGTCCAAAGCCGGTCGCGGCTTGCAGATTGGCGCGAATGACGTGATCTTCTCGCCGGTAGACCGGCTGGAGTTGCTGGCGCGTGTGCGCACGCAGACACGCCGTTCCCGCTATATCGACATGCTGCGCAAGCGGGTGGATCGCGGGCTCGAACTCTCGGTCATCGACCAGCTTACCGGCCTCTACAACCGCCGCTACATGGTCGACCAGCTCCAGCAGCTGATGCAGCGCTCGGTTATGGGCGGTAAGCCCGTTTCCGTGGTGATGTGCGATATCGACCATTTCAAATCGGTCAACGACACCTATGGTCACGATGCAGGCGATGAAGTGTTGCAGGAAGTGGCGACCCGTCTCAGGGAAAATGTACGGCCCAGTGATATTGTCTGCCGGCCGGGCGGCGAAGAGTTCATGGTCATCATGCCGAACACGGCTGGAGACCTTGCCTGCGCAGCGGGTGAACGCATCCGCCGCGCCGTTGCGAGCCGGCCCTTCAGTGTCAGCGGCGGACGCCGTGAGATCACCCTTACCATCAGCGCAGGGGTCGCCACGATCAATGGGCCGGACGATACGATGGCAGACCTGATGAAGCGTTCCGATACGGCGCTCTATCAGGCCAAGTCCGGCGGCCGAAACCGCGTTGAAAGCATTGCCGCCTGATTGACTTGGGCCACGACGCGGCGCAACTGCACGTTTTGAGCTTCCAAGGCAGGTTTTAAGGGCATGGCAGATCGTTTCGCGGCGTTCAGGCACTCGTCCTACAGCCGCTATTTCACCTCCCGTTTCATGACCGCCTTTGCGGCCCAGATCGTGTCGGTCTCGGTCGCCTGGCAGATCTATGACGAGACGCAGAACGCGATTTATCTCGGTTGGATCGGGTTGGTACAGTTCCTTCCCGCCCTGCTGCTCGTGTTCGTGACGGGGCTTGCCTCGGACACGTTTGGGCGGCGGCTGGTGATGGGCCTCGCCATCCTCGTCGAGATGAGCTGCACGGCAGGCATCCTGTTCCTGGCGGCAACAAACCAGTTCCATCCGGTCTGGGTGCTGGCCATCCTGACAGCGTTTGGCGTGGCGCGGGCCTTCCTGTCGCCGGCATCTGCCAGCCTCGCGGTGAACGTGGTGCCGCGTGAGGATTTCGCCAATGCCGTTGGCTGGAACGCCTCGGCCTGGCAGATGGCCTCCATTGTCGGGCCTGTCGTGGGCAGCCTCCTCTATGGCGTGTCGCATGTGCTGTCCTATTCCACCGCGACGGTGATGTTTGCCATCGCAGCGGTGCTGATCTTCTCGATCCCCAAGCCGCCCCAGCGCGTCTCCACAGAGCCGAAGACGCTGAGCGTGGTTCTGGGTGGGTTCACCTATGTCTGGAAGCAGAAAGTGGTGCTGGGGGCGATCTCACTCGACCTGTTCGCGGTGCTGCTTGGTGGGGCGGTTGCGCTGATGCCGGTCTATGCGCGCGACATCCTCCAGGTGGGTGAGACGGGCCTTGGCCTGATGCGTGCAGCGCCGGGTATTGGCGCGCTGATCGTAACGGCCGTGATAACGGCTTTCCCGATTCGCGAGCATGCTGGGAAGATCCTGTTCGTCTGCGTGGCGCTGTTTGGCCTGTCGACCGTGGTGTTCGGCTATTCGACGGTGGCGTGGCTGTCGATCCTGGCGCTCGTCTGCGTCGGCGCATTCGATATGGTCTCGGTCTATATTCGCGAGATATTGCTGCAGCTCTGGACGCCGGACCAGGTGCGGGGGCGGGTGAATGCGGTGAATTCCATTTTCCTTGGTGCTTCAAACGAGTTGGGCGAGGCGCGGGCCGGGTTCATGGCGGCGAAGTGGGGGGCGGTGTTTACCGTCGTGGCGGGCGGCTATGCGGCCGTGGGCATTGCGGCGGCGTGGTCGGTGCTGTTCCCGGGCATACGCAAGGCCAGCAACCTGCACGAGGGCAATCCGGACGCCTGAGGCCCATAAGCAAAAAGCCCGCTCTTGCGAACGGGCTTTTGACAAATTGCCTTTAAAAGCAGGATCTTACTTGATCTTGCCTTCTTTGAATTCGACGTGCTTTTTCACGATCGGGTCGTACTTTTTCATCACGAGCTTTTCAGTCTTCGTGCGTGGGTTCTTCTTGGTGACATAGAAGAAACCTGTATCGGCCGTCGAGTTGAGGCGAATCTTGATCGTGGTTGGCTTGGCCATAGTGTTGGCTCGCTTGTGCTAGCGTCTGAAACTGGAAAGCGGCTTAATGACGGGGCCCGAAGGGGAAGTCAAGCAGTGTTCCTGCTCTAAAGCCTGTCCGTTGTGTGACCATTCCGAGTCCATCGGAGGAACGGTGGGCCTTTTGTGGCTTGTTGCTTTGCAATCCGCTCTCCGATTTCGCCCAGCATGAAGCGTGTAACCGAGGGCAGGTCGAGGTCCAGGGCGTCGGCCAGCGTCACCCATTGCAGGTCTGACAGCTCTGCGCCGTCCACAGGGGGGCGTTCGTCAATCAGGGCATCTTCGGCATCGGCCATGAAAAATCGGGCGTCAAAGCGCTTCGGCCGGTAGGGCGGCGTGATCGCGCGGCCGATGAACTCGAAGGATTCGAGGCAGGGCATGACACCCTCGCCATAATAGCGGTGCCAGCCCTGCGGCGGTTTGCCGGTATGCGTGCCGGGGCGGCCAACGATCAGGCCGGTTTCCTCGAATGTCTCGCGGATAGCCGTCAGCGCGAAGGCGTGGGGCGCACGGCGGGTGCCGATGGCGAGCTTGGTGGCCACAGGCTCGGAGAGGGGCGTCAGCGTCGGTGCACGGGCATCGTGGGGGTCCACGCGGCCACCGGGGAAGACATATTTGTCGGGCATGAACGTGTGCCCGCCAGAGCGCTTGCCGAGCAGGACGCGCGGTGTGGCGGCATCCCTGCGGACGAGGATCAGCGTGGCGGCATCCTTGGGCCGCGGACTGCGCTGGTCGGTGACCACAACGTCACCCTCATCTTCCTTGTCGAAGGCTGATTTTATGCCCGGTACGGCCTCGCTCATCTCCTCGGTCCCTTTGACTTGCCTTTGCCCTTCGTCTTCGGAAGGGTCTTCTTGTTGAATCTAGGCTTGCCAGAGCGGGGAGGTCCACCCTTACGGCGGGGAACGTTGCCGATATCCATTTCGCGGCGGTGCTGCTTGCGGCCTTCGGGGGCCGGCTGCGGCTCGGAGAGCATTTCGAGCAGGAGGCCGCCTTGCAGGGGCGTTACTTCCTTCAGCTTCACGCGGACGATCTGGCCGAGGCTGTAGGTCTTGCCGCTGCCACGCGCATAGAGGGCCATGGCGGCCTCGTCCTGTACCCAATAGTCATCCGAGATGGTCGAGATCGGGATGAAGCCGTCGGCGCCTGTGCCGGCGAGGGCAACGAACAAGCCGGAGCCTGTGACGCCGGTGATGCGGCCTTCGAACTCGGCGCCGACCTGATCCTTCAGGAAGAGGGCAAGATAGCGGTCTGTGGCTTCGCGCTCTGCGGCCATCGAGCGGCGCTCAGTGTCGGAGATGTGCTGCGCGGTCTGCTCAAGCTGCGAGGCGGCTTCCTTGGAGAGGCCATCCGGGCCGAGCTTCAGCGACGCGATCAGCGCGCGGTGGACGATGAGGTCTGCGTAGCGGCGGATCGGCGAGGTGAAGTGGGCATAGCGTTCGAGGTTCAGGCCGAAGTGACCGAGATTCTCAGGGGCGTACACGGCCTGCGCCTGTGTGCGCAGGATCATCTGCGTGACCATCTGGTCGAATTCGGTGCCATTAAGCTCGCTGAGGAGCTTGTTGAACTTGTGGGTTTGCGGGCGTTCGCCGACATTCCATTTCAGCTCCAGCGTCTGCAGGAAGTCCGCGAAGGCGGCGATCTTGGCATCGGTCGGCGTGTCGTGGACGCGGTAGATGAGCGGGCTCTTCTGGCGTTCCAGCGTTTCGGCGGCGGCGACGTTGGCCTGGATCATGAACTCTTCGATCAGGCGGTGAGCCTCGAGGCGTTCCTTGGTATAGATGCCGTCAATCTCGCCATCTTCCTTGAACCGGATCCGGCGTTCCGGCAGGTCGAGGTCGAGCGGGCCGCGTTTGTCACGGGCCTTTGCGAGCGCGTGATAGGCGTCCCAGAGCGGGCGCAGCACAGTGTCCAGCATCTCGCCAGCCTTGCCGCCGGGCTTGCCGTCAATGGCAGCCTGCGCCTCTTCATAGGAGAGCTTGGCGGCAGACTTCATCATGCCGCGAATGAAGCGATGCGAACGCTTGTGGCCGTCCGATCCGAAGATCATCTCGACAGCCAGCGTGCGGCGCAGTTCGCCTTCCTTCAGCGAGCATTCGTCAGCCGACAGCTCGAAGGGTAGCATCGGGATGACGCGGTCTGGGAAATAGGTGGAGTTGCCGCGCTTCAGCGCCTCCTTGTCGAGGGGCGAGCCCTCGGTGACATAGGCGGCGACATCGGCGATGGCGACGATCACGCGCCAGCCATCGTCCAGCTTTTCGGCGAAGACGGCATCATCATGGTCGCGGGCATCGGCCGGGTCGATCGTGATGAGGGCGGTCTGCGTCAGGTCTTCGCGTTCGGCGGCGGCCGGTTTCGGGTCGCGGGCCTGCGCGAGGGCGGCCTCGGGGAACTCGGTGGGGATGTCGTGTGCGTGGAGGGCCAGAAGGCTCGCCGAGCGCGGGTCGGTGATATGGCCGATGATCTCGGTGATCTCGCCGAGGGCCGGGCCATGATGGCGGCGGCCCTGGGGCTTCGGCTCGGCGATCACGAGATCGCCATCCTTGGCACCCTTGGTGTCGGCTTCCTGAATCACGAATTCGCGGCGGTCCTTGCGGCTGGACGGGTTGACCCGGCCGCCACGCGCGGTGGTTGAGTAGAGGCCGACGAGACGGTCTGAGATGCGCTTCTCGAGCACCGTGATGGCGCGAGCGCGCCATTCGCCGTCATGCTCGTTGATCTTGCACAGGGCGCGGTCGCCAACGCCAGGGGCCTTGGTCTTGCCGCGTGGCTTGCCCGAGGGGCCGGCATAGGTGATGTCCGGGCCGAAGGGGCCATTGTCGCCGATCGATTTGCCGATCAGGTCACCATTCTTGTCGATCCGGGTGAATTCGACGATGCCGGTGGGCGGCGGGCGATCCGCCTGTGACCAGGCCCGTTTGCCGGTGCGTTCGAGGGCACCATCGGCTTCAAGCTCGCGCAGGATGGCGCGCAGCGTGGCGCGTTCCTCACCCTTGACCTTGAGGCCCTTGGCGATGGCTTGTTTCGTGGTGGCGGTGGGATTGTCCCGAATGTAATCAAGGACAGTTTGCTTATCTGGAAATGTCATAATCCGGCATATAAGGGATTCTTGGCCGAAATGCTTGTGGATAGTTCATGTGGCCGTTTCAGGATCGAATTAATAGTAAATCGGCTTGAAGCGTTTCTTTGTTGGTAGCTTTGATCGGTTGTGGGTGACGATGACTTCACACTCGACAATATTTTCGCCCAACTCATGAACATCAACCGGATGCTCAAATGAATGTGCTGGAGACAACGATTTGTCACAATGAGAGCTTAAAACCCAAACCATTGGTGTCGTGAAACGAGTAAACTTCCTCGCCCCCTTCTCCCTCCAGCGGAAATCTACATCGAACAATTGAATGGGTGCATTGCTGTCGTTCCGAACACGTATCCATTGCCGACCGTCATTATGCTGGTAATTTATCACCTCAATGGTGCAGGGGTTTTGACGGATAGCAATCCAAATTCGGTAGATAAGACCTATTGGATTCGGCGCATTCAAGGCACTCGCCCCCTCGCTTTTTAAGATGGTGCTATCACCAGAGTGACAAGCAATCGGTTGTGACCAATCCGACGATATCTGAAGTGACAACGTATTTCCATTTCTGCATTTGCTGCTGCAATAGAGTGAGTGCGCCCCAAACGCACGCTCAGGGCCAGGCCGCTTCAGCGTCCATCCTCGTAGAAATGCGCCAGACGGTCGTGCACGCGGCGGAAATTGTCGCGCAGCATGTCGGGCTGTTCGAAATAGGCGGTGGTGGTGCAGTTGAAGAAATCGGCCTGGCTGGTCGCGGCCTGCGGCGTCAGCGGCGTCTCGAACCCATTGGCAAGGCGCGTTCGAAGGAAGTCCAGTTCCTCGTCCATGTCGGTGCGCCATGTGTCATGGCATTCGGCGGAGTGGCTGGCGGGAAGGCCTTCCCGGAAAATGTTCCGGTTGTCGAGCCGGTGGGCCAGTTCGTGCATCGCCTTGCAGCAGCCCGGGATGGAGAGCACGCCATCCTTCATGATGCTGGACCAGCAGAGGTCCATCCGGCCCCAGCGCGAATAACGGCCCATCATCTCGGCATCGCTTGGCGGGCCGCTTTCGGTGATCACGATGCGCATGCCGAGGTCAAAACGGTCGCGCGGTCGGTTGAGCAGGAGGAGGCAGGCATAGGTGGCGAGGGTCACGCGCACACGGGAGGTGACATCAAAGCCATCAGCGCCGCGAAATTCAACATCCTGCAGGAACTGATCGACGAGATGGGTAAAACGCGCCCTGCGCCCCGGTGACAGTTTTGCCACTACGGGCGATGCCGCATCGATCATGATTTCGAGTCGGGTCGGTCCAGCCATCGACCGGCGATATACAACCAGAAAGCAAAAAAGTCTCGTAAAAAATGAATAGATTTAGTCGATAGGTGGAACAGCTAGCGCATCATTGGGGGTGAGCGCAAAGGAGCCTGCCTGCGCGCCCCAGTCGCCGGTCAGGATCTCATAGTGGAGGTGGCGCGGCACGAGGTAGCCTGCGGTGTTGCCCATGACGCCGATGATCTGGCCGGACAGGACCACGTCGCCCGCCTTGAAGCCGGAGAAACTGGCCATGTGGGCATAGCGGGTGAAGACGCCATTGCCGTGGTCGATGACCATCATGTTTCCGAAATCGTCCCGGTATTGCGCCTCGCGGATCGTGCCGTCGGCAGCGGCATAGATGGCGACGGGGTCGCGATTGTAGAGATCGACGCCGCTGTGGACCTGACCGTTGCGGGCGCCGAAGCCGGACGACACGCACCCATCCTCGACGGGAGCACGGGCGAGGGTGACGCCGTTGATCGTTATTGTCGCCGTGTAGCCGATGATGTGCAGCCCGGTATCGGTGGCGGGCGCATTGGCGACGTAGAGCTTGGGGCAGAGCGACAGCGTGACCGGGAAATCATAGATGACGGGCAGGGCAGGCTGGGGCGGCGGCAAGGGCTCGACGACTTCCTCAACCAGCGGCTCCAGCGGTGGCAGCCTTTCGATTGTAAATATCCACGTGACGCTCGCCGCGAGCAGGGCAAACGGGAACATGAGGCGGGGCGACAGGCGCATCGCGAGGGGGAGCCAGTCCGGGCCTTGCGGGCCCGGCGCGGCCTAGTCCTCTGTCTTCGCGGCAGGCGTTTTCTTCGCCGCCGGTTTCTTCTTGGCAGCAGCCTTCTTCGGCGCGGCCTTCTTCTTGGGGGCAGCCTTCTTCTTGGCCGGGGCAGCCGCCGCGCGGGTGTTCACCAGTTCCACGGCTTGTTCCAGTGTGATGGCGTCCGGCGCGATCTCTTTCGGGATCGTGGCGTTGACCTTGCCATGCTTCACGTAAGGACCGTAGCGACCGGCAAAAACCTGGATCGGTTCGCCGTCTGCATGGTTGCCGAGTTCCTTCAGCGGCGTGGCGCCACCGCGCCCCCGGCCCGGATTGGCCTTCTTGTCCTCGATCAGCGCCACGGCGCGGTTGAGGCCGATATTGAAGACGTCTGCCGGGTCTTTCAGGTTCGCATATGTCTTGCCATGCTGAACGTAGGGACCGAAACGGCCGAAATTGGCCAGGATCGGCTCATTGTCTTCCGGGTGGCGGCCGACTTCACGCGGCAGCAGCAGCAGTTCCACGGCGCGTTCGAGCGTCAGCTCCTGCGGCTTTTCTTTCTCGGCCTTGGTGAGGGAGGCGCGTTTTGGCTTCTCGCCGTTCGCCATCTCGACATAGGGGCCGAAGCGACCGGTCTTGAGATAGATCATCTCGCCGGTTTCCGGGTGGAGGCCGATCTCGTTGCCGTCCGGGTTGATCGCGGCAGCGGCATCGCCATCGGCGCTGAACTGGCGGGTGAATTTGCACTCAGGGTGGCGCGAGCAGCCGACAAAGGCGCCGAACCGGCCAAGCTTCATCGACAGTTCGCCCTCCTTGCAGAGCGGGCACTGGCGCGGGTTTTCGATCGGGTTGCCTTCGGCATCCTGACGCGGGAACACGTAAGCGCCGAGCGTTTCGTTGAGGGCGTCGAGCACGGCGGAAACGCGCAGTTCCTTTGTGCCGTCAATGTCGGCAGCGAACTGTTTCCAGAACTCGTGCAGGAACGCTTTCCAGTCGAGCTTGCCGTCGGAGATGACATCGAGCTTCTCTTCGAGACCGGCGGTGAAGTCATATTCCACATAGCGCGAGAAGAAGTTCTCGAGGAAGGCCGTCACGAGGCGGCCCTTGTCTTCGGGGATCAGCGCCTTGCCTTCGATGCGGACATAGCCCCGGTCTTCCAGCGTCGACATGGTGGACGCATAGGTCGACGGGCGGCCAATGCCGAGTTCTTCGAGGCGCTTGACGAGGCTGGCCTCGGTATAGCGCGGCGGCGGGGCGGTGAAGGACTGGTTCGCGAGTGCGTTCAGGAGGTCCGCGTGCTGGCCGGCTTCCATCTTCGGCAGGCGGCCTTCGGCGTCGTCTTCATCGTCCCCCGCGTCATGGCCTTCGGTGTAGAGCTTTATGAAGCCATCAAACACGAGGACCTGACCGGTGGCGCGCAGCGTGGCGCGCTTATCCTTGGAGGCAAGGTCGATCGTGGTGCGCTCGAACAGGGCGGTTTCCATCTGGCTGGCCACGGCGCGGCGCCAGATAAGGGTGTAGAGTTTCTTCAGGTCACCGTCGCCGTGATAGTCCTCAGGGCGCAGGTTGAAGTCGGTCGGTCGGACGGCTTCGTGGGCTTCCTGCGCGTTCTTGGCTTTGGAGGAATAACGACGCGTGTTTTCCGGCAGGTAGCGGGCGCCATAGTTCGACTGGATCATGGTGCGGGCCGCGGCATAGGCTTCTTCGGCCATGTTGACGCCGTCGGTACGCATATAGGTGATGCGGCCCTCTTCGTAGAGTTTCTGGGCGGCCTGCATGGTGCGCTTGGCGCCGAAACCGAGCTTGCGGGAGGCTTCCTGCTGCAACGTAGAAGTAATGAAGGGCGGCGGCGGGTTGCGCTTGACGGGCTTCGCCTCGACGCTGGAGACCGAATAGCCGCCGGTCTGGACGATTTCGAGTGCCTTGTCGGCGTCGCCCTTGTTGCCGAGTGTGAACTTCTTCAGCGTGTCGCCATCAAGAGCATGCAGGCGGGCTTCGAAGTCGGTCCCGTCGGGGGCACGCAGTGTGGCGGCGATGTTCCAGTATTCCTGCGGGCGGAACAGCTCGATCTCGTTCTCGCGGTCACAGACAATGCGCAGGGCAACGGACTGAACGCGGCCGGCCGAGCGGCTGCCGGGAAGCTTGCGCCAGAGGACGGGTGAGAGGTTGAAGCCGACCAGATAGTCCAGCGCGCGGCGCGCAAGGTAGGCATCAACAAGTTCCTGGTCGATCTGGCGCGGGTGTTCCATGGCCGTTGTAACGGCGCTTTTGGTGATCGCGTTGAACACGACGCGCTCGACGTGGATGTCCTTCTTGAGCGCACGACGCTTCTTCAGGGCTTCGACGAGGTGCCAGGAAATGGCTTCCCCTTCACGATCAGGGTCGGTCGCGAGAATGAGGGTGTCGGCGTCTTTCAGCGAGTTCGCAATGTCGGAGATGCGCTTGGCCGACTTGGAGTCAGCTTCCCATATCATGTCGAAATCATTGTCCGGATCGACCGAGCCATTCTTCGATGGCAGGTCGCGGATGTGACCGTACGAGGCGAGAACCTTGTAGTCCTTGCCGAGGTATTTGTTGATCGTTTTGGCCTTTGCGGGCGATTCGACGACGACAAGTTTCATGGAGGCACCTCTTCAAGGGCGGGAGTGATGGGGGGCACAAGCGCCGTATGTCAAGGCCGCAACTGGTCAGCCATCTTCCCGATAGGCGAGCCATGTGAGGGTACAGAAGAGCACAAACAAGGGGGGGCTCCATGCTGCAATTACAGCGGGAGCTGCACCCGTGGCACCGAGGCTGGACGAGAATTGGGTGAAGAAATAGAGGCCGACGGCCAGCAGTGAGCCTATGGCGAGGAGGCGCGATGTGCCGCCAAGACGCGACAGGCGCAGGCAGACAATGGCGCCGATCAGGCCCATGGCAACGAACAGAGCCGGGGTCGCCATGAGGCTGTTCCAGCGCATCTTGTAACGCGAAGCATCGAGCCCGGCGGCCTGCGTCTGGTGCACGAACCGGGGCAGGTTCCAGAAGCCGATTGTGTTTGGCGAGGCGAACTTGTCGAGCAGGGTGACGGCGTCAAGCGAGGTCGGGATGGCGAGGTTCTTCTTGCGCTCGGGCGGCAGGTTGGGGACGTTCTCGACCACATTCTCGAGTTGCCAGAAGCCGTTGCGGAGATAGGCGCGGTCGGCATCGATGCGCCGCACGAATGTATAGTCATTGGTGGGCTGGTTGCCGGCGAAGAGGCGCTCTTCCTGGATCATCTTCACCTTGATCAGCACGATGCCGCCATCTTCCACGCGGGCCGCATGGATCACGATCTGGCTGGTGTCGTCGCCCTGACGTAGCCAGACGCCGCTGTCCGAGACGGCCATGGCTTCGCGGCCATCGTTCAGCAGGCGGGCGCGTTCCAGCTCGAAGGATTCCGTCAACCGGGCCGCAAACGGGTTGAGAAGCGTGGTCGTGAAGATTCCGAGCACGAGGCCCATGATGATGACCGGGGCCAGGAAGCGCCAGGCCGAGATGCCGCTGGCGCGAATGATCGAGAGTTCCGAGCGGCGATTGAGGCGTGTGAAGGCCAGCATGCTGGCCACAAGGATGGCGAAGGGAAGCGTCTGCTCCATGATTTGGGGCAGCTTCATGAGCGACAGCCGCAGCGCGCCGCCGAGGCTGAGCTTTACGTCACCGCCAACCGTGCGCAGCTGCTCGACCACGTCGATCATCAGGATGGCGAGCAGCAGAACGCCAAGGACGAGCAAGAGGCCGGTCAGGCATTCGCGCAGGATGTAGCGTTGGATGCGGTTGAAGGTGATGTTCATGCCGGCACCGCATGATCGGGTGCGCCGCCGCCAGACCCTCGATGTGGGGCCTTGCCGATCTTTCGACCGCCATGGAAGTAAACATAACTGAGCCCGCCAATCACGCTGAGCGGCAGGATCCACTGGAGAATATTGAGGCTCGGGTCGCCCGCCGCAGCCGATTGCACCGCGAGTTGGATGATGAGGACCGTAATCGCGCCCGCCGAGGCGATTGCGATGCGCTTGCCATAGCCCTTTCGGCTAAAATCGCCGCCAAGGACGGCAAAGATCGCTATCAAGGCCATGACGATATTGAGCAAGGGCGTCGTCAGGCGGGAATGGCCTTCAGCCAGTAGCGTGTCGGCGTCCTTGGCTTCGAAATAGTTGGATCGGTCGATGAAGAAGAGCTCGTAGAGGAACTTGTCCGACGCCTTGAGGCGCAGGTCTGCGTCTTCCTTCATGAAATCACTGAGATCGAACATGTACTGGTCGAATTCGAGGATCGACAGCTGTTGGTTCTCATCGAGCTGCTGGCTGATAGCATCGCGCAGCAGGAGCGTGGGGCGGCCCTCGACCTCGACCAGTGCCGCGCTGCGAGCCAGGATGTCGGTCGGGAATTCCGGGTCGGTCATGTCCGAAATCAGCACGCCGCGCAGTTCGCCCCCGATCTGCTCGCGGGCATAGAAGGTCAGTCGTTCGCCATTGGAGGTGAACTGGCCGGGGCGGATGAGGGCTGCGGCGAGGTCTGCCCGGGCCATGGAGACGGTTTCGCGCATGGCCCTTTGGGCCGAGGGCTGGACCCAGAGGTTCACCGCGAGATGGGCAATGGCGCACAAGACCGCGAGGCGCATGAGGGGCGACGCGATCTGCCAGGGCGTCATGCCGGCGGCCTGTGCGACGACGATCTCGCTGTCCTTGTGGATGCGGTTAAGCGACCAGACGCCGGCGACGAAGAGGGCGAGCGGCGTCAAAAGGGCGATCACCTGCGGCGCACCCAGCATCACGATGTAGAAGTATGTCAGCGCTGACTGGCGGTTCTCGAGGATGAGATCCGTGCGCGCGAGGCCCTGCGCAAGGAGCGCAAGCATCGCGAGACCACCGACGATGATGAGCACGGCGCGCAAGACTTCATAGAAGAGATAGGTCTGTACTTTGCTCATATGCTCAAATTGACAGTCATTTCCGGCTAGTCTGCATCATATAGGGCATGCTTTTTTCTTAGCTAACGAGTTGCGCTGCGCGCGTCGACGTTTACTTTCCGTCACAAACGGAGATTACTCATATGAAGATTTCATTCGCCGACGCCGCCAAGGCCGACATCGTTGCCTTTATCGTAGACGAGGGCGACGGTCTGCCGGGGGCTGCAGCGGACATGGATGCGGCTTCGGGCGGCCTGCTGACCGAAGCCCTGTCGGGCGCGCGCTTTGATGGCAAGAAGGACCAGCAAGCTGTTGTGGTTCTGCCGAAAGGCGGCGATGCCCGCCGCGCCGTGCTGATCGGCGGCGGCAAGCCCAAGAAGCGCGATGCGCGCGTTTACGAGTCGCTTGGCGCCAATCTGGTGAAATCGCATGCCAAGGGCGGCTTCAAGTCGATGGCCGTGCATGTGGCCAGCGCCGAGGATGCCGCACGGGTCGCACTTGGCGCCAAGCTGGCTGCGTACCGGTTTGATACTTATTTCACGAAACTGAAGGCGGACCAGAAGCCGAGCCTGACGTCGCTGACGTTTATCGTCGACGATGCGAAGGCCGCCAAGGCCGCCTTCGCGCCGCTGGACGCCGCCGCCGAAGGCACGAACATGGCGCGCGACCTGGTAAACCTGCCGCCGAACGACCTGTATCCCGAAAGCTTTGCCGGGCGCCTGAAGGACCTCAAGGAATTCGGCGTCGAGGTGGAAATCCTTGGCGAGAAGGAAATGAAGAAGCTGGGCATGGGCGCGCTGCTGGGCGTCGGCCAAGGCTCGCGCAAGGAAAGCCAGCTCGGCATCATGAAATGGATGGGCGGCGCTGAAGGCGAGGATCCGGTGATCCTGGTCGGCAAGGGCGTCTGCTTCGACACGGGCGGCATCTCGCTGAAGCCGGGACCGGGCATGGAAGACATGCGCGGCGACATGGGCGGCGCAGCCGCTGTGACCGGCACGATCCGCGCGCTGGCCGCCCGCAAGGCGAGAGTGAACGTGGTGGGCCTCGTTGGCCTCGTCGAGAACATGCCCGACGGCGATGCGATCCGCCCCGGTGACATTCTCACATCGGCCAGCGGCCAGACGATTGAAGTGCAGAACACGGACGCCGAAGGGCGCCTCGTTCTCTGTGATGTGCTCTGGTACGCGCAGGAGCATTTCAAGCCGAAAGCCATTGTCGACCTCGCAACGCTGACCGGCGCCATCGTGATCTCGCTCGGCCATCACCATGCCGGCCTGTTCACGGGCAGCGACGACCTCGCTGACGAGCTGACCAAGGCGGGCCTTCACGAGGGCGAGCGCGTGTGGCGCCTTCCGATGGGCCCGGAATATGACAGCCTGCTGAAATCCAAGTTTGCCGACATGCGCAACATTGGCGGCCGGGCCGCGGGCTCAATCACGGCGGCGCAGTTCCTGAAACGCTTCGTCAAGGACGGCGTGAAGTGGGCGCACCTCGATATTGCCGGTGTGGCATGGGTTGAAGGCCAGAAGGCCGCGTTTGACGTGACCTGGGCATCCGGCTTCGGCCCGCGCCTGCTGGATCGCTGGATCGCGCAGAACTACGAGGACTGATGTGGACAACCAGGCGCCTTCCTTATCCTCCCCCGCCTGCGGGGGAGGTGCCCCGCAGGGGCGGAGGGGGCGTTTTGCGTCCGTGGAAGGGTTCCCCCCTCCGAGCTGCTGCGCAGCCCACCTCCCCCGCAGGCGGGGGAGGATAAGGAAGGCTCATGACTGACGCGCCTGCTTCCCCCGAATGGTGGTTCTACCATCTCTCCCGCACGACGCTGGAGCAGGCGGCGGCGCCGTTGATGGCGAAATGCCTCGAAGCCGGGTGGCGCGTGCTGGCGGTTTCGCCCAGTGCGGAGCGCCGGGCGGCGCTGGACGCCGCGCTGTGGACCTATGAGGACAAGAGCTTCCTGCCGCATGGCCAGGCCGAGGCGCCGGGGCTGGACGCCGCGCGCCAGCCGGTGCTGCTGTCAGCCAAGGCCGAGAATGTAAACGGCGCGGCGGCTCTGGTGCTGATGGACGGCGTCACCGTGCCTGTGGATGCGCCCTATACGCGCTGTATGGTGATGTTCGACGATGGCGACAGCGGCGCGCGGACCAAGGCGCGGGCGCAGTTCAAGGCCGCCAAGGATGCTGGCCTCGTGACACGCTACTTCCAGCAGACACCGAAGGGTGGCTGGAGCGAGGCAGGCGTCTAGGCCTTCTTCACGAACTCGGATTTGAGACCCATGGCGCCGATGCCGTCGATCTTGCAGTCGATGTCGTGGTCGCCATCGGTGAGGCGGATGTTCTTCACCTTGGTGCCGCGCTTCACAACGAGGGAGCTGCCTTTCACCTTCAGGTCCTTGATGACGGTGACCGTGTCGCCATCGGCGAGCGGGTTGCCGTTGGAATCCTTGATGACCTTGTCGCCAGCCTCTGCGGCCTCGCCTGCGGCCCATTCATGGGCACATTCCGGGCAGACCAGCATGGTGCCGTCTTCATAGGTGAATTCGGACTGGCATTTGGGGCAGGGGGGCAGGGCGGTCATGGCGTGGTCCTTGGGCGGCAGTGATAATCGCCCCTAAGCCGCATCCCGCTTCTGCGCAAGGTAGCCCTCTGCGCTTGCCCCGGCGGGCAGGCGCCGCTATAGGCCGCGCCAACACTCCCCTTTCCAGCACAACAGGAACTTCCCCATGGCTGTCCAGCGTACATTTTCCATCATCAAGCCTGACGCGACCAACCGTAACCTGACCGGCGCGATCAATGCCGTGATCGAAAAAGCAGGCCTGCGCATCATCGCCCAGCGCCGCATCCAGATGAGCCAGGCCCAGGCCGAGGAATTCTACGGCGTCCACAAGGAACGCCCCTTCTTTGGTGAGCTGGTCGAGTTCATGACGTCTGCACCGGTTGTGGTTCAGGTTCTCGAAGGCGAGAACGGCGTAGCTGCCTATCGCGACGTGATGGGCGCGACGAACCCTGCTGACGCGGCCGATGGCACGATCCGCAAACTGTTCGCGCTGTCGATCGGCGAAAACTCGGTCCACGGTTCGGACTCCGCAGAGAACGCCGAAATCGAAATCGCGCAATTCTTCACGGCTGACCAGATCGTCGGCTAAGCCTGCGCAGCCCTCCGGGGCAGCAGAGATTCAAGAGAGGGCCCAGCCGGAAGGCTGGGCCTTTTTTTGTTGGGATTGATGTATTTACCTGGCGGGCAAAAATTCAAGGCACATAAACGAGCCCCGGCTGAAATATGAAATCTTGACCGTTTTTCCGGACTTTCACATGCAGTACGAGGTCGCTTGTTAGGGTTGCTCCCGCTGACAGATCGACAAGTACTTCCCAATACTCTTCCATCCACCGGTAGATTGACGTGTCCCATGTGCTCGCGTCGAGCGGGGCCAAGGAATCTGGATAATCTTGAATATTGGCGCGATTGATTTTTGCGAAGTCTGGATCTTCGTACTGGGAAACTTGCGGAAGACTGCTCAGCTCAAAATCTCCCGCTGCGAGCGCATCAGCTATTTGCTTCAAGGCGGCCCGCCATTCTGTCGGGATCGGAAGTTCACGATCTCCATTTTTCTTTACGGGAACATCAGACATGGGAAGCCCTGCGGTTGTGAACGAAGTCTCGTCGATTGCGGAAATAAATCACAGCGTCAAATAGAGGGCTTTTCAAGCTTCAGAGGCGCCACCATTTCGCCCCCCTCGTATCATTCAGCCAGCAGGCTGTCGAACTCGCTGCGGAGGTCGGGGTGGTGGCCGAGGAGGAGGTGGCCGCCGTGGTCCAGGGGCAGGAAGCGGCTTTGGGGTATGCGGGCGGCGAGGGTTGATCCGACGGCGAACGGGTTCAGCCGGTCGTCGCGCGCATGCACGATCAGGACTTGGGCGCGGATGGCTTCCAGATTGTAGGTGGCGGACGGATCGACGGCGGCGCCCTCATTATTGACCCCGGCAAGGCGGCGCGAGGCGGGGAGGAAGGTATCGATCAGGTCGCGAACGAACAGCGCCTCTTCGTCAGACAGGCCCTCGCGCAGGTCGGCGCGGGCATCGAAGGCGGCCTCCAGCTGGTGGCGCGCGACCTTGGTGAGCGTCCAGTAGATCACGTCATTGCCGAGGAGCGCCGAATAGGCCCAGGTCGGGATCGGGCGATCCGCCACTTCGGGCGAAAAGGGCGTGAACGAGGCGACAGCAGCATCATGCGGTCGGTCCGTTCGGGATACATGGCGGCAAACTGGAGGGACGGGGGCACGCCGCCCGACATAGCGAGGATGCTGACACGGCCAATGCCCAGCGTATCAAGGAGATCGGCGAAGGCCTCAGCTTGCGCCGCTGTCGAGGGCGTCTCAGGCAGGGCGCTGCCGAGATAGCCGAAGCGGGAAACGGAAATCCATCTGTACCCGTCGCCGCCAATGGCCTGCGCCAGGATGCGGCCCTGATCGAACCCGCCGCCCGCGCCGTGGACGACGAGCACAGGCGGCCCTTTGCCCCAGCTGGCATATTCGATGGGGCCGTGCCGGGTTTCGGCGAGGGAGCGTTCCGCCTCCAGCGCGGTGATCCGCTGCCGCGTCTCGGCCAGTGCCAGCAGGACAATCGCCAACATGGCCAGCAGCAGGAGCGCGGCGGCGATGAGGAAGATGCGCAAGACAGTCATGTGCCGGGCCTCTCTTCGTCTTCGATCATGGTGGCGGATTGTGTGTGTGACTAGAGCGCGGGACATGCGGATCTGCAAGGGGCTGATCCGGGTGCGTGAACCGCCCCGCGCGCTAGTCCTTCTCCTCGCTCATTTCGTCGCTGACCTGGCCCCAGGCGAGCATGGCGAAGAGGCCGGTGCCGCCGAGCACGTTGTCGAGGAGAGCGGGCAGGAGGTTGATGGTGATCAGCTTGAAAATGTTCGCCTCACCGGTGACCGCCAGCAGGAACAGCTCTGCCGAGCCGACAACGACGTGGGCCATGTCGCCGAGGGCGATGATATAGGTGAAGAGCACGATCACCCAGAACTCGCTGCCCTCGGCGCTGGGCAGCATCCAGACGATGGCGGCGATCAGGAAGCCTGCGGGAATGGCCTTCACAAATGTGTCGGAGGCGCTCCACGCGGCGACATGGTGGCTGATCTCGACGGCGGCGGCGGTGACTTCCGGCGTGAGGATGCCGCCATAGGCGATGAGCAGGGCGGCGAGGAAGGTGCCAATCATGTTCGCGGTGAAGACGATGCCCCAGAGCCGCGCCGTGCCGAACATGGTACGGCGGCAGGGGTGGGCGAGTGTGGGCAGCACGGTTGTGATCGTGTTCTCGGTGAAGAGCTGCATGCGCGACAGCATCACGAGCAGGAAGCCCGACGTGTAGCCGAGATTCTCGATGAGGCCACGCCATGGTGCGTCCGGCAGGTGTGACCGGAACATCGCTTCGGTCATGAGGGAGAGGGAGATGCCTGCGCCGGCGGCGATGCCGGACCACCACATGGCCGATTGCGGGCGCTTGAGTTCGGATTCGCCCTCCTGACGGATCGTCTCGTAGACGACGCGCGATTTGAGGCGTGTGAGCTTCTTGGCTTCGACCTGCTCCTCGGCGGAGATGTGGTCGTCAGTGCCGTCTTCCGGCGGGGCTGTTGGTTCGTTCATTATGGGGACAACTGTTGGGGCGCGATAAGGTTGCCGTCAATCATGCGGTCATTTGGGCGCATCACTCCCCGAGCGCCGCAGCCCATTCCCTCGTGGCCTCGCATGTGTCCATTGCCCGGCGATAGCCGTCGCGGTCGGTGGTGCGAGCGACATAGGCCTGCTCTGCTTCCGTGAGGGGTACGCCACCAGCGCGGCGGGCGAATTGCAGCGCATAGGTGATCGAGATGTCGGCGGCGGTGAAGGCGTCGCCAGCCATGTAGCGCGCTTCGGCGAGGCGGCGGGCGACGATGGTGCGGCGGCTCTCGAAGGTCTGCATGGCCTTGCGGGCGCCCCAATTGTCTTTCTCTTCCTCGGGCGCGAGCATCTTGCTGACCACGACGAAGAACATGGAGGCAGCGAGGCCTGCCTCGCCGAGGTGGAGGAATTGCTGGTAGAGGGGGAAGGCGGGATTGTGCGGGTCGGGGGCGAGCGGCGTCGGCCCGTAACGGGCCAGCAGGTATTCCATGATGGCGATGGATTCGACCATTATGGCATCGCCGTCCTGTAGCGCGGGGATGAAGCCGGCAGGGTTGATGGCCAGGAATTCGGGATCGTTCTCGACACCGGCCAGCATGTCGACGGGGCGCAGCCGGTAGGGCAGGCCCATTTCTTCGAGCAGCCAGACGACACGGAAACCGCGGCCCTCGCCGTATACGGTGATCATTGCTGAATGCCCCTGTGCACGTTGGCTGTATCCTAATTCTACGGGAGCGTACGTGCAACGGCGATGGCAACAGCACGAAAAGCCGGACGGGCAGGAAGCCCTCCGGTTTTTAGCGATAGAAGCGAGCGGGGAAAACAGGGCCGCTGGCATGGATGGTGTTTTGGGAAGTCAGGTTGCGATCCTGCTTCCCCCGCTTGCCGCCGCCCGGTGGGGCCGGGCAGCATGAGAAGTATCGCATGGGGGCATGTGGGGTTGGGTTGGAGTGGTAGGACAGGCGGCGGGGATTGGTGCGTGGGAGCGGAAAGCCGCCTTCCTCTCCCTGCGCGGACGAACGCGAGTCGTGAGGAAGTGGGGCGCCGCCTGGAAGCGGCGCCCCGGATATGTCAGCCTTCTGATGGCGAGAATGCCAGTTTCAGCGTCTCTTGCCCGGAGGCTTCGTGAACGTATTCACCGACCTGTCGGAAGCCGTACCGGTCATAGAAGGCACGGCCGATGGCATTGGCCTTGAACACTTCCAGCGTGACGGCGCCCTTCTTCGACACCGCGAAATCCATCATGGCGCGGCCGTAGCCTTGCCCATGATGTTCGGGTTGGAGGAAGATGGCGCCGACTTCTGCATCAACGAGCGCGATGAAGCCGATGGGTATGCCTGCGCCTTCCAGCACCCAGATGTCAGCGAATTGGGGATAAACGTTCCTCACATTCTCCGCCTCCGCGTCCAGAAACGGCGTGGAGAGAAACGGATGGGCGCGTTCGCTGGCAGCACGCCAGATGGAGACCACAGCGTCAGCGTCGTGGTCAGTATAGGGCCTGATCATTGTCAGAGACCTCTTTCATGGTTTGCGGCCCGGCGAATGCCGGGCGCGTGTTTTCGGGATTTTGTGGATCAAGTCAAAGGGCTCAGCGTGGCGAGGCACGGCGAGACTGATCTTCTGCAACTTGTTTTGGCCGCACCATGCGCGCCAATATTATCGGGACATAAAATCTCCGGTTCGATGTGGGGATCATACCGCATCAGGCCCCTGTTTCCAAGAGTTGACCCATTGGGCCCTGTTTTGACGCCTCTTCCTTGAGTCACCTGATCAGCGAGGGAAGGCCGTGCCGAATTTACCACATGTACCGATGCCCAAATGGACCTGCGCCAAGTGCGGCGCCGAGAACAATATCAACGTGTCGCGCTGTTCGAATTGCGACGAGATGCGCGCTGCGGGGCAGGCGTTCAACAATGGCGCGACATCGGTGAATGCGGCGTTGCGGCAGGCGATTGATGATGCGAAGGCCGAAGCGATGAAGAGCCTGAAGAAGCCGCCGGGAGCTTAGCGGCGCACCTTGATCGCGGCGCAGGCCTTGGCCAGTGCATCCGGGTAAAGTTGGTGCTCAATGGGCAGGAGGCGGGCGGCGAGGCTGTCGGCGGTGTCGCCGGGCAGGATGGGGAGGCTGGCCTGCTGGATGATCTCGCCATCGTCGACGCCGGGGCTGACCCAGTGCACCGTGGCGCCAGCTTCGGCATCGCCCGCGTCGATGGCGCGCTGGTGGGTGTCGAGGCCCTTGTACTTGGGCAGGAGCGAAGGGTGGATGTTGATCATCCGGCCCTGCCATTTGTTGACGAACCAGGGCGTCAGGACGCGCATGAAACCGGCTAGGGCAATGATCTCGGTGCCAGCTTCCGTGAGGGCCTGGTCCATGGCGCGCTCGAAGGCTTCGCGGTCCTTGCCAAAGGGCTTGTGGTCGATGGCAAGGGCTGAAATGCCAGCATCCATTGCAGTTTCGAGGCCCTTTGCGTCCGGGCGGTTGGCGAGGACGAGGACGGGCTTGGCCGGATAGTCCGGGGCGGCGGCGGCCTTGAGCAGCGCCTCCATGTTCGAGCCGCGGCCGGAGATCAGGATCGCAAGGTTTAGCGGGGTCATTTCGCGGCGAGATGGCCAAGGATGACGGGCATTTCGCCCGCGTCTGTGAGCTGGGCCATGGCGGCGTCAGCGTCTTCAGCAGCGACAGCGAAGATGAGACCGATGCCCATATTGAAGGTGCGGTGCATCTCGTCTTCGGTCACATTGCCGGCTTCCTGCAGCCACTGGAAGACCGGGAGCGGGGTCCAGGCGGACCGGTCGATGACCGGCTTGAGGTGTTCGGGGACCATTCGCGGGGTATTCTCGGTGATGCCGCCGCCCGTGATGTGGGCGAGGCCTTTAACGAGGCCGGACCGGATCAGCGGAAGGGCAAGGTGCGAATAGAGCCGCGTCGGGGTCAGCAGGGCCTCGCCGAGCGTCTGGTTGCTAAAGGGGGCCGTGGACTCATAGTTCAGCCCTTCGCGCTCGACGATGCGGCGGATGAGGGAATAGCCGTTGGAATGGGGCCCGGAGGAGGCCACGCCGATCAGCACATCGCCTTCGACCATGTCGTCCATGCGGGGCAGGACCTTGGTGCGATCGACAGCACCGACGACGAAGCCGGCGAGATCGTAATGGCCCGGCGGGTACATGCCGGGCATTTCGGCCGTTTCGCCGCCGACAAGGGCGCAGCCGGACTGGCGGCAGCCTTCGGCGATGCCGGAAATAACCGCTTCGGCAATGCCGCCTTCAAGTTTTCCGGTGGCAAAATAGTCGAGAAAGAACAGCGGCTCTGCGCCCTGGGCGAGGACATCATTGGCGCACATGGCGACAAGGTCGATGCCGACCGTATTGTGCTGGCCGACGTCGAAAGCGAGCATCAGCTTGGTGCCGACGCCGTCCGTGCCGGAGACGAGGATAGGGTCGTCGTATCCGGCTTTCTTCAAATCAAACAAGGCGCCAAAGCCGCCGAGGCCGCCCATGACGCCCGCGCGGGACGTGGCCTTGGCCATGGGGCCAATGGCGCCAACGAGGCGTTCGCCTGCCTCAATATCGACACCAGCGTCACGGTAAGAAAGGGGAGTTTTTGGCGTTTCGGTCATGATGTCTCGCGCGTTAGCATGGGGAAATCGCCTTATCCAGTGCTGCTTGCGGTTCCAGCCGCCGCATCAGCTTGCTACAAGGAAGGCTGACAGGGAGGTCGTTGACCATGATTCGTTTGCTTCTCGCCTCGGTATTCCTCGCCTGTATGGCATCCCTGCCAGCCATGGCAGATACCCGTGATGTTTACACCGTCCGCAATATCGAAGTCGATGAACAGGCTGCCAGTGTGATCGAAGCGCGCAATGCGGCCATGTCCGTTGCGCGCCAGAAAGCGGCGCGGCGCCTGCTCGACAAGATCACCCTTGCGTCTGACCGGGCCGCTGTCGGCGGACTGCCGGTGGATTATGCACTGGCCGAGCGCCTTGCGGCAGCTGTGGACGTGCAGGAAGAGAATGCGGGCGCCGGGCGCTATCGCGGCGTCCTCTCGGTTGTACTCAATCCGCTGATGGTACGCGCGCATCTCGATCAGAAAGGCGTGCCCTATGTGGACACGCAGGGGCCCCTTAGCCTGATGGTGCCGCTGGCAGCGGACTACCAGGCGCAGGAAGCCTGGCGGGCAGCGCTGGGCCCACGCAATTCCACGGCGCTGACACCCTATGTGACGGCAACGGACCCTGGCTATTCCAATTATTCCGACTGGTCGCAGGTTTCGACCGAAGCGGCGACCGTCAATGCGCGGCGCGGCGTGCTGGCTGAACTGGCTGGCAGCGAGGGCGCCTATCGCGTGACGCTGTCGACCGTGACGGCAGCCGGGACCGAACTGGTTGGCACGACGAATTCAGTACCGACGCTGGCGGATGCCGCAGCCGCAGCCTCTGCCCTGATGGACGAGAACTGGAAGCAGCTGTCGATCATCCGTGGTGGCTCGCGGACCACCACCAGTGCGAGCGTGCGCTACACGTCGCTTGCCGAGTGGAACACGCTGCGCGGGGCGCTGGCCCGTTCCCCGCTCGTCTCGGATTTCAAGATCACGGCGATTGCCCGCGATGGCGCGCTGGTGACCTTTGCCTATGCGGGCGATGAGCCACGGCTGCAGAATGACTTGTTGCAGCGCGGTGTGTCGCTGGCCGCAGCGCCGGATGGTGAAGACGGCCTCGTGCTCAGCTCTGCCGTGTCTGCCACGGCGAGGCCGTGAGCCAGAGTATCCTGACAGGCCCGGCATGCCCGACCAGTTGAGTTTTGGATTTCCCGCCACGGGGCTCGGCTTCGCCGATCTGGTGGTTTCCCCCGTCAACGAGAGCGCCCTGCGCATCGTGCAGCGGCCAGAGAACTGGCCGACGCCGGTGCTGTGCCTCGTGGGCGCTCCAAAGTCGGGGCTGACCACGATTGCCCATGCCTGGGCGCAGCGCTTTGGCGGCGATGTGTTCGAGGCGAAGGCCTTTGCCAGCCTGAAGGCGCGGGACGTGGATGCGCGGGCGGCGGCTTTCACGGCGATCGACGGGGCAGACCGCGTGCCCGCAGGCGACAAGGTGCTGTCGCTGATCAACCTCATTTCCAGCGGGGCCGGGCGGATGCTGCTGACCGCCAACGTGCCGCCGCCGCAATGGCAGGCGCCTTCGGCGGACCTGAAATCGCGCCTCAATTCCATGCCCGTGACGGAAATCGACCCGCCGGATGAGGCGATGATGATGGGACGGCTGAAGGCGGCTGCGGTGCGGCATTTCCTCAAACTGGAGCCGGATGTCCTCAAATATCTGGTTCCGCGGCTTGATCTCTCCTATGAGGCCATTGAGACCTTTGCCGAAAGGCTGAGCGATGGCGTAACCGACCTTGGCCGGGCGCCCAGCGTGCCGCTGGTGAAGGAGGTGCTCGATGCAATGCAGGATCGGGCGCCGGACGGCTGAGTCGTGATACTGAACTGAAAGCTGACGGGGCAAACATGGCAGACGGAACGACGCGAACCCAAAAGGCGCTGAAGGCGTCGCCTGACAGGTTCCTCAACCGGGAACTGTCCTGGCTGGAATTCAACCGGCGTGTGCTGGAAGAGACGGCCAACAAGGCGCACCCCCTGCTGGAGCGTCTGCGCTTCCTGTCCATCTCGGCAAGCAACCTCGATGAGTTCGAAATGGTGCGCTATGCGGGCCTGCGTGAGCAGGTGCGGGCCGGTATCGTCAAGCCTAGCCAGGACGGGCTGAAACCCTCCGAACAGGTCGAGCAGATCGAGAAGGCGTCGCTGCGCCTGATCGCAGACCAGCAGGAACAGTGGCGCATCCTGAAAGAGGAAATGGCGGCGGAGAATATCCACGTCCTTTCGGCCGCCGCGCTGACCAAGAAGGAACGCACTGACCTCGAGACCTATTTCCGCAACAATATCTTTCCGGTGCTGACACCGCTGGCGGTGGACCCGGCGCACCCGTTCCCGTTCATTCCGAACCTTGGCTTTTCGATTGCCGTTGACCTTGCCTCCCGTTCGGGCGGCGAAGGGCATGTCGGCATCGTGCCGCTGCCGGCCTTTGTGCGCCGCTTCATCCGGCTGCCGAAGACGACCAAGGGCCATATGCGGTTCATCGCGCTGGAAGACGTGATCGGCCTGTTCCTGGAGGAATTGTTCCCCGGTTTCGTGGAGAAGGACCGGTGCCTTTTCCGCGTTGTGCGTGACAGCGATATCGATATCGAGGAAGAGGCCGAAGACCTGATCCGCGAGTTCGAGGTGATGCTGAAGCAGCGGCGCCGGGGCCGTATCGTGCGCCTCAGGATGCAGTCGAGCGCGCCGGACAAGCTGCGTGAATTCATTACCCATGAGATTGGCGCCGAACAGGCCGATACGGTTCTGTATGATGGCATTCTGGGCATGGCGCAGCTGTCTGAGTTGATCGTCGACGACCGACTGGACCTGCAATTCCCGCCTTATGAGCCGCGCTATCCCGAGCGCATCCGCGAGATGGGTGGCGATTGCTTTGCAGCGATCCGGGCAAAGGACATTCTGGTCCACCACCCGTTCGAGAGCTTTGATGTGGTGGTCCAGTTTATCCGGCAGGCCGCAGCGGACCCACAGGTCGTGGCCATCAAGCAGACGCTGTATCGCACGACATCCAACTCGCCGGTTGTGGCGGCGCTGATCGAGGCGGCAGAGTCCGGCAAGAACGTGACCGCGCTGGTGGAGATCAAGGCGCGCTTTGACGAGGAGGCGAACCTGCGCTTGGCGCGCGACCTGGAACGGGCCGGTGTGCAGGTGGTCTACGGGTTTATCGAGTACAAGACGCACGCCAAGGTGTCGCTGGTGGTGCGGCGTGAGGGGACGGAGCTTCGTTCGTATACGCATTTCGGGACGGGGAACTATCATCCGATCAATGCCCGTATCTATACGGACCTTTCCCTGTTCACGGCTGATGCGGCGCTGGGGCGCGATGCGAACCGGCTATTCAACTTCGTGACCGCCTATCGCGAGCCGCCGGATGTTGGCCCGGTGCTGGAGAAGATTTCCATGTCGCCGCTGACCCTGCGGTCGAACCTGATCAAGATGATCGAGGCGGAAGCGGCGGCCTCCAGGAAGGGCCAGCCTTGCGGCATCTGGGCCAAGATGAACTCGCTTGTGGACGGCGAGGTGATCGACAAGCTTTATGAGGCGAGCCAGGCGGGTGTGCCGATCACGCTGGTGGTGCGGGGCATCTGTTGCCTGCGTCCGGGTGTGCCCGGCCTGTCGGAGACCATTGCCGTGAAGAGCATTGTGGGCCGCTTCCTGGAGCACTCGCGGATCGTGTGCTTCGCCAATGGTGAGACACTGCCATCGCCGAATGCCAAAGTGTTCATCTCGTCGGCTGACTGGATGCCGCGCAACCTGACGCGGCGCGTCGAGGCGCTGGTGCCGATCGAAAACCCGACCGTGCATCGCCAGGTGCTGAACCAGATCATGGTGGCGAACCTGAATGACGAGACACAGAGCTGGATCATGGAGGCGGATGGCGACTATCGCCGCGTGAAGCCGGAAAACCGCGAGACGGCCTTCGAGGCGCACCAGTATTTCATGGACAATCCAAGCCTTTCCGGGCGAGGGAGTGCCCTTGAAGTCAGCCTGCCCCCGCGCCTGTCGCACAAGGGCGGCAAGTCGGCATGATGTTCCCGAAATCAGAACGCGCCGGCATTATCGATATCGGGTCGAACTCTGTTCGTCTTGTGATCTATGACGTGCTCGGATCGTCGATCCTGCAGACCTTCAATGAGAAGGTGATGGCGGGGCTGGGCGAGGGACTGATAAAGCGCGGGACTTTGTCACCCACCGGCCGGGAGGCAGCGCTGGGGGCACTGAGCCGGTATCGGGCGATCCTGAAGGCGCTGAACCTGCGTAATTATACCGCCGTCGCCACGGCGGCCGTGCGCGAGGCGAGCGACGGGCCGGACTTCGTGAAGAAGGCTGGGCGCGTGCTGGGGCGTCCGGTGAGGGTGTTGTCGGGCGCGGACGAGGCGCGGCTATCGGCGCTGGGCGTGGAGGCGAGTTTCCACCAGCCCAAGGGCGTGATGGGCGACCTTGGCGGATCAAGCCTGGAATTCCAGCGCATCGGTTATGGCAAGGCGCTGGGGGAGAGCCTGCTGCTGGGGCCGCTGTCACTGGCCGAGGACGTGATGGACCTGCGCGAGCTGCGCAAGAAGGTGAAGGCCGAGCTGAAGAAGTCGAAGGCCTTGCCGGGGGCGCAGGGCCGTTTCTATGCGGTGGGCGGCGCTTGGCGCTCGTTCGCGCGGCTGAACATGGATGTGGAGGATTATTCCCTCCACGTGCTGCAGGGCTATCAGATGAATGAGGGGCAGGTGGCGCGCGCAGCGAAGCTCTGCTTCGACAGCGTGACCAACCCGGCAGCCCGCAGCGTGATCGAGAAGGTGGACCGGCGCCGGGCGAAACACCTGCCGATTGCGGCGATGATCCTGGAAGAAGTGCTGGCGAGCAGCCAGCTGGAGGGCGTGACGATATCGTCCGGCGGCCTGCGCGAGGGCGTGCTGCGCGACCTGACGGGCGCGGCGGTGACCGATCCGCTGCTGGATGGCGTGATCGCCTTCGGGCGGCTTGACCATAACCAGATCGCTTTCGGTCAGGCGCTGCATGAATTCGTCAGCCCGGCCTTCGGTCCGGAAGCGGACCTGTTCGGCTCACCGGCGGCGGATGCGCGGATCGAGAAGGCGGCCTGCATGATGGCCGACAGCGCAGGGCGCTTCCATCCGGACCACCGCTCGCTGCTGGCCTATGAACAGGCCCTCAGGGCGCCCTATGCGGGCGTGAGCCATGCGGAGCGGGCGATGATCGCCTATGCGATCGGCTGTCGCTACGAGAAGGATTTCAAGCGGCCGAGCGAGTATCTCGACCTGACGACCGATGAGCAGGCTGACCGGGCCAAGCAGCTGGGCAGCGCCATGCGGCTCGGTGCGGTGTTTTCGGGGCGCTCAGGGCCGATCCTGCAGCGGGCCAGCCTCGCGCGGAAAGGCGGCGACCTGGAACTGCATGTGCTGAAAGTGGATGCGCCGATGGTATCGGACACGGTGTTGCGGCGCCTGTCGCAGACGGCGAACCAGCTGCGGCTGAAGCCGAAGGTCGTCGAGGTCTAAGACTGGGCCTAGACGTCGAAGAGGCGGACCTGACCACCCTGGAAGGAGACGGCGAGCTGGCCGTTGAGCAGGGCCTGCGCCTTCTTGCCGAACATATCATAGCGCCAGCCGGTCATGGCCGCGATGTCTTCGGTCGTCTCGCCACGGGCAATGCGGTCGATATCGGCCGCATTGGCGATCAGGCGGGGCACGACATTGTGCTCGTCGCTGACATGCTTGAGCAGCACTTTGAGCAATTCCGGGGCGCCGGCCGGGATTTGCGCATTCTGCACGCGCGGCTCCAGTTCGGGGGCGAACTTGTCCGGATTGTCGATGGCCTCGATCACGGCTTCCATCAGGCCCTGGCCATGCTTGGAGCGGATGAAGCCCGAGGGCACGGCGCGCAGCTGGTTGTAATCGTTCTCGTTACGCGGCTTCTGGGCCGCGATTTCCTGAATCGCGTCATCCTTGAGGATGCGGCGGCGCGGCTTGTCCAGTTCCTGCGCGAGGCGTTCGCGCCACGCGGCGACGGCCACCACGATGGCGGCATAGTCCTTCTTGGGCTTGCGCAGTTTCAGGCGCTGCCAGGCATTCATCGGGTCGGTGTCGTATTTGGCGGGATCTTCCAGATCGGCCATTTCCTCACGAACCCAGTTCATGCGGCCGGATTTTTCCAGCTCTTCGCGCATGATCAGGTAGATGTCGCGCAGGTGCGTGACGTCTCCGAGGGCGTAGATCAGCTGTTTCTGGCTGAGCGGACGGCGCATCCAGTCAGTGAACTGGCTGGATTTGTCGATCTGGCGGCGCACGACGCGCTGGACCAGATTGTCGTATGAGATCGAGTCGCCATAGCCGAGGGCCATTGCAGCCACCTGGGTATCGAAGATCGGGCCGGGCGGATGGCCGATCAGGCGATTGAAGATTTCGATGTCCTGCCGGGCGGCGTGAAACACCTTTACCCGGTTATCCATGGCGATCAGGTCAAGGAAGGGACCGATGTCCAGATCCTCGGCCAGAGGGTCAATAAGGCCCTCGACCCCCGGTGCGGAGGCCTGCACGAGGCAGAGTTCCGGCCAGTAGGTCGTTTCCCGATGGAATTCGGTATCGACGCAGATGAAGTCCGATTCGGCCAGTTTGCCGCACAGGTCTTCGAGCGCCGACTGCTCAGTAATGGGAGTCAAGGTGTTGTCAGTCATCGCGGGCTTGCGTATCGCAGGCCCTTGACAAGTGAAAGGGCTTAAATGCCCTTGCGCCCCTGATTTATAATGAATGCCTTTCCGGAGAAACGATCCGATGCACGCCTATCGCACCCATACATGCGGTGAACTTCGCAAGTCCCACGTGGGCGAAACCGTCAAATTGTCCGGCTGGCTGCACCGCCGCCGCGAACATGCCGGCGCCCTGTTCATCGATCTGCGCGACCATTATGGCCTGACGCAGGTCGTGGTCCACCCAGGCGCGCCTTTCTACGAGGACGCCAAGCGCGCCTCGGCCGAAAGCGTGCTGACCGTGACCGGCAAGGTAATCTCGCGAGAGGCAGAGGCGGTTAATGCCGAACTGCCCACAGGCGAGGTGGAATTGCCCGCAGACACGCTGATTATCGAGAGTGCAGCTGAAAAGCTGCCGCTGCCTGTCTTTGCGGAGCCGGACTATCCGGAAGATATCCGCCTGAAGCACCGCTATCTCGACCTGCGCCGCGAGACGCTGCACAAGAACATGATCCTGCGCAGCCAGGTCATCGCCAGTCTGCGCCAGCGCATGATTGCGCAGGGCTTCATGGAATACCAGACGCCCATCCTGACGGCCTCCAGCCCGGAAGGCGCCCGCGACTTCCTCGTGCCGTCGCGCCTGCATCCCGGCGAATTCTACGCGCTGCCGCAGGCGCCGCAGCAGTTCAAGCAGCTGCTGATGGTGTCCGGCTTTGACCGTTATTTCCAGATTGCGCCGTGCTTCCGCGACGAAGACGCGCGCGCTGACCGGTCGCCGGGTGAGTTCTACCAGCTCGATATCGAAATGAGCTTTGTCACGCAGGATGACGTGTTTGGCGCGATTGAGCCTGTCATGCGCGGCGTGTTCGAGGAGTTTGCTGACTGGGAAGGCAAGGGACGCTCCGTCCCGGCTGAACCGTTCGTGCATATTCCCTACGCTGAATCGATGGCGAAATATGGTTCCGACAAGCCAGACCTGCGCAACCCGCTGGAACTCTGCGATGTGACCGATTTCTTTGCGGATGAAAGCAAGACCGGTTTCAGCATCTTTGCGAAGATCATCAAGGGCGGCGGCAAGGTCATTGCCATTCCGGCGCCGAAGGCTGCGGCTGAAAAGTCCCGCAAGTTCTTCGATGACATGGATAAGTGGGCCAAGAAAGAGATGCAGGCGCCCGGCCTTGGCTATGCGCGCCTGAAGGAGGCTGATGGCGGCGGTGTGGACAGTCAGGACCCTGTGCTCAAAGGCTTTGAGGCGGGCCATCTGGCCGATCTGCTGGCTCATATGGGGCTCGGCGCTGGCGACGGCGTATTCTTCTCGGCAGGCGCAAAGAGCGCGGCCTACAAGCTGGCGGGCGCTGCCCGGAACGAGCTTGGCAAGTCGCTTGAGCTGATTGAAGAGGGCGTGTTCCGGTTCTGCTGGATCGTCGACTTCCCGATGTTCGAATATGACGAAGACAACAAGAAGATCGACTTCAGCCACAACCCGTTCTCGATGCCACAAGGCGGCATGGAGGCCCTGACCGCAGCCAAGACCGAGGAAGAGATCCTCGACATCAAGGCCTTCCAGTATGACATCGTCTGTAACGGTATCGAACTGTCATCGGGTGCCATCCGGAACCACCGCCCTGACGTGATGCTCAAGGCCTTCGAGATGGCGGGATACGGCCCTGAAGTCGTCGAGGCCGAGTTTGGCGGCATGCTGAACGCGTTCCGCTATGGCGCCCCGCCGCATGGCGGCATCGCACCGGGCGTCGACCGGATCGTCATGTTGCTGGCGGATGCCGAGAATATCCGCGATGTCACGCTGTTCCCGATGAACGGTCAGGCACGCGACCTGCTGATGGGGGCACCGAGCCCTGTCGACGACAAGCAGCTGAAAGAGCTGAACATCCGCATGGCGCCTCAGGTTAAATCCTGAGGCGATAGCGGCTTACCATCCATACGTATCCCCGGCGAAAGCCGGGGTCTCATGCGGTTTGGCTGAATTGGTTTCTTCAATTGCCTGAGGTCCCGGCGTTCGCCGGGACTGCGGAGCTTTTGGATACGGGCTTATTGAGCCGTGGCGCTCGCCATGATGACGTCGCCGCAGAGGGGCAGCAGCAGGCCCGGTGGCATCAGCGTGTCGATCGAGCTGCAGGCGCCCTCGAAATTGGCCAGATCGTGATGGGTCATGCCCGAAAGGTCAGCCCCAATGAAGCGTACATCGCGGAACGAGGCGCCGGCCACGTCTGCGCCTGTCATGACGACGCCGGTCATGTTGGCGCCGTTGAGAACGGTGGCTTTCATCACGGCCTTGTCGAACTTCGCGCCGCTGAGGTTTGCGCCGGAGAGGTCGGCTTCATCCAGCTGGGTTTCGCCGAGGTCGGCATCGGAGAAATTGGCGCCGACCATAAGCGCGCCTTGCATGTTGGCACCGCGCAGGATGGATTTGCGGAATTCCGCGCCTGAGGCCTGAACGCCCATGAGGCGGGCATTGGTGAGGATGGCATCGGAGAAGTGGGCGGCCGTCAGCAGGGCGGTGCGCAGGTCAACGCCCGCGGCATTGGCGCCCTCGAAATTGGTGCTGGTGGCCTGGATGCCGCGCATGAAGGCGAATTCGAGATTGGCTTCGCGGTAGTTGGCGCCGCTGAGCGTCCAGCCGGACATGTTGCGGCCAGCGAGGTTGCAGCCCCCGCACGAGCCGACATAGCCGGGCTGCCATGCGACGGGCTTGCTTTGTGCGACAGCCGGAAAGGATGCGCCAAGTAGGGCGATCACGGCAGGCAAAATCAGGCGAAAAGGCATACCAGTCATGTATCCGGGATATCGCTTTGTGGTAGCGAGCTATACTGAACAAACTGTAACAACTGCAGATGCGTCCCAAGTGTTGCCGGATTGTCGCGGAAGTGTTTCCGCTGCGTAAGCCCCTGAATACTGGTTGAAAAAGAGGGAATGCTACCGCGACAGGCGGCCTTCTTCCCCACATGTGTCACAGGCTGTGTCGCCATCCTCACCCACGGCGAAGAGGGTGAAGCTGCCGCATGCTTCGCAACCCTGTTCGAGGTAGGGCGGCGGAGCGAGTTCCTCGGATTCGTCGTCCAGGTCTGATTCGGCCTGCTTCTCGGCGCGGCGCTTGTCGAGGATGACGATATTGTCGGGCAGCTGGCCCCGCGAGAAGCCGCGCGAGATAATCTGGGCGGCTTCCTCGGTGAACGGGGCAGGCTCGCGGGTGGCATCGCCTGCGCCGCGACCGAGGCCGTCATGGGTGACGTCAGCCTCGGCGAGGTCGTCGCGGCCGAGATAGGAGACGGCGAGTTCGCGGAAGATATAGTCGAGGATGGAGGTGGCGCGCGTGATGCGGTCATTGCCGGTGACCTGCCCGGCCGGTTCGAAGCGTGTGAACACGAAGGCGTCGACGAATTCTTCCAGTGGCACGCCGTATTGCAGGCCGATCGATGTGGCGATGGCGAAATTGTTCATCAGGCTGCGAAAGGCGGCGCCTTCCTTGTGCATGTCGAGGAAGATCTCGCCGAGCTGGCCGTCATCGAATTCGCCTGTGTGCAGGTAGACCTTGTGGCCGCCGACAGTGGCTTTCTGGATATAGCCCTTGCGACGGTCCGGCAGGCGCGTGCGGGCGGCGCTGCGCGCCTCTGTGAACTCGGGCGTGGCTTGTGGTGTGTCAGCCTCCTCGGCCAGTTCCTCGGCGAGGGAGAGGATATGCTCCATCCGGTCGCGCACATCGTCGCCGGGCGGGGAGCGGTGGCCCATGAGGTGCGCCGAGAGGCCGTCTGCGGTGATGGCTTCGGCCATGTCGAGACCAGCGCGGGCGCTGACCGGGACCGTCACACCGCCGCCGAGCACCTTGTTACAGGCGGCGGCAAAGCGGATCTCGTCCTCGGCGGAGACATCCAGCACGAAGCCGCATTCCTGCAGGGCGCGCGAAGCGAGGGCTTCACCAGCGCCATCAATGGCGGCTTCGGCCTTTGCGATGTCCGCGCGCGAGAAACCCATGGCCGAGAGAACGCCGCGTCCGTCGGCATCAAAGTTTTCAGGCGTGAGTTTCAGATCATGCGAGATGATCTCGTCGCCGAGTACCCAGCGGGAGAAGGCAGCATTGAGCGGCAGGCCTTCGCCGAGGGCGCGGCTGACACGGTCCAGCGCGGCTTCGGTGAAGCCACGGTCGCGCAGGCGGGCGGTGCCGAGCGATGCTTCGAGGTCCTGCGCGCCGGCATGGCTGATCTGGTCGAGCACGCCGGGCAGGGCCTCAGGCGCGCGGGCAGCGAGGCCGAGGCGGGCTGCGCGAGTGAGGCTGGGGGCGTCGTCGCCATAGGTGAGGACGGCGCGGACGGGGGCGGCCGCATCGCTCTCGCATTCCGGCAGGGCCACCATCGGGTCGACAATGGGCAGGATCAGGACCTGGCAAGGGCGCTTGGTGGAGGCTTTGCGGGCCTGCAGGCCGAGCGGCTTGGCGTGCGCGGCACCGAAGGCCGCGCCCGTCGCAGCTGAACGGACAAGGGCCGTGAGCGCGGCGCCAGCGGCAATGCCATCCTCAGAGCCATAGTCGAGGCCGAGGGCCATGACGGCGGCGCCAAGGCCTGTGAGGAGGATGACGCCCTCCTTCATCTGTGCGGCAGCGGCCTCAATGGCGGAGACGAGGAAACCGTCTTCGAAACCATCCGGGCTGACGGCCTGGGCCACATCCACCACGCGCGCAGGCGTTGCAGCGGCGGGCAGGGCGGACTGCAGGAAGAAGACTTCGCCGCCTTCGCGCAGGGCGGCGAGGAGCGAGGGCTCGAGCGCAACATCCACGGGCGCGGCGGTGAACACGGCAGGGGGCGGGGCAGGCGTATCGACGGCGGCGGCGCGCAGGGCGTCTGCGGTGCGCAGGATGCCGCCGGGCAGGCGCAGTGCCTCTTCCAGCAGGTCCTGCGGTAGGCCGGAGGCGAGCGCTTCGGCCAGTTCGGCATTGCGCGGGGCAGGGCCGAGGCGTTCGAGCATTTCAGCGAGGGAGAGTTGCGACACGCTCTGAAGGCTCGCGACGGATGCGGCGGAGGCCAGATGGTCGAGCGCGTGAGGCGTCATGTCCTGAGGCGCGAGACCGGCGGCGCGGCAGAGCCGTCCGAAGGGCATTTCGGCGGAGATCAGGCCGTCTGATTCGGCCGCTGAGAGGATTTCGTCGAGGCTCTGGTCAGGCATAAGCGGCTCCTTCGCGAATCACTTTCTGCCAGCGTGACCCTTGGAAGGTCAGGCTTCAACGTCAAACGTCGGCAAATACAGGGATCGGTCCGAAATTTGCGCGATTATTTTTGCCGCCGTGCGGTCATAACCATGTTGGGCGCCTCGGAATTGGCGAAAACAAGGTCGGGTATGCCATCGCCGTCCATGTCGCCTATCGCGACCCCATATGTGTCCTCAGCCTCGTCATCGAGCGGGAGCGCGGCGAACGTGCCGTTTCCGTCATTGAAATAGACGGCATTGGAGGTTTCGCCAGCCCCGACGACGATATCGATATCGCCGTCGCCATCGAGGTCTGCTGCCGCGAGCGCCTGTGTCACCTCGCTTGCCGAGCCAACGTGTCCGCCAAGGGTGAAATTGCCCGTGCCGTCGCCGACGAAGAGGGGGTTTTCCGCGCCTATGGCTGAGAGCAGCAGATCCACGTGGCCGTCGCCTGTCAGGTCAGCGAGGACGGCCTGGCGATGGTCGCCGCGGCTGTTCGGCAGCGGGCGGGCCGTGAATTCCGCCGCGCCGTCATTCAGCAGGATCAGGCTTTCATTGTCGTCACGACGGGCAAAGGCGAGGTCCACGTCGCCGTCTCCATCAATATCAGCCGCCGCAAGACCGGTGGCGCCGTCCTCAGGCCCTTCGAGTGATGTGGCGGCCTCGAATGTGCCGTCGCCCCGGCCCAGCGCCAGCAGGTTTGTCCCGCCGCGACGGGCAATCACAATATCGAGGGTCTGATCCTTATTGAGGTCGGTCAGGATCGCATTGCGTGCTGCGCCGCCCGTGCCCTCGACGAGCCCGGCGAAGGAAAACCTTCCTGTGCCGTCATTCATGAACGATTGAGCGGGCAGGACATCGCGAATCATCACGGCGTCCATGTCTCCGTCGCCATCGATGTCGCCCGCGAGCACGATGTAGGAGGGGCCCATCGTGTCGCCAATTGGCCGGGCTTCAAGCAGGCGTCCATTACCGGCGTTCAGGTAGACATAATCCTGCTGTGCCCAGTGGCGTCCATTGGCCACCAGCACGTCGAGATCGCCATCATTGTCCACGTCGGCCAGTCCGATATTCGCACTGAAACTGTCGGGACTGTCGAACATGAAAAATGGCGAATTGCGATAGGTCAGTTGCGGGGCATCTGCAGTCGTATCTGCGGTTGCTGGTGCGCTGGTACACGCGACTGACAGGAGCACTGCGAACAGTCCAGCGGCCTTGAATGATCCGTACATTGGCGGCCCTTTCACAGTCTTGGCGTTATCCAGACGCTATCCGACATCGGCCCTGTCGTCACCCATGGCAGGCCTCAATGCGGTGCAATCCGGCCATGCGGCGCATTGCCTGCCGCGGCGGTCTGGATTAACAGGCCGACTGGCGCCATATTGCCGCCATCAAGTCACGTCAGGACAGGCCTACGATGCTGAAGCACATTTTCACCTGGTGGAACGGGAATACCGTCGGCGCCAATTTCGACATCAAGCGGCGCAGCGGCTATGTCGGCACCGATGAGTATGGCAACAAGTATTTCGAGGAGCGCAAGACCTCGCTGGAAGGCCGCCATCGCCGCTACGTGATGTATGAAGGCCTCGCCGAGCCGTCGAAAGTGCCGGCTGACTGGCACGGCTGGCTGCACCACACCGTGGACCAGCCGCCGACCCATATGCCGCTGGAGCGGCGCGACTGGGAAACGGATCACACACCGAACATGACCGGCACCCCTTATGCCGTGAAGCCGAAAGGCAGCGTGGGCGCCAGCGGCGTTCGCCAGAAGTCTGACGGCGACTATGAGGCATGGACCCCAGATGCGTGAATCGATCTTTGAAACACTCGTCGGGGCAGTCGTTGTCGCGGTTGCGGCCGTCTTCCTCTGGTTCGCGCTGGCCGTAGGCGGCGATGCCGAAGCGAGCGGTGACCAGTACACCGTGATTGCGCGCTTCAACAATGTGTCCGGTATCTCGCGCGGCTCCGATGTGCGCATCGCGGGCGTGAAGGCCGGCGTTGTGAAATCCATCGAGGGCGACCCCAAACGTTTCGAAGCCGTGCTGACACTGGCGCTCGACAAGAAGTGGGAGCTGCCGGACGACACGGATGCGCGGATCTCGACCGATGGCCTCCTCGGCGGCAGCTATATCGGCCTCGAGCCAGGTGGCGGTTATGATGTTATCCCGCAGGATGGCACCGGTGAAATCCAGTATACGCGCGGTAGCGTGGACCTGCTGACCCTGTTCGCTTCGTTTGCGGGTGGTGGTGGTGGTGGTGGTGGTGGTGGTGGTGGTGGTGACAATGCCGATGCGGCTGAAGCGCCTGCTGAGCCTGCGGAAGCGGCTCCTGAGCCCGCAGCAGAGCCAAAGCCTGCGCCGAAGAAGCAGCCTGCGGCTGAAAAAGCGCCTGAGCCTGTGAAGGCGGAGCCTGCCACGGCACCGGAAACTGACAGCGAGCCTGAAGCAGCTGACCCTTATCCCGCCCCGGCGGATGATCCTTATCCTGCGCCTTCTGGAGATGATGGCCAATGATCCGATTCCTCGCCGCAACGGCTCTTGGCCTTGGCCTCATCGGCGCAGCTCATGCTGCGACCTATGCGCAGAAGGACAGGGCGACCTTGCGGGCGCTGGACAAGATCACCGGCCGGTCGACGGATATCGAAGTGAAGGTGGGAGAGCCGGTCGTATTCGGCTCGCTGAAGGTCGAGCTGAAAGCCTGCTATCAGACCCCGCCTGAGGAGGCGCCCGAAAGCGCGGCGTTCCTGAAGATCCATTCGACCCAGCCAGTGGCTGTCGAGACGATGGAAGCCGCTGTTGATGCCAGCGAGGTTGAAACGTCTAGTGACGAGAACCCGGAGCTTTTCTCCGGCTGGATGTATGCCTCATCGCCGGGCCTCAGCGCGCTTGAGCACCCTGTCTATGACGTCTGGGTGATCCGCTGCACGGCGCCTGATCCGGTGAAACTGCCTGAGCGCAACGCCGCTTCGTCGGACGAGCCGATGGTCGAAGACGCGCCGCCGGTAGACGACACCGAGCCGACACCGGAATAGAAGTTCCCCTCGATTGTCAGGGCTGCGCGGAGGCGGGCCTTGAAATCCGCACGTGGGATTTCGATCAGGCCGAACTGTTCCAGATGCGGATTGTGGAACTGCGCATCGAGCAGCGTATAGCCACCAGCGATCAGACGCGCCGCCAGATGAACCAACGCGATCTTTGACGCGTCCGTTGCGCGCGAGAACATGCTCTCGCCAAAAAACGCTCCTCCCACCGACACGCCATAAAGCCCGCCAACGAGGTGGTCACCGTCCCAGCATTCGATGGAGTGGGCGTGTCCTTCGCGGTGCAGCGCACTGTAAAGATTGAGGATTGCGGAGTTTATCCAGGTGCTTTCGCGCCCGTCTGTTTCTTCGCCGCAGAACTCCATGACGCGCGTGAAGGCGGTGTCTGCGGTAACACGGAACGGGTCCTTGAGGACCGTCCGCTTCAGGCGGCGGGGTATATGGAAGGCGTCCAGAGGGAGGATGCCGCGCATGTCCGGGTCGACAAGGAACAGGTTCGGATCGTCGCGCGAGTCCGCCATGGGGAAGACACCCCGGCGATAGCAGGCGAGCAGGTCCTGTGTTCCAAAGCGCGAAGACATGGCCGGAATATGAGTCCCTCAGGCCCGCCTGTCCATGGGGCAGACGGCGCCAGCTGTGGACAAGCCTTGCGACCTATTCAGCGGTGATCTTGTTCTCGGCGAGGAATTTTTCCAGCCAGTGGATGTTGTACTCGCCGGCAAGGACATCATCATTCTCGACGAGGCGACGGTGCAGGTCGAGCGTGGTGAAGACGCCCCCAACAACCATTTCCGACAGGGCTCGGCGCAGGCGCATGATGCATTCGCGGCGCGTCCGGCCGTGCACGATGAGCTTGCCGATCAGCGAGTCATAATAGGGCGGGATGCGATAACCCGCATAGGCCGCGCTATCGAGGCGCACGTCGGGGCCGCCCGGCGCATGGAAATCCGTGATCAGGCCCGGCGAAGGGACGAAGGTTTCCGGGTGCTCGGCATTGATGCGGCACTCGATGGCGTGGCCGACCAGCATGACATCCTGCTGGCTGAAGGACAGTTTCTTGCCTTCGGCGATGCGGATCTGCTCGCGCACAAGGTCGATGCCGGTGATCATTTCTGTGACCGGGTGTTCGACCTGCAGACGGGTGTTCATTTCGATGAAGTAAAACTTGCCGTCTTCATAGAGGAACTCGATCGTACCGGCGCCGCGATAACCCAGCTTTTTCATGGCCTTGGCGCAGATGTTGCCGATCTCTTCGCGCTGGGCCTGATTGAGGGCTGGCGAAGGGGCTTCTTCGAGGACTTTCTGGTTGCGGCGCTGCAGGGAGCAGTCGCGTTCCCAGAGGTGGGCCACGTTGCCGTGGGTGTCGGCAATGATCTGAACTTCGATATGGCGCGGGCCTTCGAGATATTTCTCGAGATAGACGGCGTCATCGCCAAAGGCGGCCTTCGCCTCGGTCTTGGCGGTTTTGACCGCGTTTTCGAGGTCCGCCTCGGTGCGGGCCAACTTCATGCCGCGGCCACCGCCGCCGGCAGAGGCTTTTACGAGAACCGGGAAGCCGATTTTCTTGGCGGCCTTCTTGGCCTCCGCAATGGAGGTCAGCGCGCCTTCGGAGCCGGGCACACAAGGCACGCCAGCTTCGATCATCGCGACCTTGGCGGCGATCTTGTCGCCCATGATGCGGATATGCTCGGCCGTCGGGCCGATAAAGGCGAGACCGTGGGCCTCAACCATTTCCGCAAACTGGGCGTTCTCGGACAGGAAGCCATAGCCGGGGTGGATCGCGTCGGCGCCGGTGATTTCGGCAGCTGCCAGGATCTGGGACTTCTTGAGATAGCTCTCGGACGACGGCGGCGGGCCGATGCAGACGCTTTCATCGGCCAGGCGAACGGCCATGGCGTCGCGGTCAGCCGTGGAATGCACGACGACCGTGGACAGGCCCATTTCCTTACAGGCGCGGTGGATACGCAGGGCAATCTCACCGCGATTAGCGATGAGGACCTTCTTTATCGTGCGGGGCTCAGTCATGCTATTCGATCAGGGCTAGCGGTTCGCCGAATTCGACCGGCTGGGAGTCGGTAACATAGAGGGCCGTGAGCGTGCCGGCCCGGTCGGCCTCGACGGGGTTGAAGGTCTTCATGGCTTCGACCAGCATGAGCGTGTCGCCCTTTTTGACCTTGTCGCCGATATTGAAGAACTGTTTCGCGCCGGGTTCTGGGGCGAGATAGACGGTGCCGACCATGGGCGACTTGATCGCATTGTCGGAAACGGCCGGTGCTGCGGGCGCTGCAGCGGCAGCAGTCGGTGCGGCAGCAGCCGGTGCAGCGGCGACAGGCGCCGGTGCAGCGGCGTACTGGGCCGTTTGCATCACGGGCGCGGCGGGCTTGCTGACGCGGATGCGCAGGCCTTCGTGCTCGATTTCAACTTCGCCGAGGTCGGCTTCCCGGAGGATGGCGGCCAGCTCCCGGACGAGGCCGGTGTCGAGTTTTGTCTTTGCAGTGCTCATGGGGTGCTAATTATCTCCTTGGCCCGTCAGGGACTTGGCTGCCAGAAGCGCGAGCTCATAACCATAGGCACCAAGGCCCGCAATTGTAGCTTTTGCAACAGGCGCAACATAATTCACTTGGCGGAAGGCTTCGCGCGCCGCCGGATTGGACAGGTGCACTTCAATGACCGGTACTTTGCAGGCCCTGAGGGCATCATGCAAGGCCACAGATGTGTGTGTATAGGCGCCAGCATTGAGAATGACGGCTGAGCCCTTGGCCGAAGCCTCCTGAACCCAGTCGACAAGTTCGCCCTCATGGTTGGTCTGGCGCGCCTCAAGGGGCACGTCGCCGGAGAGGCTGCGCAGGCGGGTATGGATACCCTCGAGGGTTTCGTGGCCATAGATCTCCGGCTCGCGCGTACCGAGCAGGTTGAGGTTTGGCCCACCGAGAACATATATCGGTTTTGACATGGACCCCGTCTTGCTCTGGAACGCCCGGCAAGGCAAGGGGGCACAAACGGGAGGCGAGTAGACATGCAGATCACCCTGAATGGCGAGCTACGGCAGGTGAACCCGGGAATGACCGTCGCGATGCTGGTGGAAGAGCTGTCAGAGCTTACTGGGCGCGACCCGCGCGGCGTGGCCGTGGAGCGCAATCTGGAGATCGTGCCGAAGTCCGAACATGCCTTTACCGTGCTGGAAGAGGGCGACCGGCTGGAACTTGTACAGTTTGTGGGTGGGGGATAAGCCGAAAGGCCGCTAAAACCCGTCAGAGAAGCCCTTCAGGAACCGTTGGAAGCCCATGTCAGACCCGTTGATCATCGCCGGAAAAACCTACAACTCGCGCCTCATCGTGGGCACGGGCAAGTATGCGAGCTATCAGCAGAACGCCGATGCTGCGCGCGCGGCGGGGGCCGAGATTGTTACCGTGGCGCTGCGCCGGGTGAACCTGTCGGACCCCGGCAAGGAGATTCTCACCGATTTCGTGAAGCCGGACGAGTTCACCTACCTGCCCAATACGGCGGGCTGCTACACCGCTGACGAGGCCGTGCGCACGCTGCGCCTAGCGCGTGAGGCCGGCGGCTGGAACCTGGTGAAGCTGGAAGTGCTGGCCGACCAGAAGACGCTCTACCCGAACATGCCGGAGACGCTGACCGCCGCGAAGGCGCTGATCGCGGACGGGTTCGAGGTGATGGTCTACTGCTCGGATGACCCGGTTTACGCGAAGATGCTGGAAGAGGCGGGCTGTTGCGCGATCATGCCGCTTGGCAGCCTGATCGGTTCGGGACTTGGCATCATGAACCCGGTGAACATCCGCCTGATCGTTGAGCAGACCCGCGTGCCTGTGATCGTCGACGCGGGCGTTGGCACACCATCGGATGCTGCCATGGCCATGGAACTCGGCTGTGACGGCGTGTTGATGAACACCGCGATTGCCGCCGCCAAGGACCCGATCCTGATGGCGAGCGCGATGAAGCATGCCGTGATCGCCGGACGCGAGGGCTATCTCGCGGGCCGTATGCCGAAGAAGATGTATGCCGATCCAAGCTCGCCCCTTGCCGGGCTGATCTAGTTGCGCGCTGCCATCATTGGCGCGGGACCGGCTGGCCTGATGGCCGCCGAGGCGCTGTTGGCGCGGGGCGTTGGCGTCGATATCTATGACGCGATGCCGAGCTTTGGCCGCAAGTTCCTGATGGCGGGCAAGAGCGGACTCAACATCAGCCACGCTGAAGACATCGACGTTTTCCTGTCGCGCTATCGGAGCGATGCGCGATTGCAGGACATGGTGCGGGCTTTCGGGCCAGCTCAAGTCGTTACCTGGATGGAGGCGCTTGGCATTGCCGCGCATACCGGGCCGACGGGGCGCGTGTTTCCGGAAATGATGAAGGCCTCGCCGCTGTTGCGGGCCTGGCTGGTGCGGTTGCAGGACGCGGGCGCTGTGTTGCATCCGAAGCATCGCTGGAAGGGATGGAACGCGGATGGCGCGCTGGTGTTTGATGCGCCGCAAGGCACGGTGACAGCAGCGCCCGATGCGACGGTTCTGGCGCTGGGCGGTGCGAGCTGGAAACGTCTTGGGTCGGATGGAGCGTGGGCGTGTTTGCTGGACGCAAAAGGCGCTCGGACAGTGCCGTTCGGTCCTTCGAATTGCGGCTTCCTTGCGGATTGGTCAAACCACATGAAGGAGAAGTTTGCGGGCGCGCCGGTCAAGTCGGTCCGTCTGTCAGTGGGCGGACAGGAGACGCGATCCGAGTTCGTGATAACGCAGCGCGGTGTTGAGAGCGGGGGCATCTACACACTGTCTTCAGCGCTGGTCGAGGGCTTGCGCCGGGACGGGGCGGCGACGCTTTCAATAGACCTGCTGCCGGACATGGATGTGCCAGCTATTGTCGCCAAAATTGAGCGACCACGCGGCAAGCAATCCATGTCGAACCATCTGCGCAAGAGCCTCGGCATATCCGGCGTGAAGCTCGCCCTGCTGCACGAGGCGGCACGCGGCGTGCTGCCGGACCATAAGGTGACACTCGCCCGGCTCATCAAGGCCGTGCCAATCAAGGTTACCGGCACGGCGCCGCTGGACGAAGCGATTTCGACAACTGGCGGTGTAGCCTGGGATGCGCTGGATAATGCGCTGATGCTGCGCGAACTGCCCGGCGTGTTCTGCGCGGGCGAAATGATTGATTGGGACGCCCCCACGGGCGGCTATCTGATCACGGCGTGCATGGCGACCGGCAAGGCCGCAGGCGAGGGCGCAGCCGACTGGCTTCAGACGGCGTCGAGCTTGTAGACCTTGCGCGCGGTGCCGCTGAACATGGCGGTCTGTTCGGCCTCGGAATAATCGGCGGCAATTTTCTTCAGACCATTCCATAGCGTGCGATAACTGATCGACAGGCGGTCGACCGGGAAATTGCTTTCGAACATGCAGCGCTCAGGCCCGAAGCACTTGATGGCGTGATGGTAGTACGGCGCCTGCGCGTCGACGAACTCATCCGACGTGGGCGGCGTGGCGCGCGTGTTCCAGCCGAAGCCATTGTCGGGCATGGCGAGGCCGCCAATCTTGGCGAAGACATTCTTGTATTCGGCTACGGCGGCGATGTCGTCTTTCCATCGGGCGAAGTTCTCGTCGCGCTTGCCTTCATAGGGGCCAACGCCCAGCGGCGTGCCGAAATGGTCGAGGATCATGGTCGTATCAGGCACGGCTGATGCAAGTTCTGCAAAGTCCGGGATCTGGTGGTGATAGTTCCAGGTGTCATAGGTGAAACCGCGCTCTCTCAGGCGGGCGACGCCGCGCCGGAAATCATAGTCGCGATAGAGCCCTTCGGGCGCGCGGCCCGGAATAGCGAATCCGGCGCTGTCCTTGTCGAAGGCGCCAGCGTGGCGAATGCCCCGAAAGAGGCCATTGGCGGCTGCGATATGAGCGTCGAGAACTTCATCGAGATTATCGAGGCGGAGGTCTGCATGGCCAACAAAGCCGGCAATGGTGGCCTTGTCCGGATCAGCAGCTGAGCGAGCGGCAGCGGCGGCGATGAACTCGGTTTCGCCGATGGGCTTGAGGCGTTCCGGGCCGTCCTTGCGATAGGAGGAGCCGCATTCCATGAAGACGGTCTGGACCACGTTGTGACCGTCTTCGGTGTCGGACCAGAGTTCCTCAAGGTCGTAGCTGAGGAAAGGTTTGGGCCAGAGATGATGGTGCGGGTCGACGATCTCGCGATCGGGGTCGATCACGTCTTCGCGGACCTGTGCGAGCCATTCTGTATTGTTGAACATGCGCGTCCTCCTGCCTTGCCGTCAGCCTCTGCTGAGCTGTGTCCCTATTCAGGGCGCAATGCGGCGGCGAGGCAAGGGGTGGCGCAAGGTTAGCTTAGATCCGTGTCTTCAAACCTGAAGCCGATGCGAAACAGGCAGTAGCCCATTTCGTCAATTGCAGCGACGACGTCAGGATTGGTATCCTCCTCGGACCGCGTTCGGGTGTGGGCCCAGTTTTCAATCCGGCTCTGCGATGGAAAAGGAGCGCCTTGCAGCACTGTCAGCCGGAAGTCGGATTCCGTTTTGTGCACGTAGAACTCATACGTCCGCACCTCTGACATAGTTCTATGCCTTTACGAGGCCGATCTCGCGGAGGCGTTCCATGAGATAGTCCTGCGCCGTGATGGGTGGCTGGGCCGTGCCGCCTTCGGCGACGCATTGGGGCAGGGCTTCGATGACGACATCCTGGTTGAAGTGCAGGAAGAAGGGCGTCGAGTAGCGCGGGAACTTTGCGCGTTCGGGCGCCGGGTTGACGACGCGGTGCGTGGTGGAGGGCAAGACGCCCGCCGTGAGACGCTGTAGCATGTCACCGCAATTGATGACGAGGGCGCCGGGTGGCGGGTTGACCGCGAGCCATTCGCCGGAGCGGTGCTTCACTTCAAGACCCGCCTCTTCGGCGCCGAGGAGGAGCGTGATGACGTTGATGTCTTCATGCGCACCGGCGCGCACTGTGCCCTCGGGCGGCGGGTTTTCCTGTGGCGGATAGTGGAGCAGGCGCAGGATGGAATTGCCCATCTCGACGCGGTCTTCAAACCACATCTCGTCGAGTTCCAGATGGAGGGCGATGGCCCGCAGCAGGTCGCGGCCCATCTCGTCGAGTGCGTCGAACAGGGCGCGGGTGGCGCGGTCGAAATCCGGGATCTCGCCAACGCTGGGCGTGTCCGCCATGGTCTCGCGATAGGGGGACTTGGGCGGCAGGTGTCGGCCCGTGTGCCAGAATTCCTTGAGGTCGGCCTTGGCGGCGCCCTTGGCATTCTCGGTCGCAAAGGCGGTGTAGCCGCGCTGTCCGCCGCCAGCCTTGCCGTCATAAGCGAGCTTCGCAATGTCGGGCATGGCGAAGAAGGCCTTCGTGGCGCGCAGATTGTCGTCGATCGTACGCTGGTCCACAGGGTGCCCAGCGATGACGGCAAAGCCTGTTTCGCGGAACGATGTGCCCAGCGCCTCGGCGAAGGCGGCCTTGTCTTTGCGCCAGAGCGCATAGGGGATCGGTTTGAAATACTCGGTCATGTCTTAAATCTACCGCGAAGCTGCCAGCGTGAAAATGCGGCCAAGTCGTCACCTTGGGCCGAATTGCGGGGCGCGCAAGGATTTCCGGGCATCGTTCGGGCTTTATCCGGGCTGTTTTCGGATAGCGTTCGGGCACTGATTCACGATTTCGGGCCTATTGGGCCTGAAACCAGAGGTAGGGTTAACGCAATGCGCGCAGGGCTTAACGCTCTGCCCCTTTGGGGGGCTCCCTGTTAACCATAACGCAAATCTCTGAGCCCAATCTGTACCTATCGCCGGACATGGCGGGTGGTGGTTGCCAGAGCAGGACACGGGAATGATCCCGGCGATGCGACGGCAAGGTGAAAACAGGAATAAGACAATGCCTTTTGCAGATTACTCAGTCGACCTTGCAACGATGCTTCATTCGGAGTCCGCTCCGGAAGAACTTTACCAGGCGGGCCTCGTCTATGCGACGGGTCTCAATGTGGAGATCGACCTGATCGCCGCGCACAAATGGTTCAATCTGGCCGCCCTACGCGGTTCGGAAGAGGCCAAGGCTCAGCGCGCTGAAATGGCCGAAATGATGAGCACCGACGAGGTCAAGCAAGCCCTTCAGGCAGCCCGCGAGTGGCTGAAACTGATGAACTAGGCGGCCTTGGCGGCCGGGCGGGGAACGAGCTGCCTGCATGTCGCTGTTAAGGTTAATGAAATATCAAATGCCCGCGTGCGAATCTAATGGCTTATGCGCCATGAGGAGCCGCAAACGACATGCCTGTGACCGAGGCCCCCAGCCGAGATCCGGAGGGTAATGGGCTGGTGCGGACATCCGCGCCGCGCCTGCGCCTCGGTATGGCTGACGTCCTGGTCCAGTTCTGGCGCGCCAAATGGTTGATGTTGCTGGTTTTTGTGCCGGTATTCGCCCTCGGCCTGGCGGCCGCCCTGTCGCGGCCTGACCTGTATGAGGCGCGGACACGGCTGATCGTGACGGGCGCCAGCGTGTCAGAGCCGAAGGCGCTCGTGGCGCCTGAGTTGGCGTTCCTGCGCAGTCCTGTGGTTGCGACGCGCGCGCTGAACCTGTTTCCGATGTCGCGCCTCTATCCCGAAATCAATGCAGCTTGCGAGGCGCGCAGCCGTTCCCTTCGCGGGGACGCCGAGGCCCTTTCCCGGCTCGCTTCAGAGTGCCGACAGATGTGTGTTGAGGCCCTTCAGCGGGACTTCCGAGTCCATTCCGAGTCCAGTGCGCCCGTGATGACCGTGAGCTACCGCAATTCCGACCCCGAAGCGGCGGCCGAAGTGCTGAACGCCATGGTCGGCGTGTACCTAAAATATCGTTCCGACGTGCTGGCGCGGCCGGAGGCCGATGAGGCCCCTGCGCCAGACCGGACTGTGCTGGAGCGCAGCCTGCTGAAATCGGAAACTGATATTGGCGCCTTCCTGGAGACAGAAGGGCTAAGCAGCTTCGAGGCGGAGCGCGACACGGTGGCCGGTCTCTACAAGGCGGCGAGTGAAGACCTGCTGGCGACGGATTCCCGGTTGCGGCAGGTGGAGAGCCAGCTGACAGCCTATCGCCGCCAGATCCGCTCGATTCGGCCGAAGCAGGAGATATTCGTCGAGGACACGACGGGGCAGACCCTGCTGGACATGAAGCTGGCGCGCGAGGCGCTGCTGGTGACCAGCCTGCCCGGATCAGCCGAGGTGATCGAGATGGATCGGCGGATCGCGCGGGCTGAGGCCTTTATCGCGACGCTGGACCAACCGGTTGGCACCACGCGGACGGGACCGAACCCGCGTTACGAACAGATGCTGACGACGATAGACGACCTGAAAGCCGAAGCGGCGGCGCTGACGGACCAGCAGGCGGCCCTGGCCCGGCAGATCGCGGCGTTCAAGGAGCGCCAGGCGAAACTGGCCGCGCTGGCGCCGCGCTACAATGAGCTGAAGCGCAAGCGCGATATGCTTGAGCAGGAGATGATGACATCATCCGTTGGCGATGAGCGCACAGGCCGCTGGCAGGGCGAGGATGTGCGCGTGCTGGAACCGGCAACAGTGCCCACCGAGCCTCAGCCGACACGGGCTGTGCTTGCGGCACTGGCCTTTGCGGCGGCTCTTGGCGCGGCCCTGTTCGCAGGGCTTCTGAAAGCGCTGACGCGGACAGGTTTTGCGACGCGGCGATCGGTGGAGCGCACGCTGGACCTGCCGGTGCTCGCAACCGTGCGGGAGGTGTGACCGCATATGCGTGACCTGAGGCCTGATCTTGCAACGCTCTGGCAGTCTGTTTCGCGCCTGCGGTCTGCGCGTGGCGCGCGCAGCGTGATGTTCGTGGCAGCGCGAAGCGGCGAGGGAACGAGCAGCATGGCAGCGTCGTTCGCGCTGATGGCTGCCGAGCATGCGGCGCGCACGGCCTGGCTCGTGGATCTCGATCTCGGGGTGAATGAGGCGTTTGGCGGGTTCGATACAGGGTTTGCGGGCGGCGTGGCGCGGCCCGCGCGGGCCTACGACGCCGCGCTTGGGTGTGAGCCGATCTATGAACTCGTCCCGGCCCCGCTGGGAGGCGGCAGCAAAATGCTGACGGTGCATCCCGTGGAGGGGACGCGCCTGCTCGTGACACGGTTCCGCACGGAGCGACTGGCTGCGGGGCAGAGTGTTCGTTTACGTACACAGCCTGACTGGTGGCAGGCGCTGCGGCGGTCAACAGACTGGATCATCATGGACGCGCCTGCACTGGACCGGTCTGACGTGGCGCTGGATGTGGCGGCGGAAGCCGATGGCGTGGTTCTTGTGGTGCAGGCGGAGACGACTGGCGCCGAGGAAGTGGCGCGCCTGCAGGCCGGTATTGAAGACCAGGGCGGACGCGTGATCGGCGTGGTGTTGAACCGCATGCGGGCCGATGCTCACCTTGCCGGACGTTTTGGCGGGCAAAATTCGAGGCGCCAATATGAAGGCAGGCGGCGCTGATATCAGCGCCG
>NZ_ARYL01000013.1 GCF_000685295.1 Hyphomonas oceanitis SCH89
GCCCCTCTTCTCCCCACCCCCGGCCCGCGCGCCTATACTCCCCCCATGACCCGCGCTGAAATCTCTGCCCTGCTTGCCTGCTTTCCCATCTGGATGCGGCCTTTCGTGTGGGTGCAGCTGATGCTCATCAAGCGCGCCCAGATGCGCCATCGCCGCGAACTGATGGTGCATGTCTGCTATGCCACGGGCCGCCTGCGCGTCGTCTATATGGCCGATGCGCCGCGTGCGCCGTCTACTTGGCAATGCCCCGTTCCCGCCGTCACGGCGCTGGACAGGCTGGCCATGGCGCCACCTCCGCCCGCATGCACATATGTTCGTTCAACCCTCGGGCTTTTTACGTGCATTATTCGTGCACTCACATGCCCCGCGCCTCCCCCTCCTGACACATCCTGATATTGGCCGCTGACCCCTGCGCAGGCAGGGGTCCATGGACGGTGTCCTGCCACGCCCGCCATCGCACGTTTCGTCCCTGGATGCCCGCCTTCACAGGCATCGTCGGAAATATACGCAAAGCCCCCGCCGCGCCTTCCCCCGAAGGCTGCGGACACCCGTGTTCTGCATAAAATATTGCAGAGCCTTCCTACAATTATTTCACGAAATCCGATGCAATTTTTGATTGCTAGCGTGATCTTTGAGCGACATGGTGGCGCAAATCACTTTTCAGGCGCCCCATGATCACTCCGTCCAACGCGCTCCTTCTCGGCTATCGCAAGACGGCGCTGGAAAAGCTTTTCAAGGCAACCTTCATGCGCTCGCGCGCTGAAATGAATGACGGCGCCTGCGAGCTGGGCATGCTGCAATGCCTGATCCCGCCGGGCAGCACCACGATCGATATCGGCGCCAATGTGGGCGATTTCTCGCGTCGCCTGTCCCAGCTCTCAAAAGGCGGCCTGGTCATTGCGGTCGAGCCGCAATCCATGCCGCGCTCCGTGCTCACCATGGCGGGCTTTTTCAAGAAAGCGTCCAATATCCTCGTCGTGCCCGTCGCCCTCGGCGATACGCACGGCCTGGCGGTGCTCTCGGTGCCGATCAAGGCCAAGGGCAATGTCGGCATTGGCCTCGCTCATATCGGCGATGCGGCAGATTTTGCCGGGCGGTTCGACGTCAAGAAGGAGCTGGTCAGCCTCACCACGCTTGATGCCCTGATGGCGCGCATCGTCGCAGGGCCTGTCTCCTTCATCAAGATCGACGTGGAAGGCGGCGAACTGGCCGTCCTGCGTGGCGCGGCGGCCACGATAGATGCCTATCGCCCGTCCATCCTCTGCGAGATCGACGACCGCGAAGCCCGTTTCGGCGCCACGCGCACCGAACTCGTCACTTTCCTGACGGACAGAGACTATATTCCGCGCCGGATTTCCGATCTGGCCGAGCTTGCGCCGGACCAAATCGAAAAGAACACGGTTTTCGTGCCACGAGAGACCGTGATCCCCGCCCGGTCTTGACGACCGCCGCGTCAGGGCGCCTATACGTTCGCAACTGCAAGAAAATGCGTACTGGAAGGAACCCTGAATGTCTGAACAAGATCCCGTCGTCATCGTTGGTATGGCCCGCACTCCAATGGGCGGCCTGCTGGGCGACCTCGCCAGCTTCTCCGCCAACGAGCTCGGCGCCATCGCTGTGAAAGCCGCTGTTGCCGAAGCCAAGCTCCAGCCGGGCGAAGCAAACGAAATCATCATGGGCAACTGCCTTCCCGCTGGCCAGGGCCAGGCCCCTGCCCGTCAGGCCGGTTTCAAGGCCGGTGAAGACAAGGGCCTCGAAGCCGTCACGATCAACAAGATGTGCGGCTCCGGCATGCAGGCCACCGTCATGGGCCGTCAGGCCATCCTCTCGGGCGACGCCAATATCGTCATCGTCGGCGGCATGGAATCCATGACCAATGCGCCCCACCTGCTGAACGTCCGCAAGGGCCACAAATATGGCGCGATGAGCTCTGAGGACCATATGGCTCTCGACGGCCTGTCCGATGCCTACAGCCACGGCCCGATGGGCCTCTTCGCTGACAAGATCGCCGGCGAATACCAGTTCACCCGCGAGCAGCAGGACGCCTACGCCCTCGAAACGCTCAACCGCGCCCAGAACGCCACCAAGAACGGCAAGTTCAAGCGCGAGATCGCACCCGTCACCGTGAAGGGCCGCAAGGGCGACACGATTGTCGACTCTGACGAACTGCCCCGTACCGCCATGCCGGACAAGATCCCGACCCTGAAGCCCGCCTTCTCGAAAGACGGCACGGTCACGGCGGCCAACGCTTCGGGCATTTCCGACGGCGCCGCAGCCATGGTGCTGATGCGCGAATCCGAAGCCAAGAAGCGTGGCCTCACGCCAATCGCCAAGATCGTCGCTTCGTCCAGCCACGCCCATGAGCCGGAATACTTCACCACCGCGCCTGTGCCGGCCATGAAGAAGGCCCTTGAAAAAGCCGGTTGGAAAATCGAGGATGTCGACCTCTGGGAAGTCAATGAAGCCTTCGCGGTCGTGCCTATGATCGCCATGAAGGAACTCGGCATCAGCCATGACAAGCTGAACGTGAACGGCGGCGCCTGCGCCATGGGCCACCCGATCGGCGCTTCCGGCGCCCGCGTCATCATCACGCTGCTCGCAGCGATGGAAGATCGCGGCGTCAAGAAGGGCATGGCTTCGCTCTGCATCGGCGGCGGCGAAGGTATCGCCATGGCTGTCGAGCGCTACTAGTCCAGACCGGCCTCAAAGCCAGTTGGAAGCCCGGGCCGTGCCAACGCACAGTCCGGGCTTTTGCTTATCAGGGGGAAAACCATGCCACTGCAGAACCGCGTCGACCCGTTCGGCCAGCTCCATGTCGATCCCGCGCGCGGCGCCTTCATGGGCAATCGCGGCGGCTGTTTCCACCGGCCGGACCAGACGCTGAAACCGCGCCACTGGGCGACGCGCCAATGGATCATCTGCCAGCTTGAGTTCAAGGGCCGCAAGCGCCCTCTCATGCAGCCCGGTCTCTATACCGAGCTTTTCTTCCTCGACGAGGCCACCGCCCTCGCCGCCGGTCACCGCCCCTGCTTCGAATGCCGCCGCGACGCCGCCAAGGCCTTCCGCGATGCCACCGGCCTCCCCGCCCCCGTCCGTGTGGGTGATCTGGACGCCCGCATCGCCGACGAAGTCCAGTCCGTCCTGAAGGGCGAGACAGCCCGCGAAACCATCTCGCCCGCCAGCCTCCCCGATGGCGCCTTCTTTGCCGTCGGCGACACGGCCTATCTGAAGCAAGGCACCCATGCCCGCCCATGGTCCTTCAGTGGTTATGGCGCCCCGGCTGCCCTACCCGCCAGCGCCCGGCGCCTGACACCGGCCACCACCTGCGCCGCCCTCGCCAATGGCTACCGCCCCGCCCTCCACGCCTCGGCCACCGCATGATGCCGGACCGGATCGTCTCCCATTTTCACGAACAGGCGGGCTGGTGCCGCGATCTCGGCTCGCCCTTCACGGCCCAGCTCCTGATTGCCCTCGCAAGGGACTTCAAAGCCACCGGGATTACCCATGCACTGGTCTCGGAATGGTCCGGGAACCCCCGCAGGGATGCCCTTGGACTCCGCCTTGTGGGCGCCCTCCACCATGCCGCGCTCAATGGCTCGGCCCCGGCCCTCTCCGCTATCTATCCCGCGCATAACCCCGGCTGGACCATGGCAACGGTCTGGCCTGTCGTGGAAGCCTATCTGAAGACAAAGGGCGACACGGTCCGCGCCTTTCTCCAGTCCGCGCCGCAGACCAATGAGACGCGCCGCTGCATCGCCCTCCTGCCCGGTTTCCTCGATCTCGCCGCCCGGCATGATAGGCCGATGGACCTGCTCGAACTCGGCGCCAGCGCGGGCCTCAACCAGAACTGGGACCATTACGCCTATCGGACAGCCAACTGGCAGCGCCCCGGCCCGTCAGACGTCGTCATATCAACAGAATGGACCGGCCCGGCGCCCGCGCACCTTGGCGCCTCTCCCACGATCCGCAGCCGCGCCGCCTGCGACCTGAACCCGCTCGACATTACGGACGACGCAGAGGCCCTGCAGCTCAAATCCTATGTCTGGGCCGACCAGCCTGCCCGCCTCGCGCGGCTCGATGGCGCCATCGCCCTCGCCCGCAAAACCGGCCTCAAGGTCGACAAGGCCGACGCCGCCGACTGGCTGGAAACACAGCTCAGCCAACGCCGCCCGGAGGGGCTGACGGTCATCTATCACTCGGTCTTCCTGATCTATCCGCCGCCGGAAACCCGCGAGCGTATCCGCGCCTTCATCGACACCGCCGGCGCCGCCGCCACGCCCGAAGCGCCCCTCGCCTGGCTCTGCTTCGAACCCGAACCCCTATTCGGCGGCGAACCCGCCTCCGGCATGATGCGCACACGGTTGCAGACATGGCCGGGCGGCGCGGCGCGCTTCCTCAACCAATCCGACGGACACGTAACATCTGTTAGAGTTCTGGCGGAGGCCTGACCCCTCAGGAGGATTTCAGCTTGTCGCTGACAAGGCCGAGCGGCAGGGCCGTCGTGCGTTTCGACACGCGGACAACGATCCGCGACTGCACATCCGAAACAAGCGCCGATCCCAGCAGTTTGTCACGGAGGAAATTATCATAGGCGTGCATGTCCGTCGTCACGACATGGATCATGTAATCGACCGCGCCTGTCACCGTCATGCACTCGATCACTTCGGACCAATCCTGCACGATGGATTCGAACGCCTCGAGATTTGCCCGGCTCGGCAGCGCCAGTTTGACGCTCGCCATCACTTCAAAATTGAGGCCAAGCGCGAAATTATCCAGCAGCGTGACGCGCCCCGTAATGAAACCCGCTTCTTCCATGCGCTTGATACGGCGCCAGCAGGGCGAAGACGAAAGTCCCACGCGATCCGCTATCTCTGCAACTGACAGGCTCGCGTCGCGTTGGATGATATCAAGGATGCGTGCGTCGATCGTGTCTAGGTCTTGGGCCAATTTGCTGCGTACTCCAGAGTTTGAGGCATAATATACCCCTAACTAACAGGAATGGCGCAAGATAGGCAAGCAATTTCACTAAAATTGCCCAATAATATACCCAATAGATATTCAGGGATGAAATCCATGAAACACCGTGAAGTCACGCTGGACGACAAATACGAGCTTGTCGAGGGCAACGCTTTCATGACGGGCATTCAGGCGCTCGTGCGCCTGCCGCTTGACCGCAAACGCCTCGATATTGGCAGTGGCCACAACACGGCCGGCTTCATCTCGGGTTATCGCGGGTCGCCGCTCGGCGGCTATGACCAGCAATTGCGCGCCGTCCAGCCCCTGCTCGACAGCCACAACATCCAGTTCTGGGAAGGCCTCAACGAGGATCTCGGTGCCACGGCTGTCTGGGGCAGCCAGCAGCTCGGCCTCTTCCCCGGCGCGCGCTATGACGGCCTCTTCGGCATCTGGTACGGCAAGGCCCCCGGCGTGGACCGCACAGGCGACGTGTTCAAGCACGCCAATGCCGCCGGCACTTCGGCCCTTGGCGGCGTGCTCGCCATCATCGGTGACGACCATAATTGCAAATCCTCGACCCTGCCCTCGCAGTCCGAATTCGCCATGGCGGATGCCGAGATCCCGGTGCTCAATCCCGCCTCGATCCAGGACGTGCTCGACTATGGCATCCACGGCTGGAACATGAGCCGCTTTAGCGGCGCCTGGACTGGCCTCGTCGCCCTCGCCGACACGATGGACTCAGGCTCTGTCGTCAATGTCAGCCTCGACCGTTTCGCCTTTGCCGAGCCCGGCTTCCACATGCCCGAGGCGGGCGTCCACATGCGGCGCGGCGACACGCCGCTCGACAAGGAAGCGCGCCTGCGCCACTTCAAGTTGCCAGCCGCGCAGGCCTATGTCCGCGCCAACCGGCTTGACCATGTTGTCATCCCCTCCCCCAAGCCGCGCATCGGTGTCATCGTCACCGGACAGGCCGCCCGCGACGTGTTCGAGGCGCTCGCCGCCATCGGCCTTTCGCCCGAAGAAGCTGGCCGTCTCGGCCTCACGGTCTACAAGGTGGCCATGCCCTGGCCGCTTGAGCCGGAAGGCGTGCGCGAATTCTGCGCCGGCCTTGAGCGTGTCGTCGTCATCGAACACAAGCGCCCCCTGATCGAAGAACAGCTGAAGGCTGCGCTTTACGACCTCCCGGATTCCCAACGCCCCCGGATCGAAGGCAAGCGCGCCGCCAATGGCGAGCCCCTGCTCTCGGACGTCGCCTCCATCTCCATCCCGGAAATGGCGCACGCCCTGATGAAGATCATCCCCGCCGGATGGGACACGGCCCGCGCCGATGCCTATTTCGACCGGGTTGGCCGCGCTGGCGAAGCCGCACGCGGCAATGCCTCGGAAACCGTCCGCAGTCCGCACTTCTGCTCCGGCTGCCCCCACAACACATCCACAACCGTGCCCGAAGGCTCACGCGCCCTTGCCGGTATCGGCTGCCATTACATGGCGAACTTCATGCCTGACCGGAAGACGGACATGACCAGCCAGATGGGCGGCGAAGGCATCGCCTGGGTCGGCCAGCACTGGGCGACTGATGAAGATCATGTCTTCGTCAATCTCGGCGACGGCACCTATTCGCACTCCGGCAGTCTCGCCATTCGTGCCGCTGTCACCTCCGGCGCCAAGATGACCTACAAGATCCTCTACAATGACGCAGTTGCCATGACCGGCGGTCAGCACGTGGAGTCCGGCCAGACGCCCGCCCAGATCGCCCAGCAGGTCGAAGCCGAAGGCGTGAAAACCATCGTCATCGTCACCGAAGACCCGACCCGCTATGCAGGCGTCAAAAACCTGCCCCGCAGCGTGAAGATCTTCGACCGCGAAGACCTTGAAGACGTGCAGGTCATGCTGCGCGCCACGCCCGGCGTCTCGGTCATGATCTATGACCAGATGTGCGCCACCGAGAAACGCCGCCGCTCCAAGCGCGGCATCATCGCGCCCGACCGCGTGCGCGTGATCATCAATACCGAAGTCTGCGAAGGCTGCGGCGACTGTTCGATCAAGTCCAACTGTCTCTCCGTGGAGCCTGTCGAGACCGAGCTTGGCCGCAAGCGCCGCATCAACCAGTCATCGTGCAATACAGACCTCTCCTGCCTCACCGGCTTCTGCCCGAGCTTCGTCACCGTCAAGGATGGCGAACCGGCATGGACCGGCGAAGTGCGCCGTGAGTTCGATGCCTCGAACCTTCCCCTCCCCGAGACGCCGAGCCTCGCTGCGCCCTGGAACGTGCTGTTCACCGGCGTGGGCGGCACAGGCGTCACCACCGTCGCTGCCGTGCTCGCCATGGCCGCGCATGTGGACGGCAATGCCGCCTCCTCGCTCGACATGACGGGCCTTGCCCAGAAGGGCGGCCCGGTCCTCTCGCACATCCGTTTTGCGCGTGAGCCTGAAGACATCTCTACGGGCCGCGTGCCGCCTGCCAGTGCCGACCTCATCATCGCCTGTGACCTTGTCGTGGCGGCGGGCGGCGACGCCCTCCTGCTGATGGATCCGACGCGTACGGCGGCCTATGCCAACTCTGATGTCACGCCGACCAGCGAGTTCATCCGTAACCGCTCGAAGCGTTTCGAAAGCGACCTGCTGGCAGGCCGCGTGAAGCGGCAGGCGCGTGACTTCGGCGCCTTTGATGCCGAAGCGCTCGCCGTCGGCTACCTCCACGACGCGATCTACACCAACATGATCATGGTCGGTTACAGCTGGCAGAAAGGCGCCGTGCCCGTCTCGCTGCGCGGGCTTTATCGCGCGATCCGCCTCAACGGCACCAAGGTCGATGACAATATGGCCGCGTTCAATATCGGCCGCATCGCCGCTGCCGCGCCGGAGCGCCTCGCCCAGCAACACGACCCGCGTGGCCACCTTGAGCCGAAAACGCTGGACGAGCTGATCGACGACCGCGCCAAGCGTCTGACGGCCTATCAGAATGCCGCCTATGCGCAGGCCTATCGCGATGCCGTCACCCGCGTCCGCAGTGCTGAGGAGGCCGCAGGCCTCGGTGACAAGCTCACCCGCGCCGCAGCAACCTATGCCTACAAGCTGATGGCCTACAAGGACGAGTATGAAGTTGCCCGCCTCTATACGGATGGCTCATTCGCGGCCCAGCTCGCCAGCCAGTTCAAGGGCGGCAAGCTGCGCTTCTGGCTCGCCCCGCCGATCATGTCCAAAAAGGACAGTCACGGCCACCTGAAGAAGAAACATTTCGGCGGCTGGATGATGCTCGGCTTCAAACTGCTGACCAAGCTGAAGGGCCTGCGCGAAACACCGTTCGACCTCTTCGGACGCACCGAGGAGCGCAAGATGGAGCGCGCCCTGCGCGACACCTATCTCGAAACGCTGGAAACGCTCGCCTCAGGCCTCACGGTAAAGAACCACGCCGTCGCTGTCGCCATCGCCGAAGTGCCGGACGAAATCCGCGGCTATGGCCATGTGAAGGAAGCCGCCGTGGCCGTCGCCAGCGAAACCGAAGCCGCCCTCTGGAAAGGCTGGCCGACAGGCGACATGCCGAAAGCGAAAACGACGCTGATCGCGGCGGAGTAGCCGGAAGGGCCCTCACCTCCCATCGCTTTGCGATGGGAGGTGAGGGCTTAATCCCGCGCCAAAGCCTCATCAATCAGACGGGCCGTCTCTTCCACACCGTACAGCGCGGCGAAGCTGCCGAAGCGCGGCCCCTGCTCCTGTCCGAGCAGCACTTCATAGAGCGCCTTGAACCATTCGCGCAGGTTCTCGAATTCATGGTCCTTGCCGACAGCGAAGGTCATGGTCTGCAGGTTCTCGGAATTTGGCTCTTCATCGAAGACCTTGAGGCGCGCTGACAGATCCACCATTGCGGCGCGTTCCTGATCGGTCGGTGCACGGAACACTTTCGCCGGCAACACGAAGTCGCGGTAGTAGCGCATCGCATAGCCTGCGAGGCTGTCGAGCAGCGGGTGCGTCTCAGCCGAGGCTTCCGGCGCATAGCGCGAGATGAAGCCCCAGAGCTGGCTCTTGTCTTCAGGGTTCGCCACGGCGACGAGGTTCAGCAGCAGCGCGAAGCTGACGGGCACATCGGCCTTTGGCGGATTGCCGGAATGGATGTGCCAGACCGGGTTTTCCAGCTGGCGGGCTGGTTCCTCGTCCGGGTATTTCTCGAGGAAGGTCAGGTATTCATCGACCGTCTTCGGGATCACATCGAAATAGAGCTTCTTGGCCACGCGCGGCTTCTGGAACTGGAACAGCGACAGGCTCTCGTCCGGCGCATAGGCGCGCCACTCTTCGACCGAGATACCGTTGCCCTTGGACTTGGATATTTTCTCGCCCTTCTCGTCCAGGAACAGCTCGTAGACATATTGTTCCGGCGGGCGGTGGCCGAGGATTTTGGCGATGCGCGAATAGATCGGCGCATTGGCCTGGTGGTCCTTGCCGAACATCTCGAAGTCGACGCCAAGCGCGGCCCAGCGCATGCCGAAATCCGGTTTCCACTGCATCTTCACATTGCCACCCGTCACAGGCAGCGTCACGTCCGTGCCGTCTTCATCCTCGAACGTGATCTCGCCCTTGGCCGCATCGACATGCTTCATCGGCACATAGAGGACGCGGCCTGTGCTGGGCGAGATCGGCAGGAAGGGTGAATAGGTCGCCTGACGCTCCGCGCCGAGTGTCGGCAGCATGACGGCCATGATCTCATCGAACTTCTCCGCCGCGCGCAGCAGCATCGGATCGAACCGGCCGGACTTGTAGCATTCGGTCGCCGAGATGAATTCGTACCGGAAGCCGAACTGGTCGAGGAAGGCGCAAAGGCGGGCATTCATGTGCGCGCCATAGGACTCGTGCGTGCCGAACGGGTCCGGCACGGCGGTCAGCGGCTGTTGCAGGTAAGGCTCAAGGCTTTCCGGGTTTGGCACGGTCGGCGGAACCTTGCGCATGCCGTCCATGTCGTCCGAAATACAGATCAGGCGCGTCGGGATCTGTCCGCCCGTCAGCACTTCGAACGCGTGGCGCACCATGGTCGTGCGCACCACTTCCCCGAACGTGCCGATATGCGGCAGGCCCGAGGGGCCATAGCCTGTCTCAAATACGACCGGGTCATCGGCCTTGCGCTGGCCCGCCTTGACCTGATCATCGACCCGCTTCTTCAGCGCGCGCGCCAGTTCAAACGGCCAGGCCTTGGCAGATTGGGCGAGCATGGAGAGGTCGGTCATGTGAAGCGTCAGTCATTGTTGATTGTTGCGGCTGGCCGGAGGTAAAGGCCCCACGCCACAGCGTCAAGCAAACGCGCGCTGATGCGCTGGATATGCCTATAAGGTTGGAATAGGCGCGCGGGTGATGCCGCTAGGCCAACCTGACGCGGCTCGCGCGCGGATCGCCATAGGAATACGCAATCTGGTTTCGACCGCCCCGTTTGGCTTCGTACATTTTCCGGTCGGCAATCGACATCATGGCAATGGCATTCTGGTCGGCCGAATTGATTGCCACGCCAATGCTGACCGACAATTGATGGCGGCATCCGTCTTCAGGCTCAAAATTCAGATTGAAGACGCCAGCCAGAATGCGCTCAGCAATGGCAACGACGGACAGCGTGTCCGTTGCCTGCACGAAGACCAGGAATTCCTCGCCGCCAACACGGCCGCAAATATCCCCTATGCGCACGCCTGCAATGACTGTTTCGGCGACAAGACGAAGCGCCTCATCACCAGCTGAATGGCCAAACGTATCATTCACAATCTTGAAGTTGTCTGCGTCGATCATCAGCATGGCGCCCCCGATACGCTTCAGGAGGCTTTCGTCGACATCGCTCATGAATGCGCCGCGATTGAGCATGCCGGTCAGCGGGTCTGTTCGGGCGCGCCGATCAAGTTCTATATGCGCAGATTCGAGATCGTGAACCGTTTTTGCCAGTCTGTTTCTCTCGCGCTGCAGCCGCCACGATATGGGAAAGGCCACAAGGATGGCAACAATCACGCAGGTGATGCCGGCAACCGGGTAAATTTCGAGCACCACATCCCTCGGCAGCGGCGAGGCCCACAGGACGATCATGCTGACCGCTTGGGAGACAAGAGCGCTGGCAACCGTGACAAGCAGGGGCCTGTGTAAGGAATGGAGAAAAACTGAATATCGACCGGGCAGGACGTTTGACATATTACCTATATGAAACATTATAATCTATAGAATGGTCGCTGGATCGATGAAATTTGATCGGTCCACCCGATTTTTCTAAGGTCCGCAAAGTCAGGTATTTTGGTATTGACAATCATTCGCATCTACATGCAAATGGTTCTCATGATCATCTGCATCTGCAACCGCATTAACTGTTCAAGCGTCCGCGCCGCGGTCGGCGCCGGTGCGCGCAGCCCACGGGCCGTGCAGGCGCATCACGGCTGCAAGTTCAATTGCGGCAAGTGCAGCTGCTCGATCGGCGAGATCATTTCGCAGGAAATGGATCGCCAGGGCCCCGCGCCGATGCTGGTCGCCGCCGAATAGTCCGTTCTTTTTGAGACTGCGTTTCAGCACGCTGTGAGACTGTGTCTCACTTGCAGATGAACTTGATTTTATTCGAGAATTTCTTGCTTTTGGTGGCGCCTTCCCGTATCCCGCGAGTCTATCCATTTACCTTGCGCAGGAGTGCCCCATGAAAGGCGACACCAAAGTTATCGAGTTCCTGAATCTCTGTCTCAAGAACGAGCTGACGGCGATCAACCAGTATTTCCTGCATTCCCGTATGCTCAAGGACTGGGGCGTCTCGAAGCTCGCCAAACATGAGTACGAGGAATCAATCGAGGAAATGAATCACGCCGACTGGCTGATCGAGCGAATCCTCTTCCTGGGTGGTCTGCCCAACCTTCAGGACCTCGGCAAACTGCATATCGGCGAAAGCGTGCAGGAAATTCTCGAGTGCGACATGAAGGTCGAGATGATGGCCATCCCCACGCTCAAGGACGCGATGGAGCACGCCGAGAACGTGCGCGACTATGGCAGCCGCGACCTGTTCGGCAAGATCCTCCACAATGAGGAAGAGCATGTCGATTATCTCGAGACGCAGTTCGACCTGATCGAACGCATCGGTATCGAGCGCTACACGATGCTGCAGTCTGAAGCCAACGGCTCCTGATAAAAAGCCGGCCTTTCGGGGCCGGCTTTTTTCTTTGGGGCGTCACATCGCTAGTTAAACGTGTCTGTCGGATTGATGCGCTTGTGAATGGGCCACTCCGCAAAGGCGAGATAGGCAAAGGCGATCAGGTTCACCAGCGGCACCAGCATCAGGAGCGACCAAGCGCCGCTGAAGCCGGCTTTGCTCCAGATCTTCCAGTAGCAGACGATAAAGAAAATAATTACTGCCAGATATACCACGCCAACAACGGCAAAGGCAGCTGAGTTTCCGGATTCCATGAGTGCGTCCTCCTCTTCATGATCCGACACGGATCAAACCAAGGTTCGCTGCAATTGCCAAGGTTCAGACGTTAAATCCTATATATTCAGCGGTCTGAAAGAGGCAGCCTGCGCCATCGCCCATTCATTTGCGAGCTTGGTCTCTTCCGGCGCATTGATCAGCACATTCTTGTCGAGCAGATCATAGGCGCGGTGCGCCGGCAGCACGATGTCTTCCGTCACGCGGTGCATGATGTGGCGCGGTGTGAGTTCGGCCGGATGCTCAAGGCCTGCAGCCCCCACGACTTCCATAAGCGCCTTCATCGTGTTGCGGTGGAAATTGTAGACGCGCTCAGCCTTGTCCGCGATCACGAGACCTCGTTGTCGACCCTTGTCCGTCGTCGCAATACCCGTCGGACACGTATTGTTGTGGCAGTTGAGCGACTGGATACACCCAAGCGAGAACATGAAGCCGCGCGCCGTGTTGATCCAGTCCGCCCCGAGCGCCATGGACGAGGCAATCGCGAACGCACTGGTCTGCTTGCCGGAGCATGCAAGACGGACCTCATCCTTCAGTCCCGTACCGACCAGCGCATTGCGCGCCAGCACCAGGCCTTGCCTCAGCGGCGCGCCGACATGATCAAGGAATTCCGCAGGCGCCGCGCCCGTACCCCCTTCCCCGCCATCGACGACCATGAAGTCCAGCCGGATCTCGGTTTCCAGCATGGCCTTGCAGATGGCGAGCAGTTCCCACCGGTTGCCGACGCAGAACTTGATGCCCACAGGCTTGCCGCATGACATCTCGCGTAGGCTCGCCGCAAATTCCATCATCTCGATGGGCGTCGAAAACGCCGTGTGCCCCGGCGGCGACACGCATGTCTCGCCCACAGGCACGCCGCGCGCCTCGGCAATCTCCTCGGTCACCTTCGCGCCCGGCAGCACGCCGCCATGACCGGGCTTGGCGCCCTGGCTCAGCTTGATCTCGATCATCTTGATCTGCGGGTCCTGCGCGACGTCCTTGAAACGCGCCGCATCAAACCGACCGTCACGCGCGCGACAACCGAAATAACCGGAACCAAGTTCCCAGACGAGATCTGCGCCGCCGGCGCGGTGATAGCGCGAGACGCCGCCCTCGCCCGTGTCGTGATAGAAGTTGCCTTTCTTGGCGCCGGTCGACAGCGCCTCGATGGCATGCGCGCCGAGCGAACCAAAGCTCATGGCCGAGATGTTCAGGACGCTGGCGGAGTAAGGCTGCTTCGTTCCCGGTGCGCCAACATGAATGCGCGGAGAGTCGTCTGCGGTATGCTTCGCGGCAATCGAATGCGCCAGCTATTCATAAGGTGGCTTGTCGATGTCCAGATGGCTGCCGAAGGGTTCGACGGAAGATACATTCTTTGCCCGGCGATAGATCAGCGCACGCTGTTCATTGTTGAAGGGACGTCCTTCGGTTTCACTCTCCACGATGTAGGAGCGAAGGAAGGGATGCAGCTCTTCAGCAATCCATCTGATGTGCGCAATGATCGGGAAGTTGCGCCACAAAGTGTGGCGTGACTGGAAAAAATCATAAAGACCGAGAAGCACGAGTGCGCCAAGAATCCCGCTGAAGACAACAAGCCATGGCGCAGCCTCCATACCAATCAGACTCAGCACGAACAGACCCGTAACAATGAGAAGCGGAATGAAGCGCATCATGGCAAACTCCCTGCAGTTATTTGACTTTCCGAGCCTTGGGCCAAGCAAGCGACATCGTCAACAAATCCCGTGCAGCGCGGAATGTTCCGAGATGCAGTGCGAAGGCACGCTTGCAGACATCTTTAATTTTTCATCCGCTCACGTTCATTATTCAAAGTTTGCGACTCACATTCCACCACTTTAAGGGGTTGGCACGCTGTTCAAAAGAAGGTCAGTGTGCCAGCGCGTGTCGAAATGATTCGAGACCTGAGCTGCGTAAGATCGATAACCGCCCACAACAGGGCCCATTGAGGAGAAAATCCCATGGCAAAAGCAACCAAGCCAACCACCAAGAAACCTGCCGCTGCGAAGAAGGCTGCACCTGCGCCTAAAGTCAGCGCTCCGGCAAAAGCTCCAACTGCCAAAGAAGTGCTTATGGAGAAATACGTCACCGACCTGAAAGAAAAGGTCGGCGAAGCGCGTCCTGACATGGCGCTGCTCGAAGCCGCTGTGAAAGCATCCGGCCCAACCATCTACAAGTCCGACACGGCAACGATTGCTGCTTCCGACAAGGACGAACTCGCACGCGTCAAGAAAGGCTTCATCGCCAAGAAGCTCGGCGTCACCGACGAAGCCAAGGCTGATGCCGCACTGGTTGAGGCCGTTGCCAAATACGGCAAGTCCGTCCGCGCCAAGCACCGCCCCGTGATGTATTACCTCATCGCCAAGGCCCTGAAAAAAGGATCGGTCCTGAAAGGCTGATCTTCATTCCGCTTGCGGATAAAAATAAAAGCCGGGCGCAGCATGGCTGGCCCGGCTTTTTCATGGCTGGCTCCGAGATCGATCAGAAACCGTTGAGGCGCGCATAGCGATCACGGTGCCAGCTGGCGCCGCCATACATGGCTTCCTGCACGCGTGCGCGCTTCATGTAGAGGCCCGGGTCTGCCACATCGGTCATGCCGATGCCGCCATGCATCTGGACACATTCATTGGAAACGAGATGTACAAGCTCGCTCGCCTTCGCCTTGGCGAGGCTCGCCAGTTCCGCCACATCACCGCTGCCTGCATCGACAGCCGCGAGGGCCGCTGCGACGCATGAGCGTGTCATTTCCATCTCGGTGAACATTTTGGCGGCGCGGTGCTGGAGCGACTGGAACGAACCGATCAGCTGGCCGAACTGCTTGCGGCTCTGGAGATATTCGAGCGTCATCTCGAACGCAGCGGCCGACGAGCCAAGCATTTCAGCCGCCTGGCCGATGGCCGCGCGGTCCAGTACGGGTTCCAGCACGTCGGCGCCTTCGTCAACCGGGCCAAGCACCCCGCCCTCGCCCACGATGACATCCTCAAACGTCACATGCGCAGCGCCATGGGAATCCACCGTCTTCAGTTCCTGCACCGTAACGCCTTTGGCGTCGCGCGGCACAAGGAAGAGCGTAATGCCGTGGCGGTCGCCGGCTTCACCAAAGGTGCGGGCAACCACAATGAACATGTCGGCATCATGGCCACCCGGCACGAAGCGCTTCATGCCGTTCAGCGTATAGCCTTGGCCGTTGCGCTCGGCTTCGGTCGCCACGTTCAGCGGCGCAAAATGCGCGGACTCGTCGAGCGCGAGGGCGAAGGTCGCCTCGCCCATAGCGATCTTCGGCAGCCATTCGGCCTGCTGGGCCTTGCTGCCGCCAAGCTGGATGGCGGAGGCCGCGATCAGCGCCGTTTGCAACAGCGGCGTCGCGGCCAGTGTCCGCCCTTGGGCCTCGAGAATCTGGCCAAGACCAACAAGCCCGAAATGCTCTCCGCCCGGTTCGTCGGAAATGATCACGCCGAAGAAGCCGAGCTCTGCCAGTTTCTTGCGGGTTTCGGGGTCGTGGCCATTGGCGCCCTTGTCGCGCAGCGCGCGCAGATGCGTCAGTGGCAGTTCATCACGTGCGAATGCCATCGCCGTGTCGCGCAGCATTTCCTGGTCTTCAGTCAGTACGAAGCTCATCTCGTCCCTCCAATGGACATTATTTGCAGGGGGGCGGCCAACCAGTCGAAAGCATCTTCCAACCGGTCATTGCCCCAGAACATTTCGCCGTCATCGGCAAAGAAAGTGGGGGAGCCAAATACGCCGCGGCGCATGGCTTCCTCTGTATTGGCCTTCAGTTCGACCTTGATCGTCTCGTCGCCTGCCCGCGCCATGATGGCCTCAGGGTGCTCGCCCGCTGCCACGATGCACCGACTGACAATCTCCGGATCCGAGATCAGCGCGGCTTCAGCGAAGTTGGCCGTATAGACGGCCTTCACGAAAGCAGCCCGGGACGCCTCAGGCAGCGCCAGTGTGCAGCGCGCGGCCAGCAAGCCGTTCTGCGGGAATGCAGCTGGTGTCTCCAGAGGCAAGCCCGCCCGGGCGCAGACCCGCGCAAGATCGCGCCACATGTAGCGCCCCTTGACCGGGAAGGCATTGAAGGGGCTATCCGTCAGCCCCTGCTGGGTATTGAAGACAGGTCCGAGCAGGAACGGCTTCCACACGATCTCGTGCCCCGCCTCATCGGCGAGAGCCTCGATCCGCATGGCCGCCGGATACGAGTAAGTCGATGCGAACTCGAACCAGAATTCAATCCTGCCCATGCCTATTGATGGTCTTTCAGGCCCAGCACACGCTTGGCGATGACATTAAGGTTGATCTCGCTCGTGCCACCCTCGATGGAGTTGCCCTTCGAGCGCAGCCAGCCGCGGGTCGCGCGCATGGCGCCCTTGTCAAAGCCCTCCCCTTCCCAGCCGAGCGCCTCTGAGCCGAGCGCCTCGATCAGGAGTTCGTGGCGATCCTGGTTCATCTTCGCGGCGCCATATTTCAGGATGGACGCGGTATGACCTACCTGCTGGCCGGCCTTGGCCTGCTCGGTCTGGCGCTGGACGGTCAGGTTGAACGCCTTGGCATACATCTTGTGGTCTGCGATGCGGCCGCGCAGGTCGCCATCGGCAATCCGGCCTTCGCTATCGGTGCCGACATGGATCTTGGCATATTCTTCCGGTCCGAGAATGCCCGAACCACCCGTGCCGCCGAAGCCGCCAGCCGAAATCGACGAGCGTTCGAATTGGAGCAGGCGCTTGGCGATTTCCCAGCCGCCATTTACCCGGCCGACCAGCTGATCCTTTGGAACCTTCACATCGGTGAAGAAGGTTTCGCAGAACGGGCTCTCGCCGGAAATCAGAAGAATCGGACGCGCCTCGACGCCAGGGCTCTTCATGTCGAACAGGATGAAGCTGATGCCTTCATGCTTCGTGCTCGTATCCGTACGCACGAGGCAGAAGATCCAGTCGGCCTTGTCGGCATAGGAGGTCCAGACTTTCTGGCCGTTGATCAGGTAATGATCGCCCTTGTCCTCGCAGCGCGTCTGCAGGCCGGCAAGGTCAGAGCCTGCGCCCGGCTCTGAATAGCCCTGGCACCAACGTGTCTTGCCTTTGACGATGTCCGGCAGGAAGCGCTTCTTCTGCTCTTCATTGCCAAACTCCAGGAGGGCCGGGCCGAACATCCAGAGGCCGAACGAGAACAAGGCCGGGCGGGCCTTGATGCGGCGCAGCTCTTCCTGAAGGACACGGTTCTGTTCCTTGGTCAGACCGCCGCCGCCATAGGCAGCTGGCCACTCAGGGGCCGTCCAGCCCTTTTCGCCCATACGCTCCAGCCAGATCTTGGATTCCGGATTGGGGAACTTCTCGCTCTTGCCGCCCCAGACAACTTCGCTGTCTTTCATGGGGGTGCGCATGGAGGGCGGGCAATTCGCCTCCAGCCAGTCTCGCGTCTCTGCGCGAAACGCGTCCAGGTCTTCGGTGACGTCATAGGCCATAGGGAAGGCTCCTCGATTGTCGGTATGTTATGTCTGGATGAAGCCTAAATCCCCCGAGCCCGCCCGCCAAGCCTGACGCAGCGGAAAAGTCATGGCGGCGGTCAGACCACAGGGGCGTCGTGCGGTGTCTTGGCCCAGAAATGGGGCTGGTGCCACAGACCATAGAGCGCGCGCGCCATGGCAATCGACTGGAGTGGCCAGTAGACTGGCGATGTCAGCGCAGCCGCAATCGCCCCTGCCCCGTCCCTGCGCGGCGCCGCGAGTCCCGTCGCAATGCCAATGATATAAGACACCACCATCAGGCACGTTCCCAATGTGCCGAGATGCAAGCCGGGCGCAAGCAGACAGACAAGACACCAGAGCGCCCATGGTCCATGCACCAGCGCCGACAGGATCGCCGCGCCGAGCGTCAGCTGCATCGACAGGAACCCACCCCAACCCATCTCGCGAGCCGCGCTCAACGGCGTGCGCATAAGCACAAGCCAGGTCTGAAGGAAGCCTTTCAGCCACCGTGAACGCTGCGCCAGCCAGACAGAGGCATGCCTTGGCGGTGCTTCCAGTGTCGGCGGAGAAATCACGCCCACACGGGCCCCACACCGCGCAAGCCGCAGGCCGAGGTCTGCGTCCTCCGTTACATTCCACGCGTCCCATCCACCGGCCTCGACCAGTTTCGACCGTTTGAAATGGTTGCTCGTTCCGCCAAGCGCGATCGGCAGGCCATAATTTGCCAGCGCAGGCAGGACACGGCCGAACTGGATGGCATATTCAAGCGCCCACTGGCGCGAGAGCCAGTTGCCGTGCTCGGGCACGCCAATAAGGGGCGCCTGGACACAGGCAAGGGTCGCTGGACCGACCGCGAAGGCGCGCGCAGCGGTCCGCAACTGGTCCGGGTCTGGTCGGTCCTCGGCATCATAGACGACCACATAGGCGCCGCGCGCCCGTTCAAGACCGTAATTCAGCGCCCGCGGCTTGGTGCGTGGCAGACCGGTCGGCAGTACGAGCAGTTCTGTTCCCTGAGGCCACGCCTCTGCCAGCAATGCTGTGCGCGTTGCCTCATCGCCTGTCTCGATAAGCAATTTAAGATCAAGCCTGTCAGCAGGATAGTCGAGCCCACGCATCGCTCTGGAAAGCTGGCCAGCACTCCCGGCTTCATCCTTCAGGGCAATCAGGATCGTATAGATCGGCAAGAGGACATCCACTGCCGGAACAGGCGAGCGGCGCGATGGCAGGAAACAGCCCGTAGCGACAAGCCATACGCGAAAAGCGAGGATAAGACCGAACAAGCCGAGCCCGGCCAGCATCAGGGCCTGGAGAAGCAGGCCAGGTGCCAGAAGGCCACAAATCCCCGCCGCAATGGCGCCGCGTCGGAAGACCTGAACCTGAGGCTGCGTCAGCGCAGACATGGCCGACTGGCCCGGAAAAGCCTGCGCAAAGCCGAGCGCAGCGCGCTCCGCCATGTCGGGATCCGGCGCCGGCTGGGGCAATTCCCCATGCCGGATCGCCTCCCCCTGCCCCGAGAAGATGAACCCATCCGCACCCATGGTAGCAGAAAAGACCTGTGGATAACTTTGGGCTACGAACCAGAAGTTGAAATCGTTTCGATTCCGAAACGATCCATTTACCAAAATGCCGAAACATCCGCCCGATGAAGAAAACACTTGAGTGATTGCTTGGATGTTCTATATTTGTTCCATAAGCAATATGCATGTCATCTGGTTCAAACGGGACCTCCGGGTCCACGATCACGCGCCTCTCCTCGCAGCAGTGGCCAGCGGCGCCCCTGTGTTGCCGCTGTATATATTTGAGCCCGAATTCTGGGCCCTGCCGGAGCATTCCGGCCGTCAGTTCGATTTCGTGATGGAGAGCCTTCGCAGCCTCGATGAAGCACTGAAGGCGCGCGGATCGGCGCTATGCATTCGTGTCGGCGACGCCAATCAGGTTTTTGCGGACCTTCACAAGCGGCACGGCCTGGCCGCGATCCATGCGCATGAGGAAATCGGCCTGCAATGGAGTTTCGACCGGGATCGCGCCGTCCAGCGCTGGGCGCTCAAGGCGGGCATTGCCCTGCGCGAACAGCCTCAGCACGGGGTCATGCGCCGCCGTCAGGGAGCTGGCGATGGCTGGCTTCGGCAATGGGAAGCCTGGATGCTAGCGCCACGGGCCAAGGCTCCCGACGCGATACAGCCTGCAAATGTGCCGGCAGGAGAATGGCCTGAGGCCGATGACTTTCGCCTGAAACCGGATACCTGCCCCGGGCGTCAGCCCGGCGGACGCGCAGAAGGGGTGGAATTGCTGCGTTCATTCATAGCTTCGCGCGGGCGACGCTATCGCACGGCCATGGACAGCCCCCAATCGGCAGAAGGCGCCTGTTCTCGCCTCTCCCCTCATTTCACATTTGGCACCGTGTCGATCCGCGAAGCCTATCAGGGCGCCATGCGGGCACGAGCCGAACTTCAGCTGGACGGCGATTCCACCTTTGCCGCGTCGCTCGACAGTTTCCTGTCGCGCCTGCAATGGCATTGCCATTTTCTGCAAAGACTTAGCGACCAGACCACGCTCAACAGCCGGAACCTTCATGTCGAGGCAGACGGCCTGCGCGACAGGGTGAGCGATGCTGATCCCCGCCTGGAGGCCTGGATCAGCGGCCGTACCGGCTTCCCCTTTTTGGATGCGTGCATGCGCGCGCTCAACGAGACCGGCTGGCTGAACCATCGCATGCGCGCAATGGTCATGGCATTTGCCGCACAGCACCTCTGGATGGATTGGCATCAACCGGCAGCACGCCTCGCGGCGCTGTTCACGGATTTCGAAGCCGGGATCCATTATCCGCAGGCGCAAAAGCAGGCCGGTGTGCGGGGCACTGGCATTCCGCGCATCTATAATCCGGTCAAGCAGTCCGTCGATCACGACCGCGACGGGGATTTCATTCGCCGCTGGGTGCCGGAACTCTCGGGCCTTTCTGCCGCGCATATCCATGCCCCCTGGGATGCACCGAAAGCGGAGCTGGCTAGAGCCGGCATCGTGCTCGGACAGACCTATCCCATGCGGATCGTCGACCATATGGCAGCAGCGAGGGAAGCGCGCGACCGGATTTATGCTGGCCAGGGAGCCCCACATCCTAACAGGCAAGCGAAACCTGACCGGCCGGAATGGGCGGCTGACCGTCCGCTTCCGCCTTCACAGCGCGCTCGTCCCCAGACAAGCGCGTCTCAGCAGCTCACTTTTGACCTGCAGATGCCAGCCCCGGCCGGGGCCCAGGCGTCTCCGCACGCCTAACCCCCTTTTCTCCAGGATTTTTTCGAATGATTCGCTTGCAAGAAGCCTTGTAGGGCGTCTAAACCCTCTCCATATCGAAAAACAACGAGGCGCAAGACCTTATAAAAGCTACAATTTATTCTTTTTCGATAAATTATTATTGCTTTTCGATAATTCTAGTCCTATCTTGATCGTGTCGACGGCGGAATGGTCCGCACCAGACAAACACATCAAGCAAGAAGGACTAAAGAAAATGACCCCCCGCCCCCGTCTCAACGACGTCGAAACCACTGCCCCTGCCGCTGAGATGGCTCGCGCCATCCTGACAGGTGCGGCAACGGTCATGGCCCACCCGGCCAATGATGTCACACGTGGGGGTCGGCCTGGACTGCTTGTCCGTCGTCGCCGCCGGCTTACCCGCCGCGAAGCGCACTAACATCCCCGCTCTCTCCCCTCCGGCGCTGCGCTGCCCGCAGCGCCGACTTCCCCGAACTCCAAAATCAAAAAGAAGGATATATACACATGAAACGCTCCCTGATCGCCGCCGCCCTCGCCGCATCACTCATCGCCGCACCGGCTTTCGCTTCAAGTGACACATTCGACATGGCCATCTCGTACGACCGCGATGCCGCGGCCACGCCGGAAGGCGCCAAAGCCCAGTACAAAGTGATCCATGCGCAAATCGAAGATCGCTGCGAAGCCGAACATTCCGACCTGAAGCTCGGCCAGACATTCGCCGTCACGATTTGCACGGTCCGCACCATGGACAAGGCCATCAAGTCCATCGCTAGCCCGCAACTGACGCAAGTTCATGCCGCCAGAAAGGCAGGCTGAACGACGAAAAGGAGCTGGCCTCACCGGCGAGCGCTGCCTCTTTCCCCCTGAAAACGCTCGTCTGCAGCTCCTTGCGCCATCCTGTCCCTCTCCAAGGCAGGGTGGCGCACTCGCGTATCAGCGGATCAGGCGAGGCCTGTCTCTCGAAAGTCTCGCGCGCGCATTACATCCGTGAGGCGGAAATGTACCGGCAGGAAAGGCCCGTTCTCATCTGACTCAAACAGCGCCGCGCAGGCGGTCGGGAATTTCTCCGCAAGCCGTTCGGAACTCTCATGATCGCTGCTGCCGCCATCGCGCATCAGGTTAAGGGCAAAGTCATGCAGGCCCGGATTGTGCCCAATCACCATCAGCGTCGTCGCACCGTCATTCTGGCGCACAGCCTCAAGGATGCCCCGCTGGCCTGACAGGTAAAGCGCTTCCATCGGGCGAACGCGCTCGCCTTCCACCACTTGGGCAACTTCTGAACAGGTCTCCCGCGCCCGGCGTGCGGTCGAGACGAGGATCCGCTCCGGGCTCCAGCCACGCGCAACGATCTCTTCGGCCACGCGGCGCGCATCCGCATGCCCCTGCTCGGTCAGCGCGCGACCGAAATCGTCAATGCCTTCCGTCCAGGGTTCGGTCTTGGCATGACGCATCAGGATAAGGCGTTTCATGTGCGCTGTGTGCTCGCTCTGCCGGGACCATTAGAAAAACTGATCGACACATTCAGGTGTCGCGCATTGGTTCTATAGCCCTTAGGCACCATTTCTGGTCCAGAAATCAAGTGATAGGAGTTTGAATTATGAGCCTTCTGATTGGCGATGTCGCCCCGGACTTTGAAGCGGATACCACGGAAGGCCGGATCAAGTTTCATGAATGGGCCGGTGATGACTGGGTGATTTTCTTCTCCCACCCGGCGGATTTCACGCCGGTCTGCACAACCGAGCTCGGCTATACAGCCAAGCTGAAGGACGAATTTGCCAAGCGCGGGGCCAAGGCGCTGGTCGTGTCGGTTGATAGCGTGGAAGATCACAAGCGCTGGATCGAGGATATCAACGAGACCCAGAACACCAGTGTCCAGTTTCCGATCATTGCCGACACTGAGCGCAAGGTCGCCACACTGTACAACATGATTCACCCGAACGCTGACGCGAAAGTCACGGTGCGCGCGGTCTATGTGATTGACCCCAAAAAGAAAATTCGCGCCTCGATCGTCTACCCGCCAAGCGCAGGTCGCAATTTCGATGAAATCCTGCGCTTGCTCGACAGCCTGCAACTGACCGACGGCCATAAGGTGGCGACACCGGTGAACTGGCAGCAAGGCGAGGATGTGATCATCGTTCCGTCGCTGACCGATCCGGAAGAAATCAAGCGCCTCTTCCCGAAAGGCTACAAAGCCGTGAAGCCCTACCTGCGCTACACGCCGCAGCCCGAGAAATAGCACCACTTTCCAACGACGAGACACTGTAGAACCCCTATCCCAATCCCGCCTCGAACCCATTTGTCCAAATGGTTTCGGGGCGGCGACTCGGTATATGCGTCACAACGCCAAGACCTCCTGACTTGACCCCGTGCCCGGCCTCGCCGCTATTGCGCGGAAACCGGGAGTTCATGATGGGAAAAATGACGAGACGCGCGCTACTGGCAGGCGGCGCAGCAGTAATCGCAGCGGGGGCCTATGGCGCCTACGCATGGCGCAAGCGGCCAGACGCTGCGCCGCTCGGCTTCGACCTGACAGATGAAGAGCTTGCACGCGGCGCCGCCTTCCTGGACGCAAACCCCGCCCTCGATGCCCATGCCCATCCGGGACGCACATTCCTGCGGGACGCCAGCGGCCTCTCCCCCATGATGAAGGCTTATGCGGCCAAGGGCATATTCGAGCGGCGCACTGTGAACGACATGACTGAAGGCGGTCTGGCGGGCGCGAGTTTTGCGGCCGTTTCAGACATAAATGTGCTCAGCCCGACGAAAACAGGCATTGCCGAAAGCCGCCCCTTCGAGCCGGGCGAGGCTTGGGCGAGCTACAAGACCCAGATCACGAACCTGAAGAAACTGGCCAGCGACGGCCTGGTCACACCTTTTTCTGCGCCCGGCGACATCGACATGGTTCGTGCATCCGGTAAGCCGGGCGCCATATGGAGTGTCGAAGGCGCCGACTTTTTGGAAGGCTCCAGCGACCGCTTGGCTGAAGCCAAAGCGGACGGCGTGCAGTCGATCACGCTGATGCATTATCGCGCCAACGAGATCAGCGAGCCGATGACGGAATCGGAGGATGACAGCGCGCTTTCCCTCGCAGGCGAGGCAATCGTACGCGAAATGAACCGGCTCGGCCTATTGATCGACCTCGCGCATATGCCGGAAAAGGCAGCCCGCCGCGCGCTGGAGCTTTCAGACAGCCCAGTCATGTTCTCGCACACGCATATCAAGACGCCGGAACTTGACCATCCCCGTTTCATCTCCGCCGACCTTGCCCGCGAAGTTGCGGCAACGGGCGGCGTGGTCGGGGCCTGGCCGAGCGGCATCGGCATCAGCGACCTGGCCGGTTATGCCGACCGGATTTTTACGCTGATTGATGCGGTCGGCATCGACCATGTCTGCATGGGCACTGACATGGACGGCAATTACAAACCGGTCTTCGACGATTACCGCCGCCTGCCGGACCTGACAGGCCTCCTGCTGAAGCGCGGAATGGGCGAGACGGAAGCGGCGCAGTTCTTAGGCGGAAACCTGCTGCGTGTCTGGGGACAGAGCGTGGCGGCCTAGCGGGGCAGAGCAAATCAGAGGCGACCAGGACGAGGGTGGTTTAAGGTCTCCTTCGCTCTTATCTGGTGAGAACTTGCTGGCGTCGGCCAGCACACGTTTCAGAAGGAGCCTTCCATCATGTCCACGCCCGTACCCAACTATGACACAAGCGCCCCGGTTCTTGTCACGGGTGCGACGGGCTATGTGGCCGGCTGGCTTGTCAGTCGACTTTTAGACGAGGGCTTTTCGGTGCATGCCGCCGTGCGCGACCCGTCGAATACCGAGAAAACCGGACCGCTACAAAAGCTCGCCGATGCCAAGCCCGGCACGATCCGTTTCTTCAAGGCCGACCTTCTTGAGCCCGGCAGCTATGCCGAAGCCATGCAGGGCTGCGCCGTGGTGTTTCATACCGCCTCGCCCTTCACGGTAAATGTGGCCGACCCCCAACGCGACTTGGTTGATCCGGCGCTCAAGGGCACGCGCAACGTCCTGGACTCAGCCAATGCAATCGACAGCGTGAGGCGCGTCGTCGTCACCAGCTCCTGCGCGGCCATCTATGGCGTGATCGAGGACGTGGCCAAGGCTTCGGGCGGCGTGCTGACGGAAGATGACTGGAACACATCATCTTCCCTCACCGTGACGCCCTACAATTATTCAAAAACATTGGCCGAGCGTGCGGCCTGGGACATGGCGGGCGCGCAGGACCGCTGGAAACTGGTCGTGATCAATCCAGCCCTCGTGCTTGGGCCCGGCATCAATCCGGACCAAACGTCAGAATCCTTCAACTATATCAAGGCCTTTGGTAACGGCGCCATGAAGGATGGAGCGCCACCGCGCGAGATCGGCATGGTCGATGTGAAGGACGTGGCAGAGGCGCACATGATGGCAGGCTTCGTACCCGAGGCTGAAGGGCGCCATATCACGTTCGCCGAGGCGCACGACTTTCTCTATATCGCGAATGTCCTTCGCGAGCGGTTTGGCGATGACTGGCCCTTCCCCACGAAAGACGCGCCCTCCGACGGGCCGAAACTGCCCTGGAAGGCCGACAATTCAAAGTCGCGCCGCGCGCTTGGCCTCACCTACCATCCCGTGAGCGACGCGATTGCGGACATGTTCGCCCAGCAGGTGGAAGCGGGCGCCATTGCGCGGCCCTGAAACAGGCTCTTGAGTCAGGCCGAGCTACGAGGCAAAGAACATTCCCATGACAGACACACTCCCCGACCGCCTGAGCGTCAATCCGAAAAGCCCCTATTATAACGAGGCCCTGCTGCTGCGCGGCGTGGGCATCCGTTTCAAGGGTGAAGAGAAAAACAATGTCGAGGAGTATTGCATCTCCGAAGGCTGGATCCGCGTGTCCGCCGGCAAAGCCGTCGACCGCAAGGGCAACCCGCTGACAATGCTGCTGAAAGGCCCCGTCGAGGCCTGGATCAAGGACGAACCAGCCGAAGGCTGAACCTCGCGCCCTAGAGCGCGAGTTCCATCTTGCCGTTCACGAGCTGCGTATAATCATCCACCAATGCGTGGCTGATCGTGGCCGGCTTGTAGACGTGTGCCCCGATTTCAGCGACCGGCGTGATCTCCGCTGCGCTGCCCGTGATGAAGCATTCGGAGAAGGTCGCCAGCTCGTCCGGCATGATGGCGCGTTCGATAACCTCGATCTGGCGCGCCTGGGCGAGCTTGATCGTGGTCTGGCGCGTGAGGCCGTTGAGGAAACAATCCGGCGTCGGGGTGTGCAGGACATTGTCGCGTACAAAAAAGATGTTCGCGCCCGTCGCCTCGGCGACCTGGCCGCGATAGTCGAGCATCAGCGCGTCGGCATAGCCGGCCTTTTCAGCCGCATGCTTGGAGAGCGTACAGATCATGTATAGGCCAGCGGCCTTGGCGTGGCAGGGCGCGGTATCCGGGGCCGGACGGCGCCATTCGGCGTGCGTCAGGCGGATGCCCTTCATCTTGTCGGCAAAATAATCGCCCCACGACCACACGGCCACAGCGAGGTGGATCGTGTTGTTCTGAGCTGAAACGCCCATCATCTCGGAGCCACGCCAAGCGACCGCACGGACATAGGCGCTGTCGAGACCGGACTTTGCCAGCGCTTCGCGCTTGGCTTCTTCCAGCTGTTCAACGGTAAACGGAATTTCGAAACCCATGATGCGGGCTGAATTATGCAGGCGCTTGGAATGGTCCAGCGAGCGGAAAATCTTGCCGCCATAGGCGCGCTCGCCCTCGAACACAGCCGAGGCATAGTGCAGTGCATGCGTCAGGATATGTACCTTGCTATCACGCCAGGCGACGAATTCGCCGTCCATCCAGATATACCCGTCACGGTCGTCATAGGGGATACTTGCCATGGATTTCAGCGCTCCTCGCTTGCACTTTTTCTGTATTCGCGTTCATTTCAGACTATGGCCCCTGACGTCAACCTGAACCGACCGTTCGATCCGCGCCTTTTCCTTATGGATCAGGAGCTGGATCGCGGTGTCGGCCTCCTTATGGCGGGGGGGCGCGAACTCCTTTCTGCAGCAGAAACCGCGCGCAAGAAAGCAGGGCTAAGCAAGCCAGAGATGCAAATTCTCATATCTATCCGCTATGAGCCGGGCCGGACTGTCAGCGAAATGCGCGACTCTGTTGGCATGACAGTGCCAACTTTCGCGCGCCTCATCGGTGCGCTGGACACGCGCGGCCTGATCGAGCGCGAACGCGAAGAACGTGACGGTCGGCGCCGGACGCTCGTCCTGTCGGATGCAGGTATCACCCTCACCACGCCGATTGCCATCGTGCTCCGCGAGCGCCTCAGGCTCGCTTTCCGCGCGGCGGGGCCGGACGCGGTGGCCGGCATGCGTCTCGCTCTCGAAGCGTTGGCGAAGTGACACGGCGATGAAGGAACCGGCCCATATCCTTGTCGTCGATGACGATGACCGCATTCGCGACCTTCTAAAGCGCTTCCTCTCGCGCGAAGGGCACCGCGTGACGGCGGCGGGCGACGCAGCGGCGGCACGGCGCCTTCTGGCCACGATGGAATTCGATCTCGCCATTCTCGATGTGATGATGCCGGGCGAGGATGGCCTCTCCCTGCTCGCCGCAATCCGCGCAGGCCGCGAGAAGGAAACACCGGTCATGCTGCTGACGGCGCGCGGCGAGGCGTCAGACCGGATTGGCGGACTGAAACTTGGCGCGGACGACTATTTGCCGAAGCCATTCGAGCCAGAGGAACTGGCCCTGCGCTGCGCCGCAATCCTGCGCCGATCGCATAAGGATGTGCCGCCGGAAGAAGTCGAGATGTCGGGCCTTGTCTTCAACGCAGCGCGCGGTGAGCTGCGCGAGGGCGACAAGCGCATCCGCCTGACCGACGCCGAGCTCCAGCTGCTGACCATACTCGCCGCACACGCGGGCGAACCGGTCAGCCGCGAGGAACTCGCCTCGCTGACATCTGCAGGCATGGAGCGTTCAGTGGATGTGCAGGTGACGCGTCTGCGCCGGAAGATCGAGCCCAATCCGCGTGAGCCCGTGCATATCCAGACAGTGCGCGGTGTCGGTTACCGCCTGATGCCGGATTGAGGCGCACGTTATGGCACGTCTGAGAGATATCACACCGCGCGGCCTTTATGCGCGCAGCCTCCTGATGGTGGTGGCGCCGGTCGTGCTGATCCTCGCGCTGATGACCTGGTATTACTATGACAGCCACCTCGCCGAGGTGAACCGCAAGCTGGCGCAGGCAATTGCCCGCGACGCAGCCCAGATCCAGTCATTTTGCGATGCGCGCCCCGATACGCTTTTCACGAAAGAGAAACTCCAGCGCGATCTGGACATGACGTTTACGTGTGATTATGCGGACCCGGCGGATGGCAGCCCTCGCCTTATTCACAGTTTTGCTTATGGAAAGACGCTGACCGAAGAGCTCACGATCCGGCTCGGCGTGCCGGTCGATGTCAGCGTCGATCCGCGCACAATGCTGCACTTCCGCTTTCCGTCAGGTAGCGGCACAGCCGAAATCCTGATCGAGCGGAAGCGGGCGCTGGTCGTGAACTCGCACTTCTTCATTGTCTGGGTGATCGCCTCTTCCCTCTTGATGCTTGCACTGGCTGTTGCCTTCCTGAACCAGCAGGTGCGGTCCATCCTGCGCCTGTCGGAAGCTGCGCGGGCCTTCGGCCGGGGACGTGACGCACCGGGCTTCCGCCCGTCCGGGGCGACCGAAGTACGCGACGCCGCCCGTGCGCTACTCGACATGAAAAGCCGCCTGACCGCCTTTGCAGATCAGCGCTCAGCCATGCTGGCCGGCGTCAGTCACGATCTACGCACGCCCCTGACACGCCTGAAACTGTCCCTCGCCATGATGGAACAGTCGGAAGATCTTGCAGCCGCTCAGTCGGACCTTGATGACATGGCCATGATGCTCGACGAGTATCTGACCTTCGCCCGAGGCGAGGAAGGCGACGAACCTATGGCGCTGGACCTCGCCGAGCTCGTGCGCGAGGCCGCTGCTGGATTCGGAGCCCATGTACCGGTTGTCGGACCGACTTCAATCTCGGCCACCGGCCGACCGCTAGCGCTGAAGCGCGCCATCAACAACCTGATTTCCAATGCCGTAAAATATGCGACCGATGTGCGGGTCACCGTGCTCGATGGTCCGCATGCCGCCGAAGTCCATGTCGACGATAATGGTCCCGGCATTGCGCCTGAGAGACGCGAAGAAGCCTTCCGTCCCTTCTCCCGTCTTGATGAAGCGCGTACGCAAAACACGTCGGGCACAGGGCTGGGACTTACGCTTGCGCGGGACACGGCAAGAGCGCATGGAGGCGATCTGCGCCTGTCTGACAGCGTCCTTGGTGGGTTGCGAGCCAGCCTGCGACTGCCGCATTAACTGGAACTTTCCAGGACACCGCCCATATTGTAGCCCTTCCCCCAATCCGGAGCCTCCATGACGAATTCTGCCGCCAAACTGATTGTCCGCAACGCAAAGCCCGCTGATGTGAGCGCGATGATCGACTTGTCGGAGCGAATTTACGGCACCGGCATGGGCTATACCCGAGACAATCTGCTCGGCCATATTAACCGCTTCCCCGAAGGTCAGTTCGTCGCCGAATATGAAGGCAAGATCGTCGGCCATGCGGCGACGTTCATGATCAAATCCGAGGTCGCCTTCGCGCCGCACACGTGGGACGAGATTACCGGTGTCGGCTTTGCTGCGCGTCATGATGTCGAGGGCGACGTTCTATATGGCATGGATGTCGGCGTTGACCCTGACTTCCGCCGCCTTCGGATCGGCCAGCGGTTCTATCGTGTGCGTCAGGAACTTTGCCAGTATCTCGAGCTCAAGGGTATCGTGTTCGGCGGACGCATGCCGGGCTATGCCCGCCGCGCCAAGGAATATCCCAACCCGGCCGACTATGTCGCCGCCGTCGTTGCTTCCAAGCTGAAAGACCAGGTTATCACGTTCCAGCTGCGCCAGGGCTTTGAGCCTATCGGTGTGCTGAAGAACTACCTGCCCGGCGACGCAGCTTCGATGAACCATGCCACCCACATGTTCTGGAAGAACCCGCTTGCACAGGAAGAGATCAAGGCGAAAGCGAGCCTCGGCAATACCGACCTGCCTGAAAGCGTACGCATCACCACCGTGCAGTTCCAGATGCGCCGCATACAGTCGATTGACGAGTTTGAGACGCAAGTGGAATACTTCGTCGATATCGCGTCCGACTACAGGTCGGACTTTGTCGTCTTCCCGGAACTGTTCACGCTGCAATTACTATCGCTTGAGCAAAAGCCACTCGGGCCGATGGAAGCCATCGAGAAAATCTCGGAATATACGCAGCGCTATATCGCCTTCATGGAGAAGCTGGCTGTCTCCTACAATATCAACATCATTGGCGGCTCGCACCCGAGCAAGATGGAAAATGGCGACATTCTCAACGTCTCCTACATCTTCCTGCGGGATGGTTCGGTGCATACCCAGCAGAAGCTCCATCCCACACCTTCGGAGCGCCGCTGGTGGAACATCCAGGGCGGCAAGGGCAACACGGTGATCCAGACCGATTGCGGCCCGATCGGTGTGATGATCTGCTATGACAGCGAGTTCCCCGAACAGGCCCGCCACTTGGTCGATCAAGGCGCCCTGCTACTGTTCGTACCCTTCTGCACCGATGAGCGGCGCGGATATCTGCGCGTGCGCTATTGCTGTCAGGCCCGGGCGGTCGAGAACCAGTGCTATGTCGTCATGTCCGGCGTGGTGGGCAACCTGCCAAACGTCGAGAACATGGACATTCACTATGCTGAGAGCTGCATCCTGACGCCATCTGACTTCCCCTTCTCACGCGACGGGGTTGCCGCAGATACGCCAGCCAATACAGAGACCGTTGCCCTGGCCGATCTCTCGCTCTCGGATCTGCTGACGGCACGCCAGTCGGGCGCCGTGCAAAATCTGAAGGACCGCCGGTTCGATCTCTACCAGGTGGCCTGGAAAAAGGGCGGCTAAACCCGTTCGGGTTTATATCCGGCGCGGATTTTACATTCCCTACATAAATGCCCACTAGGCTGGGGGTTTGGGGGAATGGACAGGCCAAGATGCAGGATGAAAACAATATCCCTGCCGAAAGGGCGTGGCTGGCACTCGACCAGCTGCAGGGGGGGCTTCATCGTCTATCGGCCCGACGGCACGCTTCGGTACGCCAACAAGGCGGCCCGCGAACACTGGCCTGTTCTCTATTCCAGCATGGACGACGGCATCTCGTTTCACGATTCTGTCGCGCGCCAGATCCGCAGCCTTTTCCCGCGCCTGAACGAGGCCACTTTTCAGGTGCGCCACACCATCGTCATGGACGCGATCCGCAAGTGCAAGGACCTTGATATGGTCACGGCCACAGGCCGGCACGTCGTGACCAGCCATTCGCACCTCGATGATGGCCATATCATTGGCGTGACGCATGATGTAACCGACCTTGTCCAGCGTGAGATTTCACTCAATGCCGCGCGCCGCCACGCGCTTATGGCCAGCGAGGCAAAATCGGAATTCCTGGCTTCGATGAGCCACGAAATACGCACACCACTGAATGGCATTATCGGCATGGCCGAGGGTCTGCGTCATCGCGCGCTGGGAACCGAAGAAGCGGAAATGGTCGACACGATTGTCGAGAGTTCACATACGCTTCTCCTCCTGCTCAATGACATCCTCGACCTTTCGCGGATCGAGGCGGGTCGGCTGGAAATCACCCCGGTCGTCGAAAATGTCCGCAACAGGATTTCCTGGATCGAGCGCAATTACAGGCCGCTTGCCGAGCAAAAGGGTCTCTCCCTCAAGGTCGTCTTTGATCCGAAACTGCCGGAGCATCTTGCGATCGACACGACGCGCGTGCGCCAGTGCATCGACAACCTTCTCACGAATGCTCTCAAGTTCACCAAGGAGGGTGGCGTCACGCTCGCCGTGATGGCTGGCGACATGTCACGAGATGGACGGATTGCCATAAGTGTCCATGTTTCAGACACCGGAATAGGCATCAGCGAGGAGCAACGCAGCAGGCTGTTCCAGAACTTCCAGCAGGCGGACTCCTCTACTACACGCGAATATGGCGGCTCCGGCCTCGGTCTCGCCATATCCCGCAAGCTGGCCCAGCTCATGGGCGGTGATGTCACATGCGTCAGCAAGCTCGGTGAAGGATCGATCTTTACCTTCTCGTTCGAGGCCCGCGTTGCCGATGCACCGCGTAAAGTGACCAAGTCAGTATCGGGCATGGCCGATCGTGAAGTGGACCTCCTGAAAGGCGTACGGGCGCTCGTCGTGGATGACAACACGATCAACCGCCGGGTGGCGCGCATTGTTCTGGAGCCGCTGGGCGTCATCGTGACCGATGTGCCGAGCGGCAAGGACGCGCTAGCCCATCTCTCCAGCGAGACCTTCGATATCGTCCTGCTGGATGCGCATATGCCGAACATGGACGGCCCGGAAGTGCTGCGGCGAATCCGTGACAGCCGCGAGCGCTGGAGCGACATTCCCGTGATTGCGCTCACCGCTGATGCCATGAATGGCGACCGGGAACGCTACCTGAAGATGGGCATGGATGACTATGTCGCCAAGCCGATCATAGAGCATGACCTCATGGCGGCGCTGACGCGTGTACATGAAAAGAAGGGAATAAGGCGCCTGGACCCGGCGCAGGCTCTGACAGACCTTTCCGATCATGACATCACCTCCTCAGACAACACTCGCAAGGCTGCCGTCGGAAGCTGATACGCTCGCGCTCAGCCCAGCTTGTCGGCCAAGGCGTCCATGTATCCGGCAAGCTCGACATCCTTTGAGGAAACGCCGTCCACGTCATGCGTTGTAAGGGTCACTTCGACCTTGTTGTATACATTGAACCATTCAGGGTGGTGATCCATCCCGTCAGCCTTGATTGCCGTACCAGTCATGAAGGCCCAGGCCGTCTTGAAGTCGGTGAATTTGTAGGTTTTCTCGATCACGTCGCGGTCGCCTTTGCCTTGCGCCCAGCCCGTGAGTTGTTCCAGTGCGGCGCGCGCGCCTATCTTGCCTGACATATTTTCATTCCTCTCCATCAAGTCCGAGCACGAAATAGACCCAGCGGCCATCTTCCGCGATAGCGGTGCGCATGCCCGGATAGCCCTTGCCGGCGCGTATCAAGTCAATCCCGTCATCACCGATGAGTTCCCGCAATTCCTTGCGCTCCTGAAAGGAGAGTTTCTCAGGGATAAGTTCATTGGCATCGCGCGCGGCAAGTGAGGGCCACACATACCAGCGCTCCCCGTCGACCATTCTCACACCTGGTGACTGATCCAGCAGTTCGCGCAGTTTCAGGTTCGGGTCCAGACCGGTGCGTCGCAGCAAGTCCCAGAACTCCTGATGGGGCTGACCATTGAAATTGGAAATGAACCCATCGCTCTGGTCTGCAAGGCGCGCCAGTCGGGTGAGCGACCCCTGCGCCGCATATCTCAGCAATAGCTCGCGTGTGTCGCTCACGGTCTCCGTCAGGTCGACCGAGACGGCAGGCTGCGGAGACTGCGTCAGGCTCTCGTCGGGGATCGCCGGCTCTGGTGCGTCCACGCCCTGGCCGCACCCGGCGAGGGCGAGCGTCGCCGCCGCGACGAACGCCTTACGCCAGCACATAGCCGGTGGCGGCCTCAAGATCGGCCAGCAACTGGTTTTCGCCGAGCACCTTGATTGTTGTCATTCCCATCTGGCGGGCGGGCTTGAGGTTGATGCCGAGATCATCGAGATAGACGCAATCGACCGGGTCCACGTCCAGCGCTTCGCACATCAGCGCATAGATGCGCGGATCAGGCTTGCGGATGCCGAGCTTCGAGCTTTCGATGACATGGTCGAACATGGCGAAGACTTTTTCCAGATCAGCCGCCTTCTGGGCGTCATTCGTCATTGAGGCCCCCTTCCCGATCGGCGCGTTGTTCGTGATGCAGCCGACCTTGCCCTTGGCCTTGCAAACTTTGAGCGCTTCCACGACGCGTGGACGCAAGCTGCCGGACAGGAGGGACAAGACGTCGCGGCCCGGTACTTCGTGGCCGAGGGCCGCAGATTCCGTCCGGAACATCCCATCGAAACCGGCGGCGTCCACTTCGCTGCGCTCAAGCAAGGCCCATGCGTTTTCCAGCGGATTCACGGCATTTACCGAGCGGATAAAGTCCTTTGGAAGGCCTTTTTCTTCCTCGTAGCGGGTGAAGGCGTCGAAGGGAGAGGAGGTAAACACGCCCCCGAAATCCCAGATCACGGCTTTAAATGTCTTTGTCATGCCCCAGCCTTAGCCTTCCTCAATTCGCGTTTCAAACCTTGAACATTGCTTGGCGGTATCTAGGGTGCCCGTCAATCACATGGAAAATTCGGAGGATTAACAAAAATGGGCGTTCTTGACGGAAAAGTGGTGCTGGTCACCGGTGGCGGCAACGGTATCGGGCGTGAGACCGCCCTTCTGGCGGCCCGCGAAGGCGCCAAGGTCGTCGTCAACGATCTCGGCGGCAGCCTGACAGGTGGCGACGAAGGCGATGCCGGACCGGCCGAAAAGGTCGCGGCGGAAATCCGCGCGGCTGGCGGCGAGGCTGTGTCTAACTCCGAAAGCGTCACCGACATGAAAGCCGTGCAGGGCATGGTCGAACAAGCGAAGGACACCTACGGCACGCTGGACTCGATCATCAACCCGGCCGGCATCCTGCGTGACGGCATGTTCCACAAGATGAGCGAATCCGACTGGGACACCGTGATCGACGTTCACCTGCGCGGCAGCTTCAACGTCACCCGCGCCGCCGTGGAACTCTTCCGGGAAAAGGAAAGCGGCTCGTTCGTGCTGTTTACGTCCACGTCCGGCATCATCGGCAACATTGGTCAGGCGAACTATGCCGCCGCCAAGATGGGCATTGTGGGCCTCTCGCGCATCATCGCGATGGAAGGTGAGCGCAAGAACATCCGGTCCAACGTCATCGCGCCGTTTGCATGGACGCGCATGATTGCCTCCATCCCTGTAAAGGATGAGGCTGGCGCCCAGCGCGTCGAGCGGATCAAGAACTCCATGCGCGCAGACCAGGTGGCCCAGCTCGCCATCGCCCTCTGCGCCGACAAGGCGAAGACGGTGAGCGGCCAGATCTTCATCGTGCGCGGCAATGAGGTCATCCTCTGCGACCAGCCCCGCCCGATCAAATCCGTTGCCCGGATGGAAGGCTGGACGCCCGACAGCATCATCGATCAGGCCTTCCCCGCCATGCAGGGCAGCTTCTTCGATCTTGGCGCGTCGGCCAGCGTCTTCCCTTACGACCCGGTCTAGACCGCTTCAGGACAGCCTGCTTATTGCGGCGGGCTGTCCGGCTCCGGCTCAGGGTCCAGTCCCAAATCATTTCGCGGACGCAGGTCCGTCGGACCGCTCTCCTGCGGCGCAGCGGGTTCTGCGGGCGTTTCTTCCTGCGGTGCCGGCGCCAGGTCAGGCTCGCTAAACGGCTCTGGCTCTTCGGTCACCTCAGGTGCTGGCCGCGAGAAAGACTGGTCGGCGGCATCCAGCACATCGTTCAGCGGATCATCAGTCGCTACCGGCGCATCCGGTTGTGTTTCTTCCGGCTGCGGCTCGGGATCCGGCGGCAGGTCGGGCATCACTTCAGGTGCTGGCGCAGGTTGGCCCTTAACGGGCGGCAGCGCGGCCGGGCGCTCGTCACCGAAGACGCAGGCATCGAGCCCCTGGTTGCGCACCACGCGCATGCGCGCCTGCAGCGTGCCTGCCCGCTTGGAAACATAAGGCCCGGGTGGATCGACCCGCCACTTGTTCGGGCTGGGCAGCACAGCCGCCAGGAGCGCCGCTTCGCGCTCTGTCAGTTTCGAGGCTGGTTTGCCAAAGCGGGCCTGAGCCGCAGCCTCGGCGCCAAAGATACCGTCGCCCCATTCAGCCACGTTGAGATAGGCCTCCATGACGCGGCGCTTGCCCCACGTGTAGTCGATGAAGGTTGCCATCCACATGTCGCCGGCCTTGCGGGGGGCACCGCCGCCATTCCAGAAGAAGACGTTCTTGGCGGTCTGCTGGGTGATCGTGGAGGCGCCGCGCGCTTTACGACCGCGCTGGTATTCGTCAATGGCCTTCTCGATGGCTTCCGGATCGACGCCGTGATGCTCGCAGTAGCGGGTGTCTTCTGCAGCAATCACTGCACTAACAAGATAGGGCGAGATGTCTTCAAGCGGGGTAATGTCGCGGCGCAGGCTCTCACCGCCAATGGCGCGTTGGGCCATGAGTATTGTGCCTGGGACCGGCACGAACTTGAGTAGCAGTGCATAGACATGAAAGGCCACGAACAGGCCTGCGATGAGCTTTACAAGGCGGCCTAGCCATACGCGGACGGGCCCTTTTGAGTCCGTTCCGTGTCCGTTTGCGTAGGTCATGCTGCCCCTTCCCATTCCGCCAAGACGCCCGGATCGGTCTCTTCCGCCATCCGCGCGGCCTTCTCGGCCTCAAATCTGTCAGGATCAAGACGCGCGAGCGCCCAGATGGCTGCACCCCGAATGTCAGCCGCCTCATCGCCCAGCAAGCTGAGCAGCGATGGCACGAGGCGCACGTCTCCAGAATTACCGATAGCGACGCACACATTTCGCACGAAGCGGGTCCGGCCGCTACGCTTGATCGGTGAGCCGGAGAAGACTTCACGGAAGGTGGCATCATCCAGCGCGGCCAATTCGTCGAGGCCCGGTGTCTTCAGTTCAGCGCGGGCATGGAGCGCGGCTTCCGAGGCTGCCTCGGCAAACTTGTTCCACGGGCAGACGGCAAGGCAATCGTCGCAGCCATAGATGCGATTGCCCATCGCGGCGCGGAACTCGCGCGGGATGGGCCCGGCATGTTCGATGGTGAGGTAGGAAATGCAGCGGCGTGCATCGAGCTGGTACGGCGCCGGAAAGGCCTTGGTCGGGCAGGCATCAAGGCAGGCGCGGCAGGACCCGCAATGGTCTGTCTCTGTTGCATCAGGCTGCAACTCTGCCGCTGTCAGCATCACGCCGAGGAAGAACCACGAACCAAGCTCGCGGCTCACCAGATTTGTGTGCTTGCCTTGCCAGCCCATGCCCGCCTTGGCGGCGAGCGGCTTTTCCATCAAGGGGGCGGTATCGACGAAGACTTTCACTTCAGAGCCCGTCTCCGCCACGAAAGCGCGGGCAAGCTGTTTCAGGCGCGACTTGACGAGGTCGTGATAGTCCCTCCCCCGCGCATAGACGGAGATGTTTCCCACACTGCGTTCAGCCAGCAGCTCCATCGGGTCGATGCCGGGGCCATAGTTCAGCGCGACCACGACAGCTGATTTCGCCCCAGCCCACATGGCGGTGGGGGCCTTGCGTCGCTCAAGCGTGGTTTCCATCCATTCCATCTGGCCATGGCGACCGTCGGCAACGAAAACCTCAAGCCGTTCGCCTGCCGCCCATGGCTCATCGGCCCGCGTAATGCGAACGCTGTCGAAACCTATCGAACGCGCCGTGTCTTTGAGAAAGGCTTCGGGCGAACTGGCGAGGGGGTCAGAAGTCGAGATCGGCATAATGGGAGACAGGTCGCGTACCCTCGATCCGGTCGCTCAGCAACGGGCGGAAGCTGGGGCGGGACTTGATGCGCGCATACCATGTCTTGAGATCCGGTACCGCGTTCCATTCCACATCGCCGAAATAGTCGTAGGCCGAGAGGTGCGCCGCCGCGCAAAGATCAGCCAGCGACAGCGTACGGCCCGCCAGATAGCCGTTCATCTCGACCATGCCATTCAGGAAGGTGAGACGCCCGCGAAGGGCATGGGCGCCCCGGCGCAACTTTTCGGAATCCGGCTGGCGGTCGCGCCGCACCCATTGCATGACGCGCTCTGTCAGCAGCTTGTCGGTCACTTCCTCGCAGCCCGCCTCGACCCATGCCCAGAGGCGACGTGCCTCGGCGCGCTCGTTCTGGTCAGTTGGCAAGAGGGCGGGCGTTGGCTTGATCTCTTCCATCTGTTCGCAGATGGCCCGCGTACCGCAGGCGAAGAGACGCCCAGTAGGCAAGGTCTCGACCAAAGCCGGCGCAACGGCGCCATAGGCGAGCGCGGCCACATCGGGGTGCGGCGCCCAGGGCGTGGAGTCAAACAGTTCGAAGGCTTCGCCCTTCTCGGCGAGAACGAGGCGCACCAGCCGTCCGGCTGGATCAAGAGGCCAATGGTAGAGCCGTTTCATGGTCGCATACACTCACAACAGGCTGCCTGCGCCCGTCAAGCCAAGCCTTATCGGCCGCCGTCCCGCGCACTTCTGCCCTGTGTATAACTTGCCAGCCCTTACCGGCCCATGAATTGCCGCACAGCGTCTGTCGACAGGGTGAACTTTGCGAAGGACCAGTCCTTGCCCTTGGAGAGCGTGCCGAGCGTCGCGATAAGCTGCCGGCGTGCCTCGAGCTTGTCGGCGAGCCAGGCATCCGTGCCACCGGCTGCAATCGCATCACTTGCTGCAGTTGCCTGCAGCCGCACCAGTTCGCTGACCAGACGCCTGCCCGCTACGCGGTCCCAGTATCCAGCCTTTTCCAGCCCTTCCAATGCGCTGTCACGCAGGCGGTCGAGCCGCAGCGAGTCGCCGAGCGCATAGAAGGCAGAAGCCGCCTCTTCGACGCCAATGTCGGCTGTCTTTGCCAGATCAGTGACGACAAGGCCTTGCGCGAAGTTGCTCATGGCAGCCGCCCAGCGGGCAAGCGCTTCGGGTGCACCGCGCTTCATGAAGCCACGCGTCGCCCGTTCGATACGGGATGCCGGATACGGTGAGTGCACCGAAGCCAGCGCCGCCTTCAACTCATTCAGCGGTACGTGAGACTCGGCAACCGCGTCGCCCACACTCATGCCCGGGCGCATGCGGACAAACCATGTTGCCGCTTCATTCATCGCCTGCATGGCCTGCATGCGCAGGTCAATTTGCAGGTCTGCGGGCACAGTGTTGTCGAGGCTGTCGACTTCGCGGCGGAAGGCGTCAAAGTCGAGCACGGCGCGTGCCGCTTCCAGCCCGCGCACAGTCGCCGCGCTATCGCCGCCCGACATTTCGCGCAGGCGCAGCAGAGGCACTGGCCCAGCCATGTCGAGCGAGCGGTTAGCGATCACAGTTGCGATGATCTCCCGCTTCAGGCGGTGATTGCTGATCGCCTCGCCGTACGTGTCGATCGGGTGGGTAAAATAGGAGGTCAGCACGCTTTCGAAATACGGATCGTCGGGAATGTCGGAAGCCACCACGTCATCAATCAGCACGATCTTCGACCAGGCCAGAAGCACGGCGAGTTCGGGTCGGGTCAGGAACTGCCCCTGTTCCTGTCGTACACGCATCTGCGCCGAACTTGGCAGGCCTTCCAGTGGCCGGTTCAGCACGCCGCGTTCTTCAAGATAGACCATCAGGCGCTCAAGCGCTTCATGGTCGGCTGCGGCGCTCGCCTCGGCCAGCGACAGGGCGGCGGTCTGGTCGTAATTGTGGCGCAGGACGTGGGCGGCCACATCGTCCGTCATCTCGGCGAGCAGACCATTGCGGTCCTTCGCCTTTAGGGACTTGATACGGATCGCCTCGGCCGCGAGGATCTTGATATTGACCTCATGGTCGGAACTGTCGACGCCAGCCGAGTTGTCGATGGCATCGGTATTGATGCGTCCGCCATTCTGGGCAAACTCGATGCGGCCTGCCTGGGTGAGGCCAAGGTTCGCCCCTTCCCCGATGACTTTCGCCTTGAGGTCACGCCCGTTGACGCGGAAGGCGTCGCTCGAGCGGTCGCCCGCTTCGGCATGCGTTTCGTTACTGGCTTTTACATAGGTGCCGATACCGCCGAACCAGAGCAGGTCTGTCTCGGTTTTCAAGAGGGCGTGGATCAGCTCGTCCGGCGTGACGGCATCCTTGTTGACCCCCGTCATGGCCTTCATCTCATCGCTGAGCGGGATGGACTTGGCGGTGCGCGGGAAGATGCCGCCGCCCTTTGAGATCAGGCTTGTGTTGTAGTCGGACCAGCTGGAGCCCTGCATGTCGAACAGGCGCTGGCGATCGGCGAGGTTCTTGGCCGAGTCGCCCGGGTTCGGGTCGACGAAGATGTGCAGGTGGTTGAACGCGGCCATCAGGCGGATTTCCGGTGACAGAAGCATGCCGTTGCCGAACACGTCGCCGCTCATATCGCCGACGCCGATGACGGTGAAAGGCTCGGTCTGGATATCCTTGCCCATTTCGCGGAAGTGGCGTTTGACAGCTTCCCAGGCGCCGCGCGCCGTGATGCCCATTTTCTTGTGGTCGTAGCCGACAGAGCCACCGGATGCGAACGCATCGCCCAGCCATAAGCCGTGCGCTTCGCTGATCGCGTTGGCCGTGTCGGAAAAGGTCGCCGTACCCTTGTCGGCAGCGACAACGAGGTAGGGATCTTCGCCGTCCCAGATGACCGTATTTTGCGGATGGAGCACGTTTGCACCATCGAGATTGTCGGTCAGCTCCAGCAGTGCCGTGATGAACTGCTTGTAGGCATCGCGCCCGCTTTCGAACCAGGCATTGCGGTCAGACCGGTCGGCCAGCTGTTTCGGGAAGAAGCCGCCTTTCGAGCCAACCGGCACGATGACCGCGTTCTTGACCTGCTGTGCCTTCACAAGGCCCAGCACTTCGGTGCGGTAGTCCGCCGCGCGGTCCGACCAGCGCAGGCCGCCACGCGCCACCGGGCCGAAGCGCAGGTGCACGCCGTCGACCTGCGGGCTCGACATGAAGATTTCGCGGTAGGGCTTTGGATCTGGCAGGTCTTCCAGTTCGCGGCTCGCCACCTTGAAGCTGATGAAGGAGAGCGGGCGGCCGTCTGCGTCAGTCTGGTAGAAATTGGTCCGCTGCAGGGCAAAGATCAGGTCTGTCAGGTGCCGGAGGATCTGGTCGTCGGTCAGGGTGGCCACGTCTGCGAGCGCGGTTTCGATTGCCGAGCGTATTTCGGCCGTGGCAGCGCGGCGCGCATCGAGCCCTTCATAGGCTGACGGGTCGAACCGCGCGGCAAAGAGATCAAGCAAGAGGCGCACGATTTTGGGATGTGCAGCAAGTGCATCTTCCTGCACATCCTGCGGCTGGTCGAGGCCCGACTGGCGACGATAGGCTGAAAGTGCACGCATCAGGGCTGCTTCGCGCCAGCTGGCACCGGCACGGAGGACAAGGCGGTTGAAGCCATCATTCTCCGCAAGGCCGCTCCACACGGCTACAAAAGCGTCTTCAAATCCCCGCGCGAGTTTCTCGAGGTCTACGACATCGCCATTGACCGACTGCATGAACAGCGAGTGGATCCAGTAAGTGTCCGGGGCGTCAGCGGCGGGCTTTTCCGAAGGCCGAACCGGATAGCCGGTCTCGAAGTTCACGAACAGGCCCATGTTCTCGAACACAGGCACACAGCGTGAAAGCGGAATCGCACCCTTGCGCGCATAGATCTTCACACGGACGGCATCTTCGCCATCGCCCTCAAGCCGGAAGGCGCGGGCGAGGACCGGCGTGGTGGCGTGCAAGCCGGCCATCGTCATCACATCGCGCAGCGCCTCGGCGGGCAGGAAGGCTTCACGATAGGCTGCGTTGAAAGCGCCCAGGAAAGCACGACCGCCATCGCGGTCGGCGTCAGCGAGGGGACTCGCCATGATGGCTTCACGGAAGCCCTGATCCCAGGTACGGGCCAGCGCGGCAATCTCGCGTTCGAGTTCTGCGGCGTCGGGCTCGGGATGGTCGCGGTCGAGCGATATCTCGAAATGCACGCGCGCCAGCGGACCGGTATCGAAATAGGGTTGGAATTTCTCAAGCGTTCCATCATAGGCGCGCGTCAGCACGTCTGCGATACGTATACGCAAATTGGTGTCATAGGCTTCGCGTGGCACGAACACGATGGCCGTCACGAAGCGGTCGAACTGATCGGCGCGCAGGAAGAGGCGCGTGCGGGGACGGCCGACAAGGTGCATCGCGCCGACGATCATTGGCGTCAGGGTACGTGAATGCGTCTGGAACAGTTCGTCCCGCGGCCAGGTTTCCAGCAGGTTCGCGATTGTCTTTTCGGTATGGCCACCGGGCGTTGCGCCTGAGGCCGCGATCACTTTCTTCACGCGGCGCCGCACGAACGGAATGGAGCGCGCCGTTTCGTCATAGGCTTCAGCGGTGAAAAGGCCGAGGAAGCGAACCTCGCCATTCACCCTGCCCTCGGCATCGTATTTCTTGACGCCGATATAATCGCATTTCACGCGCCGGTGTACGCGGCTGACAAGGGTCGACTTGGCGACGAACATGGGGAACGGCTCGGCAAGCAGATCACCGATCTCGGGCGTGAGAACGAGCGGTTCGCTGTCAGGCGACAGCACATTGAGCTGCTCGTCACGCAGAATGCCGAGATTGGAGCCCTCCACCATGATCGGCTCTTCGGGCAGAACCTTGCCCTTTGCGTCCGTCTCGAAGCGATACTCGCGGCAGCCGACGAAGACGAAATGGTCCTCAAGCAGCCATTCAAGGAAGGCGATGGATTCGGCACGGTCGTCAGCGGCGTGATTTTGCTGCTCGGCAATGCTCCGGATTTCGGCCCGCATGCGCTCCTTCATCGGCTCGAAATCGCTGACAACCTGGCGCGTGTCGCTGAGTGTCATGCGCACGCTCTGGGTCAGGCGGGTGGCTTCGGCCGGCGTCATGGGAGGCAAATGAATCTGGATAACAGAAACGACCCGCCCGTCATCCATGGTCACAATCGGGTGAAACAGCGCTTTGACTTCATGGCCTTCGGCCGCGCACTCGGCCAGCAGCGAGTCCACGAGGAAGGGCATGTCGGGCCCGACCGCTTCGAGAACCGAGCGCTGCAACGTGCCGTTGGCGCCGACGGGATCCCGCAGGACGCGCGCATCCTGTGTGTCAGGCGCAACCTCGCTCCCCCAGTTCCAGAGGCCCTCTGCCAGAGCCATCAGATCAGCCTCTGTCAGGCCGGTCAGATCTTCGTTGCTGGATTCCAGTTTTACCTGCTTGAGCAATTGCTGAAGCGGGTCGACCTTGGACGGTGTTTGGGACATGGGATTTTCGCTCACTGGCAGTGAAGACTATCCAACCGGGTGTAACGTGCACCGGGACGACCTTCAATGGCCTGTTACAAATGGAACTTTCTGCGTCTCAGACAAATTCAAATCATGGCTGCCAAATAAGGCGGGCCCGCCGAACGGGGACGTGTCCGACGGGCCCTACAGGCGTTCCGCAGGCTGGGTGGGGGGACGCACGCGGAGGCCTGATCTCTTTATTTCGGCCCTTATCTTTGGAAGACAAGGGTTACCGCTGGTATTGCTACATTAAAAATCATGAAGAGATTACTGATATGGATGCAGTGAATCCTGAAGGTGCGCGATGCCATACTTCAACTGTTTTCGCTATCAACTTTGGCAGTTGTCACTGATCTCTTGCTCTCTCCTGCCCCTTGCGGGTTTCCATCAGCGGAGAGCAGGATCGCGATCCATCGCGTACTGTGGGACTGCGCAAACAGTATCATCATCAACACAGTCAGCGGCGCTGACAGGAACATCCCGGGTATGCCCCAAAGCACACCCCAGATCGCAAGCGCCAGCAACACAACCAATGCAGAAAGATTCAGTGAGTCGCCCATCATGCGCGGCTGGATGAAGTTCCCGATCGAAAACTGCCAGAAGCTGACAATGCCGAACACGATCGCGGCATAGATGTAGATGTCCTGAGGCGGAGTGCCCGGTATCCATCCCGGGATATCCGGCTGCACCAGTGCAAAGAGGGGCGGCACAAGCGCGGCCACGATCGACCCGACGGTCGGTATATAGTTAAGCACGAAAATCAGCGCCGCGAGGAAGAGCGCGTTCTGGACACCCAGCAGGAGCAGCGACACATAGGTCAACGCCGTTATCAGCGCCGAGATCACCGTCTGGGTCCAGAGGTAGGTCTCGATACCGCGCCGCGCTTCATCCCCGACCTCGCGCACCATCGCGCGCTTTTCGTAATCCGGGAAAATATTGTCCAGCTTACGGGTCCAGCCCGACTGCGCCAGGAACAGGAACGCGACATAGATGAAGATCAGCATCAGGTCGCCAGACAGGTCGCCCGTCGCATTCGCAATCGTGGCAAAGAAGCGCTGACCGCCCTCGTTGAACATAAGATGCGTCAATGTCGGCGCGTTCTCCATGTTCACGAGGCTATATGCGTCCTGGATCAGGCCGTTGATCTTCTCCTCATACTCCGCCGCATCGCGCCCGAACTGCGACACGCCATTCGCGAGCAAGGCGATGAAGCCAACAAAGCCGCCGAGCACGATGAGGATCGCCACAGCCCGCGCCGCACTCCGGCGCATTGAATGCGACCAGTTGTCGATCATGCGCGCGAACCCCTCGATTACGAGGAACAGGAACACCGCCATGGCAAATGTCGAAAGGATGCCCCGCCCCACATAGAGGAAGGTGATGATCACGCCGGTCGCGATGATCCAGATGCCGGTCTTGGTCGCGCGATCCATTCAGGGGCCCCCGTTAGAATTACAGGTTGGAAGCAGCCTTGCCCGCCGTCAAGCCACGCCTTTCTTTGATGGCAGCCAAGCTCAGTGGGGGCCTTGCCGAATCCTGTGAAACCACTAGCGTCCGCTCCGCATCAGGGGAGAAATGGGCAACATGACGGACGCACTTTTCATCGGCGGCGCTGACGCAGACGGCACGGGAACACCGAACACAGCCCAGGAAATGCTTCTGAAAGTGGCCAACCGCCATGGCCTCGTCGCTGGCGCCACCGGTACGGGCAAAACAGTGACCCTGCAGATTCTCGCGCAGGGCTTCTCCGATGCAGGGGTGCCCGTCTTCTGCGCTGATGTGAAAGGCGACCTCTCAGGCATCTGCGTTGCGGGAAGCGCCGACCACAAGCTGCATGAAAAGCTCGTCGCGCGGGCAGAACTGATCGGTCTGGAAGACTTCGGCTATGCCGCCGCGCCGACCATTTTCTGGGACGTGTTCGGCGAGAACGGTCATCCCGTTCGCGCCACGATTTCAGAAATGGGCCCCCTGCTGCTGTCGCGCCTCATGGGCCTGACCGATGCGCAGGAAGGCGTGCTCAACATCGCCTTCGAATATGCCGACGACAACCAGCTCCTGCTGCTCGACCTGAAAGACCTGCGCAAGCTGCTCACCCATCTTTCCCAGAAAGACGTGCGCGACGAAATCAGCAAGGAATACGGCAATGTGGCCGCCGCCTCGCTCGGCGCGGTACAGCGCAACCTTTTGATGCTCGAACGTGAAGGTGCCGAACACTTCTTCGGCGAGCCGGCCCTGGAGCTGGAAGACCTGATGCGCACGACCCAGGACGGGCGCGGCTATGTCAACGTGCTGGACGCCACGAAACTGATCAACAGCCCGAAACTCTATTCCACTTTCCTGCTCTGGCTCCTGTCGGAACTGTTCGAGCGCCTGCCGGAAGTCGGCGATCCGGAGAAACCGAAACTCGTCTTCTTCTTCGATGAGGCCCACCTCCTCTTCAATGATGCGCCCCCCGCCCTGATGCAGAAGATCGAACAGGTTGTGCGCCTGATTCGCTCCAAGGGCGTCGGCGTCTTCTTCGTCACCCAGAACCCGCGCGACCTGCCCGAAAGCGTTCTCGCCCAGCTCGGCAACCGAATGCAGCATGCGTTGCGCGCCTACACACCCGCTGAGCGGAAAGGCGTGCGAGCGGCAGCTGACTCCTTTCGGCCAAACCCGTCCCTCGACACCGAAGAGATCATCACGCAGCTCGGCACGGGCGAGGCGCTCGTTTCCACGCTCGACGCCAAGAGTGCGCCATCGGTCGTCCAGCGCACAATGGTGCGCCCGCCTTCCTCCCGCCTCGGCCCGGCAACGGACGCCGAACGGGCCGCCGTGCAGAAGGACAGCCCCTATGCTGGCAAGTATGACGACGTGATCGACCGGGAATCCGCCTACGAGATCCTGGAAGAGAAGGAAGCAGAAGCGGCGGAACAGGCCGAGAAGCTCGCCGCCAAGGAAGCCAAGGCGGCAGAAGCGCTCGCAAAGAAGAAAACCCGCGCGAAATCGACCCGCTCGCGCCGCCAGACGCCGATCGAGGCGGCGGGCAAGCAGGCCGCCCGCACGGCGACGCGGGAGATTACCCGCTATATCCTACGGGGCATCCTGGGCGGCATGAAGCGCTAGGTCGCAGGTCTGCCCTTGATGAATTCCTTGTTACTAACCAGATTTCCTTTGCGTCAGGACTCGCCGGTGACGCGCACGTCACCTATAGTCAGGCAAGAACAACGGACACCACAGGGAGGCTCACGCCTATGAAAGATTATCTCAAGTTCTACATCAATGGTGAATGGGTCGATCCGGTCGAGCCGCGTACGCTCGACGTCGAGAACCCCGCAACCGAAGAACCCTTTGCGCGCATCTCGCTCGGCTCGAAAGCCGATGTCGACAAGGCTGTCGCCGCCGCCAAGGCTGCTTTCCCGTCCTTCTCGCAAACCAGCGTCGAATATCGCGCCGACCTGCTCGACAAGATCACGGCCGGTCTCCAGAAGCGCATGCCTGACCTTGCCAGCGCCATTTCAGACGAAATGGGCGCGCCGATGTGGCTCGCCAATGCGGCTCAGGTGCCTGCCGGCATGGGCCACTTCGCCACGACAGCTGCCATCCTGCGCGGCTATGAATGGGAAGAGCTGAAAGGCACGACGCTCCTGCGCAAGGAAGCCATCGGCGTCTGCGGTTTCATCACGCCATGGAACTGGCCGCTCAACCAGATCGCCTGTAAAGTCGCCCCTGCCCTCGCAGCAGGCTGCACAATGGTGCTGAAGCCTTCCGAAATCGCCCCGCTTGATGCGCTGATCTTCGCTGAAGTCCTGCATGAGGCCGGCGTGCCAAAAGGCGTGTTCAACCTCGTCAATGGTGACGGCCCAAGCGTCGGCGCCGTTCTATCCGGCCATCCGGATGTCGACATGATGAGCTTCACCGGCTCGACCCGCGCCGGCGTGCTCGTGGCCCAGGCTGCTGCACCGACCGTCAAACGCGTTGCCCAGGAACTCGGCGGCAAGTCGCCGAACATCGTCCTGCCAAATGCTGACCTTGAAAAAGCTGTCGGCGGCGGCGTGCGCCAGATGATGACGAACACAGGCCAGTCCTGTAACGCCCCGTCGCGCATGTTCGTCCAGAAGGACCAGCAGGCCGACGCGATCAAGATCGCCAAGGCCGCTGCTGAATCGGTTAAGGTCATGATGCCCGGCGAAGCAACGCCAGGCGCCATTGGCCCGATCTCGAACGGCAGCCAGTTCCAGAAGGTTCAGGACCTGATCCAGAAGGGCATCGACGAAGGCGCGACACTCGTCGCAGGTGGCACTGGCCGTCCTGAAGGCTTCAACAAGGGCTACTTTACCCGCCCGACCGTCTTCGCAGACGTGACCAATGACATGACCATCGCGCGCGAAGAAATCTTCGGCCCGGTGCTCTGCATCCTGCCTTATGACACGCTGGAAGATGCCATCTCGATGGCCAATGACACGGTCTACGGTCTTGCCGGCTATGTTCAGGGCCCTGAAAAAGAAGCCAATGAAGTCGCCAACAAGATCCGCGCCGGCCAGATTCTGGTCAATGGCGCGAACCCTGACTTTTCCGCGCCATTTGGCGGCTACGGACAGTCGGGTAACGGCCGCGAATGGGGCGAGCTCGGCTTCGAGGAATTCCTCGAGACCAAAGCCGTCATCGGTTACAAGGCCGCCTGATCCATCAGGTTCGCAATACAGACATGATCAAGGGCGGCCCGCGAGGCCGCCCTTTTTCTTTGCGGGGTCAGGGCTGGTCGGCCTGGATGCGGAACACATCGCCGAGAATGGAGACGATATAGAGATTGCTGTCATTGTCCTCGCCAAAGCTGGAAATGCTCTCGACCGTTCCCGTCTCCGGGCGCAGCGATCCGTTAATGCGCAGGAATTCGCTGCCGAACACCGTGCGGTCCGGGCCGAGATCATCCACCGGCACGGCCCAGACGTTATTCGAGACAAAATCCGCAAAAATATAATGGTCTTTGATCAGTTCAAGATTGCCCCGGTAGACATAGCCGCCCGTTATGGACTGCCCCTGTGTCATGCCGCTGCCATGCGTGTATTCGATCACAGGGTCGACAAGGCCAGCCCGGTCTGCGCCGTTATAATCCTGCGTACCTTCCTGAATATTCCAGCCGAAATTCGTGCCCGCATCACTCATGCTCAGCCGGTCGACTTCCTCCACAGCGCCCTGCCCGACATCGCCGATGAAGAGGTCGCCGCTCACCTCATCGAAGCTGCAGCGGAACGGATTGCGCACACCCAGCGCGAAGATTTCCGGACGGCCCGAGGCCCCCGTAAACGCGTTCCCCGACGGGATGGCATAGTCACGTGCATCATCCGCAGGGAAATCATCTCCGGTCACATCAATGCGAAGGATCTTGCCAAGTAGTGAGTTCGGATTCTGGGCATATCCGTTCGGGTCACCCGCGCCGCCACCATCGCCCGTCGGCACGACCAGAAGCCCGTCCGGCGCGAAGCCGATCCAGCCCGCATTATGGTTCGCTTGCGGCTGGTCAAATGTCAGGATCACGTCGGCCGTTGCCGGGTCGGCCTGTGTCAGCGAGCCTGAGAACATCTGGTAGCGCCGGATTTCCGTGTCGCCGCTATTATTGGTCATGTTGATGTAGAAGGTCCGGTCGCTCGCGAAGTCTGGCGAGAAGGCAAGCCCGAGCAGCCCCCCTTCCCCCGCTGCAGATGTTTCGCCGGATATATCAAGGAAATCGACAGCGTCGATCACGCCCGTCGCCGGATCAAGCACACGGATATGGCCCGCCTTTTCAAGCACGACGACCTGCGACGTGCCCGGCAGGCCCGCAAGGTAAAGCGGTTGCGTAAAGCCGGTGCCCACCCGCGCGACGGTCATGCCCTCGACGACATCGTCCACAGTGATCGCGAGTTCCAGGCGCGCCGTAAGGCCGCCCGGATCCGTCGCCTCAAGGGTTATGTTGTAGACATTGTCCGCATTGGCATCCGCAGGCGCCTCGAAGTCGAGCGGCGTGGCCGCACTGATCGTTCGGGCCGTCGTATCAATATTGAAGGCCGCTTCATCACCGCCGGGCACGACTGAAACGGAGACGGTGTCACCATCCGGGTCGGATACGGCAAACGTGTAGAGCGTCCCGGTCGCGTTCTCATCGACACTGATTGCAGGCGATGACGTGAATGCTGGTGCACGGTTGGCAGGGGTCGGCGTTGGCGCGGGCCCATCGCCGCCATCACTTCCACCGCTACAGGCCGCCAGTAACAAGGGAGCTGCCGAAATCAGGCCAAGACAGGTTCTGAAGCTACGTGTTACTTCTGGCATGATGGCACCTCCTCGCAATCACGGAATGCCCCACACCACACGCTAGTTCCCGAAAACGTGATTGTCATATGACAAATGGGAGAGCCGGAACCTGCCAGTTCAACTGGCGTTCAGGCGGGATTGGCTTACATTGAAGGTAACCAGCTCCCCTCAGGAGGACCATCAAAATGCAAATTACCAAGATTGCCGCCGGCCTCGCAGCGCTCGCCATGCTTGTCGCCTGTACCACCGCAACCCCCTATCAGGCAGCGCTCGACACGAAGAGCGGCTATTCCGAACAGCAGATCGAATCCAACCGCTTCCAGGTCCAGTTTGCAGGTAACAGCCTGACAGACCGGAAGACCGTTGAAACCTACATGCTCTACCGCGCCGCCGAACTGACCAAGCAGAATGGCTTTGACCATTTCCGCGTCGTCCACCGCGCGACAGACGCGGACAGCCGCGTTGTGCCGACAGGGGCCGGCTATTCGCCCTTCTACAGTAACTTCTATCTCGACTACAGCTATTACGGCCCCCGCGCCGGCTACTTCTATGACCCCTACCGCCGTTGGGCCTATCCGCGCTCTTTCTATGCATCGCGCTGGGGCTATTATGATCCCTTCTGGGACGGCCCTCAGGAATATCGCGAAGTCACGAAATATGTCGCCTCCGCCGAGATCGTGATGGGCAAAGGGCCGAAACCCGATGATCCGGCATTCTTCGACGCCGATCAGGTCATCTTCAACCTCGGCACCCAGATCCAGCGGCCCGAGGCCTGATCTGTCCCTATCCCGCTTCAAACGCCGCCCTTTTCAGGGCGGCGTTTTTGCATGGTGCACATTTTTCGCGCATTCGCCCCTAGGCAAGCGGCAAGGCTTGGCCCAGATAGGATCCTTCCCCCCCAAACCGCACCTGACAGGAAAGGCGGGCCCATGGCCGACCAAGAACCCACCGCCATTCCGCCAACAGGCATCCTGCCCGGCGCCAAACGCCCTGTGCCGGGGCGGAGCGAACTTGTCGTGATGATTGCCGGCCTGATGGCGCTCAATGCTTTCGGCATCGACGTCATGCTGCCCGCCCTCAACCAGATCGCCCACGCTGTCGGCCTTACCGCGCCCGGCATGGAAAGCGACAACCGCCAGCAGATGATCATCTTCTCCTATGTGCTCGGCTTTGGCGCGCCGCAGATCATCTGGGGCCCCATCTCCGACCGTTTCGGACGGCGCGGCCCGCTTTTCGTGGCCATCATCGGCTACATCATTACGGCCTTTGCCTGCATCGTGATGCGCGACTTCCATGCCCTGCTGCTGATGCGGTTCACGCAAGGCGTCTTTGCTTCCGGCGGTCGCCTCGTCGCTGTGTCGATCGTGCGTGACCTCTTCGCCGGTCGCTCGATGGCCCGCTTCATGTCGCTGGTCATGACCATCTTCATGGTCGTGCCGATCCTTGCACCGGGTATCGGCCAGCTCGTCCTTCTGTTCGCGCCATGGGAGGCCATCTTTGTGGTGCTCGGCATCTTCGGCATGATCATGCTCGGCTGGACATGGATGCGCCTGCCCGAAACATTGCCGGAATCCGCGCGCCAGCCCTTGAACCTCGGCGCGGCAATGGGCGCCTATGGCCAGATCCTCAAGTCCCGCGTGACCTTTGGTTACATGTGCGTATCCGGCGTCATCTTCGGCCAGACCGAAACCTTCGCGCTCTGGTTCGCAGGCATCGCCGGCACGCTCGCCTGCGCCAACTTCCTCAATTCGCGAATTGTGGAAAAGGTCGGCATGCGCCGCATCAGCCAGACAGCCCTGTTCGTGTTTACAATCGGGGCCGCCGTCCTCTCGGCCATCAGCTATTTCTTTGGCGAGCACCTCTACATCTTCTTCCCGCTCTTTGCGCTCTGCTTCGGCTGCTTCGGCCTGATGGGGTCGAACTTCAGCGCGCTTGCGATGGAGCCCCTTGGCAAGATCGCCGGCACGGCCTCAGCGGCTTACGGCTTTGCGACGACGACGGTCTCAAGCCTTATCGGCATGGCCATTTCCAGCCAGTACAATGGCTCGACCATCCCGATCACTCTCGGCTTTGTCTGCCTCGGCCTCGTATCGCTCGTGATCATCCTGATTACCGAGAAGGGCCGGCTGTTCAGTTCACGTTGACGCGCCGACCCGTTCGTCCGGTCCGTCCCGTGGTTTCGCGCACCTTGGCGAGCGGGCGAACCTGACGCTCCAGATGTTCGATGATCATGCCGGCAATATCCTTGCCGGACGCGCCCTCGATGCCCTGAAGGCCCGGCGAGGAATTCACTTCCAACACTTTCGGCCCATCATCCGTTTGCAAAAGGTCGACGCCTGCCACCCGCAAGCCCAGCACCTTGGCCGCATCGCGCGCGACTTCGCGCTCTGCAGGGGTCAGCTTGACCGCGCTCGCTGTGCCGCCCCTGTGCAGGTTCGAGCGGAACTCGCCCTTGGCGGCCTGTCGTTTCATGCCGCCAACCACCTTGTTGCCGATAACGAAACAGCGCGTATCCGCGCCCGCGGCCTCAGCCACGAACTCCTGCACAAGGAAGTTCGCTTCCAGGCCCCGGAAGGCGTCCACCAAGCTCTCGGCGGCCTTGCGCGTCTCGGCCAGCACAACGCCCTTGCCCTGCGTCGAGGACAGCAGCTTCACGACCACGGGTGCGCCTCCGGCGAGCGAGATCAGGTCTTTTGTGTCCTTCGGGCTGTGCGCAAAAGCCGTGATCGGCATGTCGATCTTGGCCCGGGCCAGCAACTGGTGCGCCAACAGCTTGTCGCGCGAACGCCCGATGGCCCCTGCCCCGTTCAGGCAGAAGGCGCCCGTGTTCGAGAACTGGCGCAGCACGGCCATGCCATAGTCGGTGATCGACGCACCAATGCGCGGGATGACCGCATCGAAACGCGCCAGCGCCTTGCCATCATAGTGCACTTCCGGGTCCAGCGTGCCGATCTGCATGTAGCATCGGGCCGTATCAATCGCCTCGATGACATGGCCACGCGCTTCGGCGGCTTCCATAAGGCGTTTCGAGGAGTAATTGTTCGGCTCGCGCGTCAGCAGTGCAATGCGCAAGGGCCGCTTCACCGGCGTACGCTTCGGCAGGCTGCCATAGCGGGCGAAATCCAACACCGGCTGGCTGAAGGACACGTTCGGATTGACGATCATGTCCGGCTGGATGGCCGCGCGACCGAACAGCATCCGATAGGTCATGCTTTCGCGGTTCGAGAGGGTCAGCTGGATCGGCCACCGGCGTTTGCCCATCTGCACATCGGTCTCGATGACATAGCGCAGTTCGGTGTCGCCATTGGAGCTGGTCACCTCGCGCCGGTCGATGACGCGCGCCGAACAGGTGATTTCAAGGTTCGGGTCTGCGGGGTTCGGCTGGATCAGGAAGCGCACCTGCGGCTTGGTGCTCGGCCCGAACGGCTCGATCACGCTGGCATGCAGGGCTGAGGTTTTCGCGCCGGTATCCACCTTGGCCTTGATGGCAGGAAGCCCAAGGTCCGGCAGTGCCAGCCATTCTTCCCAGCCGAGTTCAAACTGTCCCATGCCGGCTCCCGCTCAGACTGAATTGTACGAATGCGCCGCCCATACTGGGCTTCCTGTGCACCGTCCAGAGCCAGAAAGCCGTACTTGCCTTTCCTCCCCTGCGCAGCGGGGGAGGTGGCGCACGCCGCAAGGCGTGTGACGGAGGGGGCATTTTCCGCCCCCACCAACCATGCTCCCCCTCCGACCCCTTCGGGGCCACCTCCCCCGTTGCACGGGGGAGGAAAAATCGTGCTAAGCCGTTGCCAGCCACGCCTTCTCGACCACTTTCACCACGTCGCCCATGATGCCCGTGATCTTGAAATCCTTCGGCGTATAGATGCGGGCAACGCCCATCTGGCGCAGGGCCTGGGCATCTTCCGGCGGTATGATGCCGCCGACGACCAGCGGCACATTCTCCAGCCCCTGCTTGCGCATCTCGGCAATCGTCTCGCGAACAAGGTCAAGGTGGCTGCCCGACAGGATCGACAGTCCAATGACATGCGCCTTGGCCTCTTTCGCCTGCGCGGCAATCTCTGCCGGCGTGAAGCGGATGCCCTCATAGACGACATCCATGCCCACTTCCCGCCCGCGCGCCGCGATCTGCTCGGCACCGTTCGAGTGGCCATCAAGGCCCGGCTTGCCCAGCACATATGTGAGGCGTCGTCCGAGCGCGTCTGACACACGGTCGACCTCGACCTTCACCGCTTCGATCTCTTCATCTCCGCCACTGCTGATAACCATGGCCACGCCCGTCGGTGCACGGAATTCTCCGAACACTTCGCGCATTGCCGTGCCCCATTCGCCTGTCGTCACACCCGCTTTGGCGCATGTGATGGAAGGCTCCATGATATTGCTGCCGCTCTCGGCCGCCGCCTTGAGCGCAGCAATCGCGGCATCACATTCCGCATTGTCGCGCTTCGCACGCCATGCTTCGAGGTCGCGCACCTGCATGGCTTCTTCCATCGGATCGACCGTCTGGATGGAGCCGTCGCCCACGCCGAGCGGGCTTTCTTCGGTGGATGTATACTTGTTAACGCCGACCACACTGAGCGAGCCATTCTCGATGGCCTTGATCCGGTCGATATGCGCACCGACCAGGCTCTCTTTCATATGCGTGATCGCATTGGTCGCCCCGCCGAGCGCATCTATTTCAGCCAGCGTGGCGCGCGCCATCTTCTTCAGCTCTTCGGTCTTGCCTTCGATGACATGGCTGCCGTCGAAAATGTCCTCGAATTCCAGGAGGTCGGTCTCGTAAGCGAGAATCTGCTGCAGGCGCAGGCTCCATTGCTGGTCCCATGGGCGCGGCAGGCCCATGGCCTCGTTCCAGGCTGGCAATTGCAGCGCGCGGCAGCGGGCACGCTTGGACAGGGTCACGGCCAGCGCCTCGATCAGGATGCGGTAGACATTATTCTCCGGCTGCGGCTCGGTGAGGCCCAGCGAGTTTACCTGCACGCCATAGCGGAACAGGAGTGCCTTGGGGTCTGACACGCCATAACGCTCGCGCCCGATCTCTTCCCAGAGATCCACGAACGCGCGCATCTTGCAGAGTTCCGTAACGAAACGCACACCCGCATTCACGAAGAAGGAAATTCGCCCGAACACCGTTTCAAAGTCTGATTCCGGAACTTGCCCGCCAGCTTTCACCTTGTCGAGCACGGCAATCGCCGTCGCCAGCGCATAGGCCAGCTCCTGTTCCGGCGTCGCACCAGCCTCCTGCAGGTGATAGGAGCACACATTCATTGGGTTCCATTTTGGAACTTCGGTATAGCACCAGCTGACCATGTCCGCGATCAGCCGCATCGACGGCTCCGGCGGGAATACGTAGGTGCCGCGCGACAGGTATTCCTTCACGATGTCATTCTGCGTCGTGCCGCGAAGTTTCGCCCGGTCGTCGCCGCGCTCATCTGCCAGCGCGACATACATGGCCAGCATCCAGGCGGCCGGCGCATTGATCGTCATCGACGTGTTCATCTCTTCCAGCGGCAGCTGGTCAAACAGTTTCGCCATGTCGCCCATATGCTTGACGGGCACACCCACTTTGCCGACTTCGCCCTTGGCCAGGATATGGTCGGCGTCATAGGCGGTCTGCGTTGGCAGGTCGAAAGCGATGGAGAGACCCGTCTGCCCCTTGGCCAGGTTGCCCCGGTAGAGTTCGTTCGATTTCTGCGCCGTTGAATGGCCCGCATAGGTGCGGAAAATCCATGGCCTGTCAGGCGCGTGCTGGATCGGTCTCTGTGTATCGGCCATGCCGGGGCTCCCCTTTGAATTGTTGCGGCGCAACATGCCGCGCGGCGCGCCGGAGCGCAAGCGGCACATGACGCCCTTGTGCTGACGCATTTGCGTGGCCACATTCGGCACACTACACCACCCGCGACAGACCCGCGAATACCCTTTGACGTACCTTGAACCGACCCGGAAACACCCTGACCCAGTCCACCTCCCCGCTCCAGACCGCCCTTGGCCTTCGCCTTGCCACCCTGCTCGCCTTCCCTTTCGGCGTATTGCTTGTGGCACTGATGGAGCGCAGCGCCTTGATGATCGTGCTGCTCGCTGCCGCCATGATGGGCGTCAGCCTGGTTGAGCGCCTGCGTCTCGCCCGCCTGACGGGGAACCCGGCGCCTATTGCCATGACAGCGCTTTTGCCCGGCTTTGCGGTGCGCCTTGGCGGCCTGGCGGGCCTGTTCATCGTCTTCCTGGGTTTCCTGGCCCTCTTTCGCGACACGTCACTGGCGCGCGGCTTCGGCCTTGAAGATGCAGCAATTTTGATCGGCATCACCGGGTTTGCCCTTGCGGCCAACGCGATCAGCGCCCGCATCGCCACAACCGAGGTTGGCGCCGTCATGAGCACAATGAACGCTTCGTTCCGTGATGCCAATCCGGGCGCCCGCATGACAGGCGGAGACATCATCGAGGGCGAATTCCACGACGCCGAAGACGACACCGATCCCGCTACTCGCCGCTAGGTCCGGCTTGATGTATAAAGCTGTCAGACGCTGACAGAGGACGCATCAAGTGGCTGAATATATTGGATTTTTGGCTGCATTTTTGACAACCGCCTCGTTCGTGCCGCAAGCCGTCAAAATCCTGCGCACGCGGCAGACAGACGGCATATCCCTCATTATGTACGCCATGTTCACCGTCGGTGTCGCCGTCTGGCTGGCCTATGGCATAATGCTGGCCAGCCCATCAATCATCGCCGCTAATTTCGTGACTTTCTGCCTTGCCAGCACGATCCTCATGCTCAAGGCAAAGGCCGTTTTCGCCCCGCCTCAGTCCATCGCCCAAGGCGCAACAGCCGCCACATCGGCCCCCATCGCCTGATAATAGAGCCGCTGGAGCTGACGCGTAACCGGGCCCGGCTTGCCGCTGCCAATCGACTGGCCATCAATGGAGATCACAGGCGCAATCATCGCGCCGGCAGACGTCGTGAACGCCTCGACCGCCGCAAGTGCTTCCTGAGGCGTGAATGACCGCTCAACGAGGGTCAGGCCGGACCCTTCCAGCAGGGAAAGCACACCGGCCCGTGTAATGCCCGGCAGGATCGACGAGGAAAGCTCGCGGGTTACCAATTGCCCCGCCGAATCGACAATCCAGGCATTGGACGAGGCCGCCTCGGTTACCCTCCCCTCCTCGACCATGAGGGCCGTATCCGCCCCCGCCTCTCGGGCGGCGCGATAGGCCAGCGCCTGCGACAGGAGCTGGGTCGTCTTCATGTCGCGCCGCTTCCAGCGTGTGTCATCCAGGAAGATCGCCCTCACCCCATCGCGCGCCGTTTCGCCGATCAGCTGCTTGGTGTCGGCATAGAGGAAAACGGTCGGCTCGAATTCTTCGGGCCCGGCAAAGTCGCGCATGCCATAGGCGCCGCCTGTGACCTGAAGATAGATCAGCCCTTCGGTCAGGTTGTTGAACTCGATGAGATCGCGATGAACCTTGCCCCAGGCTTCAGCGCTGAGCGGGTTTGGCAGGGCAATTCCGCCCAATGTGCGGTCTAGACGCGACATATGGCCCTCGAAATCGACCAGACGGCCGCCATAAACGGCCGTTAACTCATAGGCGGCATGGGCAAAAAGGAACCCCCGGTCAAAGGGCGAAACCATAGCGTCTGCTGCAGAACAGAAGGCGCCGTTGAGGTAGGCAGTCTGGCATATTGTCATTTTTGTCACGCTGTTGGGATTGCGATATTGTGCGGCGCAACAAAATCCTTGCATCCTTGCTGGCCAAAAGCCAAGGTGCCGCGACCCGGGGGCTTTGTGAAGACACGCAATAATCGTGCGCACGCTGCTCCCTGACGTGATTCTGGAGGATTGGTATTTCAATTATGGGCAGACAACAGAAAGACATTTACGAACTGGGCGAGATTCCGCCCGAGTTCCACGTGCCGAAACTCATGCATGCATGGGCCATCCGGCGTGAGCGCCATGGGCGCCCGTCATCCGCGATGCAGCTTGAGCAGGTTCCGGTACCGGAAATCGATTCCGACGAAGTGCTCGTCCTCGTGATGGCTGCCGGCGTGAACTATAACGGCATCTGGGCCGGTCTCGGCGAACCGATTTCGCCCTTCGACATCCACAAGCAGCCCTACCACATTGCCGGCTCCGATGCCGCAGGCATCGTCTGGGCCGTGGGCCGCAAGGTGACCCGTGTGAAGCCCGGCGACGAAGTCGTCATCCACTGCAACCAGGATGATGGTGATGACGAAGAGTGCAATGGCGGCGACCCGATGTTCTCGCCCAGCCAGCGCATCTGGGGCTATGAAACGCCAGATGGCTCGTTCGCGCAGTTCTGCCGCGTTCAGGCGCGCCAGTGCATGCCGCGTCCGAAACACCTGACCTGGGAAGAGAGCGCCTGCTATATGCTGACGCTCGCCACGGCCTATCGCATGCTGTTCGGCCACCGCCCGCACATCGTGAAGCCGGCTGACAACGTGCTCGTCTGGGGCGCCTCGGGCGGCCTCGGCAGCTTCGGCGTACAGCTTTGTGCCGTCACCGGCGCGAACGCCATCGGCGTCGTTTCCAGCGACGACAAGAAAGAGCACGTGCTCAGCCTCGGCGCCAAGGGCGTATTGAACCGCAAGGACTTCAATTGCTGGGGCCAGCTGCCGACCGTCAACGGCCCGGAATTTGCCGACTATATGAAAGAGTCGCGCAAGTTCGGTAAAGCGATCTGGCAGTTTACGGACAAGAAGGATGTCGACATCGTGTTCGAACATCCGGGCGAGAGCACCTTCCCTGTCTCCGTCTTCTGCGTGAAACGCGGCGGCATGGTGGTCATCTGTGCCGGCACGACCGGCTTCAACCTGACCATGGATGCCCGATTCCTCTGGATGCGCCAGAAGCGCGTCCAAGGCAGCCACTTTGCCCACCTGAAGCAGGCGAGCGCGGCAAATGACCTGGTCATCAACCGGCGCATTGATCCCGGCATGTCGGAAGTCTTCTCCTGGGCCGACATTCCGGCCGCCCACGACAAGATGCTCGACAACAAGCACCTGCCCGGCAACATGGCCGTCCTCGTGACATCGCCAAAGCCGGGCCTGCGCACAGTCGAAGACGTGCTGGAAGTCTCAGGACAGATTTAGCGTGGCAATCGCCCCCTTGGCTCTGACCAAGGGGGCTTATCACTCTCTACCCAGCGCCGCCTTGCTGCGCAGACCCTGTTCCTTTCACTTTGTATGTGCGCTTTCCTTTGACTTCCTGTTTCCGCGCGGTTTCGGTACGCAAGTAATCGAGACAGGGGCAAGGCAATGGACATGACAAGACGGCTGGCCATGAAGGGCGCGCTTACAGCGGCATCCGCCCTTCCCCTATCTGCCTGCGCGACAGCCACGCCTCCGCCTGCCGCGTCTGGCGGCATCGCCCCGGATGACGAGGCCTATTGGTCGCGCATCGCAGCGCATTATGATGTCACCGATGAAGTCACCAATCTCGAGAATGCCTATTGGGGCCTGATGTCCCGCCCCGTGCTCGACGCCTACATCCGCAACACCGAGCGCGTGAACCGCGAGAACTCCTTCTATGCCCGTCGCAAGTACAATGCTGACATGGTGCCCATCCATGCCCGTGTCGCAGGCCTACTTGGCACCAGCACCGACGAGATCGTCCTCACGCGGGGCGCGACGGAGGCACTACAGGGCCTGATCGGGGGCTATCGCGGGCTGAAGCCGGGAGATGCGGTCATGTATGCCGATCTCGACTATGATTCCATGTTGACCGCGATGGATACGCTGGCTGAGCGCAATGGCTGTTCCGTCGTGCGCCTCGCCATTCCGGAACCCGTCTCGCACGACGAACTTCTCACCTTCTATGCCGATGCGCTCAAAGCCAATCCGAAGGTGCGCCTGCTCCTGCTGACCCATGTCAGTCACCGCACGGGCCTCGTCATGCCCATACGCGAGATTGTCGCCATGGCCCGCGAACGGGGCGTCGATTGTATCGTTGATGCCGCCCATTCCTGGGGCCAGCTGGACTTTACGGTAGACGATCTCGGCGCGGATTTCGTCGGCTTCAATATGCACAAATGGATCGGCGCGCCGCTCGGCGTCGGCATCATGTGCATTCGCAAGGACCGTCTTGAATCGATCGCCCCCAACATATCCGAACGGCCCGACGGCACTGGCACGATCTATAACCGCGTCCATACGGGAACGACCAATTTCGCCGCTTCCCTCTCCGTTCCAGACGCGCTCGACTTCCACGAAATGGTCGGCCCCGCCAACAAGGCCGCGCGCTTTGCCTATTTGCGCAATCTCTGGGTATCCGAGATGCGCAGCGACCCTCGCCTTGAAATCCTCACGCCCGACGATCCGCGCCTGCATGCCGGCATCACCTCGATCCGCATCAAGGGCCGTACCAGCCTTGAGGATAATCTCGCGCTCGTCAAAACCCTGCTCGACGAGCATGGCATCTTCACCGTGCATCGCACTGGCGTGGCGAAGGGCTGCTGCGTGCGCATCACGCCCAGCCTCTACAACACACCGCAGGACAGCCTTAAGCTTGTTGCCGCCCTCAAGACGCTGCTGCAGACCGCCTGACGCGTCACCGGGCGGAACTCTCCTCATGACAATTCGTTGATTGGCGAAGAGGAGATAATTCATGACCCGCAAGACACTCGACGCCGAAGCGCGCCCACGCACGTCGCCTGAAGAAGCAGAACAGATCGAAACCGCGGCACGTCACCGCCGCATCCAAATGCTGCCGGGCGAAGGCCCGCACGCGCCGGAGCGCGACGAGCCAACAGATCACTTCAGAGGCAAGGATGATATTATTCTGGGAGGAGAGCCCATTGTGGCCTCCTACACCGATCCGACGTCTGATGCAGAAGGCATCGACCCTGACGAGACGGATGATGACAGCGAGAACTAAGCGGCCCTTTCGATCAGGCCGCTTCTGTTTCCGCAGCAATGCTGACGAAATCCTCAACCGCCTCTCTCAGTTCGGCAGGCTCGGAGCTTCCTTCCAGAATGGCCTTTGCCGTTGTCTCCAGCCGGAACGCAGCATCTGAAACCTGGCTGAAGCCGAGACTGCCCGATGTGCCAGCAACCGAATGCGCCAGAGCCGCGACGGCTTTCGCCCGCTCGACAGGAGAGGTAATTTTCAGAAGCGCGCCCAGTTGACCTGGCAGCTCCAGAATGTCTTTCCGGCATTCGTCTTTCAGCTTGGCGATCTTCATTTCCGCATCCGCAGCCTGACAGGCGGCTTCCTGCCGCTTCTTACGCAACAGGCGCTCAATCAGGCCGTTCAGGCGCACCATATCGACAGGTTTCGGGAAGTGCGCGTCCATGCCGGCTGCGCGGCACTCTTCAGCCTGCCCCGCCATTACGTTGGCCGTCAGCGCCACAATCGGCGTACGGCTTACAGGGCCGGGCAGTTCGCGAATGCGACGTGTCGCTGTCAGACCATCCATGTCGGGCATTTGCACATCCATGAGGATGATGTCGAACATGCGGCCCTCCATCAGCGCAAGTATGGCATCCGGCGCCGAAGCAAACGTCATGACCTCATGGCCGGACTGCTGGAGACCAATTTCGAGCAGGGCCCGGTTCATCTCCACATCGTCGACCACCATGATACGCGAGGCCTGAGGCGCGCGCCTGTCTTCTTTCACCGCGCCGGCTTCGGTGCGACCAGTCCGGCGGTCCGGAATATAGGGCAAGGTCAGTATGGCATTCGTGCCCTCACCAACCGTGCTCGTCAGATGAAGGTTGCCGTCCATCAATTGCGCCAGCGAGCGGCTGATCGAAAGGCCGAGCCCGCTACCGCCGAAACGGCGGCTGATCGAGGAATCGGCTTGTGAGAATCCCGTGAAAACGTGGTCCAGCTTGTCGGCCGGAATGCCTGCCCCGGTATCGGCCACGATCATGCAGATCTTGCCCCCCTTCAGACGCACATCCACCATCACATGGCCAGCCTCCGTGAACTTGGCGGCGTTGCCGACAAGATTCGTGAGAATCTGACGTGTACGTGTCTCATCGCCGACCACGTTAGCCGCAATATCGGGCGCGATCTGGTGGGTGATTGTTACATTCGGGTTTGGCCGCGCTGCAGAGATCAGGTTGACGACGTCGTTTACCACCGTGCGCAGATCATAGGGACGCTTTTCAACATCCAGGCGGCCTGCATCAATCTTGGAAAAGTCGAGAATGTCATTCACAATCTCAAGCAAAGTCCGCCCGGCCGACGAGATGCGCTGGACATGCGAGAGCTGCTCATCGCTTAGCGGAGTCGACTTGAGGATATCCGTAAAGCCGAGCACACCATTCAGAGGTGTACGGATTTCATGGCTCATGTTCGACAGGAATTCGGTGCGCGCGATGGTTGCGGTTTCAGCTTCCCGCCTCGCTTCGGCGAGCATTTTTTCGCGCTCGTGCCGCTCGGTCACATCGCGGTAGGTTGATACGATCGCCACCGGGATTCCGTCCTTGTCACGGATCAGCTGGGGGCTGCCTTCCAGCCAAACAATACTGCCATCGGCGAGCGGCGCCCTGTGCTCGCGCACGACAGAACGGTCTGGTTCGCCGTCGGTGAGAAGCGCTCGCGTGGCGTTACGCACAAATTCCTGGTCTTCCGGTACGATGAAGTCCATCGCCGACCTGCCAACCGCCTCGTCTGGAGGCACGATTTTGGCGGCGGACGGAGAGGCATAACTGATGATACCATCGAGGCCGAATTTCAGGACGATGTCGGTCGAGTGCTCGGCGAGCAGCCTGTATTGCTCTTCCTGCTGCGCGATCTGTTCATAGAGTTCGTATTCGCGCGTAATGTCCTTGAATACGCCGAAGATGCTTTCAACGTTTCCATCCGGGCCTTTATGACACTTGGCGATGGATCTGACGCGACGGATTGCGCCATCGGAACGGCGTTCAAGCGACGCTTCGAAATCCCAGTCTTCGCCAGAGGCCATGTGACGCGCCAGCATCTCCGATACGCGCGCCTCGTCTTCGCCATGATAGAAGCCCATGGCTGCATCCAGCATCGGATCGAAGGTTTCAGGATCGACGCCATGAATGCGGTAGACCTCTGGTGACCAGTAGATCTCGCCCGTCGACGGCGTCAGCGTCCAGTGACCGACCTGCGAAATCTGCTCCGCCAGTTCCGCCTTCGCCAGCAGCACTTTCTCCTGACCGGAGCGCTGCATGATCCGCCGCTTGGAGTTGCGTAATTGTTCGTTCAGCCGCCGCCGTTCAGCCACGGCTGCACCGAGTGCGAGGGCCATGAAGGAATTTGCTGCCATGAAAGACTGAAGGATCAACATATGGATGACGATATCGCCCTGCGTCAGCGTCGTCGGTCCGCTCCCCATATAGGTGAACGGTATCGCGATCAGCGAAACGACGATAAGCGCAACCGCCGCCCCGCGCACACCGTGGCGCAATGTGATCGGGACAAGAATCGGTGGCACAAAGAACAGGAACGGATAGTTCGACTGCGCGAACACCCCAAACGTGACGGCTATGACGAGACCCATCTGGAAGAATGACTTCCAGTCGATTTGCTCTCCCTTTGAGGTTTGCCGGGAAGCAAGCGCAGACACCAGCGGCGCGAAAAGAAGCAAGCCAAGAAAATCGGCGAAAAACCACAAGGCGCCGTCGAGAAGCAGCGCCGGCGTGCCCAGTGTGCTCCAACCCGCCATCATGATGGCCGTTGACGCAAGGCACCCCAATAGACCGCCCACAAACAGCCTTGTAACGCGTGCAGTGGAGATCAGTCCGGATGCGGGATGGCGCCCGACAATGAGCGCCGCAATGAGAACTTCAATACTGTGCCCAAGCAGCACGAGAAGCGCTTCGGCGCCCATGTGCCCAAACAGGAGATGCGCCGAGAATTCGCCGAGACCGAACCACAGGAAAAGGGATGGCCAATGCGCGCGCCGGGACTTGAGCAGCGTGATCAACAGCACCGCATTCACGGGCCAGACCGCCGCGATGTCTCCTGCGCCGCGGGTAAAGATGATCGCTCCGGCTGTCAGCATAAAAGCCAATGCGGCCAGTGCGGGATGAAGCACAAAAAGCTTCGACATAAGATCGGGCAAATGCCGCGAGCCCCGGTCAGGTTCGGTATCAAGGCTGGCGGCCAGGGCCGGCATGGTGTGCAGTTGTTGGCGTGTCATGATAAGGATAACATATTCCGTATATAATTTAGAATATCTTACGTCACTTCGAGCACTTTCAGATCATATTCCCCTGCCCCGAAACAAAAAACCGGCCCTGAAAGGACCGGTTTTTCGCATTTTCGAAGGCCGATATCCCTTATGAGGTCAGGCTGTCAGCGAACGCTTCGCCCGAACGGGCACTTGAATAGGCCTCCTGGAGCAGGTCCCGCGAGGGAGACTGCAGCTCAGGTTTGTCCAGACGGTCCTTGATCGCGTTTGCGAGGTGCTCTTCACCATCGTCAATTGCCTCAAGGGCTGCCTTCTTGTCGTCCTTGAACACCGATGCGAACTGCGTGAACCCGCGATGGAGTGCGCCAAGCGCGCCGCCATCGGTCTGTGGTTCGCCGCCGAATGTGCGCACCTGGGCCTGGAAACGGCTGATCAGCATCTCCCGGTCCTTTGCACGTTGCTGGAATTGCGAGCGAAGGCCGAAGCTCTCATCGGCGATCTCTGCGCATTTCTCATAGCCTTTACGGCTATCGATCAGCACTTTCGTGATGTCGTTCAGGGCATCAATATCGGTCTTGTTGGTTGTATCTGTCATATCGGAAGTCCTCTGCTTGAATATGAAGATCAACCGCTCAAGCTTCGTAGCTGTTCCGACAGGACTTCCTAAAATGATGGACAGGAATCAGGCCGACGCGTCCTCGTCCTTGAGCATGGCGTAGATTTCATCCTTCAGGACAAGCCGCCGTTTGCGCAATTCGGTCTCATGCGTATCGCTGGCTGGCTGCACTCCGCTTTCGTGCCGGTGAATATGGCGGTTAACCTCGTGATATTCCTCGGCAAGGCGCGCGAAATGCGGGTTGGACATTTTCAGTGCGTGGATCTTCTCCCCGGCGTCAGGGAATTCTTCGGCGAGCTCGTGGGGTGTGTGGGACATGGTGATCTCCTTCGCATGACGGGGCTTTGATTGGCCTCATACATTCAGATGGGAAGACCCGCGTCACTCAGGGAGTCTGCGTATGCCGCTCTATCGCAGCTGATAATAGGTCGTGTAGGTGGCAGCGGCCTCGGTCTCGGCGAAGACGCGCTTGAGACTGTCATAGCTGGGAAGGGCACACTCAGCGTCCAGCCCGAGCGCATTCATGGTATCGATGGGAAGGTCATCGCAATCGGGGAATTTCACGAAGAGGCGATCTCCGACCAGCTTGCCCAGCGCGTAATTGTAGACATATCCACCCTCAACGCTGTCTTCAGGAGTCGCTATCTGCATCAGGTATTCCCCTGCCCTGCCGTCCATCTGACCGAAGACAAGCCAGACGTCTTCGTCCAGCCAATAGCCATAGCCTTCCTGCCGAATGTCATATTCCTCGGGAACGCCATTCTCTGCCGACGGGTCCCAGCGTGACGGATCATCATCACTCTGGACATAGGCGCGGACGACCGTGGCCGTGCCCAGCGGCATGACCACATCTTCTGGAGGGATAAGCGGCGTGTAGGAGCCAAAGGCGCAGGCCGCTGCGACAGCGCACAGCACACCTGCCAGAAGGACTCTCAATCGCATCATTCAACTCGTCCCCGAACATGCTCCACAACCGAAGCTACCCCCCGTCCGGGCGCCAAGGCAATACGGGACAATTTCAGGATCAACCCTCGAACGGATCTCGCATCAGGATGACGTCTTCACGCTCGGGCGATGTCGAAACGAGCGCGCAAGGCTTGCCGACAAGCTCCTCAAGACGGCGAACATATTTCACCGCTTCTGCCGGCAGGTCCGCCCAGGAGCGCGCCCCTGCGGTCGAACCTTTCCAACCTTCCATCGTCTCATAGACAGGCTCAACGGCGGCCTGATCGGTGAGACCCGCTGGATAATGGTCGATTTCCTGGCCGTTGAGCTTATAGGCGACGCAGACCTTGATCTCGTCAAAGCCGTCCAGCACGTCGAGCTTTGTCAGGGCGAGGCCCGTCACGCCGCTTGTTGCACAGGCCTGACGCACCATGACGCTGTCAAACCAGCCGCAACGCCGCGCCCGGCCCGTGTTCACGCCGACTTCCTTGCCAATACGTCCGAGGCGCTCGCCAATCTCATCATTCAGTTCCGTCGGGAACGGGCCAGAGCCGACCCGCGTCGTGTAAGCCTTGGCCAGGCCGAGCACATAGGAAATCGCGCCCGGACCCACGCCAGAACCCGCCGAAGCATTACCGGCAACCACATTGGACGAGGTCACAAAAGGGTATGTCCCGTGATCGACATCAAGCATCACGCCCTGCGCACCTTCGAACAGGATGCGGCGGCCGCGCCGAACCTGCTCGTCCAGCACTTTCCAGACGGGCTGCGCATAAGCGAGGATTTGCGGCGCAATCGCCAGCAGATCCGCTTTAAGCTGCGCGCCATCAGGCTCTGGAAGGTCGAGACCAATGCGCAGTGGGCGATGGTGCGCCAGAAGGCGCTCAATCTTCATGTCGAGGGCAGCCGGATCAGCGAGGTCTGCGACGCGGATGGCACGGCGGCCAACGCGGTCTTCATAGGCCGGGCCAATGCCGCGCTTGGTGGTGCCGATCTGGGCGGCGCCAAGGGCCCCTTCCCGCGCCGCGTCGATATCCTTGTGCCAGGGCAGGATCAGCGAGGCATTGTCAGCGAGGATCAGGTTCTCAGGCGTCACTTCAACGCCCTGCGCGCGAATGCCGTCGATCTCGTTAAGCATGTGCCACGGATCAACCACGACGCCATTGCCGATGACCGACAGCTTTCCGCCGCGCACAAGGCCCGAGGGCAGAAGCGCCAGCTTGAAGACCTTGCCGTCAATAACGAGCGTATGACCGGCATTGTGCCCGCCCTGAAACCGCACGACCACATCGGCCCGGCTCGATAGCCAGTCGACGATCTTGCCTTTGCCTTCATCGCCCCATTGGGCGCCTACGACGACGACACCTGACATATACTGCTCCCGTGTTCAGCCGCCGCGACAAGGGCAGGAATCTGCCCCGAAAAGCAAGGGGGCAGATGCCGCTTTCGGGCCATTTGCCGCTACTTCACGAGTTCATAGTCCTTCAGGTCCACTTCCGCGACGGCATCGGCATAAGCGCGGGTATGGTCGGCCCAGTTCTGGGTGATGCGGCCGTCATCGGTCTTGTACCAGCTGTTGCAGGCCGGATCGGCCCAGACTGTGGTGCCAAGACGCGCCTGAATGTCCTTGTTGAACCGGTCCTGCGCGGCGCGTTTCGGCGCCATGGCGGTCGCGCCGCTCTCGTCCATCTTGGCCAGGGCCTTGATCGTGTACTCGACCTGACGTTCCAGCATGAACGTAATCGAATTATGCCCCAGGTTTGTGTTCGGGCCATAGAGCACGAAGAAATTGGGGAAATCGGCCACGGTGATACCGAGATACGCTTCCGGGCCGTCCTCCCAGGCCTCTTCGATCGTGATGCCGTCCTGCCCGACCACATCGACCGACCAGTGCCAGCCCGTCGTCTCGAAGCCTGTCGCGAAGACCAGAATGTCGTATTCGTGCAGCGTGCCGTCCTTGGTGCGTATGCCTTCCGGTACAATCTCGGCAATCCCGTCGGTGATAAGGTCGACATTATCGCGCATCAGGGCCGGGTAGAAATCGTCGGCGATCAGGATGCGGCGGCAACCCACCGGATAATCCGGCGTCAGCTTCTTGCGCAGCGCTTCATCAGGAACCTGCGCATTCAGATGGTCCGTCGCCTGGCGCGTGAAGAAGGCGCGGCCCTCGGGCGTCCACTGGAAAGCCTGCCAGAAGAAATAGTCGGCATTCTCGTAGATGATCTTGCGGTTGATCTCGGCAAATTCCATCGCCTTTTCGGGCACGGTGAACATCAGCGCCAGTTCTTCCGGCGGGATTTCGCGGTCATTGCGCGGCACGACCCAGTTGGCCGAGCGCTGGAACACGCCGACATTGGCTGCTTCCATTGCGACCTGCGGGATAAGCTGCACAGCGCTCGCCGCCGACCCGATCACGCCGACGCGCTTGCCCTTGAAATCCACCGAATGATCCCAGCCCGCCGAGTGCATCTTCGCCCCGGCAAATGTGTCTAAGCCCGGAATGTCAGGCCAGAACGGCCGGTTCAGCTGGCCCAGCGCACCGATCACGGCATCCGCCTCGATCGTGCGGCCCTTGACCGTCGTCACCGTCCATTTTTTCGTGTCGCTGTTCCACACCGCCGATTTGGCGCCCTCGTTGAGGTGCAGGTGCGGGCGCAGCTGGAACCGGTCGGTCACTTCCTCGGCATAGGCCTGGATCTCGGCCTGCTGCGGGTAGAGGCGCGTCCAGTGCATCGATTGCGCAAAAGAGAGCTGGTAGAGTGCGACCTGCACATCGCAGGCGCAGCCCGGATAGGTGTTCGCCGCCCAGGTGCCGCCCACACGGTCCCCCTGCTCCAGCAGCGTGAAACCATAACCCGCTTCCTGCAGCTTGATGGCCGCCGTCAGGCCACCGAGCCCGGCACCTATCACCACAACATGCTTGTCCGGCATCACTTCCTCCTGATTGTATTTTCAGGAGAGAGTGGCAGGAACAGGTTTGAGCGCAAGGGGTATCGCTACGCCAAGCGGCGCGCGAACCTAGTTCCCCAACGCGTAACTCACGCGGACGCCCACATTGTCGAGGCCCTGGTTACGTCCATTTCCGAGGATCTGGCCGTGACTGAGATGTTCGTACAGAACTTCCACGCCCCAAGTCTCGTCCACTTTATATTTCAGGCCGAACGTGGTGCGGAAAAGGTCACGCGATCCAAGCAGGACATGATCCTCGGTAAAGGCGTCGCCGCGCGGGTCACCCTGCGGGAACGGGCTTTCCAGTTCGCCATCGTGGATGACATAGCCGACGCTCGGCTCGAACGCCCAGCGCTCGGAGAACGGGAAAGACCAGTGCAGGCCGAAGCCGCCGAAACTCGTGTCGCCGTTCAGGTTGAGGCTACCCATCACATAGGGCCTTGGGCTCCAGATGAGATCAAGCACATCAGGTGACGTGAACAGAAGCTCGCCGGTCAGGCTCTGGCCCGGTTCCTTGTTGGCATTGTCGCAGTCGAGCACACAGATGTTCTCCTGCATGACGCCGAAACGAACCTCATCCAGAACATCGGCGGACGCCGTGCCTGCAAACGCAAGCACGGCTGTTAGGCTGAGAACAGCGCGGTGCATTAATGATAACCCCATTACAGTTTTATGACCTGACCAAGAGCCTAAACACCGCCCCGTCAAGACGGTTCCCTCAGGCTTTGCCGCGCACCCAGCGAAGTGTGGTTTCTGCGACGCGCTGACCGAACTGCTCAGCTGTTTCGAGGTCGAAACGGTCTGGCGTCTCTTCGGCCGATTTGTCCGTCAGGGACTGCGTGCCGAGGCCTATCGTAAAGCTGACGCGGTTGTGCACGGCGTTGATATCCTTGGTGGAAGCATTGTAGCCGGGCATCATGCCGGTGCCGACCCAGATCATTCCGTGCTGCGCTGCCAGTGTCGCCATTTGCAGCAGCGTGGTGCTCTTGTCGCCGTATAGCGAGCCGGAATTGGTAAAACCGGCAGCAATCTTGTCTTTCCAGGCATGGCTGAACCACGGCTTGGACGTCGCATCCTGAAATTGCTTAAACACAGCCGAGGCTGAGCCCATATAAGTCGGCGCGCCGAAGATAATGGCGTCGGCAGCGGCCAGCTCTTCCCATGGGCCAGCCTCAGGGCTTGTCAGGGCATCGGCCTTGTAGAAGGTCACTTCGGCCCCTTCTGCACGGGCGGCGCCGATACGGACATGTTCAGCGACCTTGGCCGTGTGGCCATAGCCGGAATGATAAACGATAGCGATTTTTGCCATGAGAGGCTCCTGTCTTGTCTGGAGCCGGATACGTAAGGGCGGGCCACCTCATCAGCAGCCCGCCCTGTTTGCATAAGAATTATTCAGGCCGTGACGCCCTAGAAGGTCAGCACTTTCGCATAGCGGACCTGCGGCAGCTTCTCCAGCTTGTCCATCAGGGCATCGGCGGGAACCGAGTCGATCCCGATCAGGGCAATCGCCTCCCCGCCCGCTTCGGTCCGGCCGAGGTGGAAGGTCGCGATATTCACCTTCGCTTCGCCCAGCATCTGGCCAAGCGCGCCGATAAAGCCCGGCTTGTCGAGATTGTTCACATAGAGTGTGACCGGCGAGAAATCGCCTTCGAGCGCCATGCCCTTGATCTCGACGATGCGCGGCTGGCCAGCGATGACCGTGCCAGCCAGCGTGCGCCAGCCGCCTTCAGTCGCGTTCTTGGTCGCCTTGGTCTTCACCTTGACGCGGATCAGGCTGTCATAGACCGGGCTTGCCTCGGTCTTGGTCTCGGTCAGCTTGACGCCGCTATCGGCGAGGATGGCCGGGGCAGACACCATGTTCACATCACCACGCGAAGCCCGCAGCAGGCCGGCCAGCAACGCCGCTGTCAGCGGCTTGCGGTTAAGGTCAGCGACCTCGCCTTCATACTCGATGACAACTTCATCATAGCCGAAGTCCGAGATCTGGCCGGCAAACGAGCCGAGCTTCTCGGCAAGGCCTGCGAACGGTTTGATGCGCGGGGCTTCTTCCGCCGTGATCGACGGCATGTTCAGCGCGTTGGTCACAGCACCGGAGAGCAGGTAGTCCGACATCTGTTCAGCAACCTGAAGCGCCACATTCTCCTGCGCTTCGTTCGTCGCAGCGCCAAGGTGCGGCGTTGCGATGAAGTTCTTCTTGCCGAAGAGCACGTTCTCCTTGGCAGGCTCGACCGCAAACACGTCGAATGCCGCGCCAGCCAGATGGCCGCTTTCCAGCATGTCGGCAACGGCCTCCTCGTCGACCAGGCCGCCACGGGCACAGTTGACGATGATGAGGCCTTTCTTGGTCTTGGCGAGGTTCTCGCGCGACAGCACATTGCGGGTCTGGTCCGTCAGCGGAACGTGCAGCGTGATCACGTCAGCGCGCTTCAGCAGTTCTTCCAGTTCCACCTTCTCGACGCCGAGTTCAATGGCGCGCTCGTCCGTCAGGAACGGGTCATAGGCGACCACTTTCATCTTCAGGCCGATGGCGCGTTCAGCGACACGGCTACCAATATTGCCGCAACCGATCAGGCCGAGCGTCTTGTAGCTGACCTCGATGCCCATATAGCCGGACTTCGGCCATTTGCCTTCTTGCGTCTCGGCATTGGCGGCCGGGATTTGGCGCGCTGCCGCAAACATCATGGCGATGGCATGTTCGGCCGTCGTGATGGCGTTGCCGAACGGCGTGTTCATGACCACGACGCCCTTGGCGGTCGCCGCCTTGATATCGATATTGTCGACGCCGATACCGGCCCGGCCAATGACTTTCAGGTTCGTTGCGGCAGCCATGACATCCGCGTTCGGCTTGCAGGCCGAGCGGACGACGAGGCCATCATATTCAGGGATTTCAGCGATCAGCTGTTCCGTATTCAGGCCGGTCTTGGTGACCGTTTCGATGCCGCGCGCATGAAAGATTTCAACGGCGGCGGGGGAGAGCGTATCTCCGATAAGGACTTTTGGCATCTTGGTTCTCTTTGCGAATTCGGGGCGCGTGGCCCGGCTCTCCTTGGACGTTTCTGAGGATGAGCCTGCTTGTGGGGAGTTTCCGCGCGCCCTCATCCTCAGCGAAACCGAAGGACGAGGGCGCGGGAGAAAGCGGCTAAAGGCTCGCGGCTTCTTCCGCGAAGGCCCAATCGAGCCAGGGCGTCAGCGCAGCCACATTCGACGGCTCAACAGAGCCACCGCACCAGATGCGCAGTCCCGGAGGGGCCTTTGCGTAACCGGCAGCGTCGAAGCAGGCGTTTTCCTTTTCGAGGCGCTTCATCATGCGCTTCACGAAATCGCGCTGGCCGTCCTCGTCGAGGCCCGCAACGCGCGGATCGACGATCTTGAATGTCACCCCGGTGTTCGAACGCACGGACGCATCCGGGCAAAGGAAGTCGACCCAGTCGGTCTTCGCAACCCAATCCGTGAGGTAGCCAAGGCTCTCGTTCGAGCGCGCTTCAAGGGCCTTCCAGCCACCAAGGCTTTCACACCAGTCGAGCGCCTGCAGGAAGTCTTCAACGCACAGCATCGAAGGCGTGTTGATCGTCGCGCCTTCAAACAGCGCTTCGTCCAGCTTGCCACCCTTGGTCATGCGGAAGAGTTTCGGCAGCGCGCGGTCAGGCGTGTAGCTTTCAAGGCGGGCAACAGCGCGCGGGCTCAGCACCAGCATGCCATGCGCGGCTTCGCCGCCGAGGCATTTCTGCCAGCTATAGGTAACGACATCGAGCTTGGCCCATTCAATGTCCTGCGCGAAGGCAGCCGAGGTCGCATCGCAGATCACGACGCGGTCAGGGTTCGGCTTGATCCAGTCAGCGTTTGGCACGCGCACACCGGAGGTCGTGCCGTTCCATGTGAAGATGATGTCGGCATCGTCGCGCGCCTGTGTGAAGTCAGGCAGCGCGCCATAGTCTGCGCCATATGTCTTGCAGTCAGGCAGCTTCAGCTGCTTGGTCGCATCCGTCACCCAGTCCTGGCCAAAGCTTTCCCAGGCAAACACGTCAACAGGCTTGGCGCCGAGCATCGACCACATGCACATCTCGACAGCGCCCGTATCGGACGCTGGCACGATGGCCACGCGGTAATCATCAGGAATGCCAAGCAGCGCCTTGGAACGGTCGATAGCGGCCTTCAGCTTCTTCTTCGCATCACCGGAGCGGTGCGAGCGGCCAAGGACGGCAGTTTCGAGTTTTTCGAGGGAAAATCCGGGACGCTTGGCGGTCGGGCCGGAAGAAAAATGCGGGCATGCTGGAAGCACGCCGGGTTTGGCGGTCGTCGTCATCTGTTTTACTCCTATCCTCACAGATAGGCTGCATGCCGTTGGGGGCATGTGGCCCGCCGCGTCAGTCGCATATTTGATGGAGGCTTGCAAATGACATTCTTGCATACGTCCCGTGACGGTGGTTCATTTCCCGCATGACCCTCACGATCCAGCCTCTCACCGGCACACTCGGCGCAGTCATCCACGGCGCAGATCTGACATCTGACCTGTCAAACGCAGAATTCGACGCCATCCATCAGGCCTTTCTTGACCATAAGGTCATCGTCCTGCGCGGCCAGAACGGCCTGACGCCGGACCGCCAAAAGGCCTTTGCCCGCCGGTTCGGCACGCTGAACATCCACCCCTATGTGAAGGGCATGGACGGCCATCCGGAACTGCTGGAGATCATCAAGGAGCCGGACGAGAAGACCAATTTCGGCGGCGGCTGGCATTCCGACATGAGCTTTCTGGAAGAACCCGCCCTCGGCTCCATCCTCCATGCAATCGAAGTCCCGCCCTATGGCGGCGACACATTGTTCGCTGACCAGCAGGCGGCCTATGACCGTCTCTCCCCCGGCCTGCAGAAGACGCTTGGCACCATGACGGCCATCCATACTGCCAGCAAGGAATACGGCGCCGATGGCTATTCCGCTGCCGTACGCCAGTCGATGGACGCCAAAGCGGCCCCGGAAGCCCCCGAATACGAACACCCCGTCATCCGCACCCACCCCGAAACCGGCCGCAAGGGCCTCTTCGTCAACCCGGCCTTCACGCTGCGCTTTGCCGGATGGAGCCGCAAGGAAAGCCGTCCCCTGCTGAACTACCTGTTCGACGTGTCAAAGGAAGAGCGCAACACCTGCCGCGTCCAATGGCAGGCAGGCGACGTCACGATGTGGGACAATCGCTGCGTCTGGCACTATGCCCTCAACGACTATCACGGCCACCGCCGCCACATGCGCCGCGCCACGGTCGATGGCGACAGGCCCCGCTAGGCCAGCGCCGCCAGCAGGCCCCAGCCAATCAGCGCCTGCCCACCGAAATAGAGAATCCAGACGGCGAGGGACGAAACGGTGCCCGCTGGCACATCGGCCGGTTTCTTGAACAGCTGCAGCGACAGGATCACATCCGACGCAATGAACATCAGCGCGCCCAGCGTCACCGGCCATAGCACCGGCGGCAGGTTCAGCGCCGCCGCGCCCATCATCAGGATCACAGCCGTATAGGCAAAGACGGGAATGCGCATCTCGCCCAGCCAAGGCGCCAGCCAGCGCAGGAACACCGCCCCGCCAAACACGAGCACAATCTGCGCAACCAGCACGAGCAATGTCCGGTCATCCGCCCCAAGTCCCCAGAACAGGACCACATAGGCCACATGGGCCAGGAAGAAGGCCGCCATGCCGGACTTTAGCCAGGCCTCGCCCTTCAGCGCGAGAAACAGGTCGCCCAGCGAACTCAAGGCCAGCGCAGCCACCAGCAGCAATGGCCCGCCCGCAAGACAGGCCCACAGCGCCAGCAGCGCCGTAGAGCCTGTCTTGATCACAAGCCCGGCAACGCTCTTCTCACGATAGCAGAAGCCCGCACCATACAGCGCGCCGAGCGCCAAGGCGCCATAAAGTGAAATGTCGCCCCCTGTCATACGGGCTTAGTCGGCGTGCTTGATCGGCTCCGGCAGGCGCAGCACGCGTCGGGCCGCCTTCCGGTGGCTTTCCGTCACATACATGCCCACCACGCTCAGCGCTGTCGCTAGCACGGTCGCATCATCGGTAAAGCCAAGGCCCACGATCACATCGGGCAGCGCGTCGGCGGGCATAACGAAATAGGCCACAGCCGCAAAGAGGATAGCTTTCGCTTTCATCGGTGTGAGTGGGTCGCGCGCGGCATAATAGGCCGCTACGAGGTCGTCAGCGAATGGCACACGGCTGATAACGCGCATGACCTTGGGCAGGACGCCGCGCGCGAGGCGCTCATTCCGCTCTATGGTCTTCGGCAGATAAGTGCCGTTACGGCCCCTTACGGTATTTATAATTTCCGCTGCGTCAGTCATTGCGTACTCCTCAGACCATTATAGACACATCCGCGTCCGACGAAAACCAGGGAGGGCAGTGCCCCATGAAACTCGACTCATCCATTTCCGCCGTCATTACCGGCGGTGCCTCCGGCCTCGGTGCCGCAACCGCTACGAAACTCGCCTCCTATGGCGTCAAGGTCGCCCTGTTCGACCTGAACGCTGAAAAAGGCGAAGCCCTTGCAAAAGAGCTTGGCGGTGTCTTCTGCAATGTCAACGTCACCGACGATGCTTCGGTTGATGCCGGCTTCGAAAAATCGCGCGCCGCCATCGGCCAGGAACGCATCCTCATCAACTGCGCCGGCACCGGCAACGCCATCAAGACAGCCAGCCGCGACAAGAACACGGGCGAAGTCAGCCACTTCCCGCTCGACAAGTTCAACATGATTATCCAGATCAACCTGGTCGGCACGTTCCGCTGCATCGCGAAATCCGCCGCTGGCATGATGACGCTCGACCCGATCGACGGCGAGCGCGGCGCGATCGTCAACACCGCTTCGGTTGCAGCTGAAGATGGCCAGATCGGCCAGGCTGCCTATTCCGCTTCCAAGGGCGGCGTTGTCGGCATGACCCTGCCAATCGCCCGCGACCTCAGCCGTGAATTCATTCGCGTCAACACGATCCTGCCGGGCATCTTCAACACGCCGCTTCTGGCCGCTGCGCCAGAGCCTGTGAAACAAGCCCTCGGCGCACAGGTTCCGCACCCTGCCCGTCTCGGCAATCCGGAAGAATATGCATCGCTGGCCACCGAAATGTGCCGCAACGCCTATTTCAACGGCGAAGACGTCCGCCTCGACGGCGCCATCCGCATGGCCCCGCGCTGAGCCACTCGGCACGGCAATGAACAAGGCCCGTCCGGAGCGATCCGGGCGGGCTTTTCTTTTACACCAATATCAAAAAGCCCGCTCGGGCATGAGCGGGCTTTCCTCATCAGGGCAGCTGAACGGGAAGCTATAACCGCCCCGAACCTTTCGCTTACTGGCCCTTGCGCTGTTTTACGCCTTCTTCGTCGGCGGCGGCGCGGTCAGCGTCGTCAAATGTGATCTCGGCTTCTTCGCCCTTGCCATAGGCGCGGGACTTCTTGGCCAGCGCAGACATCGAGTCCTGCATGCGGCCCTGGCCGACAGCCATGGTCTTGGAGGCGCTCATGCCCACGGCATCCGCGTCGCCAAAGCTCGCAAACTCCGCACCGAGGAAGACGACTTCCCAGCCATTGGCCTTGGCCCGGTCAAGCGCCGCCTTGGCACCGTCGCGGGTGATTTCCTTCGATGAGTTCTCATAGCCATCAGTCATGATCACGATCACGGCCTTTTCCGGCTTGTCGGCTTCGGCCAGCGAGACGACGCGGCCGATGGCATCGAACAGCGGGGTCATGCCGCGCGGATTGGCTTCGTCATTGGTGACGTTCGTCCATTTCTCGGCGGGCACTTGCTTGCGCAGCACGTCGAACTGGAGCGATTCCTGATAGTCGAACACGGCGAGCGTAACAGCGGTCTTGATATCCTTGCCCTCGATCTCGCCTTCATCGGCCTCGCCGACGCTCTTGGCATAGGCGTTCACCGAGCCAAGCGCTTCGTCCCAGATACCGCTCATCGAGCCCGTCCGGTCAAGGAGGATATAGGAGTGAACCGACTCGCCCGAGGTGGCGGGTTTCGGTGCCGGCGCCTTGGCGGCGGCGGGCAGGACCATGGCGAGGCTGATACCGGTCATGGCAAGTGTAATGAGCGTGGATTTCATAGGGGCGTCCCTTCCCTGTTGCATCGGCTCCCCAGCCTTGTTGAGAGACAACATTAACAAAGATTAGGGCGCGCCTGTGGCCAAGCTGCGTTCATGCCAAGAAAAAGCCCGCCTTTTAAGGGGCGGGCTTGTTCATCTGCCGTTCACGGAAGGGCTCAGGCGAATTGCGGCGCGATCTTCAGGTTCTTGACCCAGCCGATCTTCTCGAAGGCCAGCAGAATCGTTCCATTATAATCGACAATCCGGTTCCACACGCCTTTGCGGGGGCGGTGCAGCGCGCTGATTGGGGCATCATGGTGATGGTCGTGGAAGGCTTCGCCGCCCGTCAGCAGCGCCATCAAATGGTCTGCCCAGATCGGCGTTTTGAGGTGGCCCAGCACGTTGATGCCATAGACCGTGGCATGGAACTGGATGGCGCGGCCGATCACGACGCTGGCGTGGATCAGCGCGGTCAGCACCAGCGATCCGCCCGTCGCCCAGACGATCAGGTAGATCGCCGCCGGAATGAACAGGTGCACTACAAGGCTGATCTCATTGTAGAAACGGTCCATCCACACGATGACCGGCTGGCCTTTCAGCCACATGGCAATCGGACGGTCGGTGTCTTTCTTGTCGCGCCACAGGATCCAGCCAACCCAGGCCCAGCGCTTGGACTCAAACGGGTTGTGCGGGTCGCCCGGGCCATCGGCAAAGCGGTGGTGCTGCGAGTGATAATTCACCCAGTCCTTCACATTGCCCTGCATGGCGATGATCAGGTTCAGCATGGTCAGGAACTGCGCGGGTGCCTTCAGCTCGCCTGCGCGGTGCTGGAGAATGCGGTGCAACGGGCCAATGCCCGCATTGCATACGAACACAGAGAACGCGATCACACCAAAGGCCAGCGGCAGGTACCACCAGTGAAAAGTCAGCTCGCTTACTGCAAAGCCAAGCACCACCATCGTGATGAACAGGCCAAGGCCGAGGGCCGGATAACCGAAAGCCGAGAAGAAACTTGGAATATCGAACGTCTTCCAACTCTTCGGAATGGCCAGCGAGCGAGGTATCATGGGCGTGGTCTCCAATCGGCCAGCAGGCCGTATTTGCTTTCTGCAAGCCATTCTCAGGCAGGTCCAATTAACACATACTTAAGACCCCGCGCCAGCGTCTACAGGCTTAAATTGTCAGCCCTGACGGACCTGTGATCAAAGGGGTGACGCCGCGCGCCGGATTCGGATAAATGCATGGCAGCGGGAACGTGCGGGGAAGTGAGCGACATGCAGGAAGAACGCCGCCTGAAGGCGATCGAGCGCCTCGTCTCGCTCGGCATCGACCCGGAAGCGAGTCAGGACGAGACCACGCTTGCAATCCCTTGCTCCTTGTCAGGCGATTGCAAGGATGCCGGCGACCCGACACTCCGCATCAATTTCCAGGAAGGTTCGTTCAAGTGCACGAGCTGCCTTGAGCACGGGGACCTCGACGATCTGGTCATCGCCTTCGAGTCCAGCGGCGTGCCGTCAACGGCCGTCGTCCGCAACGCCGAATTCCATGAAGTGACCAGGGCCGAGCCGCACGCAACGAAGACCGCCCTCACACCGCGCCTCAAACCGCTCCCGGAACCACCCTTGAAGCCCCAGCGAACGGTCACGGAAGTCCCTCCCCGGCCCCACCGGAACCTCGGCGAACGCATCATCATCACCCTGCTCGCCCTTGTCTTCCTCGGCGCAGGCCTCAGCGCAGCGGCGCTCTCGGGCTTTGCCAATTACCAGGCCTTTTCCAGTTCGGTGACAGATCCTCTACAAGCCGGAATCTGGGGCTGGACGGGCGTTATCGCCGCCGTGATCTCATTCGGCGGGTTCACCTTCTTTTACTGGCACACGGCCAATAAGCGCATGAAGGAAGGCGTCCGCGCGCTCCTCTTCGCCATTGCCGGCGCCGGCACCAGCATCCTCGGCACGCAAATGTACATCGCGGCCAACAATCAGGCCTCTGAGGCCGAGGTGACCACCGCAGGATCGAACCGCGCCCTTCTGGAACAGCAGCTTGCCGACTGGCGGGTACAACTCTCAGGCATTCCCCCGGAAACACGCTCAGTCGAAGGCCTCGAAGCCTATATTTCGGAAGTCGAACGCGTCGGCCGCACCGAGCAGAAACCTTATCGCGACGCCCAGAACGAACTCGGCCTTGCCCGCCGCCGGGACGACCTCCAGTCAAAGATCGAAGCGGCCAATGCAGAACTGCTCGGCCAGGGCAGCGGCGATATCCTGATCGAGACACAGGCCCGCGCGTCCATACCGAGCTGGTTCTTCGCGGCAATGCTGGAACTCTTCTCAAGCCAGGGTACAAGTATCGGCCTGGTTGCCCTGCTCATACTCTATACGCGCCGCCATGATGCGCCTGCAGTCGACTAGGCCAGAAACGCCATACCCACAACGCCGAACGCTGCGAGGCTGAGGCCCAACGCTACCAGCATCAGCAATCCATCGCGGGCAAAGATGGCGAGGCCGATCATTGTGATCGCCAGTCCGGGCACAGCAACCGCAAACGGCACCATTTCCAGCGGGATCAATGTCAGGCCCAGCATCATCACCACGCCTGCAGCAATCTGGCGCGCCGGCTGGCTGATGGCCCATGACAGCCGGTGAGTTACCCAGGAATCGATTTCCTGCAAAACACCCTTCGCCTTCTCGTCAGCCTTGCGGACCTTCTTCTTGGAAACTGACAGCTTCTCGACCGTCTCAGGCACCCAGACATGCGTGCTGCCGACCATCATCTGGAAGGCAAACAGCACGAGAACCATGCCGATGACCAAGGGCAGGCCCGGTATCGCGCCAAGAGGGGGCAGAACGATCAGGAGGCCGAGAATCGTGAAGATCGGCCCGAACGTGCGATCTTCCCAGAGGTCGAGGAGGTCTCCGAAAGAGACTTTGTCACCCGGGGCTTCGTCGGCGGCTGTCTTCAGGACATTTTGGAGCGGATGATTATTGGCCATGCTCCTCCTACGCCTTCATGACACAGACCGTTCCTTTTTTATTTCTCGCCTTTAGAGAGAATTTCTCTATCGCACCCAGCATACTTAATTTGCCGATTGCAACTGGCCAAGCCGGTCCTCGCGCAGGGCCTTTCGGCGCACCTTTCCGGCATCATCGCGCAGTGGCTCGCGCACCCATTCGACCGAGCGCGGAATCTTGTAGCGCACAAGGCGATCCGCCAGATGCGCCATCAGCGCGGCCTCGTCCGGTTCACCTTCCGGAAAATCGACAATTGCATGCAGCAGCGCGCCAAGGTCTTCGTCCGGCAGGCCGATCACGGCAGACGAGCGAACACCCGGAAAGGCGTCCAGCGCGGCTTCCACTTCAGCGGGGTAAATATTGGCCCCGCCCGAGAGGACCATGTCCGACAGGCGATCCGACAGGTAGAGAAAGCCGTCAGCATCCATCCAGCCGAGATCACCAAGGCTTTCCCAGCCGCCTTCGATGATCTTGGCTTCCGCGCCGAGATATTCATAGGTCGTTCCCGGCCCGGCCAGTGGCCGCATATAGACCTCGCCCACCTCACCGGCGGGCAGCGTCTCTCCGTCTTCGCCGACAATCTTCATTTCGCACGTCTCTACCGGCCGGCCAACCGAACCGCGATGGTTCAGCCAGTCCGTGCCCTGTATCGTGGTGGACCCCTGCCCTTCCGTGCCGCCATAGAGTTCCCAGATCACTTCGGCGCCCAGCCACTCGATAAAAGCTTCCTTCAGCCAGGCCGGGCATGGCGCCGCGAGGTGCCAGATCGTTTTCAGGCTGGAAAGGTCATAACTGTTGCGCACCTCCTCCGGCAGCGCCCAGATGCGGCGCATCATGGTCGGCACGAAATAGGCGATGTCGACGCCCGTCGTCTGGATGCGCTCCAGCACCTGTTCGGCGTCAAAACGGGTGGTGATGACCACGGTGCAGCCCTTGAACAGGGCAATGAACGCCCAGAGGAAGGGCCCATTGTGATAGAGCGGTCCCGGGATCAGCATCGTGCCCTGTTGCTGGATTTCGAGATAGTCCATCTCCGGGTCCCAGGCCGCCGGCAGCTTGGACACGATCAGCTTGGGCCGCCCTGTCGAGCCACCGGACGTCATCGCCTTGATCGAACTCGCCGTCCGCTCTGGCAGCGGCGCGTCCGACAGGGACGCATCCGGCTCAAAGCCCTTGGTGAGGCATGGCACGGGCGCATATTCGCCCGCCTCAACGCCGACTACCAGCGTCGGCTGGCCCAGCTCGATGATCTGGTCGCGCTCGAATTTCGGCAGCTTGGCCGAGATCGGCTGCGGCGTGGCGCCCGCCTTCCAGACGGCAAGACAGGCTTCCATGAACTCGCAGCCATTGGGCAGTGCAATCGTCACGAAATCATCCGGTTTGACACCCATCGCCTCATAGGCCCGCGCGAGCCGGTTGGTGCGGGCGTCAAGCTCGGCCCATGTGCGCGTATCGCCGAGGTGATCGAGCGCAACCCGGTCCGGCTGGATAGCGGCCCAGTGCGCCACGATGCGTGAAAGGGAGATGATTGCCATGGGTTTCCTGCCTTGAAGTCTGTTGTTCACGGGGGCGCATACAGTGTGCGCCGCCTCGCTTCGGCCATACGTGCCACATCTGTTCCGGGCCGTCATCAGGAACATCTGACGCCACAGGATTCCCGGCAAAAGCAACAGCGCCCACTATCCAAGGCGCGCGCATTTGCTATCAGGCGGCATGATCACCCAAGACGCCGACTTCACCGCCGCCCTGCAGCACGCCATCGACAGCAAGACCAAACCGGTCGGTTCGCTCGGCCGCATGGAAGCACTCGCCGCCCGGATTGCCCGCATTCAGGGAACGCTGAAACCCTCCGCCGAAACCTGCCAGCTGACCATTTTTGCCGCCGATCATGGCATGGCGACGGCCGGCGTCTCTTCCTATCCGCAGGATGTGACGCGCCAGATGGTGGCGAACTTCCTGAGTGGCGGCGCGGCAGCGAACGTGTTCGCCCGCAGCCTTGGCGCCGACATCCGCATCGTTGACAGCGGCGTGGCAGGCGAAGCGATTACCCACCCGAATCTGGTCTCACGCCGCATCGCTACCGGCACAGCCAATGCGCTGGATGGCCCCGCCATGACCGAAGCAGAGATGGGCGCAGCGATCGCCACAGGCCGCGCGCTCGGCTCGGAAAAAACACATGACGTCGCCTGTTTCGGCGAGATGGGCATCGGCAACACGTCCGCCTCCAGCCTTGTCGCCGCCAAACTGCTTAGCCTGCCGGTTGAAGAGATCACCGGGCGCGGCACAGGCCTTGATGATGCAGGCCTTGCCCGCAAGCGACAGCTGCTCAGCGCCGCAGCGGCCCGCACCGAAGCACGCCTCTCCGCCCGCACAGCGCTGATGGAATATGGCGGCTTCGAGATCGCCATGATGGCCGGCGCCATGATGGGCGCCGCACAGGCCGGGACAATCGTCATCGTCGACGGCTTCATCGCCAGCGTCGCCGCTCTCTGCGCCCGCGACCTGATGCCTGAGGCAGCGGGCGCCTTCGTCTATGCGCACCGCTCTGCCGAGGCCGGCCATGCCCGCGTCCTCGACGCGCTGGACGCCGAGCCACTGCTCGACCTTGGCATGCGCCTTGGCGAAGGCACCGGCGCCCTGCTCGCCTGGCCTCTGGTGAAAGCCGCCGCCGCCATGCTGCGCGAGATGGCGAGCTTTGACAGCGCAGGCGTCAGCGGCCCTGCATGAAGAACCAGATCGCGTCATTCCTGCTGGCGATCCAGTTCCTGACGCGCCTGCCCGTGCCGGGCTGGTTCACCTATAGCGAGGCGCGCATGTCCGCGTCTGCCGCCTATTACCCGCTCGTCGGTGTGATGGTCGGCGCCCTCTGCAGCGCCGTGTTCTGGAGCGTCTCCCTGCTCTTCCCGCCGCTTGTCAGCGTGATCATCGCCATCGCCGCTGGCCTGCTCGTCACTGGTGCCTTCCATGAGGATGGCCTCGCCGACACGTTCGATGGCATCGGCGGTGGGCACACATGCGACGCCGCGCTGGAGATCATGCGCGACAGCCGCCTCGGCACCTATGGCACGGCGGCCCTTGTCGCCGCCCTCGCGCTGAAGACTGCGACCCTTACCGCCCTGCCCGCGCACATGCTGCTCTTTGCCTTCCCCGCAGCGCATGGCCTGTCACGCCTCTCCAGCGTCATCACGCTTGCCACCAGCCGCTATGTGCGCGCTGAGGGCACAGGCAAGCCCGTCGCCAAGGGCCTCTCCCTGCCAAGCCTGCTGATCGCTTCTGTCACCGGCGCAGCCATCTGCCTCGCATGGATCTATCTGCTGCCCGAAGCGCCCTTGCTGTTTGGCCTCATCGGCCTCGCCATCGGCCATGTCGCCATGCGCGCCTTCTTCGAATTCAAGCTGAAAGGCTATACCGGCGACACGCTGGGCGCGGTGCAGCAGGCAAGCGAGATCGGCTTCTATCTCGGACTGCTCGCATGGCTCTGACCCTTCTGCGCCACACCACGCCCGCCATCGCGTCCGGCATCTGCTACGGCATGACCGACCTCGATGTGGCGGAGACGTTTGCGGCGGAAGCGCGCGACGTGGTGGCCGCACTCCCACCACCGGACCGTATCGCCACAAGCCCGCTGACACGCTGCCGCCTGCTGGCCAAGCATATTGGCGAGGCGATGAACCTGCCGGTCACCATAGACGAACGCCTGCGTGAAATGGATTTCGGCACATGGGAAGGCCTCCCTTGGTCCGACATCCCGCGCGCCGAACTCGACCAATGGGCGGCCGACTTCCTGCATGCCCGCCCCCATGGTGGCGAGAGCGTCGCCACGCTGACCGCGCGCGTTCAGGCAGCACTGGCCGAATGGGACGATAACCAAAGCCATGGCTTGATTGTCACCCATGCGGGCGTCATCAAGGCCGCGCTGGCCAGTGAGGCAACCGCCCAAGGCTACAATACAAGCATCGGCTTTGGCCGGTTCATCACCCTTCGCGAGGACTTCCTGCATGACCACTGACCCGACGCACACGGAAAAGATGAAGGCCCTGCAGACCGAGCAGAAGAAGAAAACATCCGAAGCCCGCGATCCGGGCCGCGGCCTCATCCTCGTCCACACCGGCAATGGCAAGGGCAAGTCCAGCTCGGCCTTCGGCGTCATCATCCGGGCCCTTGGCTGGGGCCAGAAAGTGGGCGTCGTCCAGTTCATCAAGGGCAAGTGGATCACCGGCGAGCGCCAGTTCTTCGCGAAGTTCGCGGATCAGGTGACCTGGCACACAATGGGCGAAGGCTTCACCTGGGATACGCAGGACAAGGACCGCGACATTGCCGCCGCCGAAGCCGCCTTTTCCCGCGCTTGCGAGATGATGAGCAGCGGTGACTATGACCTGATCGTCCTCGACGAGATCAATATCGCGCTGCGCTATGATTATCTCGACGTGCAGGCCGTGATTGATGGCCTCAAGGCCCGATCCGACCGCACCAGCGTCATCCTGACGGGCCGCGATGCCAAGCCGGAACTCATGGATTACGCCGATCTGGTCAGCGAAATGACCGAAGTGAAGCACCCGTTCAAGGCGGGCATCAAGGCCCAGCGCGGCCTGGATTTCTGATCCGGCCTGCGCGTCCTGCAGCGCGCATTTCTGTTGACAGCGTTTCGCGCTTGCAGCAACAGACGCAACAGATGGTGCTCCCCTAACCGGGGGCTAAGAGGGAAGCCGGTTTAAATCCGGCGCTGTACCCGCAACTGTCAGCCAGGAGCTGATGGCCAAACTTGCCACTGGGGCTTTTGCCCTGGGAAGGCCGGCCTGAAGTGATGATCGGTGAGCCAGGAGACCTGCCATCGCGTCGTTCGTCCGAGAACCGGGGAAAGTTCTCAGTGGGCGGGAAGGCTAAACGCCAGTCCTTTGTGACGACAATCGTAAAATTTGGTCTGGCCGCCCGGCTGCGTTTCGCAGTGGGCCAGCATGTCGTTGTGAAATGTACCCTCCTCGCGGGCGGCAAGGGTGCAGAGGAATGCTAATATGTCTTTCAAGACTGCCCTTCTGGGCATGACCATCCTTGCTATGGCTGCGCCAGCCCTGGCCCAGACAATTGATACCGAAGAAACCAAGCTCGACACCGTGATCGTCTCTGGCTCACGTCTCGACCAGACGGCGACGGAAGTCGGCTCCAGCGTGTCGATCATCAGCGCCGAGACCATCGATAAGCTCGGCTTTGATTTTGCCCTTGATGCCATTGCCTCCGCGCCCGGCGTCACCATCAACCAGAGCGGCAGCTTTGGCGGCAACGCAACTGTCCGCATCCGCGGCGCTTCCAGCGACCAGACGCTTGTCCTGATGGACGGCGTGCCGATCAATGATCCATCCGGTACAGGCGGCGGCTACAATTTCGCCTATCTCGACACAGAGAACATCGAACGCATTGAAGTACTCAAGGGCCCGCAATCCACGCTCTGGGGCAGCGACGCGATTGGCGGCGTGGTCGCCATTACCACCAAGCGTCCGGAAGACGGCCTCGGCGGCAGCGCGTTCGGCGAATACGGCTCGTTCAATACATTCCGCGGCGGCGCATCCATTGGCGGTGCCAATGACACCGGCGACTTCCGCATCGCCGCCACCGGCATCACTACGGACGGCATCTCCAAGGCCGACGAAGCCAATGGCAATACCGAGGATGACGGCTACGACTCCACCACACTGTCGGCGCGCGGCGGCCTGAACCTGCCCAGCAAGATGCGCCTCGATGGCACGCTGCTCTACAGCGAGGCCACCAGCGAGTATGACAGCTATTCCGGCGGCGCGCAGGGCAGCACAGCCGATGGCGACGAGTCGACGGAGTCAGATTCGCTCTCAGGCAATTTCTCCCTGAAAGTGCCGCTATTCGATGACAGGCTCGAAAACCTGTTCGTGGTCGGCTATTCCGACATCACCCGCAAGAACTTCACCGACGGCGCACAAAGCTATTTGGCCGAAGGCGACCGGGCGGTCTATCGCTACCAGGGAACGTTCACCGTCAACCCGGCCAACAAGCTGGCCTTTGGCGCTGAACGCGAAGAAACGACGGCCAATGATTCCGATTCGACGATTGATGGCCTGTTTGCCCTCTATGAGTACAAACCGGTTGAAAAGCTGACCCTCACGGGCGGCGTGCGCGTCGATGATACCGACACGTTCGGATCCAAAACCACAGGCCGGGTCGCTGCGGCCTACAGCGCAACCGACCAGGTCCTGCTGCGCGCAAGCTGGGGACAGGGCTTCAAGGCGCCCTCAATCTTCCAGTCGACCTATGTCTGCTCGTTCTGCGGCCTGACAGAACCCAATGCCAACCTGAAACCGGAAACCTCCGAAGCCTATGATCTGGGCGTCGAATGGAATTCTCTGGATGGCCGCGCACAGGCCGGCGCCACCGTCTTCCATCAGGAGACGGAGAACATGATCGACTTCTCCTACACCGCCGGATACGACAATATCGCCTTCGTCACATCCGAAGGCATCGAACTGACCGGCGGCTACCAGTTCACCAACTGGCTCGGCGTCTCGGCCAATTATGCCTATATCGACGCCGAGGATGGCAACGGTAACCCGCTTGTCCGCATGCCGGAACATAGCGGTGACGTCACGGTCTCGCTCGACCCTGAAGGCCCGCTCTCCGGCGCCGTCCTCGTCCGCTACAATGGCGAAGAGCCCAACTCCTCCGGCGGCATGCTGGACAGCTGGACCCGCGTTGACCTGACAGGCCGCTATGACCTGACAGACAGTATCGAGCTCTTCGCACGCATCGAGAACCTTTTCGACGAGCAGTATCAGGAAGTCCTCGGCTACGGCACACCCGGCCTTTCCGGTAGTGTCGGCCTGAGACTGCGTTACTAGAGGAAGCAGCGTGTCGAGACTGACGATCCTTTTCCTGGCCGGGCTGCTGGCCGCCTGCGGTGGTCCTCCCACACCGCCTGCGGCCGATACGGCACGCCCGGTCCGGATCGTCAGTCTCGACTATTGCGCCGACCAGTACGTCCTTGAATTCGCAGACCGCGACCGCATCCTCGCCATCTCGCCCAATGCGGACAAAGACTTTTCCTACATGCGCGATGCCGCCCAAGGCATTCGCACCGTCCGTCCGATTGCAGAAGACGTGATCCTGCTGAAGCCGGATCTCGTCGTACGCTCGTATGGCGGCGGACCTGACGCGACCCAATTCTTCGAGCGCGCCGGCATCCCGGTGCTTGACGTCGGCTGGGCCGGCGACCTGCCGGGCGTCCTCGCCAATGTCCAGCGCATCGCCGACGGCCTCGGCGAACATGATCGCGGCGCCGCCCTGGTCACCGAAACGCAGGCCCGGCTTGATCACCTCGCCCAGCGCAGCAGCGGCAAGTCCGCGCTCTACATGACGCCCGCCGGCGTCACCAGCGGCCCCGGCTCGCTCGTGCATGAAATGATCCTTGCCGCAGGCCTCGAGAATTTCCAGCAACAGCCCGGCTGGCGCTCCCTCCCCCTCGAGCGCCTCGCCTATGAAGCGCCGGACGTGATCGCCGCCGCCTTCTTCGGCGCCCGCACCAATCATCCCGATGCCTGGAGCCCGATGAACCATCCCGTTGCCCGTGCCCAGCTGGCCGACCACCCAGTCGTTTCGCTTGAAGGTGCGTGGACCTCCTGCAATGGCTGGTTCCTGATTGATGCCATCGAAGCACTGGCCGAAGGGAGCGAGAAATGAAACAGAATGTCTGGCTCCTCCCCGCGCTGGTCGCCGCATCCGCGCTGGCCCTCTTTGCCGCCTGCCTGCTCGGTTCAACACCCATGTCGCCCGAGCGCGTGCTGGCCGCTTTCTTCGGCGGCGGCGACGCAGGCGACCGGCTCGTGATCTGGCAGATCCGCCTGCCCCGTGCCCTTGCCGCCTATATGGTCGGCGCCTCGCTCGGCATCAGCGGCGCCGCGCTGCAGGGCCTGCTTCGTAACCCGCTGGCCGAGCCCGGCGTGCTCGGTGTCTCCGCCTCGGCCTCCCTCGCCGCCACCTTCTCCCTCTATTACGGCCTCGTCGCGCTCTCGCCGTGGATCCTGCCGCTCTCGGCCATCCTCGGCGCCCTCGCCGCCACGGGCCTGATCACGCTCGCCGCCATCCGTACACGCTCGGTCGTCACGCTCATCCTCATCGGCGTCGGCCTCTCCAGCTTTGCCGGCGCGGCCATGAGCCTCCTGATGAACCTTGCGCCCAATCCCTTCTCCCTTGCCGACATGATCAACTGGATGCTCGGCTCGGTCGCCAATCGCAGCTTCCGCGAAATCGGCCTCGCCGCGCCCTTCATCCTTGTCGGCGCAGTCATCCTGCTCGCCTCCCGGCGCGGCCTCTCGGCCCTCACGCTCGGCGAGGAAGCCGCCAGCGGCGTTGGCCTGAACCTGCGCGCCCAGCGCATCCTCACCGTGCTCGGCGCCGGGCTGGCGACCGGCGGCTCGGTGGCGCTCGCAGGTGCCATCGGCTTTGTCGGCATTGTCGCGCCGCACGTGATCCGTCCCTTCGTGGGTCATGATCCGGCACGCTCCCTCGTGCCCTCCGCCATGTTCGCCGGCCTCATCCTCGTGCTGGCCGACATTGGCGTACGCATCATCCCGACCTCCAACGAGCTCAAGCTCGGCGTCGTCGCCGCCCTCATCGGCGCGCCCGCCTTCGTCTGGATCGCCATACGGAGACGCAGCAGCAATGACTGACCTCACTGTACAGAACCTCACCGTTAAGGCCGGCCGCACCACGCTCGTGGAGGGCGCCGGTTTCGCGCTGGTCCCCGGCGAGTTGATCTGCCTGCTCGGTCCCAATGGCGCTGGCAAGACCAGCCTGCTGCGCGCCTCCCTCGGCCTTGAGAAACGTGCATCCGGCATGGCCTCCCTCAATGGCGACGATTGCGCCAGCCTCTCGCCGATGGAACGCGCCCGCCGCGTCGCCTACCTGCCCCAGCAGCGCCCCCTCGCCTGGCCTAATGCCGTGCGCGATGTCGTCGCCCTCGGCCGCTATGCCTATGGCGCCGCGCCCGGTCGCCTCAGCCAGCCGGACGCCGACGCCGTTGATCGCGCGATGGAGACCTGCGACCTGGCCGCCCTCGCGCACCGTTCCGCCGACACATTGTCCGGCGGCGAGCTTGCCCGCGTCCACTGCGCCCGCGCCTTCGCGGCAGAAGCGCCGCTGCTTGTCGCAGACGAGCCTGTCGCTGCGCTCGACCCCCGCCACCAGTTCCGCATCATGGACATTATCCAGTCCTATGTCGCGCGCGGCGGCGGCGCCCTTGTCGTGCTGCATGACATATCGCTTGCCGCCCGCTATGCCAGCCGCCTCATCTGGATGAAGGACGGCCGCATCGTCGCCGACGGCCCGCCCGCCGAAACCCTCACCGCAGAACGCCTCGCCGAAATCTATGGCGTCCGCGCCCGCGTCCATGGCACGCTGGTCCATATCGAGGGCGCCGCATGACGGCACGCGCGCTCATGCTGCAGGGCACGGGATCGGATGTCGGCAAGTCCGTGCTCACCGCCGCGCTTTGCCGCATCGCCCGGCGACGCGGCCTCAGCGTTGCGCCCTTCAAGCCGCAGAACATGTCCAACAATGCCGCCGCCTGCCCCGGCGGTGGCGAGATCGGCCGAGCGCAGGCCCTGCAGGCCCTCGCCGCAGGCATTGCACCGCATACGGATTTCAACCCAGTCCTGCTGAAGCCGGAAACAGACCGCAAGTCGCAGATCGTGGTCCATGGCAAGGCCGTGCAGACCGTCGACGCGGCCTATTACATGTCCAATCGCGACCGATTGATGGGCGCAGTGATGGAAAGCTTCGACCGGCTCACCAACCAGTATGACCTCGTTCTCGTCGAAGGCGCGGGCAGCCCCGCCGAGATCAATCTGCGCGAGCGCGACATTGCCAATATGGGCTTCGCCCGCCGCGCCGGTGTGCCCGTCTGCCTGATCGGAGATATCGAACGTGGCGGCGTCATCGCCAGCCTTGTCGGCACGAAGACCGTCATCGATCCGGCCGATGCAGACATGATCCGGGGCTTCCTCGTCAACAAATTTCGCGGTGACATCCGCCTTTTCGATGACGGCGTCACCGGCATCGAGCAGCGCACCGGCTGGCCCTGTTTCGGCGTCATTCCCTGGCTGACGGCCATCACGCAATTGCCCGCAGAAGATGCCGTCATCCTCGACGAACTCGTGCCCCGCTCCGGCAAGGGCCTGCGCATTGCCGCGCCCATGCTGTCGCGCATCGCCAATTTCGATGATGCCGACCCGCTGCGCATCGAACCGGATGTCGATTTCCACTGGGTCACGCCCGGCCGCCCCATTCCCCGCGACACCGACGTGGTCATCCTGTTCGGCACCAAGTCCACGCTCGGCGACCTTGCCTTCCTGCGTGCGCAGGGCTGGGATCATGACATTCACGCCCACGTCCGCAATGGCGGCCGCCTGCTCGGCATTTGCGGCGGCTACCAGATGCTCGGCAAACGGATCATTGATCCGCAAGGCGTCGACGGTCTGCCCGGCGAAGCCGAAGGCCTCGGCCTGCTTGATGTCGAGACACACATGATTGCCGACAAACAGGTCAATGAGGCGCGCGGCCAGTGCGCCCTGAGCGGCGCGCCCGTCGCCGGTTACGAAATCCATGCAGGCATCACGCAAGGCCCGGCCACAGACCGGCCCATGTTCACCCTCGACAACAAGCCCGAAGGCGCCCGCAGCCCGAACGGGCGCATCGAAGGCACCTATCTTCACGGCGCCTTCGCGCAGGACAATTTCCGTCGCAGCTGGATCACCCGCTCCGGCGGACGGGGCGATTTCGCGCTAAATTATGATGGCGAAGTGGATCGCGCGCTGGACGCGCTGGCAGACGGCGTCGAAGCCGCCGTGGACGTGGACAGCCTGTTCGCCGAGGCGCGCGCACCCGGCTGGCATCCCGGCACGGCATGAGCCCGGCGGCCCTGATGCTGGCGGCCTGGGCCATCGAGGCCGTCTTCGGCTGGCCCACCTGGCTCTATCGCCTGATCCACCATCCCGTCGTCTGGCTCGGCACCGGCATCAGCTGGCTCGAACGCGCCTTCAATCAGCCTTCATGGCCCCACCCCGCACGCTATGTGGCGGGCGCCCTGGCATCCCTGCTCGTCATCGCCGCCGCAACCACCCTCGCCGTTGCCATCTCGCGCGCCCTCCCCGACACGCTCCCCGGCTGGACAATCGAGGCCCTCATCGCTTCCAGCCTGATCGCCTCGCGCAGCCTCTACACACATGTCGCCGCCGTCGCCCGCCCACTCTCCGCGGATGACATCGCAGGCGCCCGCACGGCCGTCTCGCAAATCGTCGGCCGCGACCCCGCCCAGCTGGACGAGCCCGGTGTCGCCCGCGCCGCCCTCGAAAGCCTCGCCGAGAACGCATCGGACGGCGTCACCGCGCCCCTCTTCTGGGGCGCCCTGTTCGGCCTGCCGGGCCTCGCCGCCTACAAGGCCGTCAACACGCTCGACTCCATGATCGGCCACCGCAATACCCGCTACGCCGCCTTTGGCGGTTTTGCCGCCCGGCTCGACGACGTGGCCAACCTCATTCCCGCCCGCCTGACGGGCCTCGCCTTTGCGGCCGTCTCCGGCGGCACGTCTGCCCTTCGCACAATGCAACGCGACGCACGCCGCCACCGCTCACCCAATGCCGGCTGGCCCGAAGCCGCCATGGCCGGCGCCCTCGGCGTGCGCCTCTCCGGCCCGCGCCTCTATGGCGACCGGGTGAGCGACGAGCCCTGGCTCAACCCCGCCGCGCCCGATCCCACGCCGCAGGCCCTGAAGCGCGGCCTCCGCCTCTATGTCCGCGCCATGGTCCTGCTTGGGCTTCTGCTCGCGGCAACCGCATGGATCGGGAGCCTGACATGAAAGACGACTTCCTCCACGGCGGCGCGCTCGACCGCATGCAGATCGCCTACCCGAACGCGCCGGCACCGTGGGTCGATCTCTCGACCGGTATCAATCCCTGGCCCTACCCCGTCGGCGACATCCCCGCCTCTAGCTGGCAGCACCTCCCCACCGAAGCCGCCCTACAGACCTGCCGCGCCGCCATGGCCCGCGCCATCGGTGCGCCGGAGGCCTCCCTCCTGCTCGCCCCCGGCAGCGAACTGCTCATCCGCCTCCTGCCCACCGTGATCGCACCGCGCAGCGTTGCCCTCCTCTCGCCGACCTATGGCGACCATGCGCGCGCATGGCGGGCAAGCGGCGCCGAGGTGATCGAGACGGCCGATCCACTCGCCTTGGCTGGCCATGTCGACGCTCTGGTCCTCTGTAACCCCAACAATCCCACGGGAATGGTCCTCGAACGGTCACACCTGGGTCAGGCACTGGCCCGCCAGGCCGCCCGCAATGGCTGGCTAATCGTCGACGAAGCCTACGCAGACCTTGTCCCCGCCCTCAGCCTCGCGCCCATGGCGGGCGCCGGAAACCTCATCATCCTGCGCTCCTTCGGGAAGTTTTACGGCCTCGCCGGCCTGCGCCTCGGCGCCCTGCTCGGCCCACCCGCCTTGCTGGAAGCCATGTCCCAAAGGCTCGGCGTCTGGCCCGTGTCCGGCCCGGCGCTCGCGATCGGCGCACAGGCCTATGCCGACGGTCTCTGGCAGGCTGAAACACGCGACCACCTCGCCGCCGCCCGCCGCCGTCTCGATAAAATTCTTCTGGATTCAGGCCTCTGGATCGTCGGCGGGACGGACCTTTTCCGCCTTGTAAAGACAGAGAAAGCCCCGCAACTCTGGCACCGCCTGGCGGAGGCCGGCCTCTATGTCCGCCGCTTCGACTATGCGCCCGATCTCCTCCGCATCGGCCTGCCTGCCAATGCCGAAGCCGAACACCGCCTCGCCGCCGCGCTCAGCCCTTGAGGCGCAGCGGCAGGCCCGCCGCGACGAATTCCACCACATCACACGCCGCCGCCACGCGCTGGTTCAACCGCCCCTGCGCATCCCTGAACGCCCGCCCCAACGGCGTCTCCGGCACGAGGCCAAGCCCCACCTCGTTCGATACAAGGATCACCTCGCCCTCAAAGCGCCCGAGGCAGGCGCACAGCGCTTGGGTCTCCGGCTCCACGTCTCGCTCATGGTGCATGAGATTGGACAGCCAAAGTGTCAGGCAATCGACCAGCACGACGGGCGCATCTGCAGCGTCCATTGCAGCCACAAGCTCCAGCGGTGCCTCCACCGTGCGCCAGCCCGCGCCGCGATCAGCCTTGTGGCGCGCGATCCGCGCTTCCATTTCCACGTCCAGCGCTTCCGCCGTGGCAATATAGACGCGGGTCTCCCCCGCCGCCTCCGCCAGCGCCTGCGCCCGCGCACTCTTGCCCGAACGCGCCCCTCCCAGAATGAATGTCGCTGTCATGAGAGCGCTCTAGCCCAGAGAGGGCTGCAGCTCCAGTGTGCAGATTGGAAAGCGGAACCCGCAATTATTTCGACGTCACGTCAGGCACGTTATCCCGAACGCGGACGACAGCGCCAACGGCGCTCAAAACAAATGACGCCAAAAAAGGATGTCCGAAAACATTCCCATCGAACTGCCACGGTTCCCCCTCATGGGAATAACCAAACGCCATGAAAAAGACATTTGGGAGAAAGATGCTCACAAACATTGTTGAGGCCTGAAAAGGTGTAACGACAATAACACCGATGCAGACAAGTGTGAGTCGACGCAGGTTTTGATCCACATTTATGCGTCGAAGGCCCCACATCGCCAGACCGCCAAATATCGCCATGCTGATTGCCCAGACCGCCGTCCACCACCCAGCTGCGGCCAGCATGTTGATGATCTTCACGCGACCGTTCTCCTTCTCGTCGGTGGGCGGCGGAGGAGATATGACAATGACCTGGTAGCCATGCTGACGGAGAACGGCGAGAGTATCATCATAGACCTGGAGGGCTTGCGGGCTGAACCCGCCCGCCCTGAAATCGGTGATATTGATCTCGATATAGGGAATTTGGACGCCATCGACCGGCCATGAATCCGCGTCCGATGATGTCGGAACAGCGATAATTTCGCCGTGGACGTCTGACTCCACCGGTTCGGATTGATGCCGCCAGAAACTGATCGTGTGGGACATGCGCAAGCGAAACTCGCTGGACAGGCTATCTAGCATGTCACTCGTCCAGCCTTCCGTCGCTGGCTGCGTTTCAAATCCCAGCCGGTTCAGCTCGTGCTGGATTTCAACCGAAGCCGTGTCCAGATCGGATACTGACTGAAACTCCACGCCCAGCTTGGCAGTCGGTGCGACATAGCTCACACCGCAGCCCGAAATCGCCAATACCACAAGGAACGCAAGCCATTTCATGGCCTCCCCCTCCCTTGGTCATCCATGACAGTTCGAAAGTCCGAAAATAGATGCCGTTGTGAGCGTCACCTTCGCACCCGCTTGGGTCAACTGCGCAAATTGTCCGAATGACTGCGGGACCAGGCAGTCAGGTCAGTCGAACCCGATAGCAATGATGAGCCCGAAGATGTGAAAGGACATTAAATGCCTATCACCCTATAGGAGAAAATGGTGCACCCGGAGCGATTCGAACGCCCGACCCCCAGATTCGTAGTCACTAATACCCTGTTTTATTGTGACTATTCAGGTCTAATCGTGGCATACGCCGCCAGTGTTTCCTGACAATATCGACCTCTCGGCACCTGCCAGGCCCTATCAGGTACTGCGCGGTTACGGTGCTCGAGACGGTATTTTTTAAACAGGAGGCGCCAATGGCCGTCATCAATCTAACGGACGCCCGGATCAGGGCGTTGGAACTCGGGAGCGGCATCCACAGGGACGAGAAGGTCAAAGGCCTGATGGTCATATGCCATGCCACAACCAAGACCTATGCGGTTCAGGGTGATGTTCGCCGCAATGGCCGGCACATCCGGACAGTGAGAACCAAGATCGACAGGGTGGATCGGATCAGCCTGAGCGATGCCAGGCGCAAGGCGATGGCTCTGATGAGCCAGATCCAGTCTGGCATCGACCCGACCGACGGGCCTGATGAAACCGGCATTACGTTGAGCAAGGTTCTTGAGGCCCACCTGAAAGAGCGGGAACTGCGGCCATCGACAATTCAAAGCTACCAAGATCACGTCGACAAGTACCTTAAGCGCTTTCGGTCGCGTGCCGTCGCCGATATAACGAGACAGGACTGCCGAGAACTCCTAGAGACCCTGACGGCGCGCCACGGGCGCACCACGGCGGCAGGTGTGCTTCGAACTCTTCGGGCACTCATCAACACAGCCATGCGCCTGGATGAAACGATCCTGCGAAGCCCTATGGATGCCGTAAGGGTGCCAGTGCCGCCTAAGCGGCAAGTCGATGCCCTGGACATTGCCGACTTCTGGAAACGCTCAGAAGCCCTGTCCCCCATGATGAGGGACATTCACAGGACCATGCTGCTGACCGGAGCAAGGCGTTCATCGGTGCTGACCCTTCGGCGGGAAGACATTGACCTGGAAAAGCGGGTGATGACGTTCAGCCACATGAAAACCGGGGGCCAGCTATTGTTCCCGATGGGTCCAGTACTCACAGGCATCATTGCCAAGCGAATGGAAGATGACACGCCACTCAACAGCACATGGCTGTGGCCCTCCCCTCTCAGCACCAAAGGACATATTGTTGAGCCCAAGCGCGCAAACGTCGCCAGTCCACATGCACTCAGGCACCATGCCAGAACGCTGATGATCGCTGCCGGGGTTCCATATGCCGAGAGCGCCCTGCTGCTTGGCCACAAGTTGCCAGGAGCCACAGGTGGCTATGTTCATGCCGAACACCTCGTGGAAGCATTGCGGCCTCATGCCGAGGCATACGAACAGCTTGTAACTGGGCTTTCAGGACTGCCTGGAACGGCTAAACAATGTTATCAAATGAAAGCGTGTAGCTGCTGTCCAGCCTAAACTGAAGAGTGTATTGATTTTCAGGAACCAGATCACGAAACGTAACCTTAAATTGGTGATCACCGGCAGCTAAATTTGGCCGGACCGAGTCTTTAATCACCTCACTTAGAACTGACTCTCCAGCCACGGAGTAGTCCGATGGCAACCAAGTTTGATCATTTTGATCTCTCAAGACACACTTATCAAATCGAACGGACCGCTTTGGCCCGCTGTATTTGATCGTTCCAAAACACTCTAAAGTGCTTCCCCGAATAGTGCAGCGATCAAGAGCAACTGCAAACTGCCCGAATGTTTGCGTGTTTGATCCTGACGGTGAATTTTCCTGAGGCGATTTTGCAGAGACTTGGGTAAGCGAATTCACGCTTGGCTTAGGGCCATCTTTCTTTGGGATTGCCGCCGATCGTTGTGACATTGCCGCAACGGACGATTCCAGCTTCGCGAGTCGCTGCCCAAGTTCTCCCGTCGCTCCGCCGGTCGTTGCGTCTATCCTGTCTACTCTGGATTCTACAGCAGCAGTGTCCGCCGACAACGAAGACACTCGAGACTCCAGCTTATTCAGACGGCGAGCAATTTCCGACGCACCTTCTGGCTCGCTCAGAGCGTCGTAATCGCCAAGTCTACTTTCCAAAGCTCCAACCCGATCTTGGATTGCGTCATACTCAACGGCGCCAATCCATAAGCCACTGGCTAAGAGCCCAAGAGCACTGATACCCCCGAATAGTGTTGCTGCATTCATGTCGCCCAGCCCCCCAAGTCACTCAAAATACGAACTCTGAACTTTCGCGTTTAGGTCGCGCAAGTCAAGGAGGGAAGGAACACACGAAGTCGCCGATGTGAAAAACACGGTCATGGCCGTGTTTTGAGCCCATGCTTCAACACGACAAAAAATCTAACAGTGCATTGATTTTGCTGCTTTTTTAATGTCACCTATGAGCTCAAGTAAGGGTAGATTTTTTCGAGCTCAATGATCTATGCCTAGTTCAGTCCCAAGAGGACCCGACTAATCAAAAGGGCATACAAATGAATGTTTCAACTTCCCAAGCTTCTCCCTGGATGACGACGGATCAGGCCGCCGTCTACCTTGGCATGTCGCCCAAGACGCTCGCCGTCTGGCGCTGCAAGGGCAAAGGCCCACGCTATCACGTACTCCAGGACAGACTGGTCCGCTATCACCGCAAAGACCTGGACGGCCACGTACTGGCAAGCCCCGGCGGCGGTACGCCGAATGTTGGCATCTGAAAATGCTTCAGTTCGACATCATCGAATAAAGAGCGGCCCGCCAGCGCAACCAACGCGGACGGGCCAGAAGTATCGACGGCGAGTAATTGGAGAGATCACTCATGAACATATCTAGCATGCCGGGCATCGGCATTACGCCATCAAATGGCGACCTGCTGACAGCCAAGGAGGCTGCGGCAATTACAGGGCACACAGAGCACACGCTCGCCCAGTATCGCTCCAGGCGGGACCGCGGCCTCGATGTTGGTCCGCACTTCATCAAAATCGGCAAGGCTATCTTCTATACGAGAGCCGACCTTGAAGCCTATGCTGCCCGGAGGGCGGCACGATGAGCTTCGACAAGATCACGTATGATGGCGCCGACCTGCACGAATGGTTGCAACTGGCGGATCCATCAGTCGTCGATATGCAGACCGTAATTTCCTGCATCAAGCATGCCGGAGCGGGATGCGACGGGGCCAAGCAAATGGCGTTCAGGTTCTGCGCAGAAATCGGCTACAGATACTTCGGCAACGAAGCCTATTTTTATGATGATTTCGACCACATGTGGGAATGCTCGGTCGAGCCTGACGATCCGCGCGAACTGGCGCAAGAGCAGATATCTGCAATGAAAGCAGATATTCTCGATATGGAGCTATCGGATAATCACGCGCTCAAGATCGAAGAGTTTGTTCGCGAGCGGCAACTTGTGATCACAGCGTTGCAGTCCTGGCTCGACAAGCCTCGCACCGATGAAATGAATCGTCTGGCAGATAAACGGCCTTGGCCAGTCAACATCGCGTACACTGTGAAGCATGGCGCTGCGAATGCGGCGCTGTTTCTCCACAAGCGGCCGTTCCCGGTCATTTCGTCCGACAACATTCTCTACTCATTCGAGGGTGGTAGATATGTCGCGAAGGACGATGCCATAATGGCTGCGGAAGTCAGAAGGACGGACCCCACCAATGCCCTCGATGTCGATCACGTTCGAAAGCTCGTGACGGGTATTCATCACAAGACAAGTGTCTCCGCCCGCCCCTTCCAGTGGATTGGCAATACTGCTGATCAGCCCCAAGATGTTGTGATCTTCAAAAACGGGCTGCTTGACCTGGATACCGGAAAACTGCTGCTTCACGATGGCCAATACTTCGCGACAGGACTCCCAAGCCACGACTTCGATCCATTGGCTGAATGCCCTCAGTTCATGAAGCTGTTGGATCAACTTGATCCGTCGTTTCATCAGACGCTCCAGGAATGGTTCGGCTACTGCCTTGCCGGCGATACCTCAGCCCACAAGTTCGCGGTGTTTGTCGGGATCAGGCGAAGCGGCAAGTCCACGCTTCTCCGGGTCCTGCAAAATCTCGTCGGCGCGGAGCTTTCACATTCCGGAATGCTCGCCGATCTCGGCAACGACTTCGGGCTTGAGGGATGTGTCGGCAAACGCCTTCTCGCCATTCCCGATGCTCACGACGTCTCTGGCCAAGGGGGTGCGCGTGGCAAAGCCCTGGAGCGCCTGAAAAGTATCGTCGGCGAGGACGACGTTTCGATAAACCGGAAAGGCGTTGCTATCTATGCGGCCCGGCTTCCGATCAAGATCACAATGGTCTGTAACAAGATGCCATCTTTCATCGACGAAAGCGGAGCGTTGTCATCGAGAATGCTGATCTTCAATTTCGAGAAGAGCGTCGAAGGCAACGAAGACCGGGCCTTGGCCAATAAACTCGAAGCCGAAATGTCGGGTATCGCTAACTGGGCATTGATCGGACTTGGAAGGCTGATGGAAAACGGGATGCAGTTCACACAAGGCATCGCAGGCCGCCAGGCAGCGCTCGATGCAGCTATGTCTCAATCCCCGGCGGCACGGTTCGCGGAAGAGCACCTGGAGGTCACCAAGGCCGATGAGGACTTCGTCACTATGAACGAAGTCTATCGTGCATACCGGGAGTTTGCGGTCGATCAGGGACTGTCGGGCGGCGAGCGCCGATCGCAGTCAAAACTCAAGGACGACCTGATCGCTGCCCTTCCAGGGATCCGCTACGCCCAGCGCCGTGTGGACAAGAAGCAGACATACGGGTTGATCGGCATCAAGTCAGTAAGTCTGGCAGATCCGTTCAACCTTTAGGATTGCCTTACAGCACTGCAAGGCAATCCGCCATTTTGCGGCGGAAGCGTCACATGCGTCACTTGGGCGTCACATGACGCTAAATGCCTTGCGGTTGCTGACCTTTTCGGCGTTCCAGGGCGTCACACAGAATTCGCTTTAAGTCAGTACACATAATGATCCGTTCCCGGATTTATCTAAAGTACATATATTTTTATAGATATAATAAAAGTATGTGACACCTGATAAATTGGTCAAAAAGCCAATAACCGCAAGGCTTCTGGCGTCACGTGACAGCGTCACATAGAGCATGTGACGCATGTGACGCTTTCGGGCCAGGTTCATTGGAAATCCTTACAACCCTGTCAGGAATTGCCCGATCCGGCATCCTGGGCAAACTGCCCCTCAAAGCGGTGAGCGTCCCAGGGGCTTTCGAAATAATACCGGGCGATGTGCCTTCCCTGCTCCGTATGTCCATGGGTCGCCCACTCGCACTTGGCATTCTTCATAAGCCAGTCCGCCATGCCGTCCAGGCGCCTTCCCAGGCCCTGTCCAGGCACCGGGATGTCGACCGTGTGGTGGAAGCGCCGCGCATCGCCGTCGGCCTTCAGGATCGATTTGTACCTGCCCATTGCAAATCCCATTTGTTCTTGTTTTGTTCTTTTAATCCTTCGGGCTCCGAGCGCAAGTCGGGATTGCCTTACAGGCGTGCAAGAACAACGGCATCCGGGAAACCTGATCCTGTCGCATCCTGATTGCTGACCCTGCCCCACAGATTGGAAATCCTTGCACCAGTGCATGGAAATCCCTTCGGCAGCAGGGCTTTGGATACGATAAGCCCTACCAGGCACCGGTTCGGGCACAGGAAAGGACAACGAACCTTGTTGCCAGGTACCTACCAGGAAGAATTCATCTCGCAGCTTGCGGAGACCGGCAACGTGTCTCTGGCCTGCAAGAGCCTCGGCATCTCCCGGATGACCCCCTACGAATGGCGGGACACCCGCCCCGGCTTCGCCGAAAGATGGGATGCCGCGATTGAAGTCAGCCGGGACCATCTCCGCCAACGTGTCCTGGAGACAGCCTTGATCATGGGCCTCGCCAAGCACATGCCTCTGGTCGATCCTGATACCGGCGATGTAATTCTCAACGATAACTTCGAGCCAGTGATGGTGCTGGATACTTCGCATGTCGACACCAGGGTGCTCACGAAGCTGATGGACAAGGTGATGCGCGACGAGGTGCGCCAGGTCGAGCAGCGGTCTCACGTCATCTACGAAGGCCCTGTGCAAATGCGGGTCTATAGCCCGGACGGCGAATTGATCGAAGGCGATTACGAGGTTGTCACCGATGACGAATGAATTCGCCATACAGCTTGTCGGCAATGATGGATGCTATGTGCTCCACGGCCTCAGGGTTCGCGCCGCTCCCGGTTGCCCAGACCTTCCTGGATCCCTGGAAGCAGAAGCCGAGAGAGGCATCAGAACACCTTTGGACGGCCAGCACGGCCTCAAGGCGGTACTGTCTTGCTGTGGCGCCTGGCTTCATCCGTTCGTCCGCAGCCTGCCTATAGCCGAGGTAGACCCTGTATGATGGACGTTCTCACCCATCCGAGGCTTTCCGGTCCAGGGAGGTTCCAGGCTGAAATCAATGCCATGATGCGCGAGGCGGCCGAAGACTATCCGCCCTCCCCTGACAGGGCACAGCGCCACAACGTCGTTTTGCTCATCCAGGGGCTCTACTTCATCACCGGCTCAATGTTGTGGCACAGGGGATGGATCCGCGCACTTCAATGCGAACTGGGGTACGCTGGCTGCAGTATTCCCACGGCGGCAGTATGCCGATGGATCCGCAGCCAGTGCACTTATGCCAGTCCCTGGATTGAACTGGCGGAAGGCGTGTCACCCGATTTCCTGAATGACATGGCCTTGCTGGGCCGCATCGCCGACGAGGAGCCTACCGCCCCGAAAGCGCGTTCCTGACCTGACCGCCCAGCTGCACATTGTTCCGCCAGTGCAGAGGCCTCTTGTTTATCAGCATGTTCGGTCCGCCTAGCGCACTGGGAATACGATGATCGATTTCCCAGCCGTAGTCTGAGTTCCGGTCGCCGTAGTCGGCGAACCTCATGGCGTATCCGAAGTCGTCCCTGCGCCATGCGTGAGGTGGGTATCCCGCTATTTCGTGGCCCTTGAGCCAGACAGCCACGAGATGGGGTTTTCCAAGAGCATTCACTGCCGATTCCTTTCAGGACCAAATGCCACCGACCCGCCCCCCCAGCCCCTATCGAATCGGCAAGCTCTGTATACCACACTCTCAGTTAATCTCGAAAGCACGTTTTCCCCATTTGTTCTCCATGGGCGAACAATGGCATCGGCCACGTCCGTACGCGCGTATTGATGAGCCCAACAAACAAGAGGGCAACTCATGGACATCAAACTCAGGGAACGTGCCGACGCCGCCGAAGCAAGACTGCAGGTGATAGAAGACGAAATCGCCAGCGCGATCCTGGACGGCAACGACCAGCTGGTCGCCACACTTCGCATCGAACGCAACAAGCTGTTCGACGATGTTTCCGATCTAGCCTGTGCCGGAGCTGTTGCAGCCGAACGCCAGCGCCGCGACGAAGAAGACCGTGAGGCCCGTAAGCGCAAGGAAACGATTACCGAAGCAGTCAGACTGGAAACGCGGCGCCGCAAGGCTGCAGCCAATCTCGACAACGCCCTTAAAGATCTGGAAGCCGCCTGGCTTGAGCACGAACAGCTTTGTGTTGCCCTGGAGCGCACTTCCACTTCCCTGCGCTCCGGGCGTCTTCTGGACCTGAACGTGCGCAAGCGGATGATGTTCACTGCCTTCTGGCTTGCGGCGCCCAAGACAGCCAGCTCCCTGGGGCTGGGATTTTCACCAGGACACAAGCGCAAGCCGATGGCTGAGCGCACATTCGATTTCAATGAGGAACAGTAAGATGGACAATCGACTACAACTGATCAGGAAGTCCGCAGAGGATGACCTGGACGAACTGGCACGGATGCGTGCCGAAGAAGCTGGTGAGTCGTTTCTGGACGCATATGTGGCTATCCTGGAGACACCGCTCGGCAAGTCAGTCCGCAAGACCCTGGACGATGCAACTGCCATGATGACCGGGGCGCCCTGCAGTGCCACCTTGGAAGACCTGGCCAAGGCCTAGCTCTTGCAGGTCAACTGGTGGTTTGTATATGCGGTTGGAGATGCGCACTGAGCACCGCATGGCGAGCCCTTCGACGGGGGCTTACATACTGATATGTCTAGTGCCGCTACCTACGAGCTCGCATCTCGGCCAATGACAATCCGGCCCTTACAGATGATTCTGCCAAAGAAGAGACTTGCGCGAATGTTGGGGGGTCTTGCATCGCTTCGTATATAACGTCCCAGCGTTCCTGAGTGCGCGGTCCATCAAAATACAAGTTGCACACTGTCCGCCAGAATCTGTTAACAACAATTGTCTGCTGCTCATCGTAGGGCCGCAATCTTTCCCCCGTTGGCGCCCTTGGCGCATTGCAGACGCTGCGACTAGTTGGCGGAATTCTGACTTCATCTCCAAATGGGTCGAAGGAACTCGGGCTGATGCCACCAGAACTAGTTTCGGCAAGCTCACTAACATTAATTGGTTTCCTAGTTAGCAAGGACGTTTCCAAGGCGGTTCCTGGGTCAACCAGTCCCATTTCTCCAGAGGCGATCATGGACGAATACGATACTAGAATGGGGTCAACACTCATCATCCTGAGGTATGCCACCAGTTGGCCCGTCTGTGTCTGACCTAATGACAATGGATCGTCAGCAGGCTCATCAGCAGCCAAGCGGAAGCGATGAACCCCTATGCGGCTATCCGCGACGGAAAGTCGTTCGATTCCACCTGCCAACAAGTACACGCAGGCCGATAGACAATCACCTTTGGTCACGCTTGCAAGACCATCTCGCCCTGCCTCAAGTTCTGGCTTGGCTCCCGCCACCACGGTGCGAATTTTGAGTTCGCGAAACAGCACACCTAATCGAAGTGCGGCCTGAAGATCACCACCTCCACTGTCGAGGTGGACTTCATTGACAAAGCCAAACTGGAACAGCGCGTCTCGCAAAGCCTCTTCAGTCTGCTCATCAACTGGCCCCGTTAGTTGTAGCCAGATGCAGTCTGCACAATTCGATCCCGAGGCCAGAAGCCGGACTTCGCCTGCGGGACTTTGGGCCGACGCAGCTAATTGAGTCATCAGCCCAGCGACGACGAGTACCAGCAATGCGAAAGATCTGACCATTGAATCACTTTAGCAGTTGGATCGCGGCGCTGAAAGAGAGTCGGAGGCCATCTAAATCGATAGACCCACAGATCGGCAATCTGTCAGGCGCAGGTTTCCGGTGCTGCCAATTCCGTCTGGTTTTAGACCCAGGCACCGGATCAGGCACCGGTGCTCAGGCTTTCCGGCCTCAGATCAGATAGCCAATCGCCTCAACCAGACCAACAATATCGGTGTGCCTGAAGGGCGCGTACCTGTCGGCCGATGCCGGCGACCTGCTCGGAGACAGTGCGAACTTGCTGGCCTGTTCGACTGCAAGCTCAGGCACCCGGTCCATGGGGATCACCCAGCCCAACTCCATCGCAAGGTTATCCGGCGACAGGACCATGCCAACCAGCGCTACCCGTGGCGATGACAGGAACGTCGCCTTCCTGACGTCGAACTGAACTGTTGGCCGCTCCGTGCCCTTGCTGGTGCGCCACGACTTGACCTGGACCGCAACGCTTGCGGCTGTCGCCTTTTCCATAACGATCAGGTCAACGCCATGATCGTCCGATGCTGGCAGGAATGGCGACAACCGTCCCGTCGACACACTCATGACCGCACAGGCCAGGAAGTATTCGGCGATCTTGCCGGACTGAGAGGTGCTGAGCGCTTCCATCCAAATATCCTGAAATGGGATTATCCTGTTTCGGGATTAGGCGGGTTCTCGTTGATGCGCAACAGGACCCCGAACTTGGCCAGCTCCCTACAGGACCCAGGATACAGGAAGATCATCGCCCGGCTTCGCGCCGCTCGCGATGAAAAGGGCATCACGCAGGCTGAATTGGCAGAGATGCTAAAGAAGCCACAGTCATTCGTCGCAAAGGTTGAAGGCTATGAGCGCCGTCTCGATGTGTACGAGTTCTGCTTGATGGCCCGCGCCCTTGGTGTTGATGCAGGTGAAGTTATTGAAGGCGAACCGCACCGGAAGCCCAAGCGCTAGTCGGCTTCGGATACTCGCCGCGCTTGGGCATCAGTCAGAACTTTCGAATCCTGGTTCCTCAAATTGGACCGGTACCAGGCAATTGAGGCAGGCGATGTCTTGGCCTGCGGAAACTTTGCCCTCACCTTGGCCAGTGCTTCGTCGTTCGTTGCCCCCTTGCGAATAGCGTCTTCGGCAATCTGCCCGATATTCTGCCACCGTTCGCCGGCGAGCATTTGAGTCACCGCGTCCCTGACCAGGTCACTCAGTTTGCGTCGCTCCAGTTCTGCCTCTTCCACCAGCGCATCGTAGACGTCATCCGGCAAAGTGACCGTAATTCTTGTTCCGCTCATACTCGTCTCCAACATATGAAATTCGCATCACATCGATCGCTATGGCACCTAGGTTGCAATGTCGACCTTGTCCCGAATGGATGAGCCATATCGGGACAAAGTTTTGAAGACCTTAATCAAGGAATATAGACATGGTCCTACAACACGACTCTACAAACGAACCGGGCATGACAGAGGAAGACCTCCGCGTTGTGCTCGACCAAGACGTAAAAAACCACATGGTCCACAGAGCATGTGAACAGGTACGGGCGGCAGCAGAAAATCTGGCGATCCTGACCGGGGACAAGTACGCATTTCTCTACTGTATCGAGAATTGCCTGGTTCCGGCACACTGGGCACAGCACATCCCGAAAACCGACGGTCACATGCCGTTGGTTGAACGGGAAATCTTGAAGCAGACGCTCCAGGCCATCTGGAACAATGAAGTGCACTGCGCTTGTTGCGATCATGACGGCGCGCTTAGCTTCGAGTTGGAGGACGCGGCATGAGCTTCCTCGATCTCGACAACATCGACACCTCATCGACATGGCGTCCCAACTTTCTTGTTGGAACGGACAAACCGGTCTGGCTGAAAGTGTCCGTTCAGAATGGCGGACAACTCATGCCTACGAAAACCGGCACCGGGAAAAACCTGGTTCTTCGATTGACGGTCAAAGATGCCCCAAAAGACGTAACCTACTTTTCCATGCACATGCTTATGGAGGGCAACGGATCAGATGGTCATGCGGCAGCGATCAAAGGCAACATGGCGATACTTCGTGCGATCGTCGACTCGGCCTACGGGAACATGCCTTCGGACCAAAGCGCCGAGGCGGCCTCTACCCGGAAATTGGCGGACTTTTCCGATCTGGACCGCCTCAGCTTCCTGGCGTTCATTCGCAACGAACAGGCACCTGACGGAAAGTGGTACAATCGTCTCGGCAAGATCGTCACGGCTGACATGCCCGGCTACCCGCCAAGGACTTCGGCTTTCTAGGCCAAGGCCAGGAAGCTCAACAGCTCTAAATCCAGATCGAGCTCGATGGTAACCCCGTCGAGCTCGATTTTCTTTTTCAGTCCCATCGCCCGAACCCCGCCCTCAATCGCTTCCAGCGTCGCCCAGGAGCGACCAGGCGGAAAGTGATAGTCGTTCCCTCCCCCGCCACCGTGATTGCTTACATGGGCTTCAAGCACGCCGTCGACGAATAGGTCGGCCGTGAAACAAGGCGTCTCACGACTGAGGGCTTGGAACACCTGGATGTTGTGGAATTCGATCTTCATGATGCGCGCACGATGTCGCGCAGAAGCTACCGAAACGCTGACCGAAACCAGGCATCTCTGCACACCAGGCGATACCGAGAATGGCATCATAATAGATGAGGTAGCTGCTAGCACGCATTATGGAACTGGAAGATGTCAATTGAATCCTGAACTTATACCGTGACTCTGCTCTGTTCTCCGGGTCAAATTGAGTCGGACCGAATCAGTAAGGAATCCGAGCATTATGTGGCGTTGGGACCAAGGCAGGATGGACTACTTTCAGTTCGACGAGCTTCGCAAGATAGCGAAGTTCGCCGTTGCTCACGACCTTTATCAAACTCTCCGCGATCCTTTGGAAGCTGCGACGGGCCTACCCTACTCTCCGGTGAAGGTCGGATATGAGCGCCCTTGGAGAAATTACGGTCGTACGTTCATGCTCGCCATGATTGCCGTTCCGAATGGAGCGGGGGGTGCGTCGATTACTGAAGTAGGCAGGCTGCTGGCGGACGACGGGCAGATAACTGCTGACGAGTACTTCCACTTCTTGGCCCAAGCCATGACGGACCCATCGCCAGCTGTTGAAGGATGGGACCACACCGCGGACGTTAGGTATCCTCTTCTATTCGTTCTCCGTTTTCTTTTAGCCAGAGCAAGCCAGGGGCATTTCACAACAGAGATCGCCGAAGTCGTGAGAACGTACGCCTCAAGCGGATTTAGAGGCGACGAAGACCAGACGGCTTTCTTGGGCATAATTGGCCCAAGTGGATCAAACGCTGCAGTTGAAAGGCAGGCGTCGGAGAGCGTTAAAATTCTCGCGCAAATCTCCTATCTCGCTGCGACTAGGACTGAAATCGACGTCTCGCTGGCGGCAGAAGATGCAGAGAACTTGTTTCAAGATCTTGCGCCTGTCGGTGGCGACCGCCTTGCTGACAGGTCAGCCGAGATTTTGAGGATCGCAGCGCTCTTTCCTAGCGCCATCCCTGAGTTGAGACTTGAGTACTCGTCAAGCGTGGTTAGTGATGTAGAGGAGGCAGGGTTCACAGAGGGCGCGAGAGTCAAACGCACACACCTGACTATCGAAAGAAACGCGAAGATCAGGTCAGCATTCTTTGGTAGCGTCCCATCACGTGGTGTAATTCGTG
>NZ_ARYL01000014.1 GCF_000685295.1 Hyphomonas oceanitis SCH89
GACGCTCATGCTCCAGATGCGAAAGAAAGGCCGGCAACGTGTCCATCCCGCCAGAGTGGCAGCGGCGCATTAAGGATGGGTTTCGCGGGCGGGCGGCCCGCGACGGCTTCTGCCAAAAACTGGCGATCCAGTGAAGGACGCGATTTGACCGCTTCATCCCGATGCAGACACTGGCAAGCCGAGTCTCGAAAGGCGGAAAATCGCCAAGAGCTGTCATTGCCAACGACAGGGGTTGAACCTGCACCCGCTACCGGGCGCGCTGTAGCGCGGCGTCTACCAGTTCCGCCACGTTGGCGGGCCAATCTACCTCAAACGGCATTGGTGTTCCATTGCTGTCGCTCGAGGGAGGCCCGGCCTGTCGGAGGAATGTCGCCGAGAATGCACGCTCGTGACTTTCAGCTAGCGCAAAGTCCAGAGGTCTTGACTATCGCTCGATTTATCGCGGGAACTTCTGCAGCCTGCCTGCCCACTCGATAGAGCCCCCCCATCTGTCGCAGCCAAACGCTGGTCGATCCGGGCCAACAATCGTTTTTCCGCATCGGTCGTTGCTTTGGCCAAAGCCTGTGCCGCGATCAATCGAAGCTCAATGATGTGCTCTTTTGAAAGAACGTGCGGGCACTCGAGTATGTTACTGATCATGCCCTCATCATCAAACACTATCAGGTCCGACCAATCCTGGGGCGTCCAAGGCCAGTACGCCCTGAAAACAAGGTAGTCTTGGAAAGAAAAATACGAAATGCCACGTCCATCAAGGTAGCCGTCGCCGCGCTTGTCCTCGCAATTGGAATCGACAACTAGCTGGACAGACGCCCAGCTACCCTTTGCCATCCATGCCACACATCCTGAGCTCAGCGCTCGTTTCCAGGTCCAAGTCCAATCCCCCTTGAGAGACCAAGCAGCCTCAGCTTCTTTGGGAACACCTGACGGTCGCTGAGGCGCGCAGCTTGTCAGAATGAGGCACGCCACCAAGAACGCGAGTGTCCTCGAAACTCCAGACATGCCTGCCTCCTGTTCAAAGTTTCTTGCCATAGTTGGCTCACTTGGACAATGTCCGAAAGGGGCCAATATCGACCGTTGGGGCCGCAATGGTCGAATGTCTTCTATTGCGCCCAATACAGGCCCTCACTCTTCCTCGTCCCACTCCACGATCCAGTCTTCCATGTCTTCCTCGAACACGGTGTCTTCGGATACCGTCTTTCCACGCACGGAATTGCCTGTCGTGTGCACGCGCTCCGGGTCGCCGCAGACGAGGTAGTGCCAGTCAGGTAAGTCCTTGCCGTCCATGACCAGCCGGTAGGCGCAGGTCTTCGGCATCCAGTTGATTTCCTCGATGCCCGCGGGGGTCAGCTTCACGCAGTCTTCAACAATGGATTTGCGATTCACATAATTCGTACACTGGCAGGTCGTGCCATCCAGCAGCTTGCAGTGCAGCTTCGTATAGGCAATCTCGCCCGTGTCCTCGTCTTCCAGTTTCAAGAGGCAGCATTTGCCACAGCCGTCGCACAGCGATTCCCACTCCTGCGGGTTCATCTCGTGGAGTGTCTTGGTTTTCCAGAACGGTTCGCTCATGCCAGCTGCGCGGTCCAGTCCGGCTTCTTCTCGATCAGCGCGGTCGCATACCAGCAGGAGGAAGAGACCTTGTCGCCCGCCGCAATCGCGTCTTCCATCGCGCGCGTCACAAGGCGCTTGCCAAGGCCGCGCCCGCCAATCTTGTCCGGCACGATCGTGTGCGTGATGTGAATGCGGTCCTTCGCCGGTCGCTCATAGGTCAGGTAGGCCTCGGTCCCGTCGATCACCAGGCTGTAGCGGCGTGCGGTGGCATCATGCGTGATGGTCTCGCCGCTCATGCCAGCACGTCCTGCCATTCCGGGTGCTTGCCGATCTGCGCCTTGGCATAGGGGCAAAGCGGAATGATCTTTACGCCATTCTTGCGCGCGTCTTCCACGCCGCGCTTGACCAGCGCGAGGCCAACGCCCTTGCCGGCAAGGGCCTGCGGCACGGCAGTATGGTCAATGATGATGCGGCTTGTGCCGGCCTTGGAAAAGGTCATCTCGGCTTCATGACCGTCCACAACGGCCACATAACGCCCGCCCGTGGGGCCATCTTCGAGTGTGATTGTAATGTCGGTCATGCAAGCTCCATTCTTTGAATGGCCTGAATATAGGGGTTCCGGCGTATCATGTCGCAAGAAAAAGCCGCCCAATAAGGGCGGCCCTGGGAAGGTGTTTCAAAACCCGCCGTGCGGGCTTACTTTTTCTTGAAGGCATCTTTCACGTCGCCAGCCGTCTTGCGGGCTTCACCTTCAACCTTGTCGGCTTTGCCTTTCATTTCGAGCGACTTGTCGCCCATGGCCTTGCCTGTCGCTTCCTTCACCGAACCTTCGGCTTTTTTGGCAGCGCCCTTGATGTGTTCCTTATCCATAATGGTGTCCTTTCTTGCGGCCGCTTTATTGCGGTCATTCAATCAACGCGTGACTTGGCAAATCGTTGGATTAAATCTCGGAGAGCTGCAGTGTTCTGGCCAGATCGATGAAATTAGGCTAGGCTTTCACCATGAGCAAAGACCTGAAATCATTGGGGCATTTCCAGCCCGGCGACGTCGTTTCCATCCCCTTTGGCGGGGTGCTGACGCATTATGGCGTGGTCACCGCGCGCGGCACGGTTATCTCTAATTCGCGCAAGCATGACGGCGTCACCGAACAGTCGCTGGAAGACTTTTCGGCAGGTCGCCGCATCAGGCATCATGGCCAGTCCACCGGCGCCGATCCGCTCCATGTCGAGGCCCGCGCCCGCCGCGCGCTTGGCGCATCCTATCGCCTTGCCGGTTCCAATTGCGGTGACTTTGTCGGCCACGTTCACCGCCGCAAGCCCACTGTCACACAGGTTGGCCGCGCATCGCTCATGGCCCTCGGCGACCTGATCGGGAATTCCCGCAGGTTTCGCTAGCGAGAGCGCTCATCCTGAGCGAAGTCGAAGGACGGGCGCGGGTGAGGCAGTGGCTGTGCAACTCCCCGCGCATCCGCTAGTTCAGCCTGAATGGCCCGCCTGCTCACACCTCCAGAGATTGACTGGCGCGACGACGGCACCCCCGTCGCCCGCGCGCATGATGATGTCTACTTCACCGCCGGTGACGGCCTGGCGGAAACGCGCGCCGTTTTCCTCCAAGGCTGCGGCCTGCCGGAGGCTTGGGCAGACAGGGACGTCTACACCATCGCCGAAACCGGTTTCGGCACCGGCCTCAATTTCCTTGCCCTCTGGCAGCTATGGGAAATGCACCGGCCCTCGCCCACGGCCCGCCTCCACTTTGTCAGTTTCGAAGCCTTCCCGCTCCACGCCGAAGACGCCGCCCGCGCCCTCGCCACCTACCCGGAACTGGAAGAGCTGGCCGCCCTCCTGATTTCCAAATGGCCGGGACCCGTCCAGGGCGTGCGCCGCATGGTCTGGCCGGAGGCCGGCATCAGCCTCACGCTCCATCTGGGTGACATTCGCGAGGCCCTCCCCGCCGCCCGCTTCCGCGCCGACGCATGGTTCCTTGATGGCTTCAGCCCGGCCAAGAATGAAGACATGTGGGGCGAGTGGATCTATCCCGAACTCTCCCTCCATTCCGCGCCAGGTGCACGCCTCGGCACGTTCACCGTCGCGGGCGCCGTTCGCCGGGGGCTGGCAGGTGCCGGATTTGAGGTCACGCGCCAGCCGGGCCATGGCCGCAAGCGCGAACGCCTCGAAGCGACAATCGAAACACCCATGGAATCCCCGCCAGACCCCCGCATTGTCCCGGGAACGGTCCGCGAATGGTCCGGGAATGGTCAGGCAAATACCCGTATTGCCGTCATCGGTGGCGGCATAGCGGGCGCTTCTGCCGCCCGCGCGCTGATGGATGCAGGGGCTGAGGTCACCGTGTTCGACAAGGCGCCCGAAGTCGCCAGTGGCGCCAGCGGCAACAAGCTGGCCCTGTTGATGCCACGCCTGGATGCGGGCGACACGGTGCAGGCAAGATTGCTCATCGACGCCTATCTCGCCGCCCGCAGCGCCTATGAAACCCTGCCCGGCGTCACCGAAACCGATGTGCGCCAGATTCCAAAGGACGAGACGGATCGTACACGCTTCGCCAAGCTGCTCGCCGACCCGCCCTTGCCGCTGGAAGACCTTGAATCCATTCAGAATGGTGGCCTGCTGCACAAGCGCGCCATGATCCTGCACCCCGCCCGGCTCATCCCCGCCTTGCTCGCCGGCGCCACAATGCGCCTTGGCGAGGCGGCCAGGCTCGACATGCCCGCCCGCACCGTGAACGGCGAGGCCTTCGATGCGATCATCCTCGCAAACGCAATGGATACAGCAGAACAGCTGCCATGGCTGAAGCTCACCGCCCGCCTCGGCCAGGTCGAATGGGTGGGCGATGCGGCCACCGCCCCACCCGACGCCGTCACCAGCGGCACCTATGCCCTCGCCGACGGTCCGGACCGCCTCTGGGGCGCCACGTTCGAGCCTTCACCTGCTGGTATCATTACGATTTCCGACGCGGCCCGCGCCGAGAATGCAAAGGGCCTCGAAACCCTCTCGCCCTGGTGGATCCGCGATGCCCGCGATCACACACCGGTCTCCCGCGCGGCCTTGCGGGCCACCACGATTGATCGCCTGCCGCTGTTCGGCCCGGTGCCTGACCATGCGGCGACGCTCGACCTGTTTGACGGCCTGAAAAAAGGGCGCCCGGTGAATGCGGACGCCCCTGTTTTACCGGGTATTTTTATCGTGAACGGCTTCGGCGCGCGTGGGTTTACCTGGGGGCCGTGGGCCGGCGGCATCCTGGCCGCCATGATCCTTGGGGGTCCGGCCCCGGCGCCGGCTGACGCGCTTGCGGCGGTCAGCCCGGTGCGCCTCATCCTGCGCGACCTGAAGCGGGGAGACGCCTAGGCGGCGCGCACGAAGGAGAGGTGGAGTAACCCGCCATTCTCGTGCGGCGCCAGCGTCATCTCCAGTCCGCCCACCTCGACCGCTACGCCGCCATGCAGGCTGGCCACGGCCGCGATGGCCAGGACGATCAGTACGGCTACGCCTCCGAGCAGCCAATTATTGTAAAGCAGTGTCCCCTTGCTCATTGTTCCGGTCCTTTGTCGGGTTTGAAGGTTAAGTCATCAAGTCAGGTTGGGGTGGTTTCTAGTTGCCGCGTTCCAGGTCGCGGAATTCCTTGCGCAGGCGCCATTCGTCGGAGGTCACCTTGCGCTCGATGGATTGCAGGCGCTCGTCGAGGTCCATGAACGTATACTTCAGGTGACCGAACGTCGCCCGCGGGCGGTCTGACACGCCCCGCCAGAAGGCATCTTCCTCGGGCGTGATCATGCGGCCAAGCGGGGTGCGCGGCGTGATGATCCAGATCGTCATATAGATGATAATCGAGAGCGGGCCGAACATGAAGAGCGTCGCAAGCACGAAGAGGACGCGGATCAGGATGGGTTCCCAGCCGAACCGTTCGGCGAGGCCGCCGCAGACACCGGCAATCACCTTGTCATTGCGCGAGCGATAGAAGCGCTTCGGGTTGGGAGACCGGTACTCCGAGGCGGAGTCGGGGTCGGAATAGGGGCGGGTCATGGGCGTGTTCCTTTAGTCGTCGAGGGTTGAGCGGGGGCGGCGCACGGGGCGGCCGCGCTCCCTTGTGTCGTCATCATCGTGGGCCAGAAGGGCTTCCAGCGTCTCGAGCCGGCGTTCCATCGCCTTGGCCGAGCGCCAGAGGTCTTCCAGCATCCGCTCGTCATCAGGCTGCAGTGTCTTCTGCCGGCGCCACTGGGAAACATAGTGGAGCACCATTCCGGGCAGGAAGACGAAGATGCTGAGGATGGCAACGAGAGCTATGAGGCCTTCATCCATGGCTTAGCCCTCCCGCCGCTCTTCGCGATACTGGGCGACCAGGCCGGGCGTGCAGACGACCGCGAGAAAGCCGAACAGGCATACGAGTGAGAATACCATGGATCAGGCCTCCGATTTCGAGGACTTGGACGACGACTTGGAACGCTTGGCTTTCAGGGCTTCAAGTTCCTTCTCGACGCTCTCGTTCTGCTCAAGGGCTGCGAATTCGGCTTCGAGGCTTGGCTCGCGGCCCTTGATCGTGTCGGCATAGGCTTCCATTTCGTCGACCTTGCGCTCGATCGTGTTGTAGCGGGCCAGCGCATCGTCGACCCGGCCGTCATAGACCTGGCTGCGAACGCGGATGCGCTGTTCCGCGGCTTCGCGGCGCATCATCAGCGAGCGATGCTTGGCCTTGGCTTCGTCCAGCTTGGCTTGCAGCTTGCCGAGATCTTCCTGGCGCTTTTCAAAGGCTTCTTCGGCGGCGTCCATGGCGGCCTTGCGGCGAACGATTTCGCCTTCGGCCTTTTGTTTGGCAATCAGCGCACCGCGGGCGAGGTCTTCGCGACCCTTGTCGATGGCAAGTTCGGCCTTGGCGGCCCATTCGTCGCGGGCCGACGTGAAGTGGACGATTTCGCGTTCCATTTCCTTCTTGTCGGCCATGGCGCGGGCGGCAGCCGTGCGGACTTCGACCAGCGTGTCTTCCATTTCCTGGATGATCAGGCGGGCGATTTTTTCGGGGTTTTCAGCACCGTCCAGCATCGCGTTGATGTTGGAGTTGATGATGTCACCGAGGCGGGAGAACAGACCCATGTGGGTATCCTTTCGTATTTGACTGGGGGGATTAGAAGAAGAGGCCGCCGAGGAAGACGCCGACGCCGAAAAACATCCAGCTTTCGGCGGGGCGGGTCGACAGCCAGCGGCCAAATCGGCCAGCGTCGCTGCGAGCTTCTGTTCGGTAATTGCGGTCGTCCATCTTGGGCTTGGTCCTTCTTGTTGAATGCGACGCCCCGTCGCTCTGAGTGCCAATCTCATTTCAAGGACCGTGCCAAGTGAAAATTAATTTCCTAGAGCATTGAAATATATAAGAAAAAAAGATTCAGGCTTGATCTCGTTAATGTTTGTTTGGCTAAATACACTAAAAAATTAGTCGTATTTACATAACATAATGGCTAAATAAGCCTCATGATTGGCGAAACCACCCAGCTTATTGGTGAGGCTCCGGCCTGGCTCAGCGCGCAGGAGCATGTCTCGCGTGTCGCGCCGCTTGAGCGCCCGATCCTCGTGATCGGCGAACGCGGCACCGGCAAGGAGCTGATCGGCGAGCGGCTTCACTTCCTGTCAAAGCGCTGGGAAGGCCCGTTCATCAAGGTCAATTGCGCGGCGCTGTCTGAGCAATTGCTGGATTCCGAACTGTTCGGCCACGAGCGCGGCGCCTTCACCGGCGCCACCGAGCAGCGCAAGGGCCGGTTCGAACTCGCCGACGGTGGCACGATCTTCCTCGACGAAATCGCGACGGCCAGCCAGCAAGTGCAGGAAAAACTGCTGCGCATCGTGGAATATGGGGAATTCCAGCGCCTCGGCGGCTCACGCGTGCTCAGCACCAATGTGCGCATCGTGGCGGCCACGAATGCCGATCTGCCCGCCATGGCCGAACGCAACGAATTCCGCGCCGACCTGCTGGATCGGCTCGCGTTTGATGTCATCACGCTGCCTCCGCTGCGTGCCCGGCCGGGCGATGCGAGCCTGTTGGCGGATTTCTTCGCCCGGCGCATGGCGATTGAGATGGCGCAGGACTTCCCCGGGTTCGCGCCCTCAGCCGTCGCTGCCATCGAAAGCCATGACTGGCCCGGCAATGTGCGTGAATTGCGCAATTTCGCCCAGCGACTGGCTCATCGCTCCATGCTGGAGGCGCCTGACGAGCCTGTGCGGTTCGATCCGGCGGCTTTGGACCCTTTCGCATCTCCCTGGCGCCCGGGCGCGGTCTCTAAGGCGGAACCCGTCCGTGCCGCCTCCCAAGCTGAACCGGCGCTCAGCGCGCGGCATGGACCGGTTGATTTCAATGCCGAGGTAGCCCAGGTAGAGCTTCGCCTGATTGATGAAGCGATGGCAGGCGCACAAGGCCATCAGGGCAGGGCGGCTGAGGCACTCGGCCTCACATATCACCAGTTTCGCGGCCTCCTGAAGAAGCACGGATATGGCAAGAAAACGAGCACGTCTGAGGGCGTTTAGACGGGCTGGAGAAAGATTAACCTTGGATAAGCAAGGGTTTTCGCCAAATCGATTCGCGTCGGACTCAAATCTGCGCCATACTTCCAGGTCTCGAATAGCAAAGGAGACCGCCCATGCAGATACAGATTACTGGCAAGCATATGGATCTCGGGGAGGCTCTCAGGAGCCGCATCGAAGACGGCCTGGAGGCGGCAGTCAGTAAGTATTTCAATCGCACGGGAGAGGCGAGCGTTTACGTCTCGCAGCAAGGCCATCTCGTCGAGGTGGATTGCAACGTTCACCTTCCCTCCGGCATCGTGCTGCAATCGACCGGAAAGGCAGGCGATCCCTACGCTGCCCTGGAAGACAGCCTCGGCAAAATGGAAAAGCGCGTGCGCCGCTACAAGCGCCGCCTGAAAGACCACCACGCCAACCCGTCCGCGCCCCTTCCGGCTGAAATGGCAACGGGCGCCGTGTTCAAGCTCAATGGAAACGGAGCCGATACCGATGATTTCGACGACGAAATCGAGGATATCTCGGATGTGCCGCTGACCGTGGCGGAAACCTCCATAAGCATTCGCAAAATGAGCGTTTCCGAAGCCGTGATGCAGCTCGAACTGCAAGAGGTGCCTGCGCTCATGTTCAGGAATGCTGGCCATGATGGCCTGAATATGGTCTACCGCCGCCCGGATGGGCACATCGGCTGGGTTGACCCGGCCAATACTCCCAGGAACTGAAGCCCGCATACGGAAGCAGCGTTTATGGCAACCGATCTCAGCTCCCTGCTCAAAGGCGGGATCATTCTTCCTTGTTTCGAGGCGACCAGCCGGAAACAGGCCTTGCATGCCCTGTCTGAAGAGCTTGGGCGTGTGACGGGGATTTCCGCACGCGAAATCGAGGATTCCGTCATGGAGCGGGAACGTCTCGGCTCGACGGGTGTGGGAGAAGGCGTTGCCATTCCGCATGCGCGTGTCGAGGGCATCGACGCGCCGATCGGCGGTTTCATGCGTCTGGCGACAGGCGTCGACTTTGAAGCCATCGACGACCGGCCCTGCGACCTGATCTTCATGCTGCTGGCGCCTTTGTCGGCGGGCGCCGACCACTTGCGGGCGCTTGCGCAAGTCAGCCGGGTTTTCCGTCAGCCAGCGGTGCGTGATGCGCTGCGTGAAGCCAACACGGTTGAGGATGTCAAAGCCATCATCTGCAAGGAATCAGTCGAAACCTCGATCTGATTTCCGACGCACAAAATTAAAAAGCCCGCTGGTTCACATCAGCGGGCTTTTTTTGTTTTTGAGGGCAGGACGCTTCAGCCTTCACTCGGCTTGTTTTCGATAAAACCGCGATTTTTGAGGAGGGGCTCAATCGTCGGGTCCGAGCCGCGGAAATTGCGGTAGAGGTCATCGGCCTCACGCATGCCGCCGGCCTCGTAAATCCATTTCTTCAGTTTGGCCGCCAGCTCCGGATTGTAGATATCGCCTGTCTCCTTGAAGGCGGCGAACCCGTCGGCATCGAGAATTTCTGCCCAGAGATAACCATAATACCCGGCCGAATATCCGCCTGCGAATATATGGCTGAAATATTGCGAGCGATAGCGCGGCTCGATTTCCGGCGGGATTCCATAGTCTTCCAGAACCTGTTTCTCGAAGGCGCGCGCGTCGGTGATCTTTGCGGCTTCCTCGGAAGACAGCGAGTGCCAGCGCAGGTCGAGCAGGGAAGCGGCGATATACTCGGTTGTCTTGAAGCCCTGGTTGAAGGTCGCAGCGGCGTTCATCTTGTCGACCAGTTCGAGCGGAATGACCTCGCCTGTCTTGTAGTGCTTCGCATATTTGGCCAGCACTTCCGGGTCGTCTGCCCAGTGCTCCAGCAGCTGGGACGGAAATTCGGTATAGTCCTTGGGCCCATCGACACCGGAAAAGGTCGAATATTTTACCTGGGTCAGCATGCTGTGCAAGCCGTGACCGAACTCGTGGAATACGGTCTCAACCTCATCATAGGAGAGCAAGGTCGGCTCGCCCTTGGCCGGAGGCGTGATGTTCAGGTTGTTGACCACGATGGGTCGGATGTTCTCATCCACGTTCGAGGCATTGCGGAATGAACTCATCCACGCGCCGCCGCGTTTGGAGCTGCGCGAATACATGTCGGCCATGAACAGGCCAAGATGCTCGCCGGTCGCACTGTCCTTCACGTCCCACGCCTGGACGTGCGGGTTCCATGTGTCTGTCGGGACGAGTGTGAAGCTGATATTGAAAAGATGGCTGGCGACATCAAAGACGCCCTGCCGCACAGCGCCGATTTCGAAATAGGGCTTCAGCGCATTGCCATCGAAGGCATATCGCGCCTGGCGCACTTTATCGGCGTAGAACCACCAGTCCTGGCCTTCCAGCTGGAAGTCATCGCTGATCAGCGCCTGCATGTCAGCGCGCTCTTCTTTCGCACGGACAAGGGCGGGTTCTAGTACGCGCACAAGGAAGGCTTCGGCCTGCTCGGGTGTCTTGGCCATACGTGGCGCCAACTGATAGGCTGCGTGGGATGTGTATCCCATCAGCTCGGCCCGTTTGGCGCGCAGCTGCGCAATCCGTATCAGGATGGGTCCATTGTCATGTTCGCCGGATGAGGCGCGCAGGCGGTAGCCGTCGAACATCTGCTTGCGCAGGTCACGGTTTTCGCCCTCGGTCATGAAGGTCTCGTAGACGGAACGGTCGACCGTCAGGATCCATTTGTCCTCGCCGTCCACCTTGATGGCATTCTTGAAATCGTCCGACAGGCCGGCAAGCGATGCTTCGTCAGTCACCTCAATCTTGAACGACTTTGTTGCCAGCAGCAGGTTCTTGCCGAATTCGGTTGTCAGACTGGAGAGTTCCGCATTGATCGCGGCCACCTCTGCCTTCGCGTCCGGGCTAAGCGCGGCGCCCTGGCGCACGAAACTGCGATGGGTCAGTTCCAGCAGGCGGGCGTCCTGTTCGTCCAGCCCGAGCCGGTCGCGCTTCGCGTAGACAGCCTGCACCCGTTCGAAGAGGGCAGGGTTAAAGCTGATCGCATCGGATTCCCGCGTCAGCATCGGGTAGATTTCCGATTCAAGCGCGCTGAGCGTGTCGTTCGTATCCGTATTGGTGATGTTGCCGAATGTCTTCATCACCTTGTCGAGCGATGCACCGGTCTGGTCGAGTGCCACGATTGTGTTCTCGAATGTGGGCGCATCAGGATTATCGACGATCGTGGCAATTTCGGCGCGCTGTTCCAGAATGCCCTTCTTCACAGCCGGCAAGTAATGCGTGTCGCGGATGTCGTTAAATGGCGGCACGCCGAAATCGGCGGTCCATTCGCGGCGGAAAGGATTGTCACGCAACTCGGCTTCCGTGACCGCTATTTCCGGCAGCGCTGAGGCTGCGGGTGCGGCTGGTGCAACGGCCTCGCTCTCATCGCTGGATGTCTTTTCGCAGGCAGGGAGAGTCAGGGTTAGCGCGGCGGCTGCGCCGAGCACAATATGCTTTGGGGTCATCAAGTGTCCTCAGACTGGTTATGTCCGGTTTATCTTCAAACCCCGGCAAAAACCAGCTTGCCTAAGCGGCTTAGACTGCCAAGCGTGAAAGTGTCGCGTGATATTCGGCAATCGTTTCCTCGAATATCTGCGCCACTGGCTTCACGTCATGGATACGGCCCGCCACCTGTCCCGTCAGCGCAATGCCCGCTTCAAGGTCGCCGCCGAAGTACACGGCCTGCGTATCGGCAAACTCACCGAATATGTTCGGGCTGCCTTCGGTTTCGAGCCGTGTCGTGCGCTCGGTGCGCAGCGCCCGCAGGGCAGGGCCCGGGCCAGAACGGTTGAGGAAGACTGTGTCGGTCGCCTCCGCGTTCACGATCGCGTCCTTCCAGTTCTGGTGCACAGGGCTTTCGGCAGACGAGAGAATGCGCGTGCCCATCAGCACGCCTTCAGCGCCGAGCGCAAAGGCCGCTGCCATCGTGCGGCCATCCGTAATGCCGCCCGCTGCAACAACCGGCACGTTCACCTTTTCGCAGACGAGCGGGATCAGAACCATGGAGGCGACGTCTTTCGGGTTCTTGAAGCCGCCACCTTCGCCGCCCTCGACGATCAGGCCGTCAACGCCTGCCTCGATGGCGCGCAGCGCGCCTTGCAGGCTCGGCACGACGTGGAACACGGTCAGGCCTGCCTCTTTGAGCATGCTGGTGTATTTCATCGGGTCACCCGCCGATGTCGTGACGAACTTGATGCCCTGATTGATGATGAAGTCGACAATGTTTGGGTCGCGCACAAAGGCCTGCGCCACATTCACGCCGAAAGGCTTGTCGGTCAGGTCGCGCATCTTGAGGATTTCCTCACGCACAGCGTCCAGTTCGCCGGACGAGGTTTCGATAATGCCCATGCCGCCGGCATTGGAGACGGCTGAGGAGAGATGCGAGCGGGCGATCCAGCCCATGGCGGCCTGAATGATCGGCTTTTCGATGCCCAGCATTTCGGTGATGCGGGTCTTTACGGGCTTGCTTGTCATGAACGTCTCCTGCCTTTGTTTTCCTGTTTGGTGCGGGCCTGCCCCAAGGGCAGCGCAAGTCGCTTAGCTGCCGCGTGGAACCGGCGTGCCGTAGCGATGGGCAAAATGGCGCGCGATGCTGCGGGCGCTCGGCAGGTAGCGCAGGCCATTGGCCTCCTGCACATCAAGGTCCGGATGCACCTGCGTGTCGGGATGCAGCACGAGCGTCGGCGCGTTGTGATTGCCCTCACCAATCAGGGCGACGATCTCTGAGCGTGGATGCTCAAGCCCCACATGCACAATGTCGAGCGCATCGCGGATGGCGGGGAAATAGCTGAGCACGCCCCATATCTCGGCGCATTCCGGGCAGAACTCGCGGCGCCCCTTATCCTCAAATCCCGGCGGTAACAGGAACAGGACATCCTTCGGCATCGATAACTCCTCACATCTATGATCTGCAGGTCATAGTATGAGCGTGCCCCGAAGTCATGGCGTGACACGAACCACTTGCCCCCTATGCTGTCTCGAAAGCTCTGGGAGATATCATTGATGGCCGAGATGCAGCAGATCGTGCTGAAGCGCTATTGCGACGGACCGCCCGTGCCGGAAGACTTTGGGCTGGAGACTGCGGCGCTTCCGGAGCCGAAAGAGGGGCAGTTCCGGGTGGCGCATGTCTGGTGTTCGGTCGATCCCGGCACGCGTTCGCGCCTTTCGGGCGGCGATTCCTATGCGATGGCCCTTCCGCTCGGCAAGCCGATTGACGGCTTTAGCGTCGGCGTCGTGGATGCCAGCCAGAACGAGGCCTATCCGGTTGGCACGAAAGTATTCTGCGCCGGGGGCTGGAAGACGCATTCGATCCAGTCGGGCAGGGGCTTTGTCGGCAAGGTGCCTGAAGCGCCTGTGCCGCTCAGCGCCTGGATCGGTGTCCTTGGCGTGCCAGGCCTGACGGCTTGGTTCGGGATGAAGACGGTCGCAAAGTTCAAGGAAGGCGACGCCGTGCTGGTCACCTCCGCAGGCGGGCCAGTCGGCGCCACGGCGGGGCAGCTCGCAAAGGCCTGGGGTGCATCGAAAGTGGTCGGTATCGCAGGCGCGGATTCCAAGTGCGAATTCCTGACGAGCGAGGCAGGCTTCGATGCGGCCATCAATTACAAGACAGCGACAGACCTGACAGCGGCCATCGCCGAACACTTTCCCAAGGGCGTCGATATCCTGTTCGACAATGTCGGTAATGAGATGGTCAACCGCGTCCTGCCGCTGATGGCGCTCAACGGGCGAATCTGCATTTCAGGACAGGTGGCCGACTATAACCTGACGCCGGAAGAGACGCCCGGCATCGTCAACACAAAGCCCTTCATCACGCACCGTGTGAACATGCAGGGCCTCGTCGTGTTCGATTTCGCCCGCGACTTTCCCGAAGCCCTGCAGACCATGGCGGGCCTGCTGGCGACGGGAAAACTGAAGAGCAACGAAGAACGCTTTAATGGCATCGCCGCCATGCCCGAAGCCTTCTGCGGCCTGTTCCGCGGCGAAAATTTTGGACGACGCGTTGTGAAAGTGGGAGAAGAAGCATGAGCACCAGTTACGATATCACGCAGGATAAATGGCAGCGTTTCACCTTCTCCCGCGAGGGCCGCGTTCTCACCGCCGCGATCACATCGGACCATCCGGTCAATGGCGTGGACGAGCAGATGCACACTGAACTCGCGCTCGTATTCAATTGCCTGCAACGCGACAGCGAGAGCGACATCATCATCCTGACCGCCAAGGGCCGGGCCTTTTGCGCAGGTGGTGATTTCGACTGGTTCGAGGAGCAGATAAACCATCCCGAACGCTTCCGCGCCATCGGTTGGGACGCCAAGCAGATCGTCACGACGCTGCTGAATATGGAAAAGCCGATCATCTGCCGCATGAACGGAGCAGCCGCCGGTCTCGGGGCGACCATCGCGCTGCTCTGCGACATCATCATTGCGGATGAGACGGCCAAGATCGGTGACCCGCACGTGAAGGTTGGCCTTGTGGCTGGCGATGGTGGCGCACTGATCTGGCCGCAGCTGATCGGTTTTGCCAAGGCCAAGGAATTGCTGATGACGGGCGACCTGCTGAGCGCGAAAGAGGCCGAGCGCATCGGTCTCATCAATTATGCCGTTCCCGCAGCGGAGCTTGACGCTAAGGTGCAAGAACTTGTCGCCAAGCTGCAGGCCAATCCGAAATGGGCCGTGCGCTGGACCAAGACGACCGCCAACATTCCGCTGCGTGCGCTGGCGGCCCAGCTCATGGATGCCAGTATCGGCTGGGAGAGCGTGTCGAATTATCTGGGGGATCGCCGCGAAGCTGTCGCGGCCTTCAAGGAAAAACGTGCACCCAAGCTGACGGGTGAATAGAATGCGTCTTCGCTCACCCAGCCACTACGAGTACGCCACTTTGACAGACCTCTGCATGCGGTCAAAGGCGGTTTGGGGTTATCCGGATGACATGCTGGAGGAGTTCCGAGCGGAATTGACCATCGCTGAAGAAGATGTGGAATCAAGCATCGTTATCGTGGCCGACGATATTCGCGGCATTGCCGGTGTCGCCCAGGTCGCGCTGGACGGTGACACGGCCTGGCTCGAGAAACTCTTTGTCGAGCCCACGCGCCTCGGCGAAGGCACTGGCCAGATGATGTATGTTTGGGCCTGCCGCGTTGCGCAGGATTCGGGAGCACGCGACCTCGTGATTGACTGCGATCCTGACGCGATGAAATTCTACATGCGCATGGGCGCCGAGCGGGATGGGGAGGCGGAGTCTCCGTCCATCTCAGGCCGCATGTTGCCGCGCCTTGTGCACAGGCTTCACCCGATGCGATCACGCTGAGCCTTGCGGTCAGGCCGTTCCGGAACGGTCAGCAACCATATCGAATTCGTTGAGCTCCGGCACACGCCCAAAGGCGATCTTGGCCCCGGCATAGCCTCCTGGCGGTTCGTTATGGGTCCCTAGCGAGACAACGCAGGTGCCATGACGGGCGTTCAACGCATCCATCGCGTCGGTCACACGCTCCCAGCGGTGGCGTTCCGAACGGCTGTCCTCATGGTCGAACAGGTCTGCGCTGGCTTCGCCGGTCTGGTTCAGCCCGTGCAGGATGACGGAGACCTTCTTCAGCCGGCTGGTGCGCAGGGCGGCAAGGCCTGTGTCATAGAGCAGGCTCGCCTCGTGCAGGAATGTGTGATCGTCGCGCGCCGGGAAAAAGCTGCGCTCACCGCTCCAGCGCCGCCCGTCGGTGCACGACATGGAAACGGCGAGCATGCTGGCCGTATAATTCTCCCGGCGCAGGCGCCGCGCCGCCTTGGCCGTCAACAGGCGCAGGCATTCGCGCGCCTTGTCAGGCTGGCGCCAGTCATTCGACAGGACACGTCCATGCCCGAACATGCGTCGCACGGTTTCGGGGCGTGACACGGCATAGCCATGCAGCTGAGCCCACATGCGCTCACCTTCGACACTGTTCCATATCTGGCGCGCCTGCTTGGGCGAAAGGTTCCAGAGCTGCTCGACCGTGTAGACGCCGGCGCGGCCAAGGCGCGCATACATGCCACTGGAAATGCCGGGCAGGTCCTGCAGTTCAAGATCGAACAGTCGCCCCGGCAGGTCTTCCGGACGCAGAATGACGAACCCGTTCGGCTTGTCCATTTCTGCGGCGACCTTGGCGAGGAACTGGTTCGGCGCCAGCCCAATGGAGGGCGTCAGCCAGGGCCCGATATTCTGGCGCAGGCCTTCGCGGATGTCTGCGGCGAGGGCTTCGCAGCGCTGGCGCTCAGAGCCGCTAAGCGCGCATTCCATTTCATCGACCGACCAGACCCGGTGCACGGGCGTGTGCCGGTCGATCTCTGCCAGGATCTGGTGATGCAGCTTTACATACACATCGTGCCGCGCCACGGGCAGGGCGATATCCGGGCAGAGCGCCCGCGCCTCGCGCACGGACGTGCCCCGCTTGATGCCGGCCTGCTTGGCGAGATAGCAACGGGCGATAAGGCTCGTATGGTCCGATTGGAGCGGGATGACCCCGACCGGCCGGTCCCGTAATTCCGGGCGCAATTGCTTCTCCGCGTTGGCAAAGAACGCGTCGAAGTCGATGTAGAGGGACTCGATCTCTGTCGGCTGGCGCATACGGGCTCCTGTAAAAGAACATAAGCAGAACATTTTATCCGAGTCGAGCAGTTTAAATGCGGCACACCGCAACGGGAATTTGACGCCGGGGCGTCTCGGCGCTATCTGCCTTTTCGTGGTGATTTGGCCGGTCGGCTTGCAGCCACGTTAAACAAGTCGCTAAAAGGCCGCGCGGAACTGCCAGCAGACGCCTGCAATCCGCCTCCCTTTCTCGCGATGCTGAAGAATTGGAGTCATGGCTATGCCAATCAGGATCCCCGATACGCTGCCCGCCCGCGATGTGCTCGTGCGCGAAGGTGTTTCCGTGATGAGCGAGACGGATGCCATCCGTCAGGATATCCGCCCGCTACAGATCGGCTTGCTCAACCTGATGCCCAACAAGATCCGCACCGAGGCGCAGATCGCGCGCCTGATCGGCGCCTCGCCGCTGCAGGTTGAGCTGACGCTGATCATGGTGGGCGGCCATACGCCAAAGAATACGCCTGAGGAGCACCTGATCAGCTTCTACCAGAACTGGGAAGACGTTCGCGACCGCAAGTTCGATGGTTTCATCATTACGGGCGCCCCGGTCGAGACGCTGGAATACGAAGACGTCGGCTACTGGCAGGAACTCACCGAGATTCTCGACTGGACGCGCACAAACGTCCATTCCAGCTTCTTCATCTGCTGGGGCGCCATGGCGGCCGCCTGGCACCTGCACGGCGTGCCCAAGCACACGCTGGCGGAGAAGGCATTCGGCGTGTATCGCCACCGAAACCTGGTGCCCACATCGCCTTTCCTCTCTGGCTTTTCAGACGACTTCCAGATCCCGGTCAGTCGCTGGACCGAAGTGCGCGCCGATGACATTGCCAAGGCGCCGGGCCTGCAGATCCTGATGGAATCCGACGTGACCGGCCCTTGCCTCCTGTCGGAGCCTGCCCAGCGCAACCTCTATTGCTTCAACCATATCGAATATGATTCGACTTCGCTGAAGGAAGAGTACGAGCGCGATGTGGCCGCCGGAAAGGCCATCAAGCCGCCCTATGGCTATTTCCCGAAGGACGACACGACCGCGCAGCCGCTGAACCGCTGGCGCAGCCACGCGCACCTCCTTTTCGGCAACTGGATCAACCAGGTTTACCAGACCACACCGTTTGACGCGGCGCGGATAGGGGAGGGCGACTAGGAGATGCCCGCTGCGCTCGTTCCCGAGCTTTATGTGTCGGAGCTGGCGCGCAGCCTTGCCTTCTATTGTGACCTCGCAGGCTTCGAAATCCGTTATGAACGGCGCGACGAGGCCTTTGCCTATATTGGGCTGGGAACAGCAGAGCTGATGCTTGAGGAGCCTGTCGGGCGCACGTGGCTGACCGCCGCGCTGGATCATCCCTATGGCCGGGGCATCAACCTCCAGATCTCTGTTCCGGATGCCGGACGGCTCTATGCGGTTTTCTGCGATGCAGGTGCGACAATCGTCAATGCGCTTGAGGAAAAGTCCTATACGCGCCGCGACGATACCGTCTTAGTCAGGCAGTTTGTGGTAGCCGATCCGGACGGCTACCTGCTACGTTTCGCGCAGATAATCAGCGAGCATACCTCTTAATATGACCAGTTTTGCCCCCGAACCCGCCCATGTCACGGAACTGCGCCGCCAGCTGTCGCGCTGGGTGGCCGACAAGATGCCGCGCGAGAAACGCCGCGAATGGGACAAGGCGCATACATGGGACCGGGACCTGTTCAAGGAACTCGCCGAGATGGGCCTGATCGGCCTGACCATCCCGGAAGAATATGGCGGGCAGGGCGAGGACATCTACGCCGCCGCCGCCGTGATTGAGGAACTCTGCCAGGGCGGGCCCAGCATGGCGGGCCCCTTCATCCATGCGGCCTTCTATGGCGGCCTCAACATTTCCGAAAACGGCTCGAAGGAACAGAAGGAAGACCTGCTGCCCAAGCTGGCGCGCGGCGAAATGTTCCTCTGCTACGGCCTCTCAGAGCCCAATGTCGGCGGCGACCTGCCCAGCGTCGAAACCCGCGTCACCCGCGACGGAGATGAGATCGTCATCAATGGCGCCAAGCGCTGGTGTACGGGCGCGGACTGGTCAGACTATATCTACTGCCTCTGCCGCTCCGGCGGGCCGGAAGACCGCCACGGCAACCTCACCTTCGTCCTTGTGCCGACCGATGCACCCGGCGTCTCGATGCAGCCGCTGGAACATGCCAACCTGCGCTATACGGACTCGATGGATGTCTTCCTCGATGACGTCCGCCTGCCGGCCAGCGCCATCGTCGGTGGCCCCGAGAAATGGAACAAGGGTTGGGAGGCGCTTGCCGGCCGCGCCCTTGATGTCGAGAAGATCGAGATCACCGCCGTCGCCTATGGCATTGCCCGCGCCGCGCTGGAAGAGGCCTGGGCCTATGCGCAGGAGCGCACCCAGTTCGGCAAGCCGATCTCCAAACACCAGGCCATCGCGCATAAGCTCGTTACCGCGCGCACCAAGCTAGCCGCCTGCCGCCACATGCTCTACCACGCCGCCTGGCTCGCCAGCGAGCATATGCCGTGCAGCGTCGAAACGGCCATGGCCAAGCTCTATGTCGCTGACACGGGCGTTGAGATTGGCCTCGCCTGCCAGCAGGTCATCGGCGCCTATGGCCTGTCGGATGCCTACGACATCGAACGCAATGTCCGCGACCTGCTCGGCATGCCCATTGTCGGCGGCTCGTCGGACATCCAGAAGAACAATCTTGCGCGGATGTTGAGACTTTAAATGACAACCGAGACGCTGGAGTCGCCCGAGCTTTCCTACGCGTCCTATTTCGACGATCCGCTTAAGCGGCGTCTCATCCGCACGGTCGAGCACCTGTCCGGCCAGCCGAAGATCAAGCAGCTCTACGAGCACTACCGCGATCATCTCGCCCATGACGTGCCCTTCTTCGAGGCGGCCATGCGCCTGCTCGATCTTGATGTGCAGTTCTCGGCCTCCCGGCTTGCCGAGATCCCGCGCACGGGCCCGCTGGTCATCGTGGCGAACCATCCCTTCGGCGTGCTTGATGGCCTCGTCATCTGCTGGCTGGTCAGCCTGCGCCGCATGGATTTCAAGGTGCTCACCAATTCCGCCCTCGACGGCGTGCCGGAAGCGCGCCCCTATATACTGCCTGTCGACTTTTCCGGCACGAAGGAAGCGCTCGCCGCAAATGTGGCCATGCGCAAGGAAGCGCTGGATCATGTGAAGGCGGGCGGTTGCGTCATCGTCTTTCCGGGCGGCGGCGTTGCCACCACGCCGCGTCCGTTCGACCGCACCGCTGTCGACGACGAATGGAAACCCTTCACGGCGAAGCTGATCTCGCATTCAGGCGCCCATGTGACGCCGGTCTATTTCGAGGGCCAGAACTCGCGCCTCTTCCAACTCGCCAGCCACTTTTCGCTCGAGCTGCGCCTCGCCCTCGTTTTCCGCGAAGTGAAACGCCGCATGGGAACGGCCCTGCCTGTGGTAATTGGCGAGACGCTGACACCGGACGCTCTCAAGGATGCCGGCAGGCGCAAAGGCCTGATGGAGTTCCTGCGCGCGCAAACATACGGGCTTGCGCCGGTTGGCCAGACCTTGCGATATGACGCGGCGACACGCCGTTTCATGGCGAAAAAGCCGTTGGTATTCCGCTAGGGGTGGAGGAATCAAATGAGTGATCCGCTGGGAGATGCTGTCGACTCGGCGCTTGAGCACGTCGGCGCCGATGCTGTCGCAGGCCTTGCCGAGGGCCGGCGCGAGGCGAATGACACGCGCTGCCTGAATTGCGGCGAACCGCTCAAGGCCAATTATTGCCCGGAGTGCGGGCAGGGCGCGCACAGCCTGCGCCGACCGTTCTGGTCGCTACTCGGCGAGAGTGTCGAAACCCTCTTTTCCATCGACAGCCGGTTTGCACGCACTGTACCTGACCTGATGGCGCATCCCGGCCGCATGACTCGTCACTATCTTGACGGTCAGCGCGCCCGCTTCCTCCCGCCCTTCCGGCTCTATGTGCTCGCGTCACTGATCTTTTTCATTCTCATGCCGTTGGTCATGGGGAAGGGCGTCGCATTCATGCCCAAGGGCACCCAGGATTTCGCGGATGCCCGGGCGGAAATCGAAGCGTCCCATAATGATGGGGATATGACCGACGAGGAATATCAGTCTGCGATCCGCGGTCTCGACCAGGCTGAACAGGTCTGGCGCGGCGGCATACCCGGGCTGGTAACGCCCACGGTGCCGAATGCTGAAGGTGACGTTGCGCCGCCGCCTGATGAGGAATGGGCCGGGTTCATGCCGCGTGAGGCGCTGGATGCCGTGCGAGAGGCGGGGGCGAACGGCGACAAGGATGCGGCCCGGTTTGCCGAAATCATGGACGAGCCGGGACGATTGGCCGAGGAGACCCAGCGCTGGATCCCGCGAATGATGTTCGTGCTGCTTCCGGTCTATGCCTGCCTGCTCGCCCTGGTCTATTTCTGGCGACGACAATTCCTGTTCTTCGACCATCTGATCGTCTCGCTACATTTCCATTCCGCGCTGTTCTTCGCCATGTCCATCGGCCTTGTCCTGGTGCCATTCATCGGTCTCGGCTGGGTCAGCCTCGCTCTGATCGTCTATTCCAATTTTTACCTCTACCGCCTGAACAGGGTGGTGTACGGACGGGGCGCGTTCAGTTCGGTTTTGCGAACCGTCACGCTCGACAGCCTCTACATTGTCATATTGATGTTTGCCCTGCTCATGGCCGCCATTCTCGGCGCCTTGTCATTATGAAGGGCCCCGCATGATCCGGGATATGTCCATGCGCCAGGCGAACGCAGACGATGCGCGAGTCTTGGCCGAAATCCATATGCAGGCAAGGGCGGCCGCAATGCCCTTGCTTGCGGTCGTGCATACACAAGACGAAGTGTTTGAATATTTTCGCGACGATGTGATCCCTGGTTCGGATGTCTGGCTTGCATCGAGCCCTGCCGGTATTGCCGGATTCTCTGCGCGCAAAGAATGGGAACTCGACCACCTCTATGTTGCCTTGCCTTTCTGGCGGCAGGGCGTTGGCACTGCGCTGCTTCACATGGCCATGCTCACGGTTCCTCGTCTGGAATTATGGACGTTCCAATGCAATGACGCGGCGCGCCAATTCTATGAAGGACATGGGTTCGAAGCTGTGGCGTTCACCGACGGATCGGCGAATGAGGAACGGGAACCCGACGTTCGCTATGTCTGGGAGGGACCGGATGATCACGTCTGACCAGTTGTGCGGCGTAGCGCTTTCCTTTCCGTATGCAATCGAGAAACCGCATTTTGACTGGGCGAGCTTTCGGGTGGATGTGCCCAAGGGCAAGATTTTCTGCACGCTGCCGCCCCACCATGAATTCTCGAACGTTTTCCTGACGCCTGAGGAGCAGGCCATGCTGGTCGAGGCCGAAGCAGACATCTTCTTCAAGGTGGCGAACAAATGGGGCGACAAGGGCGCGACTTCCATCCGGCTTGCCGCCTGCGACGAGGCAACCCTTCGCTCCGCGCTGGCCATGTCATGGCGCCATGCCGCCCCGGCAAAATACCATGACGCACTGAAGCCTTGATCGTTTCGCATTCAGGTCTAGTCTTCGAGAATGCCTGATACATTCATACCGACTGACACGCTCGCCAATGCCCGCGCACTGGCGCCTGAACTCTCCGCCCGCGCGGCGGAAATGGAAGAGGTCCGCCGTCTCCCGGCTGATCTCGCCGCGAAGATGGCCAAGGCGGGCCTGTTCCGCATGGTCACGCCCAAAAGCTTTGGCGGCCTTGAGCTTACGCCAAGGGAAATCGTTGAAGCGGTCGAGGCTGTTGCCACGGCCAATGCCAGCGCGGGCTGGTGCGCCATGATCGGCGCCACGACAGCGCTGAACGCCGCCTATATGGAACCGGCCACCGCGAGCGAAATCTATTCCGATCCGAACATCATTACGGGGGGCGTGTTTGCCCCCATGGGCAAGGCGGTGGACGAAGGCGATCATTACCGCGTCTCCGGGCGCTGGCAGTGGGGCTCGGGCTCGGCCAATTGCACATGGCTCTGCGGCGGCTGCACGGTCTGGGAGAATGGCGAGATGAAGCGCCTGCCCAGCGGCGCGCCGGATGCCCGCATGATGGTCTTCCCGGCCAGCGAGGCGACGCTGCTCGACACATGGCATGTCATGGGCCTCAAGGGCACGGGCTCCGGCGATTTCGAGGTGAAGGACATCGCGGTGCCCAAGGCGCAGTCCGTGTCGCTGATGGTGGATCAGCCGCACGAGACAGGCGGCCTGTTCAAATTCCCGGCCTTCGGGCTCCTGTCGCTCGGCGTGTCGGCTGTTGCGCTCGGCAATGCACGCGGCGCGTTGGATGCCTTCGCCGCATTGGCGACCACCAAGAAATCCCAAGGTTCCGCCAAGACGCTCGCCGAGCGTCAGACAATGCAGGCCGAGTTTGCGAAATGCGAAGCGGCCTGGTGTGCCGCCCGCGCCTATCTCTTCGACGAGATCGACCAGACATGGGCCGTAGCGACAGGGGAGGGCGCCATCCCCATGGAGCGCCGCGCCGCCCTGCGCATGGCCTGCACCCACATGACGCGCACCGGTGCAGACATTTGCCGCACGCTTTACGACCTCGGCGGCGGGGCCGCGCTGTTCGAATCCTCTGACCTGCAGCGCCGCTTCAGAGATAGCCACGCCATCACGCAGCATATCGTCACGGCGCCCTCAACATGGGAACTGACGGGCCGCATCCTGTTCGGCCTGCCAACCGATGGCGGAATGGTCTAGCCCGCGATTGCCAACTGCAGAATCCTGATAAATGTGACTGGCGGCCTCCGCCGGGAATGTGTCAGTGTAACAAAAAGACACGTGCGTCCACGCGCGCTTCAGGAGAGGGAAGTCCCATGAAAATTCACGGATTGATGATGGCTGTCTCGCTGGTGGCACTTGCCGCCACAGGCTGCACGAACAAGATGGCGGGCCAGGAACCTGACCTCTATGTCGAAGCGCCCGAACCGGCGGCTGAAGTCCCAACGCCAACGCCGACGCCCGTTGCGGCAGATCCGATGGCCATCGACACCAGCACCGCCTGGGGTGCCTACCTCTCCGATTTCCTCGAGTCTTATTTTCCCGTCAATCCCGGTTTCGCGATCTATCAGGGCCGTCACGAATTCGACGGCCAGTTGCCTGACTGGTCGCCCTCAGGCCTGCAGTTCGCCGTCGACCAGCGCAAGCAGGCGATCGAAGCGGCTGAAGCCCTCGACGATGCGGCGCTGTCGGATAATGACAAGTATGAACGCAGCTACCTGATCCACGTCCTGCAGGGCGAACTGTTCTGGCTGACCGAAGCCGACTGGCCCCACAAAAATCCAAGCTTCTATGTCGGCGCGCTGGACCCGAACGTCTACATCGCCCGGCCCTACGCAGACGCCGAAACGCGCATGAAGGCCTTCATCAAATACGCGAAAGCAGTCCCCGCCGCCGCCAAGCAGATCGAGGCAAACCTTAAGCTGCCACTGCCCGAAACCTATCTCAAATACGGTCAGGCCGGCTTTGGCGGTTTCGCTGAATACTATTCGGGCGACGCCAAGGCCGCCTTCGCGGATGTGAAGGACGAGGCCCTGCAAGCCGAGTTCGATGAGGCGACAGCGGCCGCGTCAGTTGCCATGCAAGCCCTGTCCGACCATATCGGTTCGGTGCCCGCCACCAAGGACGGCTACGCCCTCGGCGCAGAGAAATTCTCCGACATGGTTCGCCTCACAGAAGCGGTCGACGTGCCGCTGGCTGAGCTGAAAGCCATCGGCGAGGCTGACCTGAAGCGCAACCAGGACGCCCTGAAAGAGGCCTGCACGGCCTACGCGCCCGGCCTCTCGCTTGGCGACTGCATGGCCAAGATGGGATCGAACAAGCCCGAGGTTGGCCCGGTCGAGGAAGCCCGCGAACAGCTGCCAGAACTGCGCGCCTTCATTGAGGCGAACAATATCGTCACCATCCCTGGCACCGAGCAGGCCCTTGTCGAGGAATCCCCGCCCTATAACCGGCAGAACTCGGCCTACATCGACATTCCGGGACCCTACGAAACCGGCCTGCCTTCGGTCTATTACATCTCCCCGCCAGACCCGGCATGGGACGAGGAAACCCGCAACGCCTACGTGCCCGGCAAGGAAGACCTGCTCTTCACCAGCGTACACGAAGTCTGGCCAGGCCACTTCCTGAACTTCCTGCATTCGAACCGGTCGGAATCCGTGCTCGGCAAGCTCTTCGTCGGCTATGCCTTCGCCGAGGGCTGGGCCCACTATTCCGAAGAGATGATGTATGATGCGGGCCTGCATGACGGCGACCCGGAAACCCATGTCGGCCAGCTGTCCAATGCCCTCCTGCGCGACTGCCGCTATCTCTCTGCCATCGGGCTCCATGCCGAAGGCATGACCGTTGAGGAGAGCTACAATCTCTTCCGCAACGAGTGCTACCAGGATCCGGGCAATGCCACCCAGCAGGCTGCTCGCGGCACCTATGACCCGGCCTATCTCAACTACACGATGGGCAAGCTCATGATCCGCAAGCTGCGCCAGGACTGGACGGCGAAACACTTCGCTGATGATCCGCGTGCCGGCTGGCAGGCCTTCCACGACGAGTTCCTGTCCTATGGTGGCCCGCCCATTCCACTCGTCCGCAAGGAAATGATGGAAGAGCCTGAAGTGAAGGCCGTCTTCTAGCCAGCGAGCGGTCCTCTTGCGGCCTGTCATGCGCCTCGCCTAGGGTGCACGCAGGCCGGTTGGGGGACAGGAATTGGCGGCTTCACTCAATATCGGCATTGCGGGCGCGGGCATTGGCGGCCTCGCGGCGGCAGCATTCCTTGCCCGTGAGGGCCACCGCGTCACTGTCTTCGACCAGTTCGAGACCGTGGGGCCCATTGGCTCGGGCCTGATCCTTCAGGAGACCGGCCTCACCATTCTGGATGAGCTGGGCCTGCGCGCAGAGGCCGAGACACTCGGCGCACCCATCCGGCGGCTCTACGGCATGTCCCGGCCTTCAGGGCGGACCGTACTGGACGTCCGCTATGGCGCTCTGCGCAAGGCCCTCATGGGCGTTTCCATTCAGCGCCCGGCCCTGTTCAATCTGGTCCATGGTGCAGCAATGACTGCAGGCGCGCGGATCGAGACGTCCACCCGCATTACGGCGGCCAATCCGAAAGATGCCGTACTCGTCGATGCCAGCGGCGCCACGCACGGTCCGTTCGATCTGATCGTCGATGCCCTGGGTGTACGCTCGGTACTCTCCACAACGCCGAGCGGTGAACTACCCTATGGCGCGCTCTGGGCCACATTGCCCTGGCCTGCGACGGGTTTCCATGCCGATGCCCTTGAACAGCGCTACGAAGCGGCCAGCCGTATGGCCGGGGTCATGCCGTCCGGTCGGGCCACGCCCGGTGCGCCCGATACGGCCACCTATTTCTGGTCCATTCGCGGCGACCAGCATGACGCTTGGCGCGCTGCACCGCTCACCCATTGGCGCGACACGGCCCTCTCGCTCTGGCCCGAGACGGAATCCCTCCTCGCGACCCTTCGGTCCCATGACGACCTGACTTTCGCCCGCTATCGCCACCGCACGCACTGGCCTGCCGTCGCGGGCCGCATGGTCCATGTTGGCGACAGCTGGCATGCGGCCAGCCCGCAGCTCGGGCAGGGGGCCAATATGGCCCTGCTGGATGCCTTTGCACTCGGCCGCGCCCTTGGTCGCAAGCAGGATGTCCGCGATGCCCTGGCCGACTATGCGAAGATGCGCGCCCTGCATGTGCGCCTGTTCCAGCTGATGAGTTTCCTGTTCACACCGGTCTACCAGTCGGACTCCCGCATCCTTCCGGTGGTGCGCGACGGGTTCGCCGCGTCCGTCAGCCGCATCTGGCCAGCCCCCCAGATTCTGGCAGCGATGGTATCCGGCGGCCTTGGCGCGCCGCTCTGGCGTCTTGGGCTGAAGCCCGGCCGCTAGCGCTGGCAGGTGCCGCAATAGAAGGTCGACCGCCCGGACTGGACGATCCGCCGGATCGGCGCCCCGCACGCCTTGCAGGGCTTGTATTCGCGGTCATAGACATCGAACCGGTGCTGGAAATAGCCAAGCTCCCCGCTCGCATTGGCAAAGTCGGAAATCGAAGATCCACCCGCATCAATCGCCTCGGCAATCACCTGATTGATCGCAGGCGCCAGCCGCGCTGCGCGTTGGCCGGGAATGCTGGCGGCCTTGCGCTTGGGTGAAATGCCCGCGCGGTAGAGCGCTTCGCACACATAGATATTGCCGAGCCCGGCAATGACTGATTGGTCGAGCAGCGCTGCCTTGATCGGCGTTGCCTTGCCTTTCAGGGCCGTGTCCAGATAGGCGGCGGAAAAGCCGTTCGATAATGGCTCCGGCCCCATCGCCATCAGGCGTGGATAGGTGTCGAAACTCGCCGCTGGCCACAGCTCCATGAAGCCGAACCGGCGCGGATCGTTATAGGTCACCGTCTGGCCGTCCTGCATCTGGAACACGACATGGTCGTGGCGCGCGTCATTGCCGGTCGCGTGGTGGAAGTCCCCCGTTGCATTTCCGCCAACCGTGAACCGCCCCGTCATGCCGAGATGCATAACCAGAACTTCGCCCGTCGACAGGTCCAGCGTCAGGAACTTTGCCCGCCGCCCCATGCGCTCAATCCGCGCGCCGCTCACACGTTCGGCAAACCGCTCGGGGAAGGGGAAACGCAGATCGGCCCGGTTCTGCAGCAATGACTGGATGATTGCGCCCTCCATGACAGGGGCGAGTCCGCGGCGAACTGTCTCGACTTCGGGTAATTCAGGCATTCTTATCGCATATAGCTTATGGCGGTTCAGGTAACTATGGTGGCGCGCATGTCAGACGCAGAAACAGAGCGCAAGGTCTCCTTCGGTTTTGAGGAGGTGACGGAGTCCGAGAAGGTCGCCCGGGTGAAGGGCGTATTCCGCTCGGTCGCCTCACGGTATGACCTGATGAACGATCTCATGTCCGCAGGCGTGCACCGCCTGTGGAAGCATGACGCCATGAACAAGCTGAACCCGCAGCCGGGCGAACGCCATCTCGATGTCGCTGGCGGCACAGGCGAACTGGCGCGGGCCTTCCTTGATCTGGCCGACAAGGCCGGCAAGCGGCGCGGTATTGATGCGAAAGCAACCGCCATCGTCTGTGATATCAATGATGCCATGCTGGAAGCCGGCAAGGCGCGGGCCGACAATGCAAAATGGAATGGCCGGCTTGATTGGGTCTGCGCCGATGGGCAGAACCTGCCCTATCCTGATCGCAGCTTCGATGCTGTGACCGTGTCATTCGGCATTCGCAATTTTGCTGACCGCGTTGAGGGGCTCAAGGAGTTTCGCCGCGTGCTGAAACCGGGTGGCCGTCTCGGCGTGCTGGAATTCAGCCACATGACAGCGCCTGCCCTGCAGGCGGCCTATGACACGTACAGCTATAATGTCATCCCGCGCCTCGGCAGCCTCGTTGCCGGTGACCGGGAGAGCTACCAATACCTTGTGGAATCCATCCGTCAGTTCCCGGACCAGGAAACCTTCCGCGCAGAAATGGAAAACGCGGGATTCTCCCGCGTTTCCGTGACTAACTTTTCCGGTGGCATCGCCGCCCTGCACTTTGGCTGGGCGGTCTGATGCGGGGCCGGCTAGTTGCCGTCGACCTTGATGCCGTCTTCGCCAACCGAGATTTCGAGGTCGGCCTTGGCGCTATGGTCCTGCGTGAAATAGTAGACGCCGAAGCCGATCACGCCGACCAGCAGTGCGCCCACGAGGAAGTACAGAAAACCGTTATTGTTCGCATTTGAACCAGACATGTCAGGCCCCTTGTTTTGTTAATATTGCTCTCACAACGCCCCGGTCTGCGGGATGGTTCCCGCCCGGATGGAGTGGCCTGATGGGCGCAGCGTCAGATTATCTGCGCCTGATGCGCGCGGGCACCGCGCTCGCCCGTCATGACGTGATCCTGCCGGGGGCTTACCAGTCGCGCCTGCCGCTGCCTGCGCGTATGGCCGGCGGCATCTTGCGTGTGTTCAGTGGCGGCGCCCGAGGACGCCCCGGCGAGCGCCTCGCCCGGGCCCTCGAAAAGCTGGGGCCCGCCTATATCAAGCTCGGCCAGTTCCTTGCGACGCGTCCGGATGTGTTTGGCGCCGAAGTAACGATGGATCTCAGCCGCCTGAAGGACAAGCTGCCGCCGTTTGATGTGAAACTTGCCCGCGCAGCACTGGTTGAGGAGTTCGGCGCAGAAGAAGCCAATCGACTCTTCCCGGACCTTGGCAAGCCCATCGCAGCGGCGTCCCTCGCGCAGGTTCACCGCATGGAAACGGCGAGCGGTCCGCTTGCGGTCAAGATCCTGCGCCCCGGCATTGAAGGCCAACTCCTGCGCGAACTCTCCGCCATGAAGCGCGCCGCCCGCATGGTCGAAGGCGTCTCCGTTGAAAGCCGTCGCCTGAAGCCTGTCGCCTTCACCGAAACCATTTCCGCCGCCATGATGCGCGAGACAGATCTTCGCCTTGAGGCTGGCGGTGCCGACGAGATGCGCGCGCTCAGTGAGAAGAGCGGCTATTTCCAGGTCCCGCCCGTCGACTGGGACAGGACAGGCCGCCGCGTCCTCACCACCGGCTGGGTCGAGGGCATTCCGCTCACCCACCCGGACGCGCTGGCCAATCCGGCCATCGACCGCGTCGCGCTTGCCAATGACATTACACGCGGCTTCCTCACCCATGCGATCGAGCATGGCGTCTTCCATGCAGACATGCACGAAGGCAACATCATCATCACGCCGGAAGGCAAGGTGGCTCTGGTCGATTTCGGCATCATCGGCCGCATCGGGATGACCGAACGCCGTTTCCTCGCTGAAATCCTCTGGGGCTTCCTGAAGCGCGATTACATGCGCATCGCCGAAGTCCACTTTGAGGCAGGCTATGTCCCTTCCACCCAGTCGGTCGGGGACTTTGCGCAGGCCCTGCGGTCCATCGGCGAGCCGGTCCACGGAAAGCCCGCCGAAGAGGTCTCTATGGGCCGCGTGATCCTCCAGCTCTTCGATTACACCCAGACCTTCGGCATGGAGATGCGCCCCGAACTTGTCCTGCTCCAGAAAACCATGGTGCAGGTCGAGGGCGTCGCCCGCGCCATCGATCCCGGCCACAATATCTGGACGGCGTCCGAGCCTGTCGTTGGCGGCTGGGTGCGGCGCAGTTTCGGGCCGGAAGGTGCCGCGCGCCTCATCAGCGGCAATTTGAAGGAAATCACCAACCGCCTGAAACGCCTGCCAGAGGTCATGGATAGGTTCGAAGCGTCCCTTGATGAACCCGCGAACGGTCCGCCAACGGTCCGGCGTGCCCCCTTCGCGCCCTGGTGGGGCTGGTTCGGGCTGGTCATCATTCTGGCGCTGATTGCCTATGGCAGCATTCTCGCTCTCGCCTGAGGCGCCTGCTTTCGGCCTGGCACTCCCGTGCCGGGTGTAAGCCCTTAATCTGTATTAACGATTGGCCTACGCTTGCCCTGTCCGAGTCGGAAGGGGCGCGTCATGAAGGCCATCCTGTTTGCTGTTGCAGGCATCGCACTGCTCGCGCCAACTGCGGCCGCCCGCGATAGCCTCATCCTGTCGGCGCCGTTCGATCAGAGGGGGTTCTTCCCCCAATCAGGCGCCGCCCCACTGGGTGAACTGCAAGGCGGGCCACGCGGGGCTAGCGCGCATGTGTCGAGCCAGACCCGGATTATCCGGGTTACACCGCGCGAGCAAAAAGCCGGCATCCGCATCTTCCGCGGCAGCACCGTCACCGAACACGGCCTGTCACCGACCCGCAGAATGGACACAGAATTCTCCGGGAAGACCGTGATAAGGGTCAAGAAACCCCCTCGGAATCCCTACAAGACGGTCATTGTCTACCGGCCTGGCTCCGTCACACGCATTCGCCCGGACCGGTTTCCTGACTGAAACCCTGCTGAATCTTTACCAGTCACTGCGGTTTCACGGGGTTTTGTGAGGCTTGTGCAAGGATTTTGCGGTAAGACAGCGCCAGCAACCTATCTGAAGGCCATGGAACAGAAACGCATTCTCCTCGTCATCGGCGGTGGTATCGCCGCCTACAAGAGCCTCGAGCTGATCCGCGAACTTGGCCGTCGCGGCATTGCGAGCCGCTGCATCGTGACCAAGGCCGGACAGGAATTTGTCACGCCGCTTTCCGTGTCAGCGCTCTCCGGCGACAAGGCCTATACCGAACTGTTCGACCTCGATGAAGAAGCCGAGATGGGCCATATCCAGCTCTCGCGCTCGGCGGATCTCGTTGTCGTCTGCCCCGCTACGGCAGACCTGATGGCCAAGGCCAATGCCGGCCTCGCCAATGACCTCGCCTCCACCATGCTGCTCGCCACGGACACGCCTGTCCTGATGGTGCCCGCCATGAACGTGCGCATGTGGCAGCACGCTGCGACCATTCGGAACGTTGCCCAGCTGCGCGCTGACGGCGTCACAGTCATGGAGCCCGATGAAGGTGCCATGGCCTGCGGCGAGTTCGGTCCCGGTCGCCTGCCGGAAGTCCGCGCGATTGTCGCCGCCATCGAAGCACAGCTCGAAGGTCCGGGGCAGGGGGCGTTGTCTGGTGTCCACGCGCTCGTTACGGCAGGTCCGACACGCGAGCCGCTTGATCCGGTCCGCTATCTCTCCAATCATTCCTCGGGCCGTCAGGGCTATGCCATTGCTGCGGCACTCGCTGCGCAGGGCGCCGATGTGACACTCGTGTCCGGTCCTGTCGCTATCGCGCCGCCACGCGGCGTTACGCTGGTGAAGATCGAAACGGCCCGCCAGATGCTCAAAGCCTGCGAGGACGCGCTGCCTGCCGACGTCTTCGTCTCCGTCGCCGCCGTTGCTGACTGGCGCCCGGCCCGCGCGGCCACCAAGAAGCTCAAGATCAAGGCGACCGATGCCGAAGCCCCGGCCATGGAACTGGCCGAGAACCCGGACATCCTCAAGACGCTGTCCAACAAGCGCAAGAACCGCCCGCGCCTCGTCATCGGCTTTGCCGCCGAGACGCATGATGTGGAAGACTATGCCCGCGCCAAGCTCGACCGGAAGGGCTGTGACTGGATCGTCGCCAATGACGTGTCCGGCGATGTCATGGGCGGCGCCGAGAATGAAGTCGTGCTGATCACGCATGACCAGTCCGAACGCTGGCCCCGGATGGGCAAGGAAGAGGTTGCCACCCGTCTCTCCCGCAAGATTGCGGCTGAACTTGGCGGGGATGGTGGTCTGAAGCTCGCGGCGGAATAGGGCCGTCTTGACAGGTCGGTCGCCATGGCGCACCCGCCGGGCATGATTATCCGCCCTTATGAAACATCCGACCTGCCAGCCCTCCACGTCATCAATCAGGCCGGTGTTCCCGGTGTGGGAGACGAGACCGAGGCAACGCTCGGCAGGTGGCTCAGCCTCCATGATGCCCGCGTCGCCACGCGTGAAGACGGCACACTGCTCGGCTTCATCAACCTCATCCCCCCCGGCGAAATGGGATACGAAAGCGCCAATCTGCGCTGGCTCGAAAAATGGGGCGCCGATTTCATCTATGTCGACCGCATCGCCATTGCTGAAACAGGCCGGGGGCAGGGCGTCGGCGCAGCGCTCTATGAAGACGCCTTCCGCGCCTATGCTGGAAAAACGCCATGGATCACCTGCGAAGTGAACCTGCGTCCGCCCAATTCCGGCTCCCTCCGCTTCCACACACGGCTTGGCTTTGAGGAGATCGGACGGCGTTCCTATGCCGATGACACGAAGGAAGTCGTCTATCTCGCGCGCGCCCTTACTTGACTCCGCGCCGCGACTCGAACACGGCTGCGCCCCATGAAAAACGTCACTGTCAGCGTCTGTCCGCTCCCGCATTTCGAGGGGCTGAACCTGCCCGCCTATGAAACCGCCGGCTCGGCCGGTATGGATGTGCGCGCCGCATTGCCAGAGGCTGAGCCGATGGTTCTGGCCCCCGGCGCCCGCGCCATGGTGCCGACCGGCCTCAGCGTCGCCATTCCCGAAGGCTACGAGATCCAGGTCCGTCCGCGGTCAGGCCTTGCGGCCAAGCATGGCCTTACATGCCTCAACACACCCGGCACGATCGACAGTGATTATCGCGGCGAAATCAAGGTCATCCTGATCAATCTCGGCGCCGAGCCGTTCACCATCGCGCGCGGCGAACGCATCGCCCAACTGGTGTTAGCCCCGGTCACCCAACTGGGCTGGGCCAAGGTCGATACGCTGGACGAGACCAGTCGTGGCACTGGCGGTTTCGGTTCGACCGGGCAATAATAGGCCTTGCATCGGGCCGAGACTTGCCCATATATCGACTATCGATAATGCTTGGAGGCGCTTAAAATGGATCCATTTCAGATGGTCGTCATCATCGTACTGATTTGTGTCGGTGCGGGCGTGCTCAAGAACTATTTCAAGATGAAACATAACCAGCAGGCCGATGCGGCGTCCGAAAAGGATGTGGCGCGCATGCAGTCCGAGATCGACCGGCTGAAAGAGCGCGTCCACGTGCTTGAGAAGATCGTCACCGACAATGACCGCCAGCTGGCTGAGGAAATCCGCAAACTCGCCTAGTCATTTCCTTAACACGGGGCGGAAAATTGCCCCCTTAGAGTCCACCGGAACCTAAACTCCTGCGTGTATGGAGATGGCAAACGGAGGACAGCCGTATGGCGACTTTTGGTAAAAAGAGAGCAGGCACAACAGGTGCGCCAAGCTTCGGCAAGCGCCCTGCGGTGACATCGTCGGCTGGCGTCTTCGGCGCGCCCGCACATCCCGCAGGTGATCTCAGCCCTGAGGCGCGGGCCTTTCTCGAAGCCGAGCGAGCATGCGGGGCCAAGCGGCGCCTGCCGCCTCAGCCTCCATTCCCATGCCATCCTACGCGGAGCCTCAATCCGGCCAGCCGCAAGGCAAGCCAGCCGGAAAGCCCGTTTTCGGCCGCCGCATCGCTGCGCGCATCATCGACGAGTTGCTCATCCTGATTCCGGTCGGCATCATGTTCATGCCGTCTCTCACCAGCGCCATCAGCGCACTGGCCAGCGCAGACGTCGGCTCGCCCGAAGAGGCCCGCGCCAATATTGAAATACTGAAGTTTGGCGCCGTCTGCTTCCTGGCGCAGGCGCTCTACGGCACCCTGCTGGAAAGCTCAGGCATGCAGGCGACGATTGGCAAGCTCATGTTCGGCGCCGTCGTAACGGACCCAAACGGGCAGAAACCAGCCCTTGGCGCGGTCATCATGCGCAACACACTTGGCCGATTGATCGTGAACCTGATCCCGCTCTGTGGCGGTTATGCTGTCGGCCTGTTCCGGGCAGACCGGCGTTGCGTGCATGACCTCATCGGCAACACGATGGTGCGGGCTCGGGCGTCTTATGCCGCGCCGTCCTATTCGCAGGTCTTCGCCTAGGCGCAGCGCGTTTCAGATCAGGGCGCTGTCGTCGCGGGCAAACTTCGCCAGCAGATAGGCATCTGTATCTTCAATCGTCTCGAGCTTTCCGAAGGCGAACGCGTCACGGTCGAGCACAAGGTCACGCGGGCGCAGTTCGCGGCTGATCTCCAGCCCTTCCAGCGTCCGCGCGCGTGAGAAGGCGACATAGGCTTGCCCATGGGCAAACATGCCGCTGTCAAAGTCGATAAACACCTTGTCCAGCGTCAGGCCCTGCGCCTTGTGGATCGTCACGGCATAGGCAAGGCGTAGCGGCATCTGCTTGAACGTGCCGACGACTTCGCGCTTCACCTTCTTGGTCTCGGGCTCCAGATCGTAGCGGTATTTTTCCCAGGCTGACGGCTCGATCTCATAGGCTTTTCCGTCAATCGAGACGATGACGCCCTTGCCGGAAAAGCCTTCCACGATCGCCAGCGAGCCGTTGACCCAGCGCCCTTCCGGATCGTTGCGGATCAGCATGACGCGGGCGCCTTCCTTCAGCACGAGATCGGCTTCGGTCGGAAAGGCCTTCTCCTCGAACTGTCCCTGCACTTCAGCCGAGAAGGTTTTCGAGCGGGTCTTCAGGCCGTCAAGCCGAGCCTGGTTGATGCGGTTGGCATTGGCATTATTGGGTGTCAGCACGACATGCGTTTCGGACGCATCCACGGCGCTGCGCGACGACACGACACTGCGCAGCACGGCCTCGTCCATCGGCGTCACCTTGCCTGTGCGCAGCGCGCCCAGCAGCGCCAGAAAGCGCGGGTCTTCCTGCCGGAACACATGTTTCAGCGCCAGCAGGGCAAACTCGGCATCCTTGAACGCCGGCGCATTGAAGAAATAGCTGCCGCCATAACGGTCCTGCAGGATCGGTGCTTCGCTGTTCGAGACGACGGGCGGCAGCTGGTGCAGATCGCCCGACAGGATCATCCGAACACCGCCGAACGGGCGCTTCGACATCCGGTTCAGCTTGAGGCTGCGGTCGATGGCGTCCAGCATGTCCGCCCGCACCATCGAAATCTCGTCAATGATCACGGTTTCCACCGCCTTGATCAGCCGTGTCGAGCGCAGGCGCTTGATGTCGCCCGGCTCCACAAGGCGCGGTGGCAGCTTGAAGAAGGAATGGATTGTCTGCCCGCCGGCATTCATCGCCGCCACCCCGGTTGGTGCCAGCACGACGGCCTTGTCGCCCGCGCCAGCCAGGAACTTGCGCAGCATCGTCGTCTTGCCGGTTCCTGCGCGTCCGGTGAGGAACAGGTTGCCTTGGGCCCCGGCGCCGCTGGCCACCCATTTGGCGGGCGCGGCATAGAGGGTTTCAGGATCGTCGGAACGCGTCTCGGTCATCCCCCCGCTTAACGGGCTTTTTCCGCCATGGCGAGTGTCGCGGCCGCGTAAAGCCTGACACCGGCTTGACTCTGGAAAATTTGCAAACTACTTTGTATTTCAAAGTTGATATCGGAGCCTTCCTCATGAGCCATTCATCCCTCACCGACGACCTATCCTATCTGCGAGACATGGCCGAAGCGGGCCAGAACGCGCCGCTGCTCGGCGGACGTTTCCTCAGCTGGTGGGGAGGCCTGACCACGCTCGCCTATCTCGGCCATTATGCCATTGCCGAAGGCATGTTCGGCCTGCAGCCGATCGCCTTCGCGTGGATGTGGGCAGCTTATGGCGTGCTGGGCTTCGGCGGCTTCAAGCTGCTCCAGCTGACCTTCCCGCTCAGCAAGCCGGGCGCAGCCTCTACCGGAAACCGCGTGTCGTCGCTTGTCTGGATGGGTGCAGGCATGATGCTTTTTGCCTTTTTCTCCGGTGCCATCTTGCGCTCAATTGCTGATGGCGGCGCCAGTGATGCCTTCGTCTGGTCCGTTCCGGTCGTGCTGGGCGCCTATGGCCTGTCACAGCTCACCTCGGGGCTCATATCCGGCAGCCGTGTCCTGACGCTGGCAGGGTGGGGCGCCATTGCCAGTGTTGCCGCCGCCGTCTTCCTCACGGGTACGAACATGGTCTGGCTGCTTGGGGCGCTGGTCGCCGGACTGACGGTTTTCCTGCCCGGCATACTCCTGCTTCGCGGTGAACCGTCGGAGACTGTGTAAGCCGCCATGGCCAGCGAAAACCCCTTCGACCACAATGATATCGACGATGTCATCCATGGCCGCCTCAGGCTTGGCATCATGGCCTATCTCACCTCCGTCAGTCCTGCCATCTTCGGTGAGCTGAAGGACAAGGTCGGCGCCACCGACGGCAATCTCTCCACCCATCTGCGCAAGCTGGAAGAGGCGGGCTATGTCCGCATAGAGAAGCGCTTCGTCGGCAAGCGGCCCCAGACGCGCGTGTTCCTCACTGAAGAAGGCCGTGCAGGCTGGGTGGCCTGGCTGGACCGAATGCAGGCCCTCATGCGAGCCGCCGAATAGGTTTCAGGGGCTGATCAGCCTCACTTGCTGGCCGGGCCGCAAGGGCCGCGCATCGGCGACGACCTGCCAGCCCATATGCTCATAGGCTTTGCGCGCACCTGTATTCTGCGCATCCACGTCCAGCGTCAGCGGTTTTCCCGCCTCGCTCTGCGCCACATCCAGAAGGCCGCGTCCCACACCGCAAAGCCGCCAGTCGTCATGCACGAAGAGGTGGTCCACATACCCGGTCGAGACATTGAGTGTCAGGAATCCGATAATACCTGCCGAGCGCTCTTCCGCCACCAGCACGCGGGCATTCGCAAAGGCGTTCTGCAGGACCGGCAGGTAGGCCTGCCATTCGCCCCGCCATGGAAACGCGCGCAGGCAATCACGAAAGATACGCAGGCACGCGATCCGGTCGTTCCGTGTGAACGGCCTGATGCTCCATCCGGCTCCGGCATGTATGTACATGCGGGGCAGGGTAAGCGGGCGTCGATAGATCGTCCAGCCGCAAGCGCCTGCTTTAATCAGTCAGCGGTGCACGGGGTAAGCTGCAGGCCGCCGCTGCCGTTTATGGCTTGCATCAGACCCATCGACACGAAATTCGTGAAATAGGTTTCAGTGATCGCCGCCTTGGCTTCTTCTGTCGCTGCCGCTTTTTCGGATGCAGGCAGACTGTCAATCAGGGCAACCTGCGCCGCATAGAGGTCGGTCACGTCCCCGGCGCCGATCCGCGCATCTTCTTCGCTCCACTCTCCACCATCCTGAGCCAGGACAAAGTAGCGCTCATCGCCTGTCAAATCCATCGTGTTGAGGTACAGGAGGATCCAGCCGACCCGCTCAGGTTTTCCGAGCCTGAATTTCTCGACGAAAGCGACTGTATCCGTCGAACTGCCGAAAGTATCTTCCCGCGTGACGGAGTGAATTTTCGCGTCGCCATATTTCAGGGCCAGCGTGTCGAGTGTGCAGGTCTCGTCACCGATCACCCGGAACTGCGTGACGTCGCCGATGGCCGCCGCCGCTGCCTGCTTTTCCTTGATCTTCTCGGCGGCCACCGCCTTGCCGAAGGCTTCGGTCACTTCGATCATGACCTTCACGGTTGGCGCACTACCTTCCAGTTCGGCAGGCACGGGCCGGCAGCGGTCGACATTTGACGCCCGCTCCCGGCAGGCCAGCCCCTGGGTCTTGTCGGCCAGTGTCTCAAGCGGGTTTGCGGCTTCGTAATAGCCGTAGCCCTTGAATTCCTTGATATGCGCGATCTCCTTGTCGAGCGCCGCGCGTTCCTCGGGCGTATAGTGAAACACCTCGCCCCAGCGCAGGCTTCCCAGCACATCGACATGCGCAATCATGCGCCAGTACTGGTCCATCACAAACATGGTGATCTGGTGCTGTTGCGGCAGATCCGATCCGTCAGCCTGCTTGCAGGCCATCTCGGTGACACTGGCCGTCGCTTGCGCCACTGCGGTGTCTACCTGTCCGCGAACGTCCGGTGGCACCATGGCCTTCAGGTCTGCTGCCTTCATGGCCAGCATGGATTCCGATGCCAAAACATTGATCGGATATGTCCAGTTGCACTTCTTCGCCGCGGCCGTGATCTGCGCCACGTTCGACAGTTCTGCGAGGATCGCATTGGGATTGGGCGCCGCAGGTGCGGGCGCGCGCGGGTCCGCCCCCTGCGCCAAGGCAGGCATTCCCAGCAGGGCAAGGCACAGGGCCGCCCCCGTCAATTTCATGCACCGGATCATTGAGACGTCCCCCTGAACTCACTCAGGGTTTAGTCTATTCCTGCTTTTGGCCTGCGCGCAAACACCCCCAGGGGGGATGCCTGCCTACATTTGCATCGTCCAGCCTTCGACGCCCATGGCTGCCTGACGAACAGCTTCCGACAGGGTCGGGTGGGCGTGAGAGGTGCGGGCGACGTCTTCCGAAGCCGCACCGAATTCCATGGCGACGCAGATTTCCGCAATCATCTCGCCAACACCGACGCCGATCATGTGGGCGCCGAGAATCTTGTCCGTGCCTTTTTCCGCGAGGATTTTCACGAAGCCGACGGTCTCGTGGTTCGTGCGTGCGCGGGAGTTGGCCATGAAGGGGAACTTGCCCTTCACATACTCGACGCCAGCGGCCTTCAGCTCTTCCTCGTTCTTGCCGACCCAGGCGATTTCCGGGTTCGTGTAAACGACGCTCGGCACGAGATTATAGTCGACATGGCCCGCCTTGCCGGCGATCAGCTCGGCGACAGCCGCGCCGTCATCCTCTGCCTTGTGCGCCAGCATGGGTCCCGGGATGCAGTCACCGACAGCCCAGACGCCGTCTGCCACCTTGAAATGGCCGTCGACGGGCTGGATCACGCCGCGCTTGTCCGGTGTCACGCCAATGTTTTCGAGGCCGAGGCCCTCGGTATAGGCTTTGCGGCCGACCGCGAGGATCACCACATCGGCGTCCAGCGTTTCCGAATCGCCGCCCTTGGCGGGTTCCATTGTGAGTTTCAGTTTGCTCTTCAGCTTTTCAACGCCCGTCACTTTCATGCCGAGGCGGAAATCGAGGCCCTGTTTCTTGAAGACTTTCTGCGCTTCCTTGGCTACTTCAGCGTCAGCTGGCGGCAGGATACGGTCGAGATATTCCACAACTGTCACTTCCGAGCCAAGGCGGGCCCAGACAGAGCCCATCTCAAGGCCGATCACGCCAGCGCCGATCAGGATCAGGCGTTTCGGCACGGAGGTCAGCGACAGGGCGCCCGTATTCGTCACAACGCGCTCTTCGTCGACTTCGATGCCCGGCAGGCCGGTTGGCTCGGATCCCGTCGCGATCACGATATTCTTCGCGTCCAGCGTCTGGGTCTTGCCGTCGAGGCCGGTGACTTCGACCTTGCCCTTGCCGGTGATCTTTCCGAAGCCCTTGATATAGTCGACCTTGTTTTTCTTCAGCAGGAACTCGACACCCTTGGTCAGGCCGTCAACGGCCTCTTCCTTCTGGCTCATCATCTGGGCCAGATCGAGTTCAAGCTTGCCGACCTTGATGCCCATGCCGGCAAAGTCGTTCTGGGCCGACGCATACATCTGCGACGCATGGAGCAGCGCCTTGGACGGAATGCAGCCGACATTGAGGCATGTGCCGCCAAGTTTGCCGCGCGATTCGATACAAGCGGTCTTCAGACCAAGCTGTCCGGCACGGATGGCGCAATTGTAGCCGCCGGGTCCGCCGCCGATAATGACGACATCATAGGTCTCTGACATGGGAATTCTGCCTTGCTGAAAGGGCCTCTAGGGCGAGAGCCTGCAACCTAGGCATTTTGGCTCTGAAATCAATGCGACCTCTGACGCTAGGTCAGGCTTTTCGTCGCTTGATCACACAAAGGGCAGCCGTGAGAGCAATCAGGACGACCGAGACCACGGCCTCGTCGGCCCACAGGCGCGACGCGGTGCCTGTGGCCGCCATCATGATGGGCAACAAGGCGAAAAGCACCGTGCCAATTGCGGCAAGCCAGGCACCGCCGGGGCGCTGGGCAACAGCGACAAGTGCACCGAGCAAAACCAAGCAGGCTGCGACGATACGGACCAGGCTGGTTGGCGGCTGCAGCAGGGCATCGCTGAGCGGGCTGCCACGGCTTGTGATCATCATCACGGCGGAAAGGCCCTGCCACAGCAGCCAGCCAGAGAGGAAAGCCAGAGCGACCCCGACCAGGATTCGAATATTCATTGCAGTGCCCTCCCAAGCTCCCGGAACAAGCTATGGCGAAGCCGCTCGGCTCGCAATCAGAAACAGGTTCACCCTAGAACAGGCGGATGGTGATCGGCCGGTTCTGCTTGGCATGCATGCGTCGACCATGGGCGGCAAAGCTGGCGCGCTGGCGGGCGATGGCGGCGGGAACGAAGGTCGGCTTGGGAGCCGCCGGGCGTTTGCGAACGGGCTCTGCCTGCGGCTCCGGTGCCGGGGCAACGGCCACGGGTTGCGCGGCGGGGGCAGGGGCCGGCTCGGCCAGCGGCACCCGAACGGGCTTGCGCTTGCGCAATTCATAGACAGCGCTCAGCAGCAGCAGCGCGCCAATCCCTGCACCTGCCACGGCGCCTTCGGCAGGCGTCGGGTCGTTCCACCAGCCATCCGAAAACCGGACGAGATAGACGGTCGGGAAACCCGCCGCGAGGCCCATGATATACCAGAGCACACCGCCCGGGCGTCGCCCGGCAATCATCGCGGCAGAGGCATAGAAGCAGAGCGCGGCGAGCAAATAGGGCGCGCCATAGGCAATTCCGAGCGCGCGCCAGTCGACGGCTTCCAGCCCTGCGGCCACATCGTCATGCACGATCCAGCTGACCATCATCATGATCGAGGGCCAGCGCACAGCTGTCAGCGCGCCGAACGCGAAGGCGATGGCATAGACAGCTATCAACGAGGCGATGAGCTTGCGGAGCATCCCCAATCGCTAACACGCGCACGGTATATGCCCGCTGAACACGATGTTGCAAATTTGATCGATTTCGCCCGTTTCGGCCCTAAAGCTTGATGATCAGCGCGGGCACCGCCATCACCGCTGCCTGCAGCAATGCAGTCATGAACAGGCCGTCGCGGGTCGAACGCAGCTGCCAGGCAAGGAATGTCAGCGAATAGATGAAATAAGGCCAGGCAAAGATCAGTCCGGTCTGGGGTCCGGCCAGAAGCGCGAACACGAACGTGAAGCAAAGCGCCGACCAGCCCGCCGCGTGCCAATAAGTCGGGGTCGCCCGCCGCGTCATCGACAGGATGAACCAGAGCGCCAGCGTGGAGACGACAGGCCAGATAACGAGCAGGCCGAACAGCGGCGGCTCGCCCTGTTCATCTGATTGCGCTGAGGGTGCGTTTGGAAACAGAATGGCCACCAGCGTCAGCATCACCACGCTACCGACGATGACGGCCCCCAGCGCCTGCGCCAGATAGACGACGCGCGACTTGTCGGTCTGCGTCATGAAATTCAGGTATTTCAGCGGTCCCGGTCCCACAAAGCCCCCCCTTTGCCTGTGTGCTCCGTCAAGGAACACACAGGTCTATAAGGGAAGAGGCGCGGCCTCGCTACAAATGGGTTCAGGCCATTTCGGTCGCTGGCCAGACCGTCCGGGCGAAAAAGGTCGCCTTCATCCGGTCCATATAGGCAACCAGGTTCGTATGGCCGCGCACAAGGTCGGTCAGCGGCGTGTCAAAGAACTCGGTCGCGCAATTGATCAGCACGCTCACCACGCTGGCATCTGCGGCCTTTGGCTTGTCACCGAAAAGGTAGGGCTTGGCGCCGAGCTGAATGGCGACCGCCTGAAGGTCCCATTCGGCAAGCTGCAGTCGCTCTGCCTCGGTATGGCGTCCTATGCCGGTCGCATAATGCGTTGCCGCCATGCCTTCGCGCAGCCCGGCCACCATGTCCGACAAAGCCGGTTCCGGCATGCCGTCAAAGAAGTGGATAGGTCCCTTGTAGAAATTCTCGTCCTTCAGCCAGCGTTCCGTCCGCATCACTGCCGCGAGATTGTCTTCCACCATCCGCTCCAGCGCCCAGCCAGCCGCGCGCTGCTCGTCGGTCAATCCCGCATCAAGCGACTTGTGCAGCTTTTTCTCGAAATGCGCCCGGATGAAATTGCTGTCCTGAACCAGTACGTCGCCATCCATCACATAGGGCGCCTTGTGCTTGGACACGGCCTCGAGGTCGGCAATGGCGCGATCAAATTCCACGCCCAGCATTTGCAGCTGGATGTCGGTCTTCATCACAAAGGGGCTGGGCGAGGGGCAATCGAACATTGGGCCCCATCCGTAAAGTGTGATCATTGTCAGTCTCCGTCTCAAGGTTGCGATAGGGGCTTGATACGGCAAGGCTGCTGACAGCATGGTGTCAGCAGCGTGGCAGTAGGACAAGAAAATGAGACGCACCGAACGCCTGTTCCAGATCATCCAGGTCCTGCGCCGCCATCGCGCGCCGGTCACAGGGCAAGTGCTGGCGGAAGAGCTGGAAGTCTCCCTGCGCACGCTCTATCGCGACATGGCCGAACTGATCGCCCAGCGCGTACCCATCCGCGGCGAGGCCGGCACCGGCTATGTGCTGGAAGATGGGTATGACATGCCGCCGCTCATGCTCACAGCCGACGAACTGGAAGCCGCCGTGCTTGGTGCGCAATGGGTCGCGGCGCGTGGCGACGCGGCCCTCGCCCGGGGCGCGCGCGACCTCATCGCCAAGCTCACGGTCGCCGTGCCGCGCGAATTGCAACCGGTCATTGTCGATTCCGGCCTCACGCCTGTCAGCTTCAAGGAGCGCCCGAAGGACAGTTTCGACGTCGCGCTTGTGCGCCAGTCAATCCGTGGTCAGACAAAGCTCGCGCTCGACTATGCCGACGAGACGGGCAATGTCACACGCCGCGTGGTGTGGCCTTTCCTGCTCGCCTATTGGGACGATGTCCGACTGATCGGTGCCTGGTGCGAACTGCGACAGGACTTCCGCCATTTCCGCACGGACAGGGTGCGCAAGGCCGAAACGCTCGGCCGCTTCCCGGAACGCATCACCACCCTGCGCCGCAAATGGGAAGCCCAGCGCCGACCTCCCAAGACCTAGTCGAAGAGGCCCGGCAAGGTCGGCGCCGCGCCGTCTGCATCGGCCTGTTCCAGTTGCAGCATCTTGCGTTTCGTCGCCCGCCCGCCATAGGCCGAGAAGCCGCCAATCTTGCCCGATGCCGCGAGCACCCTGTGGCACGGCACCACCAGCGGCCACGGGTTCTTGCCCATCGCCGCGCCAATCGCCCGCGCCGCATGTGGATCGCCAATCTGCCGCGCCAGCGCGCCATAGCTCGTCGTCTGCCCCCAGCCCACATCCCGCAGCACGGTATAGACTTTCGCGCTGAACGCATTCACGCGGCTCATGTCGAGATCTATGTCGGTGAAGGCCACGGGCTCGCCCTTGAAATAGGCATGCATCCGGTCCTCGCAGTCAGACACATTGTCCGGCAGCTTGTCAGACCAGGCCGCGCGCGTGATGCGCCCCAGCCGCATTTCTGTCGCCGCCTCGCTCGCTTCCGGCAGCTGCACCTGGATCAGGCCCGCAGAAGTCCATGCCAGGCCGCACGGTCCAATGGCCGTATCGAACAGGTGGAAATGGGCTTCTGCCCGGTCAGGATCATTGCCCTGCGTCATGCCTTCAGGATCACTCCGAATGGATCAGGCATCAAGGGCATTTGCCGAAAGAATGCGTTTGGCGCCGATCACTTTCGGCTGCTAGGGAGAAGGCGATCAAAAAAATCGAGAGGAAACAGGTATGGGCAGAGTTCAGGGAAAAATGGCATTCATCACCGGCGGCGCGCAGGGCCTCGGCGAAGCCATCGGCAAGATGCTGGCCAAGGAGGGCGCCAAGGTCACGTTGACCGATGTGAACGGCGCGGGCGCCGAAAAAGTCGCCGCCGAAATCAACGCCGCCCATGGCGAGGGCACCGCCTTCGCATTCCAGCATGACGTCACCGATGAAGCCCGCTGGCAGGAAGTCCTGAACGCCGCCCATGAGGCAATGGGTGGCATAAACATTCTCGTCAACAATGCCGGCATCGGCTCGCTCGGCTCGGTCGAGGACGAAAACTATGACACGTTCAAAAAGGTCCAGACGGTCGACGTCGACTCCATCTTCCTCGGCTGCAAATATGCGATCCCGCTGATGCGCGCCCACGGCCTCGGCTCGATCATCAACATCTCGTCCATCGCCGGCATCATCGCCAGCGCGAACTATGTCTCCTACAACACGGCCAAGGCCGCCGTGCGCCACATCTCCAAGTCCATCGCGCTGCATTGCGCCAAGGGCGGCCAGATCCGCTGCAACTCGGTCCACCCGGTCTTCATCAACACGCCGATCCTCGATCGCACCAAGGAAATGTTCGGCGAAGAAGAAGCCCTCGCCAAGCTCGGCCGCCAGATCCCCCTCGGCAAGGTCGGTGAGCCGGACGATATCGCCTACGCCGTGCTCTATCTCGCCTCCGACGAATCCAAACTGGTCACCGGCATCGAACTGAAAGTCGATGGCGGCATTTCCGCGATGTAGGCGGGCTTGATGGGGATGAGAATAGAACCCGTCACGGATTTCGGAGTATTCGATAAGCCGCTCCGGAATATCCGGGCAAGTCTCGACGGCGAGGCCGTGACACTGGATCTGATTCCGGAAACGACGCGATTGGTATCACGTGCTTCGTGGTCAGATATGACTGATGTGGAACAGAGGATCGTCTTTGGGGATAAAGACGTTGCCCGAGAGATTGTCGAATCTGACAAATGCCTGCGAGTGAATTTCGATCCGGTATGGGGCTGGGTGACCTACAGAGAAGTCAGCGACGGCAGCTTTCCGACAATTGATATGACGGATTGGCCACGCCTCGCTGATACGCGTTTCTATTACCCGTTTGGACGCATCATACATTCGCCCTGGCTTGCGACTGTACCGGACTACCAATGGCCTACGGCCGGCAATTTTGTACATTTCAGGATACTCAGTGCGACGACATGCATGGATATCATCTCGAACGAACCAGAAGGTGGGTGGCGCGATAATCTCAAGCGCTCTTGAAATGTTGAGAATCCCAAAATTGGCCAGCCAGCAGCGTAGGATTACTATTAACCGGCTCGTGACCGCGTCGGCGTAAGTCACTGCTCTTGTCAGCCTCTATTTGTTCATGTTATGTTCTTTTTCTCAACTGGGGGAAAGATGATGATTGGATATGTAACTTTCGGCACGTCAGACCTTGCCCGCGCGGCTGCATTCTATGATGCGATCGCCAAGGAAATGGGCACGGGCCGCATGATGGAAACCGACACATATATTGCATGGGGTACGCCGGGCGGCGGCGCAGGCATTGCCGCCACGCTGCCGTTTGACGGCAAGCCGGCGACGGTCGGGAATGGCACGATGGTAGCGCTTGAGGCGAAGGACAAGGAACAGGTCCACCGGCTCTACAAGATCGCGATCACACAGGGCGGCACCGATGAAGGCCCTCCCGGCCCGCGCGGTGAGGGCGGTTTCTATGCCGCCTATTTCCGCGATCCGGACGGTAACAAGCTGAACGCCTTCATCATGGGGTGAGCGTCTTCTTGGACGTCACCAGGAACGCGTAGATACACAGCACCGCCATAACGCCCGCTGACGCATAAAGCGTCAGCGGTGCGGCGATGGAATAGAGGCCTGCGCCGATCAGCGGTCCGAACACAAACCCGGCCGGCGGGGCTGCAGCCAGCAGCGCCGCCGCCGAACCCTGCTCATGCCGCTCCACCGACAGGCTGCCCAGCGCATTGGCGGATGGCACAGCCAGCGCGCCGCCCACACCGGCGATCAGGAAGCTGACGCACATGGCCCAGAAAGGGTGGAACGTGTCGGCGCAGATATAGCCGAGCGCGACCAGTCCGAGGCCTATGGGCAGGATCTTCCGCGGGTCGGGCCGGCGCGGCACGATATAGCCGAACTGCACGATGATCATCGCCACCGCGAGGCAGGAGAAGATGATCCCGGTATAGCGCACGGCAATCTCGCCGGCAGTATGCGCTGCCGTATCGACGAAATGGTAGCGGTCCTCGATGAACCAGCCAATCGTCTGCTGGATCATGCCGATGGCCATGAAATAGATGAACAGGAAAACAAGGTGCGGCAGCACGCGCTTGTCATTGAACGCCAGCGGTGTCGGGCGTTTGGACTCGCGCGGCGTGTTGCGCGTCCTCGGCAGCACGAAAGCGAGGATGATGCCGACGGCGATATTGAGGATGATCGTGCCCCAGAGCGGCACCAGTGCTCCGAAGGGCGCAAGCACGGCCGCGCCCGCCGGGCCAAGGATCGAGCCGACGCTCATTGATGCCCCCAGCATGCCAAGGCCCCCGGCGCGGGTCAGCGTGGTTGTCGCGTCCGTCATCGCCGCCATCGAGGCTGGCTGCAGGCCGGGCGCCAGCAGGCCAAACCAGAGCCGCGTAAACGCTAGCAGGAAAAACGCCGCGAGCCCCGTCACCACGCCGGCCAGCGCGGCGCTCAGTGCAAACAGGAAGGCCATGTTCAAGAGGCCCATCGCGACCAGCGAGAATACCATGACGCGCTTGCGCCCGATCCGGTCGGCCAGCCGTCCCCAGACCGGGATCATGAAGGCATAGAGGGCTGAGGAGAAGGTCAGGATGCCCGCCACTTCGATCGGGGCCAGCCCGGCTTTTCGCGCGAGCGGAGCCACAACCACGAAGTTGATTGTCATCCCGGCGCCCATGGCGACCATGGCGAGGGCAATCATGCCCTGCTGCAGGCGGGTCAACGGGCGAAGGGGCGTTTCTGTGTCTGTCATCCCCGATTCCCCTTCATTGGATCACTCAGAGCTAGTCTGGCTCACGTTCCGGGCCAACCGTGTCGCAGGGTAAACCGGCAGTGGTGACCTTGCACTCACTCACCAACACACCCTAAGTGACACTTATAAGCCACCCTGTTTCCGGAGAGATTACAATGCGCGCGATCCTGGATGTTGTCCTGTTCCTCCTGAACATCGCCACATGGATCATTATCGTGCAGGCCGTCATGTCCTGGCTCGTGGCTTTCAACGTCCTCTCCATCCGCAACCCCACCGTGCGCAGCATCTGGGGCGGGCTGGAGCGCATTACCGAGCCGGTCTATGCGCCGATCCGCCGGATCATTCCGCCCCTCGGCGGTTTGGACCTCACGCCCATGGCCGTGCTTCTGATCATCTTCTTCCTGCAGCGCCTGATCGTCCGCTACGGCTACACGATCGCGCCTTTCTAGCCCGATGCACCGGCTCACCGTTCGCGTGCAGCCAAACGCCTCTGCCGACCGGATCGAAGGCCCCGAGACCGACGCGGCGGGCCGCACCTACCTCAAAGTCCGCGTCCGCGCCGTTCCGGAAGACGGCAAGGCCAATGCGGCGGTCGAAAAACTGCTCGCAAAGCATCTCGGCCTGCCAAAGTCTGCCGTCAGGGTGGTGACGGGCGCCAAGAACCGGCTAAAAGGCCTCGATATAGACGGGCCGCCGGATCTGGCGGCTGTTCTGGCAGGGATGATGCAGGAATGAGTGCTCAGCGGATTGATGGAACAGGTGTCGCCGCCCAAGTGCGCGCCAAAGTGGCCAAAGCCGTCAAGGCGCTGCCGGGCCAGCCTGCGCTCGCGGTTGTCCTCGTCGGGGAAGACCCCGCCAGCCAGGTCTATGTCCGCTCCAAGGTCCGCCTCACCGAAGAAGCCGGGATGGTCTCCGTCCATCACCAGCTTCCCGCCACGGCCACGCAGGCCGAAGTCGAAGACCTGATCGCCCGCCTCAATGCCGACGACACAATCGACGGCATCCTGCTCCAGCTGCCTTTGCCCAAGGGCCTCGACGAGCACAGCGCCATTGAATGCATCGACCCCGACAAGGATGTCGACGGCCTTACCGAAGTCTCCGCCGGCCGCCTCACGCTCGGCAAGCCCGGCCTGCGCCCCTGCACGCCGAATGGTTGCGTCATCCTCGCGAAAAGCGCCCTCGGCGCTGATCTCTCCGGCCGCCACGTCGTCGTCATCGGCCGCTCCATTCTTGTCGGCAAGCCCGCCGCGCTGCTCTTCCTCGCCGAGAACTGCACGGTCACCATCGCCCACAGCCGCACGGCAGACCTGCCGGCCGTCTGCCGCACGGCCGACATCCTCGTGCCCGCCGTCGGTCGTCCCAACATGGTCAAGGGCGACTGGGTCAAGCCCGGCGCCACGCTCATTGATGTCGGCATCAACCGCATTCCCGCGTCTGAAAAGGGCGAGGGCAAGACGCGCCTTGTCGGCGATGCAGACTTTGCCGATTGCGAACCCGTGGCCGGCCACATCACGCCCGTCCCCGGCGGCGTTGGCCCCATGACCATCGCCTGCCTGCTGCGCAATACGGTGCTGGCCGCCTGCACCCGGCGCGGCTGGAGCGTGCCGGAGAGTCTGTGAGCCAGGAGTTCGCGCCCCCCGCAACCAAGATGTTCCAGCGCCTCTGGCAGGCGCAGGGCGGCAAGTGCGCGCTCTGCGGCAAGCCCATGCCGTCCACGCGCTTTGCCGTTGGTCACGCCACGGTCTGGAAGAAACAGCGCCCCACGTTCGACCACATCCACGCCCTCGCGCGCGGCGGCCCGGATGACGAGTCAAACCTCCAGCTTGCCCATGCCGTCTGTAACAAGCGCAAGGGTAAAGGTTAAGCCTCGGCGGCCTTGGCCGCGCCATTGCGCTCCATCAGGTAACGCGGGCCCGGCCCAAGGCGCGCTGCCCGGTCTTCCGGATTGTACAGCGCGCAATTCGACAGCGACAGGCACCCGCACCCGATGCACACGTCCAGCCGGTCGCGCATCAGTTCCAGCCGCTCGATCTGAGCATCCAGTCGCTCCCGGAACTGCGCGCTGATCTTCGACCAGTCCGCCTTGGTCGGCGTGCGCTCCTGCGGCAGGCCCGACAGCAGTTCGCCAATCTCGGCCACGGTGAAGCCCAGCTGCTGCGCAATCATCACGAAGGACAGCCGCCGCACGTCAGAGCGCAGGAACCGCCGCTGCCCGCCCGCATTTCGCATCGCCCGTATCAGGCCCTTGTCCTCGTAGAAGCGGATCGCCGACACCGCCACGCCTGTGCGCGCCGCCAATTGCCCAATCGGAATGAGATCAGTTGTTTTCATGGCACGAGGAAATAGCAAAGAAATATCTTGACCTCAAGTAAGGTTGAGGAATTATCAAAGACGTCCAATCACGGAAAAAGGGGCCTGAAAGCCCGCACGAAAGGACGTCTCCCATGCCCACCGCAACCCTCGAACATGTCAACATCACCGTCAGCGACATTGACCGCACAACCCGCATGCTGGAGCGCATCTTCGGATGGCACCTGCGCTGGAAAGGCGCGTCCATCAACAATGGACAGACCGCGCATGTGGGTACGGACACGGCCTATATCGCGCTCTATTCCCCCGGCGAGACGGATGCGCCCAACCAGATCACCTACAATACGCAAGGCGGTCTCAACCATGTCGGGGTCATCGTCGATGATCTCGCCGCCGCCGAACGCCGCATCCTCGACGCCGGCTTCGTCACGCACTCCCACCAGACGTACAATCCCGGCAGCCGCTTCTATTTCCACGACTATGACAATGTCGAATACGAAGTGCTTTCCTACGCCTGAACGGAAAAGGCCCGGTCTCTCTCGGGAGGCCGGGCCTTTGTTCAGATCACTGTCATGGCAGCGTGGATCAGGACGGGCTTTGGTCCGGGCCGTCCGCGATATCCTCGATCACCTCATCGGTTTTGTCGGCCACGTCATTGGCCACGCGAGCCGTATCTTCAGGCAAGGTTTGAAGCGTGGCATCCATCTTCCGGCCTGCGCCTTCGAAAGAGCCTTCCTGAATATAGAAAATGCCAAGCGATACGATGAACACGATGCAGATCACTGCCAGTATCGTGGAAAGAATGTCTCTGCGCATGATGCAGCCCCTTTTAGCCTTTGGAATTAACCATACGCAGGCGGCATGTTTCGGTTCCCTGACGCGTTGAGGGCAGGCCTCGCACCAAAAGGATGCATACGCCTCGTCTGCAACGGCCCAAGTCCGAATCCTGTTGAACAGGCTGCGTATCAGGGGGATGGCTAATGTCTTTCCGCCATCCCGCCGACATCTCACCGGAGCCGCCGCCATGTCCCAGACTTTCCTGTCCCGCCTTGCCCGCACCAGCCTCTGCGGTGTGCTCGCCCTTGCGCCACTCGCCGCGCCCGCCAGTGCCGCGCCAATCAATGACAAGTTCAAATCCAATGTTGCCAGCTTTGTCTCCGAGCACATTGATGACTGGGTGGCCGTCTACAAGGATTTCCATGCGCACCCGGAACTCGGCCTGGAGGAGACGCGCTCGGCCGGTATCATCGCTGCCGAGTTGCGCACGCTCGGCTTCGAGGTCACCGAAGGCATCGGCCAGACAGGACTTGTCGGCATCCTGCGCAATGGCAAGGGTCCGCTCGTCATGGTGCGCGCCGACATGGACGCCCTGCCGCTACAGGAAAAGACCGGCCTCGATTATGCCAGCACGGTGCAGACCGATTGGCGCGGCGAGAACACATACGTCATGCACGCCTGTGGCCATGATGCCCACATGGCTATCTTCCTCGCCACGGCGCAGACGCTCGTCGACATGAAGAAAGACTGGAAAGGCACGCTCATGTTCGTCGCCCAGCCTGCGGAAGAGGGCGGCGCCAGCAAAATGATGGCGGACGATATCTTTGGTAAGTTTGGCGTGCCTGATTACGGCTTTGCCCTCCATGTCGGTCCGTCTGCCTATGACACGGTGCAGATCGTGAAGGGCCAGATGAACTCCTTTGCCGGCGGGTTCGACATCGTGTTCAATGGCATCGGCGGTCATGGCTCCCGCCCCAGCACGACCATCGACCCGATCATGATGGCCTCGAAATTCGTCGTCGACCTGCAAAGCGTGGTCAGCCGTGAAAAGCCGGAACAGGAATTCGGCGTCATCAGCGTCGGCGCCATCCAGGCCGGCTCGGCGGGCAATATCATTCCGGACACGGCCCGCGTGCGCGGCACGGTGCGCTGGTACAAGCCGGCCGTTGGCGAGAAGCTGCTGGCAGGCGTCAAGCGCACAGCCGAGGCCATCGTGGCCATGGCCGGCGCGCCAGACGCAGAAATCAGCGTGCGCAGCGGCGGCACGGCCGTTTTCAATGATCCGGATCTCTCGGAGAAAACCCTCACGGCAATGAGCAAAGTGCTGCCAGCCGACAAGGTCTATTTTGCTGCGCCCACCACGGGCAGCGAAGACTATGGCGAATTCCTCAAGGCCTTCAGCAACTCGGTCTACTTCCGCGTCGGCGTCTATGATCCGGCCTTGTTTGACGAGACAGGTGCCCCGCTCGACGTGCTGAAAGTACCGGGCAACCATTCGCCCTTCTTTGCGCCTGTCCCGGCGCCAACCATCGAGACCGGCGTCACCGCGATGACAACCGCCGTCGTCAATGTGATGGCGAAATAGGCGTCGGCATTACGCCCACATAGCGGGCCCGGGGCCGGATCAGCGATCCGGTCTCGATCTGCTCCATCGCATGGCCGAGCCAGCCAATGCAGCGGCCAATGGCAAAGATGCCGAATGCCGTCTCCGCCGGAAAGCCGAAGTGCTGCGCCATCGCGCCAATGGCAAAGTCTACATTGGGATGCTCGCCGGTTTCCCGCATCACGGCAGCCTGCACGGCACTGATCAGCGGCGGCACGTCGAAATGCGACAGCAACTCAGCCGCCCGTGGGTCGCCATCCGGATAGAGCGGATGCCCGAAGCCGGGCAGGGCGCGCCCCTCGTCCAGCCGCGCCCGAACGGCCGCTTCGGCGTCCACCTGTTCCGCCTCGCTCAGGAAGGCCAGCACGCCCGCCACCGCTCCCCCGTGCAGCGGCCCCGATAGGGTCGACAGCCCCGCCAGCGCACAGGCCGACAGCGACGCCCCCGTGGAGGCCGCCACCCGCGCCGAGAAGGTCGAGGCATTCAGCTCATGATCCAGCAGCAGGACCAGCGCCCGGCGCACCATGTCGGTGCCCTTGGGCTCGAGGCCCCAGGCTGCGCCGAGCCGCTCATGGATCGCGCCATTGCCTCGCCGCTCTGTGGCGGCATCGACCAGCGTTTCCAGCACGGTGGCGGCGTCAGCCGTCAGAACGGTCCGGGAACGGCCCCGCGCGTGCGCGTCATGGCCCGCCCGCGCCCCTAGAGCGGTGAACAAACGGACCTTGAATGGTCCGGGAATACCCACCGGATGGTCCCGCCGCGGGGCATAAGGGGCCGCCCAGAAGTGCGTTGCCGCCTCTTCAAGCGTTGCTGTGCGCGACAACGTGATGGCGTCCACGCCCCGATAACAGAGCCGTCCGTCAACGATTACCGTCAGTTTCGACGTCAGAACAGGCTCGCCCCAGGCAATCGACGCCTCGGCAATATCCGCCGCCCGTATCGGCCCGGAGCGGCGCGACGCCAGCCGCGCCACATCCTCGGCACTGTAGAGCGAACGGCGGGAATCGTCCGGGTCAGGCCGCGCTTCCAACCGCCCCCGACTGACATAGGCATAGAGCGTTTGCGGCCGCACGCCGAGCAGGCGGATCGCCTCCTCCGAACTGATCCACGCCATGTCTGCTCCATACATTGATTATATTGATCAAGATTGACGATACAGCATTTCACGCCGATCTCCACGCTGAAAATCAAAAGGAGAACCACAAAATGAGCCAAGGCCTGGATGACGTCATTGCCGCCGAAACGCGCCTCTCTTCCGTAGATGGTGCGCAGGGAATCCTTGTTATAAAAGGCTTTTCACTAGACCAGATTGCGGGCCGGATGGGCTTTGAAGAGGTCGCGCACCTTCTGTTGGAAGGCCTGCTGGATGATTTGCCGGATGCGAAAGCCTTTTCCGCTCGCCTCGGTGCCGCCCGCGACGCGGTCTACCCACTCGCCCAATACATTGACGATGCCCTGCTGGCCCTGCCGCCCATGGACGGCGTCCGCGCCCTGACGGCCCGTTTCGAAGACGGGGAAGACATTGCAACCTCCCTGCGCCTCCTTGCCGCCCCTGCCGTGCTGCTCCCCGCCTTCCTGCGCCGCCGCCGAGGGCTCGCCCCTCTCGCACCAAACGCAAAGGCGGGCCATGCTGCCGACATGCTCCACATGCTGACCGGCGACATCCCGGCGCCGGACGTGGCAGCTGCCCTCGACACCTACCTCGTCACCGTCGCGGACCACGGCCTCAACGCATCCACCTTCGCGGCCCGCGTTGTCGCCTCCACCTGGTCAGGCCTGACATCATCGGTTCTCGCAGGCCTCGCAGCCCTCAAAGGCCCGCTCCATGGCGGCGCACCCGGCCCGATCATCGCCATGCTGGACGGCATCGGAAAGCCCGAGAATGCCGAAAGCTGGATCGAAGACGCACTGGATCGCGGCGACCGCCTGATGGGCTTCGGCCACCGCATCTACAAGGTCCGCGACCCGCGTGCGGACGCGCTGAAAGCTGCGGTGAAACGCATGTCCGCCGACTCCAGCGCGCTACCGGGGCGCCTTAAACTGGCCGAAGCCGTCGAGCGTGCTGCGCTGAAAGTCCTGCACCAGCGCAAACCAGACAGGCCCCTCGATGTGAATGTGGAATTCTATACCGCGCTCCTGCTCGAAGCGCTGGGCTTTCCGCCAGATGCGTTCACGGCCGTCTTTGCCACAGGCCGCACAGCTGGATGGCTCGCACATGCGCGCGAGCAGCGTCTCACTGGGCGTCTTATCCGCCCGCAATCAGTCTATGTGGGACCGGAGCCCGCCGAACTGGTCTGACGGATCAGGCCTGCTGCGGCGTCAGTGCGCCGTGGCAATGCTTGTACTTCTTGCCGGAACCGCACGGACAGGCCGAATTGCGCGGCGTGTTCGTCCAGTCATCCTCGGCCTGGTGAAGCGCCGGGCCGGGGCCTGTATTGCCCGCTGGTTCCTCGGGCGCCATCTCGTTGACACCGGTATCGGGGTCAAGGTGCAGCTCGCGCATCGGCGGAGGTGGAGGCGGTGGGGCAGGGCGGCGCTGTTCCGGCGGCTGGACGCGGATATGCATCAGCGAACGGGTAACCGTCGCGCGCAGTTCGTTCAGCAGGTTGTAGAAAAGGTTGAAGGCCTCTTCCTTGAATTCGTTCAGCGGGTCGCGCTGGCCGTAGGAACGCAGGTGGATCACCGAGCGCAGCTGGTCGATCTGCTGCAGGTGTTCCCGCCAGCGCAGGTCCAGAACCTGCAGCAGGACCTGTTTCTCGATCCGGTGCATCTGGGCGTCGCCGACCTGACGCCCAAGGTTCTCGTAAGCCTCGGATACGTGCTTGCGAATGCGTTCGGCGATTTCCTGGTTGGCAACGCCTTCTTCAGCGGCCCATTCAGCCACGGGCAGGTCGAGCGCGAGATCGGTCTGCAGCGCTTCCTTGAGGCCAGTAATGTCCCACTGCTCGGCATAGGCCTTTTCAGGCATCGTGCGCAGCACGAGCGCATCGATCACGTGGTCGCGCATTTCGGCAATCGTGTCTGACACGTCGTCGTCGCGCATGAATTCCATGCGCTGCTCGAAGATGGCCTTGCGCTGGTCATTGATGACGTCGTCATATTTGAGGACGTTCTTGCGGATCTCGAAGTTGCGTTCCTCGATCTTGCGCTGTGAGGTCTCCATCGCCTTGTTCATCCAGGGATGGGTGATGCCCTCGTCTTCCTTGATGCCGAGACGGCGCATCACGGCGTCCATACGTTCGGCGGCAAAGATCCGCATCAGGTCGTCTTCGATGGAAATGTAGAATTTCGAGCGGCCCGGGTCGCCCTGACGGCCCGTTCGGCCGCGCAGCTGGTTATCGATGCGGCGGCTTTCGTGGCGCTCGGTGCCGAGGACGTAGAGCCCGCCCGCGTCGAGCGCGCGCTTCTTCTTCACCTCGATATCAGCCTTGATCTGCGAGGTCAGTACGGAGAGTTCACTCTCGGTCAGCTCGCGGCCAAGCTCTTGCTCTTTCGCGGCTTTCTCATGCTCGACACGCATGTCGAAATTGCCGCCGAGCTGAATGTCGGTACCGCGGCCAGCCATGTTCGTGGCAACCGTGATTGCGCCCGGCACACCGGCATTGGCGACGATGAAGGCTTCCTGCTCGTGGTGGCGCGCGTTCAGAACCTTGTGCGGGATCTTCGCTGCGGTCAGCAGGCTGGAGAGGATTTCGGATTTCTCGATTGAGGCTGTGCCAAGCAGGATGGGCTGGCCCTTGGCCTGGCATTCCTTCACTTCCTTGACGATCTCGGCATATTTCGCCTTGGCCGTCCGGTAGACGACGTCATCATCGTCAATCCGCTGGATTTCCTTATTGGTCGGCAGGTCGATAACTTCCAGCTTGTAGATGTCGTGGAATTCGGAGGCCTCGGTCAGCGCCGTACCGGTCATGCCGGCCAGCTTCTTGTAGAGGCGGAAATAGTTCTGGAACGTGATTGAGGCGAGCGTCTGGTTCTCGGGCTTGATGTCGACGCGTTCCTTGGCCTCGATGGCCTGGTGCAGGCCTTCCGACAGGCGGCGGCCTTCCATCATGCGGCCGGTAAACTCGTCGACCAGCATGACCTGGTCATCCTTGACCAGATAGTCCTTGTCTTTCTGGTAGAGCTTATGCGCGCGCAGGGCCTGGTTGGCATGGTGCACGAAGGAAATGTTCGACGGTTCCCACATCGAGCCTTCCAGCAGGCCCGCTTCGGTCAGCCATCGCTCGATCTTCTCGGTACCGAACTCGGTATAGGTGACAGAGCGCTGCTTCTCGTCGAGTTCGAAATCTTCCGGCTCAAGACGCGGCATCAGATTGTCGAGCGCAATATAGAGTTCCGATCGGTCATCCGTCGGACCGGAAATGATCAGCGGCGTACGCGCCTCATCAATCAGGATCGAGTCGACTTCATCGACGATGGCAAAGTGGTGTCCGCGCTGGGCCATCTGGTCCAGCGAGTATTTCATGTTGTCGCGCAGATAGTCGAAGCCAAACTCGTTATTCGTGCCGTAGGTGATGTCGCACGCGTAGGCGGCCTTGCGCTCTTCATCCGTCACGCCGTGCACGATGATACCGGTCGTCAGGCCGAGGAAGCCGTAAATGCCGCTCATCCATTCGGCGTCGCGCCTGGCGAGATAGTCGTTCACGGTGATGACGTGGACGCCCTTGCCTTCAAGCGCGTTCAGGTAAACGGCCAGCGTTGCCACCAGCGTCTTGCCTTCACCGGTGCGCATCTCGGCAATGGCGCCGGAATGCAGGATCATGCCGCCCATCATCTGCACATCGAAGTGGCGCATGCCAAGCGCGCGGCGCGAGGCCTCGCGGACAACGGCAAAGGCTTCTTCCAGAAGGCTGTCGAGGGTTGCGCCATCGGCCAGTCGTTTGCGGAATTCCACGGTCTTGGCGCGCAGGGCCTGGTCGGAGAGCGCCTCCATCATCGGCTCAAGGGCATTGATCCGGTTGACGCGGGCGCGCATGGGTTTCAGCTTGCGGTCATTGGCGGAACCGAAAATCTTGCGGGCTACGGAAAGCATATCAGGCGGCACCAATCGATCTGGGCAAACTAAACTCTTAGTCCTGACAGTATCATATGGCAGGACCGTTTTGCGGGTTCTTCCGCAGCGCTTACACTGGACGAGAACTCTCGACCAGAGTGAGGGTCAGACTTAAGAACGCCGCAATGGGGTGTCAATGCGACCCTCTCAGCGATCACGGGAGATAACTGTGCTGTTTTTCAAGGCGAATAAGGCTGCATTCGGCCGACTGGCCTGCGGCGCGGCGCTACTTGTACTGTGCGCCTGCGGCAATGGCGACGAGGCAGAAATTCCGGTCCAGGTCGACGGCGCTGCCGCAGCGACGGTCAATGGCGACAAAATCTATGTCAGCGATGTCGAGCTTGAGGCGGTTGCGCGGGGGCTGGTTCCTGCCGGACAGCCGCTCGATCACAAGAGTACGGAATACAAGACCGTGCTCGACCAGCTGGTCGATCAGAAGCTGATGGCGCAGGAAGCCACGCGGCGCGGTATCGACAAGGAATCGGCAGCCAAGCGGCGCCTTCAGATGGCGCGTGAGCGCATTCTCGGCAATCTGCTCGTGGAAGACCTGGTCGCCCGTGAGGTGACCGAAGACCGTATCGACAAGATGTATGCCGAACAGGTCACGCTCCAGCAGTCCAACGACGAAGTCTCGATTGCCCATATCCTGTTCGATACAGAAGAGGAGGCCCAGGCCGTCTATGACGAGATAAAGGTCGGCGCGAGTTTCGAGAGCATGGCGCGGACCCATTCCAAGGATACCGCCACAAGGATGGAGAATGGCGATCTCGGCTATGTCTCGCCGAACGAGCAGCCAGATCCGTTCCCGGTCATGATCGCCGACACGCCCGAGGGTGAGATATCGAAGCCTTTCAAGGGCGCCGACGGCTGGCACATCCTGAAAGTGAAGGACAGGCGCACCCGCGCGCCCAAGACCCGCGAGGAAATGCGGCCCGAGATCGTCACCTTCCTCACCCTGAACGAGATCAGCAAGATCCTGCGCGAGTTGCGCACCCAGGCCACGGTTCAGGAAGGCGGCCCGGGTGTCGATAGCGCGCCGGCCGCCCCGATCTCGCTTGACAATGGGCTCATGCCTGATGAGGACGCTGCGCCTGAAGCCGATCAAGGAAGCGACCTGTGAACCTGAAGCCATCTCCCTTTGCCCCCGCCACGTTTCCGGTGTTGCCAACCGTCAAGGGCCTGCGCGCCACAGCGGGCTCGCGCGGCTTTTATGCGCGCCGGGGAATAGAGCGCGATGATGTCTTCCTGTTCGCGTTTGACGAAGGCACGACCTGCGCTGGCGTCTATACGGTCTCGAACACGGCCTCGGCTGACGTGCGCTGGTGCCGCGAGGCTTTGGCGACCGGCGGCGGCAAGGCCCGCGCGCTGGTGGCCAATTCGGGCAATTCCAATGCCTTTACCGGCCCCAAGGGCGTCGAGAAGAATGAAGCGACCCTGAAGGCGATGACCGGCACACTCGGCGTCGCCAGGGAGACATGCTTCCTCGCCGCGACCGGCGTGATTGGCGAGCCGCTGAAGGATCCGAACTTTGTCGGCGCCTTCGTGCCGGATCTCGCCGCCAAGCTCGGCCAGCCCGACTGGGAGGCCTGCGCCCGCGCCTTCATGACGACGGACACCTATCCCAAGGCATCGGGCCGCACGGTCGATCTGGCTGGCGTGCCCACGGCCTTCGCGGGCATCGCCAAGGGCTCCGGCATGATCATGCCCAACATGGCCACCATGCTCTCCTATGTCTTCACAGATGCTGCCGTCGCGCCTGAACTCTTGCAGGACCTGCTCAAGGACATCACCGACGTGACCTTCAACGCCATCACCGTCGATGGCGACACGTCGACCTCCGACACGCTGATGGTCTTCGCCACAGGCGGCACCGGCGCGCCGGTGATCGAGTCGCGTGACGATGAACGCTTCCGGGCGTTTGCCGATGCCCTGCATGCCACCTGCCTCGATCTTGCCCTGCAGGTCGTGAAGGACGGGGAAGGGGCCAGCAAGTTCGTCACCGTGAAGGTCGAAGGCGCCGACACAGAGCGTTCGGCCAAGAACGTGGCCTGTCAGATCGCCAACTCTCCCCTCATCAAGACGGCCATGGCAGCCGGCGATGCCAACTGGGGCCGTGTCGTCATGGCTGTCGGCAAGTCGCTCGAGCCGATCGTCATGGAAAAGCTGGCCATCTGGTTCGATGAGGTCCAGGTCGCCAAGGGCGGCGCCCGCGCTCCGGATTACGACGAGGCTGCCGCCAGCGCCGTGTTCGCAAAGCCCGAGTTCACGATCCGCGTTGACCTTGGCTATGGCGAAGGCGCGTCAACTGTCTGGACCTGCGACCTCACGCACGGCTATGTCGACATTAACGGCGCCTACCGGACATGACGCGTCCGCTTTTGCTGGTGGTCGCGGTCGCGCTCTACAATGCGAAAGGCGAAATCCTCCTCGCGCAGCGCCCTGAGGGCAAGTCCATGGCCGGCCTCTGGGAATTTCCCGGTGGCAAGGTCGAGCCGGGTGAGACACCAACCCGCGCCCTGGTGCGGGAGCTGCAGGAAGAGCTCTCTATAATGGTTGACGAGGCCGATCTGATACCGATCACATTTGCCAGTCACGATTATCCGAAATTTCACCTACTTATGCCACTCTTCCGCTGTCGGGCTTGGGCTGGCGACGTAATCCCTGCGGAAGGCCAGTCGGTCGCATGGGTCGCGCCATCATCCCTGCACGACTATCCGGCGCCTGCGGCAGATATCCCTCTGTTCGATGTGCTTTCGGGGAAGTGAACTCGGAGGGTTCAATGGGGCTGAAGACAACACTCCTGCGCTGGACCCATGATGAGCGGGGCGCCACGGCAATTGAATACGGCCTCATACTGGCGCTGATCTGCATTGCCATTATTGGTGGAGCAACGCTCATGGGCAACAGCACCGGCGACGCCATGCAGAATGCGGCTGACCAGTTCCCGAGCTGAAAGCCGTCAGTCGTCCTGGCTGCTTTCTCCCTGTCTGCGCACAGCGTCAGCAAGGCTCGCCTTTGCGCTTCCCGGCTTCAGCGGCTTTGGCTGGCTCGGTGCTGGCGCCCAGCCTGACAGGTAGACAATCTCGAACGTCGCGCGCACGCGCCCGTCCGGGTCACTGAAATTCTGCGCATAAAGCTCGGCCATCCGCATCAGCACACGCCGGGGCAGGGGCTGAGCCATCCCGCTGGCAAAAGCCGCCCGCTCGCCCATGCCTTTCAGGTCTGCCAGCAAGCCAAACACGGAATCATAGCGCACCACCACGCTTTCGCGGTCTACCACTGGCAGGGCAAACCCGGCCCGCTGCATCAGCGCGGCCATGTCGGCCAGCGCCGGAAGCGGCGACAGGCGGGGCGCAAGACCGCCCATGATCTCCGTTTCAGCCTCGATCAGGCACGCGCGCAGTTCTGCCAGCGTGCCCGCCCCGAACAGGGCGCCCAGGAACAGGCCATCCGGCTCCAGCACGCGGCGCACCTGTATCAGCGCGCCGGGCAGGTCGTTGACCCAATGCAGCGACAGGGCTGACACGACGAGATCGAAACGCGCTTCATCGAAGCCAAGCTTCTCTTCATCGGCAACGACCGCATCGAGACCGCGTTCACGCGCCCGCGCCACCATGGCGGGGGAGGGGTCTGTCAGCGTCATCGCAGCCACTTTTGCGCCGCCCTTCAGCTGCTCGCTGACGCCGCCGTCATGCCCGCCCAGCTCCAGTCCTGCCCGAAACGTACGGGCCGTATCGTTCAGCCGGTCGACAAGATCACTCGACACGCGGTCCTTCAGGAAGGAATACTCGTCGAAATGCGGTGCGGCCCGGTCACGGCGGCGCACCAGCAGGTCGCGGTCAAACAGGCGCGGCGGGGCTTTGGGAGCGGCAGGAGGGGTCATGCCAAGCGATATGGACCGGCGTCCGGCCCGCGCAAAGGGCTTTCTGCGCGCGGCGGCTGACTTCCTTTGGCCACCCCGTTCCCTCGTTTCCGGCCAGCGCGGCGTGGGCAAGGGTCCCCTCGCACCGGAGGAATTCGGCCAGATCCATTTCCTGACAGGGCCCGTCTGCGAAACATGCGGCAGCCCGTTCGACTTTGATCTCGGCCCCGGTGCTATCTGCGCCCCTTGCATCGCCCGTCCGCCGCGATGGGACCGCGCGCGCGCCGCCATGGTCTATGACGCGGCCTCGCGCCGCCCCGTGCTTGATCTGAAGCGCTCTGGCCGCCGCGACGGCCTGCAAACCCTCGCCGGATGGATGGTCCAGTCGGGCCGGGATCTCGTCGCAGAGGCCGACCTGATCGTGCCTGTGCCCTTGCACTTTGCCCGGCTCGCCCGGCGCGGCTTTAACCAGTCTGCCTGGCTCGGACAGGCCATTTGCCGCATGTCCGGCACGCCAATTATTGTTGATGCGATAAAGCGTACGCGCCGTACACCCAGTCAGGCGGGTCTCTCTGCCCGCCAGCGCCGCCGCAACATGGCCGGGGCATTTACCGTCAGAAAGCCCGCCATAGCGCGGATATCGGGCCGGCGGGTGCTGCTTGTCGACGATGTGTTAACCACCGGCGCCACACTCTCGGCTTGTACACGTGCCCTGAAACAGGCAGGCGCAGCCAATGTGGATGTGCTTGTGCTCGCGCGCGTTGTCCGGGAAACAGATGTCACCATATAAGCCAAAGAACTCACAGCTTTAAGGAGCCTGCCCGTAATGCCCAAGGTTACTATCTATACGCGCGCCTTCTGCCCGTATTGCAGCCGCGCCGTATCCTTGCTCAAGGAAAAGAAGATCGCCATGAAGGAAATCGACGCTGGCATGGATGCCGCGAAGAAAGCCGAAATGGTTGAGCGCTCCGGTGGTGCCCGCACGTTCCCGCAGATTTTCATCGGCGACAAGCATATCGGTGGCTGCGACGACATGATGGCACTCGAACGGGCCGGCAAGCTCGACGCAATGCTGGCGGCCTGATCAGGCATGATCCGTTACGCTCTCATCTGCGGTGATTGCGAACACGAATTCGAGGCATGGTTTGCCTCATCCGCCGCCTTTGACGCGCAGGCGAAGAAGCATCTTGTGATCTGCCCGGAATGTGCCGGGGCTCAGGTCACGAAACAGATCATGGCGCCGTCGGTGAAATCGCCCAAGAAGAGGGCGGCGCAGTCGGAGGCGGAAAAGCTGGCAGCCGAATTTGCCGCCAAGGCGCGCGATCATGTCGAGAAAAATTTCGACTATGTCGGCGACAGTTTCGCCGACGAGGCCCGCGCCATGTATTATGGCGAAACCGAAGACCGCCCGATATGGGGCGCCACCACGCCGGAGGAATCGGCTGCCCTGCTTGAGGAAGGCGTCCCGGCTGCGCCCCTGCCGCGCGCCTTCACGCCAAAACCTCCGAAACAGGCCCGTACCAAGGGCAAGCTGAACTGAACACGCACCCGCGCGCTTTGCCGCGCTTGACCCAAGCTGCGCCTTCGCTAATACGGCGTGCAGATACGAGTCACGGAGAGGCCTCATGGCGACCAGCGAATATCATCACGGCGATATGGACATCGAAGCACAGGAAGCCACTTGGCATGGCTTCATCGTGGGCAGCACCTGGGGCGGCCTGATCACTGTGCTCTCCGTTGGCTATGCAGTGCTTGCTGTTGCCATCGGCATGAACTGGATGATCTCGCTCGGTATCATGGCTGTTGTCGGTCTGGCCGCCGGCCTGTTCCTGAACCTTGGTGGCCGCTGGATGGCAACGCTTGTGCTGCTCATCATCCTGGCTCTTGTCGTTCAGGGCTTTATCGGTCTGTTCGGCCTGCTGCTCTAGGCAGCCTGCAATCTAACAAATCTTGAGACAGTCAGGGCACCGCACCATTGCGGGGTCTGCCTCCAGCATGGTGCGCGGGATGGAGCCGCCGCACTGAGTGCAGAGGCCAAATTGACCACCCTCCATCCGCGCCATCGCCGCTTCGATACGGCTTAGCAGACGGTTTCGCTCAAGCAGCGCGTTGCGCCGTGTGTTGGCCATGTCCTCGCGTGTCAGACGAAGGCAATCGGGCGCAACAGGGGAAATATCCCTTTTCATTCCAATATGCTGCGTCGGCTTTAAGGGCTTGGCAAGGCGTTTCGGGTGAAACTCTTTCGTCTGATAGGGGAATTGCGCGCATTTGCGGGCTCCCGGCTGCCGAGGAGGCTTTCATGGGCCTGCCGCCCCTGGTCATGAGCAACGTAACCAAGCGCTTTGGCGCGTTCACAGCTGTGAGCGACCTGTCGCTTGACGTGCCCGAGGGCGCGATTATCGGCTTTCTCGGCCCAAATGGCGCCGGCAAGTCGACCAGTTTGCGCATGGCGCTCGGCGTGATGCAGGCTGATTCCGGCTCGGTCAGCCTGTTCGGCAAGCCGCCCGAGATTGCCACGCTGAAGCGCGTCGGCTTCCTTCCCGAAGAGCGCGGCCTCTACAAGAAGATGACCACGCGCGCCACGATCGAGCATTTCGCGCGCCTGAAAGGCCTCACCGCCCGCGACGCCCGCGCCCGCGCCATTGAGCTGCTCGACATGTCGGGCCTTTCCGAGTTCAAGACGACACGCATTTCCAAGCTGTCCAAGGGCATGGCGCAAAAGGTCCAGATCCTCTCCACGCTCGCTCACCGGCCGGACTTCCTGATCCTCGACGAACCCTTCTCCGGTCTCGACCCGGTCAACCAGCAAGTGCTCGAAGACCTTATCCGTGCCGAGCATGACCGCGGCGCCACCATCCTGTTCTCAACCCATGTGATGGAACATGCCGAACGCCTCTGCGACCGCATCGTGATGATGGCGCGTGGTCGCAAGGTTTTTGATGGCACGCTGGACCAGGCCTTTAACGCGCTGGGGCAGGGCGCCCGCATTGCCGTCAGTGAGGGCTTTGATCTCGCCGCCGCGCTTGCCCCCAAGGGTTTCGAGGCCCATCGCGCCCCCGACAAGGGCCCGGGAGATGCCTGGCGCATCAGCCTGCGACCCGGCACAGGGGCACAGGACGCCCTGCGCGCCGCCATCGAGGCTGGTGCCCCCATTGTCGGCTTTGCGCCTGAAGAGGCCCGGCTGCGCGATGTGTTTGTCTCGCTCGTGGGTGAGGCCGATGCCGCCGCCCTGCTTGAATCCACCGGGGAAGGGGCAATCGCCTGATGCGCAATGTCTACCTGATCTTCCGGCGTGACTATCTCGGTTATGTGAAGGCCTGGGGTTTCTGGCTCAGCCTCGCTGCGGTGCCGCTCTTCATGCTGATTGGCGGCACGTTCGCTGTTTTCGCCGCCAAGTCTTCGCCCGTGCGCTATTACGCCGTCGTCGAAACGGGTTCTGTCTATGCCGATGCCATCGACGGTGAGTTCGCCCGCGATGAAGCCGATATCGGCAATCAGGCCCGCGACATGGCCGATGGCATGGACCTGACCGACGACCAGCGCGACCAGTTGCGGGACAATGCAGCCGCTTCCTCACGCAAGTTCATCCGTGTGCCTGCTCCGGCAACGGCCATAGACGACCTGCGCCCCTATCTCCTCGGCCAGCAACTCGTCTCAGGGCCCCTGGGCGACAAGCCGCTCTTTGCCGTGTTCATTCCGTCGTCCGATGGCACCAGCCTCGAATACTGGAGCGATGATGTCAGCGTCAGTGGCCTCCGCTGGCAGGCTGAAAGCGCCATGCGCCGCCTCGCCCGCCAGCAGGCCTTCAGCGAGGCCGGCCTCGGCGATGACTTCCTCGACACGGTCGATGACAGCGCCCTGACTGTGCCGGCCCATCGCATCCGCACCGTCGCCGAGCAGACCACAGCCGGCTCCGAAGTCACCATGGCCGACAAGGCGCCCGTCTATGTCGCCGGCGGCCTCGCCTATTTCCTCTGGCTGATGATCTTCTCGATCATCCAGTACCTGCTGATGGGAACGATCGAAGAGCGCTCGAACAAGATATTCGACACGCTGCTGACCTCCGTGAAGCTTCCGGAACTCCTCGCAGGCAAGCTGCTCGCCGTATTCGCGGTCACGTCCACGATGATGCTGTCATGGGGCCTCTTCGCGTTCGGCGCCTCGCTCTTCGCCACCAGCCAGATCCCCGGCGGCGCGAGCCTCCTTTCGCCTTTCCTCGCGGCCTTCGCGAATCCGGCCATCATCATCCCCGGCCTGATCAGCTTCCTCCTCGGCTACATCATGTACGGCATGATCTTCATGGCCCTCGGCTCGCTCTGCGACACAATCCAGGAAGCGCAGACCCTGCTCAGCCCGATGATGATCCTGCTCATGCTGCCCATGTTCGCCATCTTCATCGCGTTTCAGGATCCGGGCTCGCCCGTCATCGACGTGGCCTCATGGATCCCGGTCTTCACGCCGTTCCTGTTGATCCTGCGCATGCCGCACAATCCGCCCATGTGGGAAATCATCGCCCAGATGCTGATCATGGTCGTCACCGCCGCCACGATCCTCTGGCTCGCCACCAAGGTCTACCGCGCAGGCGCCATCCACGGCGCCGGCATCGGCGACCTCGGCGGCGTCTTCAAACGCATGTTCAGCCGCAAGAAGGGCTAAGCGCGAAGAAGGGGCTCATCCTGAGCGAAGTCGAAGGACGAGGCCCGCGCTAACAGTTCTCATCCAGCCCTGACAGGTAATCGACGGTCTCCCTGATCGTGATGACATGGCATTGCGCCATGCCCGATGTGAGGTAGCCGGGCGTGGCGAGGGTCTCGCCCGTGCCTGCGTCCACGATTTCGAAATGCGCGTCGCCCTTGGCCTCAAAACGATCCGCCACTGTCTCGCCCGGAGTCACCATCCAGGTGTGGTCATAAATCGTCACCGTCACGGCCCGCTCGCTCTCATTGGCGATGGTCAGCGTCTGCGTGGCAAACATGTCCGGCCCCAGCCAGTAGGCGAGGCCGCAGGCCACGATCACAATCGGCACAATCGCCCAAAGGATAAGTTTCTTCATTGTCTGTCCTGCCTCGCTGCAATCAAAAGCATGGACCCGCATTCTGGCCGGATGATGACAGGCCAAAGAAAAAGCCCCGCCAGATCGCTCTGACGGGGCTTTTTTCAATGCGTAAGACGCGGAACGCCTACACGATGCCTTCGCGCTGTGCGCGCTTGCGAGCCAGTTTGCGGGCGCGACGAACGGCCTCTGCGCGCTGACGGGCTTTTTTCTCGGATGGTTTTTCAAAAGCCTGACGGGCTTTCATTTCGCGGAAGAGGCCTTCACGCTGCATCTTTTTCTTCAATGCGCGCAGGGCTTGCTCGACATTGTTATCGCGGACGACGATCTGTACGATGGGTCTTCTCCATTGGGCTGGGGGCGTCGCCCCGACTAATTCTTTACGGCTTTGTCGGCCATGAAGGGGCGCCTATATCACGCAAGAAGCAAGTTGGCCAAGCCCCTTAAGTGATGCAAAGGTAATATATGACACAAACGCCGTCAGAAGCCTACCGTTCCCGCTGGGTTACCGCCTTGCTCCCGCATGTCGCCTTTGATGGCTGGACCGATGCGGCCGCCGCCAGAGCCGCCAAAGAGGCGGGGCTCAGCCAGGGTGAACAGGCCCTTGCGGCGCCAAATGGCGTGATCGACCTGCTGGAAGCCTTTTTCGCCGCTGCCGAAGCCGAAGCAAAAGCGAATCTCGCCTCGCAGGATATGTCCGCCCTGCGCGTGCCGGACAAGGTTAAACGTGGTGTGCTGGCCTGGCTGGAGGCGCTGGAACCGAATCGCGAGGCCGTGCGCCGCGCCGCCGCGCGCGGCTTCCTGCCATGGGGCGCAGGCGCTGCTGCCCAGCGTACATGGTCGGTGGCCGACATGGTCTGGACCGCTGCAGGCGACACAGCCACCGACTATAATCGCTATTCCAAGCGCGGCCTGCTCGCCGCCGTAATTCCGGGCATCGTCATGCACTGGCTCGACAATCCCGCACCTGCCGATCTCGACGCCTATGTGTCGCGCCGACTGCAGCAGGCGTCCGGTCTCGGCCGCAGCGCAGGTAAAGTCGTCGGCCCCGTTCTGGACAGACTGAGCGCGCTGAAAAGCGCCGGAAAATCATCCGGGCGCGGACAGGAGAATTGATTTGAAGGGGGAAGGTGTCGGGCGAAAGTTGATCAAGCGCCCCAGGGGGCTGGGGGGGCTGATGGGTCCGGGGTGCTTGGTATACACCTCCGCCCGACACTTAGAAGATGACGAGCGCCGGTGTTCCACGCAAGGCCAAAAAACGGCATTTTTGCCCCAATTCGATTACAATGCGGTTAGGCGACTGCAGATTAGCGGAATCGCCAGCCGGGCGAGCCTGAAAGGATGAGATGAGCGATACGTTCTCACGGAAAATGGCGCCGGAGCCGCGGGTCGCCTTCCAGAAAGCCGAGATGCAACCCATCCTCGATGTCTATGGCCGCCTCGTCATTGCCGGAGAGGCGCGCGACTATGCCATCGGTATGGAAAAAGACATCGCCATCTTCGCCATCTTCAGGCGCCACGCCGAAAACCCGACCTGGCGCATCGAGAAAGAGCCCGCGCTCGCCAACCGTCAGGGCCAGTATGCCGTCTATGGTTCAGCCGGTCAGATCCTGCGCCGGGGCCGAGAGCTCAAACAGGTCCTGCGCGTTTTTGATACGCGCCGCTTCACTGTTGTGAAGTAAGCACATCCGTCGAATTTCACCTAATCTGTTAACCTCTTGTTAACTAAAAAATTCTTGCGCGTTCTTTTGGAACATATTAGGAACAGGAACACGAGAACGGAGCAGGAACATGGGTATCGCAGTCAGCTTTCGGGGACGGTCTGGTAAGGCCTGGGAATTTCAGCGCGTGGCAGCAGATGCCCCTTGGGCCCGCAGCCCGGGCGTGGTCATCTTCGCCGCGCCGGACGCCTACGGATGGCGCCTCATCCGTGTTGTAGAGCTGTCGGGCAAGCCGCACGACCTGCAGCCCATCTGGGCCCTGGCAGAGGCCGAGCGCTACGGCGCGAACGCCGTCTTCCTCGCCCTTGAGTTCGACGCCGCGACGCGCAGCCTGATGGCCAACGACATCGAGGAAGGCTTCTCGACCGTCTGCTTTACCGATCATTCCCGCAAAATCGCGGCCTGATCCCTATTCGCCCTTGCCCGGGCTGGTCAGTGCGGCCTGGGCATCGGCGGTTTCGGCCAGTCGGGTGAGTTCAATGAACTCGGCGCGATAGCCAAATTCATCTTCGCCCTTGGCACCCAGCCCCAGGTTTCGAATTGCCTCCCACCCGAACCCTGTGCCAAGGGCGTCCCCGCCTTTCAGCATTTCGCCAAATCCGGCTACGGCCGTAGCGAACCGGGCCCATTCCGGCGCGGTGTCCACGCTCTTGGAGCGATCCTTGTCGGTCACGGCATGGGTGATGAGGGTGGAGTCGCTTGCGCCCGGCGCCTTGTAGCGCAGCTTCACGAAGGCGTACTCGCCCTTGGTGCTGCCAGCCTTGGCCGCGTCGCCATAGCGGAGCGGGTCAATCGCCGCGCCGTCAGAGCCTGCTGGTGTCACTTCATAGATCGCCGTCACGCTTGTGCCCGCCCCAATGTCGCCAGCATCCACCTTGTCATTGTTGAAATCCTCGCGCTCCAGCATCCGCGTCTCGTAGCCGATGAGGCGATATTCCGCGATCCGGGCCGGGTTGAACTCCACTTGGATCTTCACATCATCCGCAATCGGGAAAATATTGCCCGCCATGTCATCGGCCAGCACTTTGCGCGCCTCCGACAGCGTGTCGACATAGGCCGCGATGCCATTCCCCGTCTGGGCAATCTTCTGCATCATCGCATCATTGTAATTGCCGCGCCCGAAGCCGATCACCGAGAGATAGATTCCCGTATCGCGTTTGCGGGAGACAAAATCCTCAAGCTGTTCGGGGTCTGAAATCCCCACATTGAAGTCGCCATCGGTCAGCAGCATCACGCGGTTGACCGCATCCTTCTTCAGGCCCTGTTCGGCGAGCGAATAGGCAAGGCGCAGGCCTTCGCCGCCCGCAGTCGAGCCGCCTGCCTGCAGGTCTTCCAGCGCCGCCACGATCTTGCGCTTATCGCTCACCGGCGTCGGCGGCAGGATTTCACCCGCAGCTCCGGCATAGACCACGATCGCAATCGTGTCCGTCGGCGCCATCTCCTCCAGCATCAGCTTGATCGCCTGCTTGGCCAGCGGCAGCTTGTCCTCGGAGAACATCGAGCCCGACACGTCCATCAGAAGCGTCAGATTGATCGGCGGGCGCGCATCGCGGTCAATGTCGCGGCCCTGGATGCCGATCTGCATCAGTTCGCGCCCCGCATTGAAGGGCGACGGCATCAGGTTGACGCTGGTCGAGAACGGGTCCGCGCCTTTCTCAGGCTGCGGATAGGTATAGTCGAAATAATTGATCAGCTCCTCGATGCGCACGGCGTCCTTCGGCGGCAGCGTGCCCCCCTTCAGGAAGCGACGCACGTTTGCGTAAGACGCTGTGTCCACATCAATCGAGAAAGTCGAGACCGGCTCTTCGCTGGTCAGCTTCACCGGATTGGCATCGACATCCTCATACTTGTCCCGGAATTCCGGTTCCGGTGGGGCCTGCATCGGCATCGGCGCCGGCATGGAGCGGCCCATAACGGCGGCCATTTCTGCTGAAGCGGCGGCCGGCGGTGGTGGTGCAGGCGGGGGAGGGGGCGGTGGTGGCGGCGGCGTTGCCGCAACCACCTCATCTGCCGGCGCGCCGGTCTCCGATGCACATCCTGTCAGCAGCGCTGCCGCTGCCACACTTGCCAATACCAATCCATGCAGTCGCATATCCCGTGTCCCTCCGTTTCGCGTCCGGGTACAGAGTGGCCGAGTCGTCATGGCGGGAATAGGGCAGAGTCAGGATTGTTTGGAGATTTCTAAGTCCTCAGTTGGATCGGTCGACCTGCGCGCCATACCATTGCTCCACATCTTTCTCCAGAATGTCGAGCGGACGCGGCCCGCCTGCGAGGATCACTTCATGGAAGGCCGCGCGGTCGAATTTCGGCCCCAGAACACGCTCGGCACGCTCGCGCAGGTCCAGGATGCGTTGGCGTCCCACCCAATAGGCCGCTGCCTGTCCCGGCCACACCGTATAGCGATCAACTTCCGCTGCCATGGCCGGTTCAGGCTGTCCGGTTACGCTGGTCAGATAGTCGATCGCCTGCTGACGGGTCCAGCGCATCCGGTGGATGCCGGTATCGGCGACGAGCCTTGCCGCGCGGAACAACATGCTCTGCAAATAGCCGATGCGCCCCAGCGGATCATCCGCATAGAGCCCCATGTCGTCCGCCAGCGTTTCAGCATAGACGCCCCAGCCTTCGCCATAGGCTACGTTCCAGATCATCTGGCGCGCCAGCGGCAGGTTCGCGCGCTCTGCCGCCACAGCGCTCTCCAGGTGATGGCCCGGCAGCGTCTCGTGATAGACCAGCGTGGCAAGGGTAAAGTCAGGCCAGTCGGTCATGTCCTTCAGGTTGATCTCGAACACCCCGGGCGCTGTGCCATTGGCCGGCGCCGCACTATAGAAGGCCGAGGGGGAGGAGTTCTGCAAGAAGTCCGGTACGGCGCGGATGGCCACGCGCGTCTTAGGCAATTTCGGAATCTCGCCTCCGAGTGCCGATTCTGCTTTCTGCTCCAGCAGCCGCATGCGTTCCAGCAGTGCGATCCGGCCTTCTTCCGTGTCGGGATAGGCCTGTTCCGGCAGGGCTGCCAGCGCGACCAGCCGCTCGGCGACTGTGCCTTCAACAAAGCCCGCCTCGGTCAGCGCCGCATCGATCTGATCGGTCAGCGCGATCACTTCGCGCTTGCCCAAGGCGTGCAGCTCTTCAGCGCTCACCCCGTCATAGGTATAGGCCGCCAGCGAGGCATCATAATAAGCGTCGCCATCCGGCAGCTGCCACACGCCCGGTTGCGACGGCGCCTTGGTGGCGAGTGCAATCATGTCGTCGGCAAAGCGCTCATAGGCCGGCAGGATCTTGTCCTCCACCATCTCGCGCGCCTGCAGGGCCAGCTTTTCTCGCTCTTCAGATGTCAGGTCTTCCGGCCCGGAGAGCAGGCTGTCCAGCGTCACCACGAGAATGTGGGTTTCGGCCGGGCTTTGGCCCATCTCGGTCGCCAGCACCGCCATCCGCCGCAGGATGAAATCCGGCGGGATTACGCCTGCCGAGGCATCGGCGTAAAGCCGGCGGCGTTCGTCATCAATCGCATCGGGCAGGGCGGCAAGGCGCGCAATATAGTCTCGGGCATCCTGCGCCGTCAGCACGGGGTGTGATTTCGTCATCAGGTCCGGCACGTCGATATAAGCGCCGCGCATCTGGTCAGCGACATAAGGATAGGCGATGCCGAGCCCGGTCTGCCCATGTCCGGCCACGAACAGGCTCTCGGCGGTCTCATAGGCCTTGATCAGCGTTTCCAGATTATGCGCCTGCGCGCTGCCCGGTGCGGGCTTCGGCGTATCGGCCAGTGCCTGGAGCATTTCCAGCCGCGATACGCGGGTGCGCTCATAGGCGGCCTGCGAACGGTCCGTCAGATAGCGGTTGAAGTCATAGCCAACCGTCTTTTCGGTCAGGCCCAGTCGTGTCGCCAGTTCCGGGTCGCGCGCCAGCTCGGTCTGCGCCAGCGTCGTCATCAATTGGTCCACCTGCCGCGCGATTCGGCGTGGCGTGCCGGAATCATCGACCGGGGCCGAACACGTGGCCAGCGGCAGGGCCATGGCAAGGCCGATCGCTGCTGAAGCTACGCGCTTTTGGAAGCTGGTTAGCCTCTGCATGAACATGTCGTCGTTTTCACCTTGTCTAGACTGTACTTCAAGCCGGTTCGGGTGTTGTGGCCAGCCCCTATTTCCGCTAACGCTCGGCCCATCAAATCAGGAGCAGACACGTGAACAACCCCCCTGCAACACCGCAAAACGGCGGTACTTCGCCTCTCACAGGCCAAGTCCTCTTCTACCAGCAGCCCCAGCCGCTGTCTCCGGAAGATCACGGTGGCCTTGGCGTCAAGCAGGTCGCTGAACCCTTCGGTTTCATGCGTCAGGCGCACGCCGTGCCGATCACGGTCACCGAGTTTGGTCTTGCGGCCGCCTCGTATCCGATCATCTTTGTCGGCGCTGACCGTACGCCGGTCGCAGTCATGGGCGTCCGTCAGGGCCAGAACCTGTTCGTCGATGCCAATGGCCGTGTGCCGGATGATCACTATGTGCCCGCCTTCGTGCGCCGCTATCCGTTCGTGTTTGCGTCCGATGACCAGTCAGATCGCCTGATCCTGTGCGTCGACCGCGCTGCGCCCATGGTGTCCAACCAGCCGGAAGTGCCTTTCTTCGAGAATGGCCAGCCGACCAAGTTCACCAATGATGCCATCGAATTCTGCAAGGAATTCGAGCGTCAGCGCCGTGCAACCGCTGAATTCACCAAGATGATTATGGATCTCGACCTGATGGAAGAGAAATCCATCGGCTTCCAGCCGCGCGATGCGCAGGGCAATGAATCCGGTCCGCAGCAGAAAGTGGCTGACTATTTCGCCATTTCCGAAGAGCGCCTCAGCGCCCTTCAAGACGACAAATACCTTGAGCTGCGCAACAATGGTGCCCTTGGTGCCTGCTATGCGCACCTCGTCTCGCTGCTTAACTGGCAGAAGATCATCCAGCGCGCCATCCGTAGCGCGCCGGCGGCCCAGCCTGCTGCCTGATCGCTATTTATACCTTAATTCAGGGGCGGCGCCGCAAGGCGCCGCCCTTTTTGCATCTGCGGCACATTGCTCGCGCCGTGTTCACGAAAAGGCGAGGGTCTTCATTCTCCAGCCAATCGCAGGCATATGGGCAGCTGGCATAATGAAAGCCCTGTCATGATCCGTATCTTCACAAGTCTTCTGGCCATCTTCTTCCTCGGCGCCTTGGCCTCTGCCAGCGCCGCGCCCGTCGATGGCGGCCATGCCCGTGTCGAGCTGATCGCGGAGCGTTCCAGCGTCATGCCGGGCGAAACGATCTATGCCGCCCTCAAGATGGACCTTGATCCCGATTGGCACGTCTATTGGCGCAATGCGGGCGATGCTGGCCTGCCGCCGGAACTGATCTATCGGGAAACCAGCAACATTCCCGGCGGCGCCATTGGCGATTTTGTCTGGCCCGTCCCGCATCTCCTGCCTGTCGTTGAGGGCGAGATCATGGATTACGGCTACAGCCATGAGGTCATCCTGCCATTCCCGCTGATGATCCCGGCCAATGCTTCCGGCACGGTCCAGCTCGATGTCGTGGCCGATTATCTTATCTGTGAAGACATCTGCGTGCCCGAAACGGCCGATGTCTCACTGACGCTGAATGTTGGCGAACCCGTACCTGACACCCAAAACGGCGACATGATCTCGCAATGGATCGCGCAGGCGCCGCTGGCATTTGTCGGCGAGGCCCATGTCGATACTGAGGCCACGCCCTGGAAGCTCAGCCTGCGCGGCGAGCCCGGCCTCACGCGCGACGCCGATATCCGCTTCTTCCCCTTCGGTCACGAGATCAGCCACCCCGCCGCCCAGCCGGTCAGTTTCGGCTCGGCAGGCGCAACGCTGACGCTGACCCCCGCAGGCAGTGCGCCGCTTGAAGGCAATCTCGACGGCGTCCTCGTCGTGGAACACGCTGACGGCACGCGCCTCGGCTATGAAATCTCGGCTGCGCAGGGGCCGGCCTTTGAAAACACGTCCGGTCTCGCCGCGATCCGCTCCGGCAAGGGCGGGGCAGGGGGCGGCAGCAGCCTCCTCACGCTTGCCTTTTTCGCCCTGATCGGCGGCCTCATCCTCAATCTCATGCCCTGCGTGCTGCCGGTCCTCTCGATCAAGGCCATGGGTATGGTCTCTGCCGCCGCCAGCGGCCACGCCAACGAGCTGCGCAGCCATGGCATCTGGTACACGGCCGGCGTCCTTGTCTCCTTCGCCGCCCTGGCAGGTGCGATCGTTGCCGTGCGCGCCGCTACAGGCTCGGCCACGCTTGGCTTCCAGCTTCAGAACGGGCCGACCGTCGCCATTCTCGCGCTCATCATGTTCGCCATTGGCCTCTGGCTGATGGGCCTCTTCGAGCTCGGCACATCCATCCAGAACACTGGCAGCGGTCTCGCCAGCCGCAACGGCGCCGCTGGCGCCTTCTTCACCGGCATCCTCGCCGCCGTCGTCGGCGCGCCCTGCGTCGGGCCGTTCCTCGGCGTGGCCCTCGGCGCCGTGCTCAGCCAGCCCGCGCCTGCCGTCTTCATCGTCTTCCTCGCTATGGGCTTTGGCCTCGCGCTACCCTTCCTGCTGCTCAGCTTTGTGCCCGGCCTGAAGCGCCTCCTGCCGAAGCCCGGCAAGTGGATGGAAACGCTGAAACAATTCTTCGCTTTCCCCATGTTCCTCACCGCAGCCTGGCTCCTCTCCGTGCTTGGCGCCCTCTCCGGCCACAGCGCTGTTGCGTGGACCGTCGCTGGTGCCACCGCCATCACCTTCGCCATCTGGCTCGCCCGTCGCGGCGGCATTCCCGCCCGCGCGGTTGCGGCTGCAATCCTCGTCCTCGGCTTTGCCTACCCGGCCCTGCGCGCCAATGCGCCTGCCGCCGCTGAAGGCAACTCGGCCGCCTATGCCGCCAAATACGAAACCGAAGCCTGGAGCCCTGAGCGCGTCTCCGAGCTGACTGCGCAAGGCCGCCCCGTCTTCGTCGACTTCACCGCCACATGGTGCGCCACCTGCCAGCTGAACAAGCTCAGCACGCTGAAAACCGCCGCTGTGCAGGAGGCTTTCGCCGACGCCAATGTCGCCTTCCTCGTGGCAGACTTCACCCGCAAGGATCCCGTCATCGCCGAGGAACTGAAGCGCCGCGAACGCGCAGGCGTGCCCATGTATCTCTGGTATCCTGCCGGTGCCTCAGAGCCCGATATCCTGCCTGAAATCCTGTCTAAAGACCTTGTGATTGGACTTCTTGCCCCATCATGACTTGAATACGGGGCGGGAGGGGTCGATTTTTACATCAGATACCAAGGAGACTGCCCATGTTCAGCCGCCGCAACTTTTCCCTCGCCGCAGGCATGGCCGCCGCTGTCGCACTGACAGCTGGCGCCCTTATCGCCTCGACGGCCAATGCCAGCCCGCTCGTGGCGCCCGGCGAACCGGCGCCGGCCTTTATCGGTCTTGATTCCGAAGGCCAGAGCGTCTCCCTCGCTGATTTCGCCGGCAAGACGGTCGTCCTCGAATGGACCAATGATGGCTGCCCCTTCGTCCAGAAGCATTATACAACGCCGCCCTCGAACATGCAGACGCTGCAGACCGAAGCTGCCGCCGATGACGTTGTCTGGCTCTCGGTCATCTCCTCGGCCCCAGGCAAGCAGGGCCATGTTTCCGGCAATGAGGCCAATGCCCTGACCTCCAGCCGCAGCGCCGCCCCGGCTCACGTCATCCTCGACCCGTCCGGCGACATCGGCCGCCTCTACGGCGCCAAGACGACGCCCCACATGTTTGTAATCAAGGCTGACGGCACGCTGGCCTATGAAGGTGCCATCGATTCCAAACCCTCCGCCCGCGTCGACGATATCGACACGGCCACCAATTACGTCCGGGCCGCCCTCACCCGCGTGGCCGCCGACGAGCCCGTCACGGTTGCCAGCTCCAAGCCCTATGGCTGCTCTGTGAAGTACGAATAGGCCTCAGCGGTCCGGCGCCAAATTGGCCGGGCCTTAGACAGCTTCCGCGATGTCGAACCCGGCCACCCTGCCGTCCCGAAAATGGAAGACGTGTCCGACCGTCTTGTCCTTCAGCCCGTGCGTCTGCCCCTCTAGCGGCTTGCCCTCGAGATCACGGACGGATTGGCGGACCTCCGCGAGGATCGCGCCATCCGCCATTCGCTGAAAGCCCAAAGGCTCGACGTGCGGACTGACCATGGTCCACTGGCGCGTCCAGTATTCGCGCACGGCCTCGCGGCCATGAACATGTCCGCCATCCATCCCGTTGGCCCAGGCAACATCATCGGTCAGCACGGCCAGAACGCCGTCAATGTCGCGTGCGTTGAAGCTGACATACATGCGTTCAACGGTTTTGATGTCATCTTCCATCGCGTCGCTCCTTGCAGAGTTTGGGTATTGTATCGAATACATATGCACGTATATATTTGAGACTGGATAGGTGCAAGGGGTGATTTGCGATGGACATGAATGTGCTTTCGACGCCGGGGCACCTGATCAGTCTGGCGGCGCGCGGTTTCGCCCGCCTCAGCGAAGCGCGGCTCAAGCCGCTTGGCTTCGGCGTGGGGCACCTGCCCGTGCTGGTCGCGCTCCAGGATGGCCGTGCCAGCACGCAACGCGATCTCGCCCGCTTTGCGCGGGTCGAACAGCCGCCAATGGCCCAGATGCTCGCCCGCATGGAGCGCGACGGGCTGATCCGGCGCACGCCTGACCCGGCCGATGGACGCAGCAGCCTCATCACGCTGACAGAGCGCGCAGAAGCACGCCTGCCGGACGCCGTTGCCGTCCTGCTGCAGGGAAATGATGACGTGCTGCGCGACTTCACGGACGAGGAGGCAGGTCTGCTCGTAACCCTGCTGACGCGCCTGATCGCAAACCTTGATCGGGTCGCAGGCGCCGAAGCCTCGCCCGGCCCGGAACGCTCATCCTGAGCGAAGTCGAAGGACGAGCGTGGGCTTCCTGTTCTTGCCGTACGGGCCCGTCCTCCGACTTCGCTCAGGATGAGCCCCTCTTGTGCCCATCCCCTGCGTCAGGCTTGCCTTCACCCCCCTCCCATTTATGACAGGTATGTCTAAAAAGAGGGGCAGGCCATGAGTTCAGGATCCGACAGTATCGTCCGCGACCAGCCGGCGGAAATGCCCTCCGAAGGCGGCCCGCTGCTCGAATATCACGGCAACCTGCCGCCATCGCCCGCCTGGTTCCAGGACGCCGTCGCAACGCCCTACGAGACCCATTTCGTTGACGTCAAAGGCGCCAAGGTCCGCTACCAGCGCTGGGGCCAGCGCGGACGGCCCGGCCTGCTCCTCGTGCACGGCAACGGCGCCCATGCGCACTGGTGGGACTTCATCGCGCCCTATTTCGCCCAGCATTACAATGTCGCCGCGCTCACCTTCTCCGGCATGGGCGACAGCGAGTGGCGCGAGAAATACGACATGGCGACCTTCGCCGAAGAGGAAGTCGCCGTCGCCGAGGATGCAGGCCTCTTCGATGCGGACGTAAAGCCCATCATCGTCGCCCATTCCTTCGGCGGCTTCGTCACCCTCGTCACCGGCGCCGAACATGGCGACCGCTTCACCGGCATGGTCATCGTCGACAGCCCCGTGAATCCCCCGGAACGGCCCCATCAGGGTCCGCCGCGCTCCGGTCGCCCCAACAAGGTCTATGATGATCTCGCCAGCGCGCTTGGCCGCTTCCGCCTCGCGCCGCCGCAGATCTGCGACAACCATTACGCCATGGACTATATCGCCCGCTGGAGCCTCAAGAAGGCCGATGGCGGCTGGACGTGGAAGTTCGATCCCTCGATCTGGACCCATTTCGAGCCGAACGACGCGCCCGGCGACATGCTGAAGGCTGCCAAGTGCCGCATCGCCATCATTCGCGGCGAGGAAAGTGCGCTGATGCCCGATGATGTCGGCGCCTATATGCGCAAGCTGCTCGGCCATCAGGTGCCGTTCATATCGATCCCGCATGCGCGCCACCATGTCATGCTCGACCAGCCGCTCGCCTTCGTCTCGGCCCTGCGCACGCTGCTCGCTGAATGGGACCATTCAGAGCCCCACCGCAGCGTATAAGCGCCGGAAATCACGCGGGCTTTCCACGGGAAAGCCTTGCCCGCATCGCCCGCCGCACGGTGAATCGCGCCGGGAAAACACGCCGTCTCTCCGACCGGGCTGAAACCCGTGAGAGGCTTGGCGCATGTCTCTCACGCCGCTCGATCCTTTCCAGTCCCTTGTCGTGCTTGCCTGGCGCCGGGCCGATTATCTCGTGCATCAAATGGTGCGCGCGCTCGGCCTTGGCTTGCTGCCTTGCAAGCCCTTCCTGCTGCGCCCCGTGCGCGCCCGCCTCGCGGCAGACCTTGCCCGCTTCGAGGCCCTGACGCGTCGCCTGCTCGTGCTGATGGTTCTGGAGAAGGGGCTGTCGAATTACGGCGTCGCCCGGTCCCCCGTCGCTGCCCGCCGGAAACAGCCCGCAAGCGCGCACACATCTGCGCCCAAATCACGCCGCTGCCTTACACTGCCTGCTTTCCGGCTTGCCGAAAGCACAGGCCGGTCGGCAAGCACGCCGCCACCCCGCCGTCTCAAAGGCGGCCCGCGTCCGCGCATCCTGCGCCTCGACCAGCCATTGCCGCCACCCGAGCCCTGGGAATATCCCGTCCTCTCCGAAGACCTTGTGCCGAGCCAGCCGCTCATCCGCCGCCTCGTCGCCCTGAATCAGGTCTTCGTGGATCCGGCCACTCATCTTGCCCGCATGGGGCGCCACCTCCTGCGGCGGGCCAGGGCTCAGCCCGCGACACGCCGCTACAGGCTCGGCGCACTCCCTCCAGCCGCCCGCGCCCGCCGCGTCCCGAAGGACGAACGCGACGCCCTCGAACAACTCCACGACGAAGCCATCTACCAGCTGGACAATCTGAACTCGTCCTGACGCGCAGCCCCCCTTATCCTCCCCCGTAAAACGGGGGAGGTGGCTGGACGCGTAGCGGCCAGTCGGAGGGGGAGTGTGATATATTATGCAGATGCCCCCTCCGCCCCTTCGGGGCACCTCCTCCGCGCGCGGGGGAGGATAAAGGGCATTGTGCTTGAATCAGTCCTCAAGCCGAATAGTCAAACACCGGCCAGCGCTCAGCGATCACCGACGCCTCGCCTACCTATTCGGCTGCGCGGGGCAGCGAGGCGACATAGGCCGTCACGGCCTGCGCATCGGCATCCGACATTGCATAGCGCGGCATCGGTGGCAGCACCGGCACGCCGCTCGGCCGCGGGCCACCAGTCATGAAGGCTGTGAACTCGCCATCCGTCCAGCCTTCGGGCAGCCCGGCAATCGATGGCGCAACCGGCGCCCATGGCATCTCGGCCAGCGGGGCGAAAGGCAGCGGTCCGCCCTGCAGCGCATGGCCCATGTCCGGGCCGGTCGGCGTCATCGCCGTATGACAATCATGGCACCCTGTAATGCTCACCAGGTATTGCCCGCGCGCTACCGGGTCTTCAACGACCGGCACCTCGGCCACCTCTACTGGCGCAGCGGCTTCAGCGGCAGGCGCTGCTGGTGCTGCAGATTCGGTCGGCGTGCACGCCGACAACCCCACGAGTGCCAGTGCACCCGCCAAGCCTGATTTTATCATGGAAATGGGTCCCACCCGTTAGCGCCGCACAGTCGCGGCGCAAGGCGAAATCTACATGATTTCCCCGGGATTTGGAATATCCTGATTTGCGGCCCGCAGCCTCAAGCCGAATAATCAAACACCGGCCAGCGCTCTGTGATCGCGCCATCCTCATAGACGGCAATATCCCCGAATTGCAGGAACACCGCTTCGCTCTGATGCGGGCGCAGGAACACGAATTCGTCGGCGGCGATCTGCAGCTCCGGCCCGCCATTCAGCATTTCCTGGTTGGACGAGCGCCCGAATGTCTTGTTGTAGGCAAGGCCCGGCGGGTCGACCGGATCGGCCAGCCAGTTGCCGCCATAGATGAACACGGTCTTCGACGCGTTCGGGTTCCAGGCCTTGGTCGCGCCATCGGCAAATTCCAGGCCCGGCATATGCGTCACCGGCATGGACTTGATCACCGGCGTCGCAATGAAGCTCGCCGGCACGTGCGGCTCCAGCAGCGTCGTGTCGAAATGCGTCGGCTTGACGAGGCACGAGCCGGCCGACACTTCGCTGGCAATCTCCGTATCCTGATAGGTCCGGTAGGTCGGGCTGCCGGCCGCATTGCGCGTGATGCCTTTCATGGCGTCCGCGCCGAACACTTCGGTCGCCTGCGCCAGTGCCGCCGCATAGCCCGTGCGCACGCCCTTCATCGCCCGCGCCTGCCAGCCCATGGCCGTCGGCAGCGAAGCAATGTGCGGATCGTATCCCATGAAGCCTGCAAAGCTGAGGCGTGGATTGGCTTTGATCGCCTCCAGCATGCCTTTCAGCGCGCTGCCCGCAACCATGCCGCCCCGGTGCAGGCCCACGTCCAGCTCGATATTGATCGCCAGGTCGCGGCCCACCTGATCGGCAAGCTCTGCATATTGCGCCAGCCGCGCCGGCGTATCGACCAGCCACTGAATATTGTCCGCCGCGCCGGAATAGTCCGCTGGCAGCTGTTCGAAATAATGCCGCGCCGCCACCACGGGCAGGGGCTTGCCGAGCAGCTGGTTTGCCTCCGGCATGGCCTGCGAAATTTCCAGCAGCATGGGCAGGTTGAAAGTCATCAACCGGTCCGTGCCCGTCCGCTCGCGAATGTGCTGGATCAGCCCCAGCGAGGGCAGGGACTTTGCGACGATGCGATAGTTCATGCCCGCTGGCAGGAAGCCTTTCAGCGTGTCGATGTTTGCGTTCAGCCGCGCCTTGTCCACTACCATGGTCGGTTGCGCGATGCCCGCCGCAATCAGCGCCTTCTGCACGTCGAGGAAATAGGCGTCACGCGGGCCGCTCTTGTCACCGGGTTTCATCATCAGGGCTGTTACTCCTACCAGGGCCGCTCCGCCCAGAATTACGTTGCGGCGCGAAAATTCAATCATTGAAAGGCTCTCCAAACAGGTAGGCCAGATACGGGTTCAGGAACTTGCCTGCCGGGTCCAGCTCGCGCCGCAGCGCCAGGAAGTCGTCGAATTTCGGGTACAGGCCTGAAAGCTCCGCCTTGCCGAGCGAGTGGTGCTTGCCCCAGTGCGGCCGCCCGCCATTCGCCCGGTGGATCGGTTCGATCTCCGAGAAGAAATAGTCATAGCGCTCATCCACCGCCGCATGGATCGCTACCGAAATACGCGGGCCCGCGTTGAACGGACTCAGCCAGGCCTCATCCGGCGCAATGAACCGCACTTCCAAGGGGAAGAAAACGTCCTTGTGCGTCTCCAATTGGGCAATCACTTCGCGCAGGCCCTTGATGCCATTCTCGCGGGGCAGATGGTATTCCATCTCGTTGAACTTGGTCGGCCGCGTCGTCGACAGCAGCTTGTAGGAACTGTCGCTGAAATCCTCGATCGTGCCCTTGGGCAGCGCCGCGCCGACAATCTTGCGCCGCAGCCACGGCGCCCACCCGAACTGGTTACGCAGCATCTTCAGCTGGTCCAGCGTCTCGTCGTCAATATCATCGCCCCGCCCGGTGACAGGCCCCTCATGCAGGTCATGGCTGATCGCCGCGCCATAGCCGGTATGCGGGAAATAGTAGAATTCGAAATTGCGGTGCGTCCCGGCCAGCTCTTCGGCCCGCGCGATCAGCTCGTCGATCGGCTCCACCCACAGCTTCCGGTGCAGGTTGAAGCTCGGCACGGTCTTCAGCGTGTATTGCGAGATAACACCCAGCCCGCCAAGCGACACGCGCCCCGCGGCGAACAGGTCCGGATGGCTTTGCGCGGTCACATCCATCACGTCGCCCGTGGCGGTCACCAGCCGGAAACCGGCAATATGGTCATGCAGCGCGGTCAGTGTTTCGCCGGTGCCATGCGTCGCTGTGGAAAAGCTGCCCGCCAGCGTCTGCACATCAATGTCCGGCAGGTTGGGCAGGGCCCGGCCCACTTCGGCCAGCTCCGTTGCCATCTGGAACAGGCGTGTGCCCGCCCCGAACACGGCATGGCCTGTCTGTTCATCAAATGATTTCAGGCCCGTCAGACGGCTCACATCCACCATCACGCCTTCACTCGGCGCAAGGCCCACAAAGGAATGGCCGCTCCCATAAGGGCGCATGCGGGACGTCGTTCCGGCAATCAGTTCGCTCAGCTCATCCTCGCTGGCGGGCAGGCTGATCGCCTCAGGCGTCGCCCGCTGAACGCCCGACCAATTCATCCAGCTGTCCTCGCCGTCCGGCGCCTCCGGATAGTCAGGTTCATAGTCGGGGCGTGTGAAATCACGCCCGGTCCAGGCTATGTGCTTTTCGACGGGAATCGCAGCGCTGCCTGCAGCAACCGCGCCTCCTGCCAACAAAATGGTTCGTCTCGAAACCGGCATACCCTCTCCCTCCGATCCTCCGAAGAGGATAGGACACGGGCATCGGCTCCGCTGTCAATAGATGACGTAGGCGTCAGTTTTTTTGCAGAGCGCTTTGCCTATTCGGCAGGGCAGGGATCAGCCTGCGAAGGCTTTCTCGATCACGAATTCGGCCGGCGCGGAATTGGACCCTTCGGTCAGGCCATTGGCGATCATCAGCGCCTTCACGTCCTGGATCATTTCCATCGAGCCGCAAATCATCGCCCGGTCGGTTGCCGGGTCGAGCTTCGGCACGCCGAGCGCCTCGAACAATTTGTCGGTCTCGATCAGCGTCGTGATCCGCCCCATTGTCGGGTGCGGCGTGCGCGTGCAGCTGGTGAAGAGCTTCAGCTTGCCGTTCGACATCTCGCCAACCAGCGGGTCATTGGCAATGTCGCGCACAAGGTTTGTCGAATAGGCCAGTTCGCCATTGTCGCGGCACGTATGCGTCACGATCACTTCGTCATAGCGTTCATATGTGTCGGGGTCGCGGATCAGGCTGGCGAAGGGCGCAAAGCCGGTGCCGGTGGAGAACATGTAGAGCCGCTTGCCGGGCGTCAGCGCGTCCAGCACCAGCGTGCCGGTCGGCTTCTTGCCCAACAGCACCTTGTCGCCTGGCTGGATTGATTGCAGGCGCGATGTCAACGGGCCGTCGGGCACCTTGATTGAATAGAATTCCAGTTCCTCGTCCCAGGCAGGGGAGGCGATGGAATAGGCGCGCAGCAGGGGTTTGCCGTCTTCCTTGGGCAAGCCGATCATCACAAATTCCCCGGTGCGGAAGCGGAAGCTCTGCGGGCGGGTAATGCGGAAACGGAACAGCCGGTCGGTATAATGCTCGACGCTGAGGACAGTCTCCTCGGTCGGGGCATTCGGGTTCACTTTCGGTGCAGGCGTCGCAGCAGCGGCAGATGCATCAGCAGACATGGGCAGGCCTCTTTACAGGGGGCGGCATTACAGGTTCAGCCCGCAAATGACCCCTCGGGCCTGCAAAAGCAAGGCGTCAGATTGGCAGTTTAGTTTTGCTGAACAGTCGGGGCCAGGGCTATTTCCGGCCAGTCGGACACCCAATGCACATCGGCATCCTTGATCGAATGGGCGCCGTTCAGCTCGTAGATATTCTCATATCCATAGCCATAAAGGTTGATGAAAGTCGGCACGTTGAGCGCCAGCTCCATCCGTTTCAGCATCACTGGCGCCGTATTGTCGCTGAAATTGTTGTTGCAATAGATCAGGATGCGCGTGGTCTTGTCGCCCAGCGCCGCGGCCAGTTTCGCGTCGGTGAAATCGGAAAAATTGACGTTCACGGCGCCCTCGATATGGCCCATGTGGAAAGCCTCGGCGCTGCGCGTATCCAGCAGGATCGTGCCTGGCTCGGCCTTCATCGCGTTGAATGTCTTAAGGTCCACAAGGCGGGCCTGCCGATAGGCGGCGAGTTCGCTGCTGAGGCCGACAAAGCCGTCATAGTCAATCAGGGCTTCGGCTGGCTGAGGTGTCTCCTGCGCCTCGGCATTGGCCAGCAGGCCGCAGCCGACAAAGGCGGCGATCGTCAGTATTCCCAGGATGGCATTGCGCTTCACGCCCACGGGAAATCTCCTTTGCGTATCCCATTGCCTGTGAATCCTTGCTCGCAATTACGGCAGGATTGCGGAGGACGCCGTGGCATTGCCGCCGCAATCGCTTTCAGCCAGTTTCAACAACGCTGTGTCGCAGCCCCGTCCGCAGCCGCAGGACGTAAAGGTAAACACCTCAGGGCTGTATTTTGCCATTCTGTATGAATTACTACAGATTTGGCGTTTTGATTCAGGAAATAAATACATATTCCGCCTAAGGCTCGTTAAGCAAGGAATACCGTATGCATTTTGAGTCGGCCCCTATCCAGAGAACGCCTGCCCTGACACGGGAGATGGGTTTCCATGATGTGGCGGCTTTCTTCCGGCAGTATCCCGACGCGACGCTATGCCCGGTGATCGACGCGCAGCAGGTTCCGATCGGCTATGTGTCCTCCCTGTCTTTCCAGACAATGCTCGCCTCGCCCTTCGGCCATGCGCTGCACGAAAAGAAGAAGATTCATGACCTGATGAAGTCCAGCGCGGACTTTCCCTCCATCCGCGACAGGATTGCGGATGTCATCGGGCGCTATATTTCCGACGACAGGACGATCCGCGACGGCCTCGTGCTCGTCGATCAGCATGGCCGCTATTACGGCATCATGAGTGGCCTTCACGTGTTCGAAGCCATGAACAAGATCCATACGAGCATGCTGGCAAAGCTGACACTTGAAATTGCCGAACGCAAAGTTGCCGAAGAGAAAATCAAGTCTCTGGCCGATGAAGACCCGCTCACGGGAATCCTCAACCGGCGCGCCTTTGTCCGCGAGGTCGATGCCCATATCGCGCGGGGCATTCCCTTTGCCTGCGCTTTTGTCGACCTCGACCGGTTCAAGCACCTGAATGACCGTTACGGCCATGCGGTCGGCGATGAAGTGCTCAAGGCGATATCAAACCGCCTGTCGAATAATGCGGCGCTGGCGCATGCGGCCCGGCTGGGCGGGGACGAGTTTGCCTTTGTGGTCCGGGCGTCCGGTGGGTCTGCTGCGATCCAGCAGATTTTAGAGGACACACAGGCAGAACTAATCCGCGGCATCGATTCCGCTGTCGGCCAAGTCTTTGTCGGTGCCTCCATCGGCTATGCCATCCACCTTATGGACACGTTCGAGCAGGCGGCCATGCTGCATGCCGCCGACAAGTCCATGCTGCGGATCAAGGGGCAGGGCGGCGGCGTTGCCCGCTTCAACAGGGTGCTCGACATCGGCAGCCGCGAGGCCGACATGGTGGATCTCGCGCTCGTCTCAGCTGTGGCGAACAAGCGTTTCGAGCCGGCGTTCCAGCCCATACTGGATGTTCGCACCGGCCGCGTTGTCGGCCATGAAATGCTCGCCCGCTGGCCGCAAAGTGGTCTCCAGTCCGATCCCATGCCCAGCCAGTTCATCCAGGCTGCCGAGCGCCTCGGGCTGATTGACCCGCTGTTTTGGTCGCTCGCAGACAAGGCCGTTGCAAGCATGGATGACAGCGAGACATTCCTCGCGCTGAACATCTCGCCGACCCAGCTCTGTTCGGACTATTTCCTCGACAAGCTCGACAGCCTGCTCACACGCCACAATGTCGACCCGGGGCGCCTGGAGCTGGAAGTCACCGAGCATATCTATTTCAGCAATCTCGATCTCAGCACGGAAATCCTTACAAAGGTGCGCGCCATGGGCGTGTCTGTCGCGCTCGACGATTTCGGCACGGGCTATTCCTCACTCAAGCTGATCGACCAGCTGCCGATCGACAAAATCAAGATCGACCGCTCTTTCGTTGCCCAGGAAGGTGGCAAGACCGTGCGCGGGACGATCCTCAAGGCCACGATTGCGCTCTGCAAGGAGCTCGGCATCAAGAGCTGCACCGAGGGTATCGAGACGCGCGAGAATCTCCATCTCATCGCGCAGCTGGGATGCGACCTCGCGCAGGGTTACCTGATCGGTCGGCCGGAGCTGCGCGCGCCAGCGCCCGTTGGCATCATGCAGCGTTCAGCCTGACAGAGTATGGTCTGAGCCTGAAACCAGCACTGCGCTGACGCGTTCATCCTGTCGGCATGGAAAACGTATTCATCACTTCCTTCGAGACGAGCCTGCCCTGGGGTGTCATTGCGTTGCGACTCGGAGCCGCCTGCGCGCTCGGCATTGCCATTGGCATCGACAGGGAAGTGCGTGATCGTCCGGCAGGCTTGCGAACGCACATGCTCACGGCGCTGGCAGCCGCCATGTTTGCCATCATCGCCATCGAGATGATGGCAAGTCTGGCTGGTGAAGACCGTCACACCCAGTTCGATCCGATACGCGTAGTGGAAGCGGTCACGGCAGGCGTCGCCTTTCTCGCCGCCGGGACGATCATTCAGGCGCGTGGGTCCGTAAAAGGTCTGACGACGGGGGCAGGCATGTGGCTTGCTGGCGCAGTCGGTCTCGCATGCGGGGCAGGGTATCTAACGGTCGCTGTCATCGGCGCCGTGTTCGCCATTGTCATCCTCTTGCCCTTCCGTATCATCGAGAGCCGTTTGCTGGGAAAGCGGCGGATCCTTGGCCGCGAGGAACCTGACAATGACGTCTGAAACGACGCGCTTCGAATTTCGCTGCTGGCCCGAACTCACGTCCGCGCTGCGCCGGGATATCGAGACGCGCTATAATCTGGCACCCGCAAACCGGCGGACCGATATCTATTTCCCGGCCGCTCACCGCGACGACCTGCTGATCAAGCTGCGAAGCGGCAGTCGCTTCGACATCAAGGCCTGCATAGGCTGGCAGGCCCCGCTGGAAATCTGGCAGGTGCAGATGGCGTCGGACTTTCCGCTGACGCCGGACGAACAGGCCATGTTGGCTGTCATCTTCCCTGATATGGACTGTGCCGACGAGCCGCTCGCAAATCCCGCCGATGCGCTGCGTCGTCTGGGGGCCGTCGCCCCGGTCCGTGCAGTCGAAAAGGTCCGCCGGCTGAGCGATGCAGGCGGTCTGCGCGCCGAGCTGACAGAAGCAACCTGCGCCGGTATCGCGCAATGGACGCTGGCGTTCGAAAGCGCCTCGGACACTCAAGTGATGGATGAACTGGCCGCGCTCTCGCTCGGCCTGTCCAGGAATCTCAGTTATGGCGCCGCCTTGCGCCATCCGGCGCTGTTTGGCGGGGCTCTCGCTTGAGTAGACCCTTACTCGGCGTCGAGCAGTGGCAGGCCGAGGGCCGCTTCCACATCGGCCCAGCTCACCATTTTGAAATTCTGGTCCTGTTCCTTCAGCGGGTTGGCATCGTCCTGCACCGCCAGAAGGCCGCGCGGATAACCAGGCAGGGCGGCCGAGACGATGTCGAGCCCGTCAGTGTGGGTAACACCGTCAACGCCTGCTTCAGTGTTTTCGACCAGCATGAAAGCGCCCATCGGCGTGTGCGGTGCCTGGCGTTCGTACACGACATAGCGATTGGCTTCCTGCGCCGATGCAACGATCCAGCCCTTGCCATCCTTGCCGCGCCACATCGAGACGCCCTCGACATCGGCCACGAGACCATTACCCGCGGCAATCGTGTCGAGTTCGATCGGCTGGGAGTCCGCCTCTTCATAGGCCAGCGTCCAGATGCCGTGACCTTCCTCGCCGATCACCAGCTGGCCATTGACCTCGTCAAACACGCAGCCTTCCAGCTGGGTCGCCAGCTTCACACTGCGCAGCAGCTTGCCGGTGACGCCATCGGCTTCGCCCTCAATCTTCCAGAGTTCAACCGTGCCATCCTTGTAGGTGACGCCGGCAATCGGGTTGGAATTACCGTCGCCTAGGCAGATGCCGTAAGGCTCGGTCTTGCCCGTCTGGATGTCGTTGATATGGGCGATCTCGCCCGTCGTGCGTTTGATCGAGAAGACCGAAATGCCCTGCGTGTCATTGCTGGCCACGGCGAGGTCGAAGGGGCCGCCAAGGTCCTGGCGCACGTCGACATTGTTGATCGGGCCGAGTGGCAGGCGCTGGACTTCAGACCCGTCGAGCGCGAACACGACCAGACCTTCCTGCTTGTTGGTGCCCAGGATCAGCGATTTCGCCGGATCGGTCGGGCTGACCCAGATGGCTGGATCGTCCGCGCTGTCGCCCGTCGCACCGACAAGGCCGGTCTCGGCAAGCGGCATGACGGAAGCGGTCGGGAAGGCCGGAACGCTGGCGCAGGCAGCAAGGGCGAGCGCCGATGCGCAGGCAAGAACGAGGCGGGCAGGGGACATGTCAGGCTCCATCAGGGTCGGGTTTGTGCCCGGCTATAACGGTGATGGCGCTACTCAACCAGCCGCATATTTGCGACGATTGCGTGACATCGCGGCCCCTGGATAAGCGGTTCTCAGCCGACGGGGAAACGGCCCATCCGCTCTTCCCAATGGCGACGGCAGAGGGAGAGATAAGTCGTCTTTTCGATTGACACCTGATCGCCCTCTGTCAGCGCCTTGCCGTCCGGCCCGATGCGCACGACCATCGTGGCCTTGCTGCCGCATTCGCAGATCGTGCGGATTTCGCGCAGATTGTCGGCAATCGCCAGCAAGGCCGCCGAGCCCTCAAACAGTTCGCCCCGGAAGTCCGTGCGCAGCCCATAGGTCAGAACCGGCACATGCAAATAGTCGGTCACACGCGCCAGCTGCCAGACCTGCGCCTTGGTGAGGAACTGCGCCTCGTCGACAAAGATGGCATCCAGCCGCCCTTTGGCCATCACGTCCTGAATCAGCGCAAAGAGGTCTACCTTGTCGGAATAGAGCGTCGCTTCGGAACTGATACCGATGCGTGAGGAAATATGCCCGTCCTCGGTGCCGCCATAGAGTTCGGAGGTCAGCAGCAGCACATCCATGCCCCGCTCACGGTAATTGTGCGCCGCCTGAAGCAGGATGGTCGACTTCCCGGCATTCATCGCCGCATAGGAGAAATAGAGCTTGGCCATGGTCTAGTTTGTCACAATTTTGCCCGTCCAGAGCCGTCTCCCCAGCGAATACTGGGGCCCAGTTTGCCGCATCCGTGACGCGCCGCACTGGACCCCTGCATGCGCAGGGGAAGCGGGGAAGGTGTCCCGTTGTCGACCCTATTCCAGCTTCTTCGCAACGCCTTCACGGCGCGGATCAGCGGCGCCTTCAAGGCCATTGTCGCGCACGACGATGACGTGCAGGCCGGAATTCTCGCCTTCGCGCTCATCAACATCATAGCCCATCTGGCGCAGCGCTTCGGCATCTTCCGGGCCGCCTTCGCGGTCGACTTCGACGCCAACCGTGTCACCGCGCGCGATGATGTTCGGCAGGTCGACGGCTTCCTGCGCCGTCAGGCCCCATTCCATCACGCCGACGAGCGTCTTGGCGACATAGGCGATGATCGAGTTGCCGCCCGGCGAGCCGGTGACCATGAACAGGTCGCCCTCAGGATTGAACACGAGCGTTGGCGACATCGAGCTGCGCGGACGCTTTCCGGCAGCCGGGGCGTTGGCCACAGGCTGGCCGCCAGCTGTTGGTGCGCGGGAGAAGTCGGTCAGCTGGTTGTTGAGCAGGAAGCCATGCGTCATGCGCGACGAGCCGAAGGCGGCTTCAACAGTCGCCGTCATGGAGACGGCATTGCCGTCAGTGTCGATGATGGAGATATGCGTCGTGCCCGGCTTGTGCTCGGTCTTGTCCTGGCCCCACATGCCGATCATCGGGCTGCGGCCAAGGGCAACGCCCGGATCGCCCGGCGTGGCATGCGCGTCCGGCGCAAAGGCCTCCTTGGCGCGTACTTTCAGATAGTCCGGGTTGATCAGGTCAGCCGTCGGCACGGTGACATGGTCTGCATCGGCCACATAATAGTCGCGGTCGGCATAGGCGAGGCGCTGGGCGTCGACGAAGATTTTCAGGTAATAGTCTTCCGACACTTTCACGTTCGGGCCGGGCTTCATCAGGTCATAGAGACCCATGATCTCGTTCTGCGCGATACCGCCGGAAGAGGGCGGCGGGGCGGAACAGATCTTGTAGCCGGTCGGCAGCGTGCCGCAGACGGCCGGGCGTGTCTTCACGGTGTAATCGGCGAGATCTTTCATGGTCATCACGCTGCCATAGGGCTCGGCACCAGCGGCGGCGACGATGCCTTCAGCAATCTCGCCGGTGTAGAAGGCGCTGGGGCCTTCAGCGGCGATGCGTTGCAGCGTGGCGGCATAGTCCGGGTTCTTCAGCAGGTAGCCCTCTGGAAGCGGCTTGCCATCCGGATAGAAATAGGCGGCCGTCACCGGGTTGTCGTCGAGATTGATAACCGCGCGCAGCCGCTCTGATGACAGCGCCTGCGAAAGCTTTTCACCAACTTCAAAACCATTCTCGGCAAGGCGGATAGCGGGCGCGAAATCGGCCGCCCAGTCGCCCGTGCCGGCGGCGTCATGCGCGGCCTTGTAGAGCGCGACCTGTCCCGGAACACCCACCGAATGGCCCGACTGCCAGGCTTCGATGAAATCCATCACCTTGCCGTCCTTGACGAAATAGTCCGCCGTGGCAGCCGCAGGGGCCATTTCGCGACCATCGAATACGGTGATCTCGTCCTTGGAACGGTCATAATAGACCATGAAAGCGCCGCCACCGAGGCCCGAGCTTTCCGGCTCGACGAGGCCAAGCACGGCATGGACGGCAATCGCCGCATCGATCGCGTTGCCGCCATTGCGCATCACTTCCAGCCCGGCTTCCACGGCCAGCGGGTTGGCCGCAGCCACCATCGCGCCCTTGGTCCAGCTGAGGTCGCCGGTTGGCGGGCTCAGTGATTCGGCTGTTTCCGCCGCGGTCTTGGCCGCGTCCGCAGAGGAAGTGACATTGCTTTTGGCCTGCGTACAGGCGCTCAGCGCAAGGCTGGCAATGGCAATGAGAGGCAGCCCGAGGAAACGGCTGGGCGATAGCGTGCGACGATACATGAAAAACCCTTTGCTTGGCGCAGTGTTCGGCTGACCTTAAGAGACTGGCACAGGAATGAAAAGGCAAAGGCAGATATCATGGCAAAGCCCGGAAAGAATAACCTGATCACGGATGTGGCAGGTATCAGCGTCGGGCAGGCGGAAGATGCCCGCGTGCGCACGGGCACGACCGTGATCCTGGCCGAGAAGCCCGCTGTTGCTGCCGTATGTGTTGCAGGGGGTGGCCCCGGCACGCGCGAGACGGACCTGCTGGCCGGTGGCACGCTGGTTGATGCGGTCGATGCCATCTGCCTGTCGGGCGGCAGTGCGTTCGGCCTCGCCGCTGCAGACGGCGTTGCGGCCGGCCTCAAGAAGGCGGGGCGGGGCTTCGGCCTGATCGACCTGCCGACCGTGCCCAAATCGCCCATCGTGCCGGCGGCCATCCTCTATGATCTCGCCAATGGCGGCGACAAGGACTGGGGCGATATCTCGCCCTATGCTGCACTCGGTCGCACGGCCTATGACGCCGCCGCAGACACGTTCCGGCTTGGCAGGGCAGGTGCAGGCTATGGCGCGGCAGCGGGCGCGCATCTGGGCGGCACGGGCTCAGCCAGCATCGTGACGCGGGACAAGATCACAGTCGGCGCCCTTGCGGCGGTCAATTGCTATGGCTCAGTCTACATGCCCGGCACGGACGCCTTCTGGGCGTGGCCTTACGAGATTGATGGTGAGTTTGGCGGCGTTCGCCCGCCATCCGACTTTTCCATGAATGCCGAAGACTGGGGCGCGGCCAAGCTGAACCCCAGCCTCGGCCAGAACACGACCATTGCCTGCATCGCCACCGACGCCATCCTGACGCCCGATCAGGCCAAGCGCGTCGCGCAGATGGCCCTGTCCGGTTTCTCGCGCGCCATCCGGCCTGTCTTTGCGCCCTTTGATGGTGACGCGGTGTTCGTGCTGGCCACCGGCAAGCGTGCGCTGCCGGACCCGGCGCCCGCTACGGTTGCACGCATCGGCGAACTCGCCGCGAGCACGCTGGCGCGGGCCATCGCAAGAGGGGTATACATGTCCGGGAGGTAAGGGGACGGACATGAAAAACATCACAAGATTGAGCCTTGCGCTCGGCGCGCTCACGCTCGCCACGGCCTGTGTCGTGGAAGGAAGGGACGCCGATCCAGCTGACTGGCCGGGCATGGCCTCCATGCAGTCGGTCAGCGGCAAGGAAATCTATCACGAGTGCGGCGCCACGATGATTTCCGACAGCTGGGCCATCACGGCAGCCCACTGCGTCGAGACCGCGCGCATCGAGAATGGCCGCCGCGCCATTCAATACGTGCCGGATGCGTCGGGAGACCTCGTCCGCTTCGGCCCGCTGATCCTGACCATCGGGGCAGGGGACCTGCGCAAGGTCGCAAGGGGCAGCGTGTTCCCGATCCGCGACGTCGTCGTCCATCCGGGCTACAAGCGCGGCCATGCCGAAGGGGGCAGTGACCTTGCTCTCGTGCGCATTGATGGCGTCTGGAAAGGCGCCGTCGGCAGGCTCGACGGGCTGACCGGCAGCGTCAGCGATTTCGACCCGCCCTATTCGGAGCTGATGGTCGCCGGCTATGGCAAGACGGGCGAACAGGCCACCGGCCAGGAAGCCGTCAGCCGCACCGGGCGCCATCTCAGCGCGCCCATGATGGTGCTCCAGGAGGCCTACCTCCCCAAGATTACGCCGGAGGAATGCAAGACGGACCTGGAAGGCCTGATCCAGCAATATGGCCTGCAGGACGATTATGCCGGTGTCAGCGTCTCGCCGGAGACCCAGATGTGCGCCGGCGCCAGCTATTCCGACAGCTGCCAGGGCGATAGCGGCGGCCCGCTGGTCCAGCGCGGCAATGGCGGCAACGGGCCGGTCCAGGTCGGTGTGGTCAGCTGGGGCCTCGGTTGCGGCCGCGAGGGCAGCCCGGGCGTCTATATGCGCGTCTCGGGCTATGCCGACTGGATCGCCAACACGACCGGGATCGCCCGTTCGGCAACTCCGGCGGCACTCTGACGGGCCTTGTCCGCCCCTTGTTGTGCCCTGCCAGTCGGCGTAAAATGGTTGCCTCTAGCGAGGTCAAAGCATCATGCAGAGGTTGGCATATCGCGGGTTAGTCAGGCGCGTTGCGTTGCTGACGAACGCTTGCGCCATTATCGCCACAGCTGCATCTGCGCAGATCATTGCAGGACGCGATGCCAGCGCCGATGACTGGCCGGGTATGGCCTCGCTGCAGACCGTTCTGGGCCATTCCCTGTTCCATGAGTGTGGCGCCACGATGATTTCGCCCGAATGGGCCCTTACCGCCGCCCATTGCGTTGAAGACGCGCGCATCGAGACAGGCGGGCGGGCCTATCAGTATGCGCGCGCCGACGATGGAAGCCTCGTCAGGTTTGGCGTTTTGAGTGTTGCCATCGGAGCGGCCGATTTGCGACGGCGAGGGGCCGGGACCGTATTTCCGTTGAGCGCCGTCATTGTTCACCCCGCCTACAAGCCCGAAAAGCCTGAAGCCGGCAATGATATCGCCCTGCTGCGCCTCGAAAGTCCCTGGGAAGGTCCCGTCGCCCTTGTGGACGGCCTGACGGTGGTGCCACGAGAGGATAATCTCGACGGCCCGCCTCTCGTGGTTGCCGGATATGGCCGCACGGAGGAAGACGGGCCCGGCGAGGAGGCCTTCAGCCAGACTGGCCGCCAGCTCAGCGCCCCCAAGATGCGCCTGCAGGAAGGCTACGTGCCCTTTGTCGAGACAGAGGCCTGCCGGCAACAGATCGACAGCCTCGTCGCGCGCTATGGCCTGTCTGACATATATACGGATGTCGCCATCAGTCCGGACAGCCAGATCTGCGCCGGCGCGGGCACGACGGATTCCTGTCAGGGCGATAGTGGCGGCCCGCTTGTCTATCGCGACTATGCAGACCCCCCGGTCCAGGTCGGCATTGTCAGCTGGGGCCTCGGCTGCGGACGGCCGGAAAGCCCCGGAATCTACACCCGTGTGGCGGCTTATGCAGACTGGATTTCCGGCGTTACGGGACTGCAGATCGCTGCGCCGCAGCCCTGAGTGCAGTTTTCCGTGAAAACCCGTGTCAGGCAGGCTTGCAAGCTGCGAAACCTGCCTGTATGTGTCCGCCTTCCTTATGGGGGCACCCGTAGCTCAGCTGGATAGAGCACCAGACTACGAATCTGGGGGTCGGGCGTTCGAATCGCTCCGGGTGCACCAAAGGAAACAAGGCTCTAGCGACAATTCTACTTTTTTGAATTTCGACGTGCCCACACATTGCCCACACAAATTAGTGTTCGCGCAGGCCTGATCTGGCTTCGGCGGTGTTCGTGAACGTGTTGCCTTCAATGAATGACACCAGCGTTGCGCGGCGATATCTGATCGCTCTGCCGACTTTCACGAAATGTGGTCCAAGTCCTCGTCCTCCCATCCGCCATTTAGCGAGTGTCTGAGGCTTCACGTTGAGCAGGGCGGCGGCCTCTTCCGGAGTGAAGAGCTGGTCAGGGTCGACAGGACCAGGATTGTAGTCGCGGGGGCTCACTGCCGCGTATCCTGCATCGACACAAAATCATCCTCACTGAACACCGCATCCGCCAGCGCCTCGCCGAGGAGTCTGCGCCCGGACCCCAGCCGATCTTGCACAGCCTTGCGGAACTGCGCATGTCGCTTCTTGGTGGCTGCGATAGCCGCATGGATCTGTTCATCGGTCATAGGCGGAGAGAACAGAAGCTCATACCAGGCGACGAGATCGGTCATTTCCATATGCGCCTGCTGGTCACGCTCGATGCGCGCAAGCGCACGCAAGATGTCGTCCTGGCGCCGGATCATGCCGGACTCGCGGGCATGATCGAGCGCGAGAGAGAAATACGCCTTCAGTGCCATTTCAATGACGGCCGACTGGGACTGGCCGGGTTTGGAGCCTGCGGCGACCACCTTGGAGTGAAGCTCTCCTCCGACATAGGCGATAAGGCGGTGTTTCATGATCCGCCTCGCATTCTGTGAGGAAAAAACGCTACCAACATGCCCTCAGTGTGCGGAAAGGTAACTTCATCCGTCAAGTGAGAAAATTGGGGAGAATCAGGTAGGAATCTGTAGTGTTTGCGGGTGCTTGCATCGATGTGCTCGCCGTTCGCGCTGCTTGCTCAAATTCACATCGCCTGACAGGCGAAAGCTGATCAATCAGATCGAAATCGACCGTCGCAACAGTCTCGTACGGGAGCGTTTGTGTTCCCGCGCGTGGTCGGTCCTGTCAAGGCCGCACGCCGCGAAGCGGTGGCCAGCGGCCAGCCTTGACAGGATCGACCGCGCGCAAGGAGGTTGGCTATGGCTGAAATGGCATGGTCCGCCATTCAGCCATGAAGGCACGAAGGGTGAAAGCGTCCGGACGTGGAGCCGCTGAGAGTGCACCCCGTGTGATCATCGCGACAGAGCGAGGCGTCGCGATGACGCCGGAGCTTCTCAGCCTCCAGGGCACATCGAAAATTTGGGCGATTTCCGGGGTATCGCTGGCGCGAGAGTAGAAGAAATCATATCGCGGGTGCCGGATAATTGGACTTTGGCTTCCCAACGGAAGAGCTTGAGAATCCGTTTCCTTGATGACACCGCGTTGAGAGGTTACGCCTCCATGGGCCAAGTGCAGGGGCGCCTGCGGGATCAAATTCGGCTGCCGGTTGGACGGCAAGAATTCATGTGCCGGGGACGAAAAACACCTACTATGATAACCTTGGCAACATCGTCGGACCCAAAGCGAATGAGGGTCACATTCCGATCTATGGGAATCCCAATACAGGCTATTGAGACATGAACGCCGAAAATATTATGTGGAGACTTGCTCAGCTTTCGTCGTTGCCGTTCCAGGAGCGATACGTGATCGGCGGAAGGGCTGATGAGTATGTTATCGACACCGAGCTGCTCGAAAATATCGACTGGTTGAAGTACCTAGTTCGGCGTCCTGGAGAGCGAGCACAGCTTACCAATGTGCAGCTCGCTACGCTCGAAGACCTGTTCGACTACATTGACGCACATTCTGCTGAAGCATTATCCGGCAAGTCACGACAGGATGCCGCTGCTCTAATCCGTGGTAGCGAGGTCTGGAACGAAATGCGTGCCAAGGCCGCATCTGCACTGGAAGCCTTCGGGGTCTCGGCTGATCTGACCGTCGATGAAATCGATCGAATGAGTGAATAGCAAGATAAAGAGAATGGCTCCCCCTGCTGGGTAAGCTTTGTCTGCACGTCATTTTTTAGGGAGATGGACGGCACTGGTGGCGCGACTCCGATGCCGGTCGGGCGGCAAGCGGTTGATCTGCCAGCGAGATCACGACCTCCCTGTTGGAGGCATGTCCGCGCGCGGCGCGCAGCCAGGTCGCTCCGCTCCCGCCGGACGTCGCCCGGCCGTTGCAGACAGCACGGGCGTTGTCCGCGCTGGCGCTAGGGCTTCGGCCAGCAGTGCGGGCGGTCGCTTCCCGAAGGGGCAGGTTTCAGGCGGACTTAGCGGCTGAGCCCAAGGTCGCGCCCGCGTGTCATCTGTAGACCTCGTGAGAATGACCAGGAGAGGGTTACCTGCCTCGCCCGCATGCCTTCCAGATCACGCGACCAAGGGACAAGCGTGAACTGCCTCGCATATTCGATCCGGGCTAATACCGAACCATGCCCATCGTTGACGGGCATCACTTTACCCGAAACCTCCTTGCCGGGCTGATACGGAACATAGGCCATGCCACTTTCTCCGGCATAGGCGCGGCCATAGTCATGCATGGACTGGATCTGGAGCTTCTCAATCGCCTGCGGTTCCAGTGCCCCGCTGCGGCCCGGTAGCGCGATGCCGCGCGCGACAAGCACGGCCCGGCGCTGCTTCGCCAACTCGCGCGCCTCGCCTCCAAGCCCGGAATAGCCCACCTGCTGGCTGGTCTCACCAGCCAAGTGACGATCAAGCCACGTAAGGCCTTGCGCGCTGACCTGTGCCTCCAGGCTCATCGTGTCCATTCTGAGCAGCAGTGTCGGCGAGCGTTTGGCGGTGCGAACTGCGACCTCCTCAACGCGCCGGACTAAATCCGCGCAGCCGTCAAAGCGTTCGTGTTCGCCCATCAGCACCAGTGATTGCCGGGACAGGGCAGCCAGTCGGTTGCGGATGAGCCCCAGATCCTTCTCGCTGACCGAGGGATCATGCTCGCGGTGATAGTGCGCTGAATATGTCCCGCCATAGGCGTTAGCGACGTCTTCGATAACGCGGTCCATCTCGGATGCGCCGCGTGCGCGAGGTTTGGCCTGGACAACGTCACCCGGCTCCAGTCCGGCTGTGTGGCTTGATCCAAGTTCGTAGTGATGCACCCGGCCATCGAGCCCGTCGATGATCGCATGCGAGCGGTCTGAGAGCTCGTCGTTGCGGGCGATCACCAGAAGCTTTCCCGTCACGGCGCGAGGACTTCGCTCCCGCTCGTCTGGCAGGGCTGCCACACGCTCCAGGCCAGCGACGCTGACAGCCTGTTCAACGCGCGCCGCGACCACGTCCCGGCGCTCCAGTGCAGCAAGCTTCTCAGTCAGCCCAGAATGCACCTGCCAGAGCGTGCCGCCAGCAGGTTCTGCGAGCCCATGGCCTGCAAGAAAGCGGAGACGCGCCTGATAGTGTTCCCGGTGTCGGCGAACCTGGCTCAAATCCACACGGCCAGTTTCGCCCACCTGACGGGCCAGAACCCGGTCGATCCCTGTCACCCGTCGCTCGCTGATCCCGGCCGACAGTTTTGCGTCCAGTTCCTGGGCTGTCTGCAGGCCAAGATCGCGGGTCAGGATGGCGCCTGCGCGCTCGCGCATGCCGTGGGACAGATAATCCCTTGGAATGACGAGGTCGCGGCCATCGTCCCGCTTTCCGCTCATTACGATATGCGTGTGGGGATGCTCGGTGTTGAAATGGTCAACCGCAATCCAGTCGAGCCGGGTTTCAAGATCGATTTCCATCTGACCCATGAGGTCACGGATGAAGGGTTTTAGATAATCAAGCTTCTGCCCGTCTTCGGCTGAAACGATGAACCGGAAATGATGGCGGTCATCCTTCGTGTTTTCCAGCCAGTCCTGGCCAGCAACGCCCTCGCGCTCTGCGTCGTAGAACTCGGCCCGTTCCGGGCCCTTACCGGCACCCTCTCTTTGCAGATAACTGAGATGGGCGCGTTGTGCCCCCATGCCGCCTCCGCCAAGCTTCACAAATCTCGCCTGGATGATCGCCCTTCGCCCGCCGGTAAAACCACGCGGAGACGCAGACGATGATCTTCGCCTGGCCTTTCCGTTCGCTCGCGCGCCTTTCAGGAAAGCCCGCATGCTGCCCCTGGTGCCGCCGGACCGGTTGCCGATCCGCCCGAGGCGTGGCCGGAAGTCGTCATCGCCACCGCTCATAGGGAGCCATTCCTGTAAAACGCGTCACCGCAGTGCCTATTGGTGATATGGACACGAAGGCGGCCCTTGTGTGTACAAATGGTGCCAAATCCGACTCGCGCGTAATCGCCCATGGTGACTCCCATCCAGCCAATTCCGCGACTCACGCCATCCGATGAACTGACTCGTGAAAACCCCTGATCCCCATTGCCATCCCGTGTCCTCAGGACACGGATGCTTTTATCTTGCGCTACTTCCCTCACTGACTTTACCACCGGGTCCAGAATTGAAAAGCGCGCGAAGCTCATGACGAAGACCTTGCCAGGTCAAGCGAGGCAAACACGTCCGGATCATAAGGGTCGGGCAAAAGATTGCTGGCGATCTGCGCATGCACATGACGCCAGTAGGCAGGGTGAACGTCGTGCACAACGTGCGCGTCAGAGAGCACATCAATCGCGCGCAGGGCCCGCTTGGCGCGGGTCTTTCCGAAGGCATGGAGAAGTAAATGTGCGCCCGGTTTGATACCCGGAATCCGGGTCAGTTTCTCTCCCGGATGACCAGCCTCGGCGACAACGACGCGCCAGGTTTGCGTGCCAAAGCCATCGCCGCGCCAGCGCACAAAGCCGAAAACCTGGCCCGGTTCGAAGAGATGCATTGCGCCGCGATAGGGCAGCCTGCGTGAATGGAAGCCACGGCCAAACAGGAGGCGGTCATTCGCAGATTTTCCGCGAACGGTTAGGGTAAGAGTGGTCAATGCGGTCTGTTCTGATGCGCCCGACATGGCGGTGCGGGATGCATATTTTGCGCCAAACTGAGAAGCGATCTTCACTTTAAACTAGATTTGGCCAAGGGATGGCGCCACCCGGGAAATCATCCTTGAGCAAAACAGTCAATCGATCTTACCGTATTGGGCTGGATGCCAGAGGCGCGCTTATCACAATGCCAAAGTCTGCAGATCATGCAGCGCGCTCGTGAGCAGATTGTGAGCTTCTTCATTCTCATCCGGCATCACGATAATCGCGGCGACGGCAAGCTTCAGAGCGAGACCTTGGGGTGTAGTTGAATAAACTTTTGGCAGCGAAGTGAGTAGCTCCTGCCTCTTCTCATGCAATGCGTCCAGACGCTCGTCGATTGCATCCAGTTCAGCCACCTCAGGAATAGCGGCGCACTCCTGCTCAGAAAGTTCGAGCCAGCTTCGCTCGTGGATGAGATAGTTTTCGAGCTTTTGCCAACGTCTTATCAGAGCTTCGTGTTCTGCCTCGCGAGCAAGCCAGGCTCTGCAAACGTCAACAGCTGGATCCGTCTGCGCGGGCAGATCTTTTACAATAGCGACTGCAACTGATCCCGCGATAATTTGCCGGCGTGAGAGTTCAAGAATAGCGCGTGAATCAGCATCCGCCGCGCCAAGAGGGCGTCGCGACATTGGTTTACCTTTATGGTACATGTGAGTCGTTTAGGTTCACGCAACATAGCAGTGTGATCGTTTTAAGTAAATATGATCGTAAAAAGAAAATGACAATTCTTACTTCAGCTCAGATTCGCGCAGCGCGCGCACTGCTGGATTGGACGCAGCCGAAACTGGCCGAGATGGCGAAATTGTCTGTGCCTACCGTCCGTAGGATGGAGGGTGCTCGGGGGCCTTCAGCAAGTACGGAGGCCAATGTGGACGCAGTGCGCCGGGCCCTGGAAGCCGGCGGCGTTATTTTCCTCGATCCGGAAGAAAGCAAAGATGGTGGCCCTGGAGTCCGCCTAATATTCTAAACAGCGTGAGCGCCGAGAGTTTCACGCGGGAATGTTGCACTCATTGTTAAGTGGCCTTGATGCTGTCGGCAGATGTTCTGGCTCCTATTTCAATAGGATGGGCGTTGGAATCCACCGGAATCACCAAAAAATGAACTACACGTACTTTAGGTGGGCGAAAAAGATGCCTGAGAAGCACTGCGGGGACCAATCCGTTTTAGTCGAGTGAGGCAACATTATAAGGTGCAAAGGCCTAATTCTTTTATCGGCCTGCAGAGTTCATTTCCCCGACTTATGACGGCTTACGAGCCGATTGAGCTGTCCTAGCAATGCTACTACAATTTTTTGCAGTATTCCGCATTCGGTCTGCGGAAAGTCGTTTTTTACAAGCCCTAGCGGGGGCAGTAGCTCTGATTGCCGCCATAGGAAACCATTGGAGGGGCAGGTATGCATTTGCAATTGTTTCAGCTTGCTCACTTGCGGTTTGAGTAATCTTTTCGTGGATATACCTCGTCTCGGAAGGATGCTAATTAATTTACGGGGTCAAAATCCACTTTATTTATGGGAGCGACCAATGAGCGATTGTGAATTCTGTCTGGAACTCAGTGGAGCAAGAACTGCCCGATTCCGGACTCAATATCCGAATACGTCGTCTCGCATTTTAGATGAAACGGAAGAATTCGTTGCGTTGCCTACGCTCGGGCAATTGTTTGCTGGAAGCCTTCTCGTACTACCAAAACGTCATGTGCATTCTTGTGCTACACTGCGCCCTGATGAACTAGAGCGATTTTGTTTATTTACACGGAGGCTTATGAGGCGCACGGAATCGTTTGGATATCCTGTGTTCTTCGAACATGGAGCGGCGCCCCACACGGGTGGAAGTTGTGGCATCTACCATGCGCACTTACACATAGTGCCTTTACCCGAACCTAAGCCTGTATCTGTGTTTTTTCCTGATAGCGTTAGTTCAACCGAAGAACTGAATAAGGCTTTGACCAAGCTGCGTGGTGACGACCATTATCTTCTTTTCGGCGATGCTCGAGAGGTGCACTTTGCTTCTGTAAGTGACCTTCAAAACACGCCACCGTCGCAACACTTTCGACAGCAAATAGCCCGACAATTTGACACGCAATCCCACTGGGATTGGCGTCACGCGCCTTCTAACGAGGAGAAACTATTAGAGACACTCAGCGCATGGGCTAAGTGACGTGTTTCTGGCGGCTAGCGAAATTACAGAGCACATTGCCACGGGTAGAGTGATCATTTCTCCCTACCAGCCTGACTTGGTCAGGGGAGCAAGTGTAATTCTGACCCTGGGCAATCGCTTCCGTAAATGGAAACGCGATGACAAACCGATTGATATTTTCTCTAAGGGTGCCGCAGATCCATTCCTTGAGGATCCGTTCGAGGCTTGTGAATTTGTTTTGTGTCCTGGAGATTTTGTCCTCGCCTCAACCGCGGAACGTGTTGGCCTGCCGCATGAAATTGCGGGTCAACTGAGCGCCCTGTCCCATGTGGCGCGGTTCGGTCTCTCTGTGGTGTCCGGTGCCTGCTTTGTTGGGCCGGGATTTGGCTCTTCGGCCCCAACGGCACTCACTTTGGAACTCGTAAACCACAATCCCAGTCCCCTCCGGCTTTTCGCCGGACTTCCCATAGCGCACCTTCGCTTGAGCCGCATCAGCGGCGACATTGGGCTTGCGCCGCCCAGCATCTACAATGGACAGGATCCTCTAATCGCCCCCGCTTTTTACGAAGAATGGCAGACACGGGTGCGGTCGAAACCGTGATGCTGTCTTTAGATGCATCTTGGGAGCCTGGCAGTCGCTGGCCGCCGCAGTGTTGCGTGCCAGCGTTCGTTTATGCGGCACTACGCAACGAAGGTATATCGTTTGCTGCGCCTGCAGCATTGCCCGCATTGCTCGGCGTGAAGGTAGCGCCAAACGACGAGAACCCCCTGCAGCTACCGGTAGTAGGTCATGGAGAACCAGCTGGAATAACAGCAAACAAATCGATGGTCTCGATAAACCGCCTCTTGAGTGAGATAGGGGCTCCAATCGCTTTCCGTCATCTCCCATTCAGAAAAATCCCGTTTAGCATGTACGACGATGCTCTAGAGCGGGCTCTGGGTCTAGGGCTCGTAGTGGGCGCGGGCGTCGACTATGCCAAGATGCCAAATTCGCAAACTCGTGTGCGGTCGCAGCATGTTTTTAGGGTTGTCACCTTCAAGTCCGGCAGCGTCCATCTTTTTGACGATTCAGGAGAATGTTCGCCACCAGAACTAAATTTGGGATTTGAAGATCTCACGAAGGCGATCATTGCAGCAGGCGATGGATGGTGGCTAATTGGTGAGCCTGCGTCATTGGAGCAAGTAGGCGGGCTTTAGGGTAGGAAACGGAAGAGCGAAGTATGTCACCTGGATACTCACCCGAACTCATGTCAGAGCTCGATAAGAACGCATTGCTCAAAGGCGTCAAAGACGCCTTTGAGCATGAGCTGGCGTCTGTTTGGAAAGCCGCATCTGAACGCCAAGTGGATGCTGGGGGTCCTATTGCTTGGGAAGATGTAGCCGTGTGTGTTTTGCCGCTCGACAGAATTGGTGCACCGAAAGGTGCAAGCGGCGCCCGAGTATTTGTTGTATATATGAGCGACACGAGGTCGAATCTGGATGATGAAAGACTGCCAATTTCAAGACCGCTCGTTATTAAGCTCGGTCCTCATGACGATCTGAGCACCGAGATGGAGGTCAAAAAAAGTTGGCCTGAGCTTGACGACAATTTTGAAGCTCGATTTGCGAAGCCTTTCCGTCTTGTTCAATGCGATGAGGGTACCTCAGTGCTAATCGCGCCTTTTCGATCAAACTATCAGAGCCTGCCCAACGGAACTGAAACTGAAGTCAAGCTTACGGATCTCTGGGGTAATCTACATCATGCATGCGAGCAATTATCCGCCTCAGGAAGCGAACAGGATACGCACTGGGATAAATGCGGCTCTCTTGTTCACAATTGTATCGAGACAATGCACGAGGTTCACAAAAACCATTTTTCGAGTCCGAAACGTCAGACGGTCGAGGTTGGTTCCGCGTTCAAACGGTATCTTCGTAAAGTCTGTGATGAAGATGGGCGGCGCCACATCGCTCGCAGAGTCTTTGGCAATGATGCGCGGGTCAGCGCATTTGGTCGCGACTGGAGCAATCCGATCATGGTGGCCGACCGACTTATTGCTGAGGGTAAAAAGACCACTTTGGCAGTAGGGCCAGTTCATGGCGACTTGCACCCGAAAAATATAGTTCTAGGAAGACAAGGTGCAGTGAATATTATTGATTTTGGTTGGGCCAGTAAATCCGCGCCCGTAGCTCTCGACTATGCCTTGCTGGATATCAATTTACGTAGCATCACACTGCCCTCCCAGATGTCACAAAGCGACATATCAGCATTCGGCACATTTATTCATCCGACACAAAATGTTGCGAGCTTGCCTGAGATTATTCGTCCGCGTGCGTCGATCATCGCCCGTGAGCTCTGGGGCTCTTATCAAACTAATGCGAAAGTGGAAGATTGGGACGCAGAATATATGACGCCGCTATTCTTGATCGCCTTAGGTTTGTTGGCTCATCTTGATGATGCTCGCAACCAGCCCGCACTTCTGGCCACAATTTTCGCTCTTGCAGACCACCTAGATGGAAACGAGGTCACGAGCTGATGGCAAGCATCACACTTCAAGATATTGGCGAAATGAAGCTGATACAGGATGTTATCCTTCCGCTAGCCCGCCGCTATGACCCAACAACTGCTGTTGGGGATGATTGTACCTTTATCCCTACTGCTGGCGTTCATCTTGCGGTCACGGCTGATGCTGGCCCCGCTCCCTTGATTATGCGCCTGCCTGGACACGAATCTGACTATGAATCAGCTGGATGGCTCGCAGCTGTAGCTACCATCAGTGACGTCGCTTCGGCAGGAGCCCAGCCCCTTTTTCTGACGAACTGTATTGATGCACCGCCGGACTTAGAAGTTTCGCATTTTCAGTCCTATCTTGAGGGATACTTCAGGGCGTCGGCTGAATTCGGCTTTCGAAATGGAGGCGGAGACGTGCGTCAAGGTCACACGCTGGCGATGCGCGTCTTCGGTGTGGGAAGCTGTGAACAGCCCGTTCCTCTCGGTCGAGGCCGTGCACAGCCTGGTGACAGACTTGTCGGCATTGGCTCGATGGGAGAAGTGATGGCTTCCTTTGTCACGGTTCTGGAGGATAACGACGTGCCTCAGGAGCGAATGCGGCAACTTCGTTTTCCGAGACCACAAATTCGGGAGATGGCAATCCTTAGTCGAGAGGGTTGCCTGACTGCAGCATCAGACACATCGGACGGGTTTCTGGGGGCCGTTCAGAATATAATGGTTGCTTCTCAGTGTGGGTTTTCTTTCACACTCAACACTGGCGCAATTAGCAACGCAGTTCAGACTGCAGCAGAAATATGCAACGTTAGTCCTTGGAATATCTATTTTTGTTGGGGAGACTGGTCCGTAGCAGCGACCGTTTCTGCATCTCTATTTCCGCAATTCGAGCAGACCTGCGCAAAGAATCAAATTACGTGGGTAGAGTTGGGTGTAGTTAACGCTGAACGGGGTCGGGCCACCGCCGTTTTGGATGGCCGAGATTCTTGTGAATTGCGCCTTTTGAGGAACGAAAATTTCCGTAGCCTTGGGTATAATTCGAGCGTCAAAAATCACATCGAACACATGCTGAAAACCAACATTTTTATCTAACCTCTAGGATTACAGTAACTCATGACTCAAGCTCAACCTCCTCGACTTGAAACCAGCATGCCACTGATCATGGCAGCGGCGAGTTCCGGATTGCCAAGTTTTTGCCAGAAAACAGGCTTCCACTTCTGTGACGCTGAGGAAATTGTGGATTCCATCCAGACGGCCGGTCTTTGGGTTGGGCCTCGGCCCATTCTTGAGGGCGATTCCAATTTTCGACAGACTATTCCTTATATAGTTTTGAGATATGGAGACAAGATTGTTCAATATACGCGCACCGCATCCGGCGGCGAAGGACGCTTGCATGGCCGAACTTCAATCGGACTAGGTGGGCATATAGATTTAGACGACATCGTATCGATAAATAGTCAGATTGATTTGCCTAATACTTTGGCCAACGCTGCAGCGCGCGAATTGGAAGAAGAGTTGGGGATAACCGAGTTTCAGGAACAACGTTGGATTGGCCTGCTTGTCGATAACGAGTCTGCTGTTGGTCGTGTCCATATCGGAGTTGTCGGGCTCTGGACACTGCGGGAATTGCCGTCTGGTGCTTCTGAAGATGCCATAGGCAATGTCGAACTATGCTCATTAGATCGACTACTGGCTTCAAAGGATGTGATGGAAACCTGGTCTCTCATGCTGCTTCCGGAAATCGAGTCGCAGTTGCTCAAGCAACCGTCAAGAACGCGGGCGGCCTAGAATTGCGCCCTCTCTAGTACAGATCAATCAGAGCGCGTGTCGTATCAGGCCGTCGCTGTGATATACTTTAACGCTCTGTAGGCACGGCCAATTCCAGTGTTTGACAGCCGATAGCGATGTGGCCTGCCCCACAGGGGTGATCCACCAGA
>NZ_ARYL01000015.1 GCF_000685295.1 Hyphomonas oceanitis SCH89
GTCAGTTACACCACGCGCTGGGACACGATCTGGCCGGTCTTTTGCGTGCCATTGAGCCCCTCGTCCAACCCGGCCGCAATCCCTGCAGAATAGTCAGATTTCAAGTCCGATTGGAGGCTGCTGACACCAACCGGAACATAGCCGGCATTCCCCAATGGGAAGTCGGTCGCGCTGTAGGATTCCAGATCATATTTATAGTAGCGCCCACCGACAGTGACACTCCACTTGTCGGTAATGTCGTAACCAACCTCCCCAAAGATCGCGCTCTCTTCCAAGGTTGAATAGAACTTGGAGTAATATTCCAGATCCGCAGCCGGTGAGATGCCGAGATAGGACGAATAGCCGGGTGTGTATTCAGCGGAATAGTTCGCTTGGTCAAACTGGTTATAGAAGGCGCCAACGATCCAGTTGAAACGACTCTCAGTCGTGGACACGAGCCGGACTTCCTGGTTGATCCGGTCCTCCTTGCCTTTTTCATGCGTAAACGCGGTGAACGTCGGAAACAGCTCATAGCTGTATTCAAGGGAGATCAGTAGGTCGGTCTGGTCGCGCTGGCCATTGTCATCAAAGCGCGAATAACCGGTGGCCGATGTCAGTTCGGCAAAGCCGAGATCTGCGGTCACTTCCAGTGCGACCAGCTGGTTCGTAACTTCGTTTGGCTCTTCGACGCGCATGCCGGCTTCATATTTGCCAGCCGGCACCGTTGACCGGGCGCTCGAAATCTGACGGCCTTCGATATCGGCTTTCTGGTAATAATAGGTCAGCGTGCCATCAAGCCAGGAGACCGGTTCCCAGCGCGCCGCGACACGGCCCGACAGGACCTGCTCGCCGTCGGCATCCTTCACGCGCTTGAGGTTTGACCCGACATCTACCGGATCGCTGAAATCGGGGTCTGGCTCAGACACGCCAATCTCGCGCACAACAAAAGGATAGTCCGTAAAGCCGCTATTATCTTCGTAATCAACCGATGCGCGCACGGCGAAATTCGGCGCAATCACCTTGTTCACCGTGAAGCCGGTATCATAGCTGAGGTTTTCCGCCTCGAAATTCTGCGACAGCTCACCGCGCACGTTCAGCATGTCGCCGTCAAATTTCGGCTTGGCCGGGATGTAGCGGATGGCGCCGCCCAGCGTGCCTGCGCCGTAAAGTGTGCCCTGTGGCCCGAGCAGAACTTCGACCCGCTCCAGGTCATTCAGCTTCAGATCCACAAACAGCGGCACTTCGCCGATATAGGTCGCAACCGTACCGCCGCCGTCATTATTGCCGTCGCCGGAGCCAAGTCCGTCAGCATTAAGGCCCCGCACAATGATCGGGTTGCCCTGTCGGCCACCGCGATCGACGACGTTGATGCCCGGAACATAGGCAAGTACATCCGCCAGCTCGTCAAAGCCCTGTTCCTCGATTTGCGCCCCACCGACGGCTGCTATGTTCAGCGGCACGTCCTGCACGCTTTCAGCGCGGCGCGTTGCTGTCACGGTAATTGTCTGGGCGCGAAGCTCGGTGTCATCTGCAGCATCCTGTGCGTGTGCCGCTAATGCAGCACTCGCCACGAGGACAAAGGCACTTGTTGTCTTCAGAAGATTGGTTCTCATGGTGTTTCCCTTGTGATGTGTCGGGCCCGCCTCACACAGGAAGTCTTCGCAAGCGGCGTCGCATAGGCAAGAGACCTGTCCAGAGGACTTCTCTTTTGTCGGAACGCGCGTCAAAATGGGCAAAGCGGGCAGTTTCTGCCTCAAAAAGGGACACACCTGCTAAAGATGTTCGCATGATGACTTTCGGCAACACTCAGCTCCAGGAAGCTGCGGAGCGACTTGGCGCCAAGGACTACAAGTCGGCGCATGCGATCTGCATGGACGTGCTGCGCACGGACCCGGCCTCATCGCAGGCCTATTACCTGCTCGGCATCCTCACCGCAGACCATGCCAATCACGCCAAGGCCATCGAACTGTTCGAGCGCGCGCTCCAGTTCAACCCGGATCACGCCGCCGCCCTCGCCCAGATCGCGCGCAGTCATATCGCCCGCCTGAAACGCGAACCCGCCTTACAGGCAGCGCGGGCATCAGCCGCGCTCCAGCCAAAGGATGCCTTCACACTGGACACGCTCGGCGTCGTCTTCAGCCGCGCCGGCCTCCATGCCGAAGCCGCGCCCTTCTATGCCGCCGCAACCAGCGCCGCCCCCGGCATCGCGGACTATCACTACAATCACGGCGCCGCGCTGCAGTTTCTCGGCGACATGGACGCCGCCCGCGCAGCCTTCGAACGCTGCCTCGCAATCGATCCGCTCGAAACGCGCGCGCTCTCATCCATCGTCCAGATTACGCGGCAGACGGCAGATCATAACCGCCTCGCCGAACTGGAAGCGGCCTTCAACGCCACAAAAGACGACGCCGACCATGCCCTGCGCACCGGCCACGCGCTGGCCAAGGCCCACGAGGATATCGGCAACCCCGCCGAAGCACTCAACTGGCTCGCCCGCGCCAAGACAAAGAAGCGCGAGGTTATCCAGCATGACCCGGCTTTCGACACGGCCCTCTTCAATACCGCGCAATCAACCATCGGTGCACTCGCCAGCAAACCGGGATACGAAGACGCCGCCCCGATCTTCATCGTCGGCATGCCGCGCACCGGCACCACGCTGGTCGAGCGTATCCTCTCCAGCCACAGCGCGATCACATCGGCCGGCGAGCTCACGGATTTTGGCCTTTGCCTGAAGCGCCAGTCCGGTACGCGCTCAAACTATGTGCTCGATCCCGAAACACTAGAGGCTGCAGAAAACCTCGACCTCGCCGCGCTCGGCAAGGCCTATATGGACAGCGTGCGGACTACGCAGAACGTCTCCGGCCGCTTCATCGACAAGATGCCCCTCAACGCCTTCTACAGCGCCGTTATTCTCGCCGCGCTGCCAAATGCGCGCGTCATATGCCTGCGCCGGCACCCGGCAGACACGGTGCTCAGCAACTATCGCCAGATGTTTGCGACCAGCTTCTCCTATTACAATTATGCCTTCAGCCTTGAAGACACGGCGCGTTACTATGTCGGCTTCGACAAGATGATGAAGACGTTTGCCCGCGTCCTGCCGGCAGACCGCTTTTGCGAAGTCCACTACGAGCATGTCGTCGCTGATATCGAGACCGAGACCCGCCGCCTGCTGGACTTCTGCGGCCTGCCCTTTGAGGCCGCCTGCCTTGCCTTCCATGAAAACGCCGCGCCAGTGGCCACCGCAAGTTCCGCCCAGGTGCGCCAGCCGCTCTATACCGGGTCGCTTGCGCGCTGGAAGCGCTATGAGGCGGGCCTCGCCGACGCGCTCGACATACTTGTCGAAGCTGGCTGCATGACCTCGGGTGAACGCACGCTCTAATAGTCGCGCCAGCTCTGGCGCTTGCGCCATTTGCCGCTAGTCTTGATTCACAAACAAAAAACCCTGGGGGAAACCATGAAACATCGTCGTCTCGGCAAAAGCGGCATCTACGTCTCAGACATCTGCATGGGCACCATGACCTTTGGCTCGCAGACCGACGAGAAGGAAGCCTTCCGCATTCTCGATGAATGCTATGATGCGGGCATCAATTTCTATGACGCCGCCGAAAACTATCCCGTCCCGCCTGATCCCAAATGGGCCGGCCGCACTGAAGAGATTGTCGGGCGCTGGATGAAGACCAAGGACCGCGACAGCCTGATCATCGCCACCAAGGTCTCAGGGCCCTCGCATGGCTGGATCAAGTCGTCCCAGCGCGCCGGCATGACCGCCATGGACCGGCACAATATCACCCGCGCTGTCGAAGCCAGCCTTGCTCGCCTCGATACGGACTATATAGACCTCTACCAGACACACTGGCCCGACCATGGCACAGACTTCGACGAGACGATGGAAACCCTGGACGAACTGATCCGCGCCGGCCTCGTGCGGATCATCGGCAGCAGCAATGAAAATGCCTGGGGCACGATGAAAAGCATCGCGACCTCCGAACGTCTCGGGACGGCACGCTACCAGACCATCCAGAACAATTTCAGTCTCAACAATCGCCGCTTTGAGGACGAGCTGGCCAATATCTGCCGCAAGGAAGGTATCAGCCTGATCCCCTATTCGCCCATCGCGGGCGGAGTCCTTTCCGGCAAGTATAATGGCGGCGCGACGCCCGAAGGCGCGCGTTTCTCCAGCTATATCAACAAGGGCGGACGTCACACGCTCATGGCGCAGCGCTTCGTCAACGAAAAGTCGCTGTCAGCCACCGAACGCTATATGGCAATCGCCGAAGAGGCCGGCATGTCACCCGTCACGCTGGCAACGGCCTGGTCGAAACAGCATGACTTCGTTGCCTCCACCATTGTTGGCGTCAGCACCCTGGAGCAAGTCGCTCCAATCCTCGCCGCAGCCGACATGGTCCTCTCCGACGATGTCATGAAGGCCTGCGATCAGGTCTCGAAAGATATCCTCTACCCGATGGGCTGAGGGCTAAAAAAGAAACTCCCGGCCGCTTCTTGTGGCGACCGGGAGCTCGTCTTCTTGCCCACCAAAACTGTAATCAGTCGCTGCTCGGCGCCCCATTGGCCAGCACTTCGCGCCGGCCGGCATGGTTGGGCGCCGAAACGATGCCCTCTTCTTCCAATCGGTCGATCAGGCCCGCCGCCTTGTTATAACCAACCTTCAAGCGGCGCTGCAGATAGGACGTCGAGGCACGCTTGTCGCGAACGACAATGGCGATTGATTGCGCGAACAGGTCTTCGTCATCATCGCCCGTGGACGTACCAAGCATCGCGTCCATCACGGCCGATCCCGTCGAGCCATCTTCCGGCGCCTCAAGGATGTCCATCACATAGTCAGGCTCGCCCTGCTCTTTCAGCCAGTCGACCACGGCGCCCACTTCCTCATCCGAAACGAACGGGCCATGCAGGCGCTGCGATTTCTTGCCCGGCGCCTGATACAGGAGGTCGCCCATGCCGAGCAATTGCTCCGCACCCTGCTCGTTCAGGATGGTGCGCGAGTCGATCTTCGTCGTCACCATGTAGGAAATCCGTGTCGGGAAGTTCGCCTTGATTGTACCTGTAATAACGTCCACGGACGGACGCTGCGTCGCGGTGATCAGGTGGATGCCTGCTGCACGCGCCATCTGCGCAAGGCGCTGCACGCAGCCTTCGATTTCCTTGCCTGCAACCATCATCAGGTCCGCCATCTCGTCGATCACGACGACAATGTTCGGGATATGGTCAACCGGCAGCACTTCCGTCTCGTGGATCGGCTTGCCACGATCATCGTAGCCGGTCTGGACCTTGCGGACCATTTCCTCGCCCGAGGCCCGGTATTTGGCCGCCTTGTCATTGAAGCCAGCCAGGTTCCGCACGCCAGCTTTCGACATCAGCTCGTAACGGCCTTCCATCTCGCGCACGGTCCATTGCAGCGCGTTCACGGCCTTCTTCGGATCGGTCACAACCGGTGCCAGAAGGTGCGGGATGCCTTCATAGATCGAGAGTTCGAGCATTTTCGGGTCGATCATGATGAACCGGCACTGCTCCGGCGTGTGCCGGTAAAGCAGCGACAGGATCATCGCGTTGACGCCCACCGACTTACCCGAACCGGTCGTACCGGCGATCAGCAGGTGAGGCATCTTCGCGAGATCAACAACGGTCGGAATGCCGCCAATGTCTTCGCCCAGCGCCATGGGCAGGCTGGCCCGTGTCGCGGTATAAGGATCGGCCTGCAGCAGCGTGCGCAAGTAGACCGTATCACGGTCATCATTCGGAAGTTCGATACCAATCGCGTTCTTGCCCGGCACAACAGCCACACGCGCAGACACGGCGCTCATCGAGCGGGCAATGTCATCGGCCAGCGAAATCACGCGGGATGATTTCACGCCCGGTGCAGGCTCCATTTCGAAAAGCGTGATCACGGGGCCAGGACGCACTTCCTTGATCCGGCCGCGCACGCCGAACTCCTTCAGCACTTCGGAAAGCCGCGCCGCCTTGGCGATCAACGCTTCCTCGTCGACCGTATCGCCGCGCTCTTCAGGCATCTGAAGCAGGTCGATCGACGGCAGGCGCGTTGCCTTTGTGCGGCGCGACGACTTTGTCACTTTCGGTTTTGCAGAAGGCTTTGGCGCCGTCATGCGCGGGGCACGGATCGGCACTTCCTCGACCTCGTCGAGATCATCCTCGTCGAAGTCTTCTTCCTCGATATCCTCGTCGTAGATCTCCTCGAGATCTTCCTCGTCCTCGTCATAATCGACAGGCGTCTTCTTCGGTATGCGAAGGAAGCGGCGCGCTTCGCCGGAGAGTTCATCATCGCCCTTCACGACGCGGGCACGGTCATTGATGTCCTCAGGCCGGCGCTTCGGCTTCAGGAAACGGCCAAGCGAGGCAAGCAGGCCCACGGCGCCCTGTGCCCGGCGCGCAGCGCGCAGGCCGGATGAGGTCGCAGCCTCCTGTAGCAGATGCGCATCCCTGCGGCGGAAACCGAGAGCCGACAGGGCGGCCCAGATTGCCACAGCGCCGAGAACCAGACCCGCCCATGTGCCAGGTGATGGCAGGAGCAACGCCTTGAACGGCATTTGCGCATAATAGAAGAGCGCATCGCCCACGATACCGCCAAGCCCCGCGCTCAATGGCCAGGATTGCGGAACAGGCCATCCGGCGAAACAGGCCGCCGACAGCGGCACAAAGGCTGCGCCCAGCAGCCAGCGGCGCACGCTCGGCGCGCCGATCAACACGGCCCGCATCGCCCCACCAATCATCAGTGCCAGGCCGGCGGTCCAGCTCGACCAGCCAAACCCCTGGCGTGCAAAGTCCGCAAAGATCGCACCCGGTCCGCCAAACAGGTTCTGCACAGCTGCATCGGTCGCGGCATTCCAGCTCGGATCGCTCGGCACATAGGAACCCACGCTACCGCACACGAAGACGCCTGCACCGAAAGCCGCGGCACCCGTCAGGATCCGCCATACAGGATCGCTCAGGCTCGGGGCATCGTCGTCTGTATAGGCGTAGTCAGTCATGTGTGGGGGCAACTCCGCGTCTCGAGAAGGAAGCGCCCACTTTGCCGGGTCAGCCTTAACACCGCGCAAACATGGAATGTCGCAATTCTGTAGCTTGGTTAACGATTTGGGGGCGATTTTAGGATCCCGTTTACGCTCCCCGCGCGCCTCCATCGAAGGCATAAATCACCCCAAAACGGCGCTCTAACATGAATTTAATGCACGTAATCAGGGAACATGAGGCCCCTGCGGCCCGTTGGTTGCGCATAAGAAACGATCAAGGAGACGACCATGAAACGCCTACTCATCATTCCCGCCACAGTTGCCCTGTTAACAGGTCTGACGGCCACTGCGCAGGAGTCTAACGAAAACGCAGACGCCGTTAAGACTCCCGCCCCTGTCATGGCTGAGTCAAATGACCAAGCTTCGCTTGACGGCATGACCATTGAGCAGCTGAACGCGATGCAGCTTGAACGCTTGCAGACAGGCGCGACAACCACCGCAGACAATGAGTCCACATTTCAGGTGGCCGAGGCTTCCACCTCATCAGCCGACGCTGATACGTCGCCAATGGACATGAATGCCATGGCCGATAGCGAAGCAGACATGGCGGCCACCATGTCGACGGAAACCGTGACGCCTTACGCCGACACGGAAACGACCGAGATGGGCGGTCCAGACTACAAGTCTGAAGCTGACGCCTCGACACATGCTGACATGCCCGGCACGCTTGCACAGGTCGCCATGGACGATGCCCGCTTCACGACGCTGGTCTCGCTGGTCAAGCTGGCCGGTCTCGACGACACACTCACGAATTACGGTCCCTACACGCTTTTCGCGCCGACAAATGATGCGTTCGACAAGCTTGATCCGTCCGTTGTCGCCCACTTGACGTCCGAAGAAGGCAAGCCCGAGCTTGTGGCCCTCCTGAAAGGCCATTTGATCGACGGCAAGTATAAAGCTGCCGACATTGCCCAGGGCGAAACCGACCTGACGACGCTTGCCAGCACCACGATGGACATCGAACGCGCAGGCGACATGGTTACAGCTGACAACGTTGATGTTGTGGCGACCGACATCAAGGCCTCGAACGGTGTCATCCACGCCATCGATACGGTCATCATGGAACCAGCTGATGTCGATGCAACATCCACCGAAGAGATGAGCACCAGCGCCGACATGTAAGGCCAACAGGCCAAGTCCATAGACTGAAGCTGAAACGCAAACATCCCGCAGCACACGCTGCGGGATGTTTTCATTGCGGCAAAGAAAAACCCCGGCGAACGCATGGTCCGCCGGGGTCGATATTCCCTGGAAGGCCCCCTCAGCCCCGAGAGAATTCCGGATAGGCTTCGAGACCGATCTCTGCCTTGTCGAGACCCATTTCTTCGGCCTCGAGGCTGCAGCGAACGCCGATGGTGAACTTCAGGGCCAGCCAGACAACGGTCGAAGCCAGAACAACGAAGACACCCGTCAGACCAACACCGACAGCCTGGCCGAGGTAGGTCGCGCCGTCATTGGTAGCCGCAACGATCAGCGTGCCCCAGATGCCGCACACGAGGTGGACAGGGATGGCGCCGACAACGTCATCGATCTTGAACTTGTCGAGCAGCGGAACCGTCAGCACGGCGAGCACACCGCCCACACCACCGATCAGAACAGCCTGGCCCATGGTCGGGGTCAGCGGCTCAGCGGTGATCGACACAAGACCGGCAAGGGCGCCGTTGAACACCATGGTTGCATCGACCTTGCCTTTATAAAGGACAGCCGTTGTGACCATCGCGAACAGCGTGCCACCGACAGCGGCCATGTTCGTGTTGGCAAAGATCTGCGCGACCGAGTTGATGTCGGCCACAGTGCCGGCAGCAAGCTGCGAGGCACCGTTGAAGCCGAACCAGCCGAACCAAAGGATGAATGTACCAAGGGCAGCGAGCGGAATGTTCGAACCCGGCATCGGGTGAACGACATTGCCGATATATTTGCCGGTACGTGGACCGATGATGATAGCGCCGACAAGTGCTGCCCAGCCACCAACCGAGTGGACCAGTGTTGAACCGGCAAAGTCGGAGAATGACCAGACCGTATCAAGGTAACCGCCGCCCCATTCCCAGGACACGACGATTGGATAGATCACGGCGGTCAGGATTGCCGTGAAGATTAGGAAAGGCCAGATTTTGACGCGCTCGGCCACAGTGCCCGAAACGATTGAGGCAGCCGTTGCAACGAACACCATCTGGAAGAACCAGTCGGAAGCCGGCGCGTAGCCTGCTTCGCTCATCACGCTGAGGTCGCCGCCGGACCATGGTCCGGGCGTCACGCCGAGAAGACCATTCAGGATGGTCGTGCCCGGATAGGCCATGTTGTAGCCGACAACCCAGAACATCAGGCCGGCAACAGCATAAAGAAGTACGTTTTTGGTGGACTGCATGGCAGCGTTCTTCGACCGCACGAGGCCTGCTTCGAGCATGCAGAAGCCGGCCGCCATGAACATGACAATGATGCCGCCAATGAGGAACAGGTAGCTGTTGTCGACATAGGCGCTTGCGCTGCCGTTGACGGTTTCCTCAAGCGCCGCAAGCCGTGTTGCGACATCGTCCTCCTGGGCGTAGGCGAGGACCCCCGCCGTAAGCGCGACCGGCAGCAATGCCGCGCCGCGTATCCATCTTCCAATCGACTGACCCATCAGGCCCCTCCTTCGTCAATGACACTGGAGCTCGGGACCCCCCGCGCTCTCCCAAATGTGATATGATTAGGGCGTTGACTGAAAGTCGCTTGCCGCACGGGGGTCAGGCCGGATTCTGAGCTTGGGTGGTCAATTGATGTGCAGTGTTGCGGCCAATCGCCCAAAACTAGGTCATCGCTGGACGGCTTGGTTACTCCACCCTAACTAGGGAGCATGACTGAAATATCTGACTCCTCATCCCTGAAGGTTGAATTGGCCATTATCGGTGCCGGCCCTGTCGGAACATCGCTGGCCATTCTGGCTGCGCGTGCCGGATTTACCACACTACTGGTGGATGCACGCGATCCCGATGCCGCGCCGCCGCAGGACACACGGAATTTTGCCATTGTGCGCGGCAGCTGGCGCCTGCTCGGCGCGACGGGCGTCCATCAGGCGCTGGCCGGACAAACCGAGCCATTGCTGGGACTGGAAGCAACCGATGGCGGCCGTCATTGGTTCGGCGCGCCCTCTGTCCTGTTTGATACAGTGGACCTTCCCGAGGATGATCAGGGCGAACCGCTCGGTCAGATGGTCCCCGCTGCCGCCCTTCAGGCAGCGCTCGATACGGTTGCCGCGGATGAGCCAAACCTCACCTGGTGGCGCAACACCCGCTTTGCCGGTCTCACAACGGGCCCGGCCCATGCGCTCATCACCATGGAAGACGGACGCACTGTCCTTGCGGGCCTCGTGGCAGCCTGCGACGGCGTCAATTCCGGCGTTCGCAAGGCGCTCGGCATCACCACCGAGGGACGCGCCTACGGCAAGTCTGTTTTCGCGGCAGATGTTAAGCTTTCTCGCCCGCATGAAGGCCTTGCCCGGCAATTGTTCACGCCCGAAGGCCCCTTCGCCACCCTGCCGCTGCCCGGAAATCGTGCAAACCTCGCCTGGTACATGAAGACGGGTGCCGCTGAAGCCATGGCGAAACAGCCCGTGGACGCCATCGAAGCCGAACTGAATGCAAGGTTCTCGAACTTTGCGGGTCCGATGACCCTTGATGGTCCGCCCCTCGCCTATCCACTCCACCTCAAGTTGGCGACCAGACTTGTCGCTCAGCGCGGCGCGCTGCTGGGTGACGCTGCCCACCGGATCAATCCGCTGGCTGGCCAGGGCCTCAATCTCGGCTTCAAGGATGTCGGCGCCCTTATCGACGTGATGACCGAGTCCCGTTCGGTCGGTCTTGACCCGGGCTCAGACACATCACTTCAGCGCTACCAGCAATGGCGCCGCTTCGATGCGGCCACTGCCGCCATGTTCATGGATGTTGTCGACCGCGCCTTCTCGAACGATAACGCGATCCTGAAACCGCTGCGCGGGCTTGCGCTGACTGCGGCCAGCCGTATCGGGCCCATTCGCCGCGCGATGGCCCGTCAGGCCAGCGCCGACCAGCCATCCCTGCCCAGCCTGATGCGCTAGGCGCCGACGGTCAGCCGCCGCAGCAGGTCCCACGTATAAAGCCCACTCGAATGCCCATCGGAAAAGAAGATGCGCAATGCGTAGCGCCCGACGGGTTCGGCCCGCTCCACCTTGATATCGGCGGGTACGGGGGCCTGAACAGGTTTCGGTCCGGAGCCATGCCCCTGCACTTCGGCTGACGGGCTTTCCTCGCGCAGGCGCACATAGTCCACCGTGCCAGACGTGCCATCGTCAAAGGCGGCGCTGAGTTCGCCCGCACCACGCCGGAAAGTCAGCCGCACAGGCCATGCAGGCTGGCTCATGCCGCATCCCCGCCATGGTCGTCTGCATTCAGATCGCGCGCCTCATCCGCCAGCATGATCGGAATGCCGCCGCGGATCGGATAGGCAAGGCCCGCCTTCTTCGAGATCAGCTCTCCGGCGGCACGGTCATAGCTCAGCGGTTGACGCGAGACCGGACAGATCAGGATTTCCAGCAGGCGCGGATCGACGCCCGAGGCGCGTTCAGGATTGACCGGGGTCTCATCGCTCATGGCGCGTATCCTATTGCATCGTCCCGCCGGCATCGTTGCCGGGGACATCCATCTTCAGCAGCGTGATGAGCGTTTCAGCCCGCGCTTTCAAGGTCGGTGCTTCGATCAGCGCCTGTTTCTCCATCGTCGTGAAGGGGCAGCCAGAGCAAAGCGCATTCACCAGCGTCTCGATGGGCGCTTCTTCCACGGCCGACCAGTCCGCGTGCATCTGGTTGATCTCGACATAGGCGCGCAGGGCACCGAGCAATTTCTCGCGGCTTGGCAGCGATACGTTCGTCGCACTGACCAGATCGCCCGCAAACGGCTCCCAGTCCGGCGTCACCTGTCGATAGGGCGTCATCACGTCCAGTTCCTGCGCAATCGCAAAGCGGGCAATTCCCGTCAGCGTGATCAGGTAACGACCGTCATCCGTTTCTGAGTAGGAGGTTATCCGGCCCGCACACCCGACCATCGCAATGTCAGGCCGCGCCTTGTCCCCACCCATGGCCTGAACCATGCCGATCAGGCGGGTGCCCGACATCGCATCGTCCACCATGTTGAGATAGCGCGGCTCGAATATGTTCAGCGGCAGCGGCCAGCGTGGGAATAACAGCGCGCCCGGCAACGGAAACACCGCCAGCGTACCCGGCAGGTCGCTTGTCTTCCTGTAGTCACCAGCGCTCATCGGTCCAGGTTTTGACTCCATCATTCTCTACAAGATGGCCCGAAAGGCCGATCAGGCAAACATCAGCGATGCCAAACGCCGGCGACCTTCAACAGTTGCCGGGTCTGTCGGGCCCGCGGCCTCGAACACTTGCAGCAGCTTTTCCTTCGCCTTGCCGCCTTCCCAGTCGAGCTTCGCACCGAGAATGATCAACAGGTGATCGATCGCATCCTTGTAGCGCGTCGCGCCGGCAAATTTCTCCGCCAGCTCGAACCGTTTGGCATGATCGTTCGGCGCGGCAGTCACCGCTTCAAGCGCTTCGTCAAACTCGCCCGGCGCGGGTGCATCCTCCATCATCTCGATGGCCATCCGCACACCCTTCACGCCCGAATCATGCTTCTTCGACTCCGGTACCATGTCCAGCGTCGCCGAAGCGCGTTCCTTGTCGCCATTGGCGAGGTAGCAGCGCGCGAGGCCCGCGATCGCCGTCACATTCTCCGGGTCTTCCTGGATCACGCTGGCATAGATCTGCGCCGCCGTGCTGATATCGCCCGCCTGGCTTGCCGTTTCGGCCTGCGCCAGCGCTTCTGCAATCACCTGCGCGCTATCCGTGCCGCTCAGTAGTTTGTCGATGAAACCCTTCACCTGGCTTTCCGGCAACGCGCCCATGAACGCATCGACCGGGCGGCCCTTGTCAAAAGCATAGACCGCCGGGATAGACCGCACGCCAAGCTGGCCCGCATAGGCCGGGTTCTCGTCGATATTGATCTTCACCAGTTTGACCGCGCCCTTCTTGCCCTCGACGACGCGTTCGATCACCGGGCCAAGCTGTTTGCACGGCCCGCACCACGGCGCCCAGAAATCAACGATCACCGGCTGCGTGTTCGAGGCTTCGACCACGTCCGCCATGAAATCCTGGTCGGTGCTGTCCTTGGTATTGAGCGCGGCAATATCGGTCATCGCTTGGGTTCCTTTATATACCGGCCAAAGATGGGCCCCTGAGGCCGATTCCGCAAGCAGACACTGTGCGAAGTCCGGAACCGGGCCTACACACCCCGTGTTCATGCTGCGGTCGGTTTGGCCTGCATGGCCCGCCAGCATGAACAGGGCCCAACGAAAAGCGGCCGAAATACCTTTATCCCGCCCTGTTTAGGTGGGGTTCAGGCCCTTAAGTTTAAGCCCATGGTCATAAGGAGGCCGAAACGATGATGAACTTGTTGACAACCCTGGGCGCAATCACGGCGCTGGCCACTGCGCCGCTTGCCGTATCCCTGCAGGGCGCCGCCCCGGCTGCGCCGGCCATCGCCGCACCTGCCACAACCGGCGCCCTCTCGGCGGCCGAGCGCAGCGCCATCCTGAAAGAGGTTGCCAAGGCCCTCTCCGACGTGAAAACGGCCAAGGGCAAATTCGAACAGGTCGCGCCAGACTATTCCGAATCCACCGGCACATTCGCCATCTCGCGCCCCGGCAAGGTCCGCTTCGACTATAACGATCCAACACCGATCCTGATCGTCAGCGACGGCGCCACAGTCGCCATGCAGGACAGCGATCTGGAAACGACCGACCGCGTGCCGCTCAGCTCCACGCCCCTGTCCCTGCTCCTCGACGACAATCTCGACTTCGAACGTGAAGCCCAGGTGCTCGACGTGATCCGCACCAATGGCCGCATCGGTGTCACGCTGCGTGACCGCTCAGGCGAGATGGACGGCACGCTGACGCTTGTCATGTCGGACGTCACCAAGGAGCTGATCGGCTGGCGTACGGAAGATTCCGGCGGCAACATCACCTCGGTTCAATTGTCTGACGTGGAATATGGCAAGAAGCTCAATCCGCGCCTCTTCATCATGAAGGATTTCGAAGACGACTAGGCGCTTTCTGCAGCCATTAAAGCGGCTCGGATGACGTCGGGGCCGTCGCAAAAATTTCATGAACTAAAAAAAGCAAGTCTCTAACATTTATTTTACTTGAAAATATCTGAAGGAGTGACATCTTTGCAACTGTCGATGAAACGGAAATACCCCGCGCAGCACTTGACCCCCCGCTGTGAACCAATCCGCGACATCGCCGCCGGAATTCCCTTGCCGGCGAGACGTTAAGACCCGCGTCAGGCGCGCCCGAACTCCCCCGCGTTCGGGCGCGTTGACGTTTCAGGGATCAGTGCTAGGCAGATCCCATGTCAAAGCCTCTCAAGATCGTCAGCTGGAACATCAACTCGGTCCGCCTGCGCGCGCCGAATGTCGCTGAATTCGTTGCCGCCGAAGCGCCCGATGTCATCTGCCTGCAGGAGACCAAGTGCCAGGACGGCGAATTCCCGGAAAAGCAGTTCCGCGAAATGGGCCTGCCCCACCTCGTGCTGAACGGACAGAAAGGCGGCCATCACGGCGTCGCCATCGCCTCGCGCTTCCCGCTTGAGCGCGCTGACGTGCCGGACCTCTGCCGCCATGGCCATGCCCGCGCCATTGCCGCCCGGGTCAAAGGCATCGAAATCCACAATATCTACCTGCCCGCCGGCGGCGACGAGCCAGACCCGGTCAAGAACGACAAGTTCGCCCACAAGCTCGACTTCCTCGAAAAGCTCGGCCCCGGCTACAAGACACTGAAGAAGGCCCCGCGCATCCTCGTCGGCGACCTCAACGTCGCCCCGCACGAGAACGATGTCTGGTCGCACAAACAGCTCCTGAAAATCGTCTCGCACACGCCGGTCGAAACCGAGTCCCTCGAACATTCGCGCCAGACCGCCGGCTTTGCCGACATTGCCCGCATGGCGGTGCCTGACGAGCAGAAGCTTTATTCCTGGTGGAGCTATCGCGCCAAGGACTGGGCCGCCTCCAACAAGGGCCGCCGCCTCGACCATATCTGGGCTAACCCAGAGGCCCTGCCCGACACGAAAGTCGACACCTACCGCATCCACCTCGCCTGGCGCGGCGGCTGGAAACCCTCCGACCACGCCCCCATCAGCGTGAAGGTGAGCGTCTAGGCTTTCCCCAAGGGAAGAAGGAAGTCGCATCCCCGCCGACCCCTGCGAAGGCAGGGGTCAATGTACTGGCTTCTCCTCACAGCGCTTTGGTAAAGTCCGCTTCATGGATACCTGCCTCCACAGGCATCCCCGGCCCGAGAGCGAGATTCTCAAAGGGCCCAGGCTGAGCGCTTATTAACCCCCCCTCCCCCACGCCGCAGTCCCGGCGAAAGCCGGGACCTCAGGCAATTGAAGAAAGTTTTCACCCGCGAGAGACCCCGGCTTTCGCCGGGGATACGGACGAGATTTGCTCCACCTTATCCAACCCTAATCCCGCCCGGCCTATACTGGTCGCCATGACAAACCCGTCCGCCTTCGTCACCCATGGCATCGCCCAGGCGCAACGCGCCTTGGCGAGTGTTGCCGTGATAACGGAAGCGCACCTCAACCCCTCCACACTGAAGCGCACACTGGCTCAGCGCGCCCGGGCTGAATTGGCCCGCCTCGAAATCATCATCCGGCGCCTGCTCACGCTGATGGCGCTCGGACTCGTGCTGCCTCCGGTCCCTGTTCGGGCATCGTCCGGGCATCATTCGGGCACCGAGCGCGTTGAAACCAAGGCCTCGGGCCGCCTCACAGGCCTGTCGCCCCGCCTCCTGGGGCCAGACATGGACCGGGATGGGCTCGCCACAGCGGCGCGATCCTGCGGACCCGTTCAAGCTGCCCCGATCCTCGCCCGCCTCGCAGCGCTGCAGGAACTGCTCGCCGCCCCGGAAGCTCACGCCAGACGCCTCGCCCGCACGCTGGACCGCCAGCGCAAGGCCGGCGACGCTGCACCCATGGCACTTCCCATGCACTGCACCCACCGCATGCCGCCAGAGCTAGGCGCCATCGCAACCGCGCTGCCGGAACTCCTCCGCACCGCATTCAAAAGCTGGGAAAGCTCAGGCTGAATCCCCCGCATAATCAGACCAGTTTGCCGGGCATCGCAGGATGTTTCCGGTTAAGCGCGCACCCCTCTCCCTCTGGGAGAGGGGCCGGGGGTGAGGGGTCACAAAACGCAAAGCAAACACAAGCCCCTGCCGCAACGCCGCTGCCCCTCATCCCCAACCCTTCTCCCGAGGGAGAAGGGGGCAAGAAGCCCTAAGGCTGCAGCCGATAGCCGCCCGCGTCCGTCAGCAACAGGCGCGCATGGGCCGGGTCAGGCTCCACTTTCTGCCGCAGGCGGTAGATATGGGTTTCCAGCGTGTGTGTTGTCACGGCGGCATTATAGCCCCAGACTTCCGAGAGAAGCTCTTCGCGCGCAACCGACTTGCCGCCCGCGCGGTAGAGGTATTTCAGGATATTGGTTTCCTTCTCCGTCAGGCGCACCTTGCGGCCCTCGGCAGTCACCAGCAGCTTCATCGAGGGGCGGAAATCATAAGGCCCCACCTGGAAGGTCGCGTCTTCCGACTGTTCGAAACTGCGCAGATGCGCCCGCACCCGCGCCAGCAGCACGGAAAACTTGAACGGCTTGGTGACATAATCATTGGCCCCGGATTCGAGCCCCAGGATCGTATCGGCATCGCCATCCTGCCCTGTCAGCATGATGATCGGCGCGCGCACGCCCTTCTGTCGCATCACCTTGCAGGCCTCGCGGCCATCAAGGTCCGGCATGTCGACATCGAGCAAGATGAGGTCGAGCCGCTCGTTCACGGCCAGGTCGATCCCCTCGCGGGCATTAGCCGCCTGCAACGTCTCGAACCCGTCATGCAACTCAAATTGTTCCGCCAGCGCTTCGCGCAGGTCAGAATCATCATCGACAAGCAGGATTGTCTTTTTTGCAGACATTATGGCGCTCCATTCGCTCCAAATTCGTCTTGCACATATCCAAGACACGCAAGGATGTCATAAGAATGTGCCGGAAAGGCGATCACAACACAGGGAGATGCGCGTGAACAGCCACTTCATAGCCCGGTCAGATGGCAGTTTTTTCGGCATGGACATGTCCTGCCGCTGCGCGCTGGGTGTTGGCGGCGTCATTGGCGCCGACCTCAAGCGCGAAGGCGATGGCGCCTCCCCCATCGGCATCTGGCAGACGCGGCGCCTGTTCTACCGGCCAGATCGCACCCAGCCGCCCGAAACGCGCCTGCCCAAGGTGCCTCTCCGCGCCCATGACGGCTGGTGCGATGCGCCAGGCGATCCGCTCTATAACCGTCCCGTCGCCTTGCCCTATCCCGCCTCCGCGGAGAAACTCTGGCGCCCCGATCATGTCTACAATCTCATCGTCGAGCTTGGGTACAACGACGCGCCACCCGTCCCGGGTCATGGCAGCGCGATTTTCCTGCATCTTGCCCGCGAGGCCTACCAGCCGACCGAAGGCTGCATCGCGCTCGCCGAACCCGACCTGCGCAATGTCCTGCGCTTCCTCACACCGGACTCCGTCATCGAGATCGCGATCTAGCGCGCCCCGAAAAGCGCCGTCCCCACGCGCACATGCGTCGAGCCAAAGCTCGCGGCGACGGCATAATCACTGCTCATCCCCATCGAGAGGCCCGTCAGGCCATGGCGTTTGGCGAGCTTCGCCAGCAGCGCAAAATGCGGCCCGGCCGGTTCATCGACCGGCGGAATGCACATCAGGCCCTGCACATCGAGCCCGCATTCCTCTCGCGCACAGGCCAGCAGCGCTTCGAGATCATCCGGCAACACGCCTGCCTTCTGCGGCTCCTCGCCCGTGTTCACCTGAATGAACACCGGCACACGCCGATCAAGCTTGTCCATCGCCTTGGCAAGCGCCCGCGCCAGCTTCTCCCGGTCCAGCGTTTCGATCACATCGAACAGGGCGACCGCATCTTCTGACTTGTTGGTCTGCAGCGGCCCGATCAGGCGCAGCTCAAGATCCGGATATTTCGCGCGACGGTCCGCCCAATGGGCCTGCGCCTCCTGAACCTTGTTCTCGCCGAACACGCGCTGGCCAGCCGCCAGCATCGCCTCGAGCTTTTCGTCAGGCTGGGTTTTCGAAACGGCGACCAGCACCGGCGCGGGATGAGCCGCCGCCGAAAGCTCCGCCAGAATCTCGCTGCGCCGCTTGGCAAGTGTGAGGGAAACCGTATCAGTCATGCTGATGACGTTGAAACGCCAATCCTCGCCAAAGCGCAAGCTCATGACCGCTGCCCGCATTGCCGCAGCGCACCTGCCGGCCGGCTTGCCACCGGTCTTTTTCCTCACCGATCCGCAAAGAACACCCGACCCGGCCAGCATTGCGCGACACCTGCCTGAGGGCTGGGGCATCATCCATCGCCACTTCGGTGCTGCAGACGCGGCAGTCGGCGCCGCACAACTCGCAGACATCTCCCGCCAACGCCGCCTGCGCCTGCTCATCGCGGCTGATCCGCATCTGGCTCTTCAGGTCGGCGCCGATGGCGTGCACTGGCCGCACGCCCGTCTAAGCCAATCCCGCCAATGGAAGGACCGCATGGGCCTCATAACCGCCAGCGCTCATTCGCCCGCAGAGCTACGCGCCATTGCTGGCTTTCCGATCGATGCAGCCCTCGTCTCGGCAATCTTCCCGTCAGCCAGCCCCTCTGCTGGCAAGCCGCTCGGCGCCCCAGCGTTTCGCCGCCTTGCCCTGAGCGCGCCCTGCCCCGTCTATGCCCTTGGCGGCGTCACTGCAGGGAATGCCGCTGAGGTCGCGCCTTTCGCAGGGCTGGCAGCTGTCGATGGGCTCACGCTGTAAAGCACATCAGCCGCCTTCGGCCGGTGTGCCCAGTATGGCGATCATGAATCCGAGAACGGCGAGGCTGGCATAAAGCGCGGTCTTTCCCTTGTGGCCCAGCACCCGGTGGGCTGAAGCGGCCGCAATCGCCGACTGGACGCCATAATAGATCGCGAAGGCCCGTGACGCGTAGGAGATGATCTCGAACAGGTCGACCGTCCACGTAAACACAAGGGCAATCCCGACAAGGATCGCATAGGCTTGCCGCTCGCTGACCACTCCGCCCGTCAGCTCCGCCACCAGCCCGCCCGACCCGCTCGTATCCGCTATCGCCGCGCTGAACTGAGCGGTCAGGGCAGCCGCGACGAGCAGCAAAGGCAGGATCGGCGCGACGACTTTCATCATGTCGATGATTGCCGTCTCTTCGAGGTGAAGCTCATTGCCCTGAAACACATAGGCGACAAAGCCGATATAGATCATGTAGATGGCCGAGGAGACCACCTGCGCGAGCTTCATCGAGCGTATCCGTGTGACGTGATCGTAAGTGGCGCCAAGATAGCGCGATGTCTCAAAGCCCTGAACCGTCACGATCAAACCGAACGCCAGCGAGATCGCCGCCCAGCCAGATGATTTCGGCTCCAGAAAAACAAGCTTGTCCGCGCTCGCTTCCTTGCCGAAGAAGATGGCGAGGCCAACCAGCAGGCCGAGGATGATTGCCAGCTTCACGCTGACCGAGACCTGCTCCATCCGCTCGAGCGCGCGAAAGCCCTTGAACCAGCCAACTGCCAGGATCAGCACCAAGATCGCACTGGTCAGAATGCGGGCTGCGAATTGGGTGTCCCACGGGGTGAGACTGACCCCAAAGGCGCCGAACAGGTTCAGGTAATAGGCAACCGAAATCACGTAAGCTAGGGCAAGGGTCCACGAACCGCCCACTTCGAGCCGCGCCACGAACTTGTCCGGGTCTTCGTCATGCGCGCCGCGTAAGCGGATATTGTGCCGTATCGCCCCGCCAAACAGGTAGGCCCCGACACAGAGCGCCAGCATGACCAGCGGCGCATACTTTCCATATTGGAAATCTAGGATCGGCCCGAGAACCAGGAAGCCACTGCCGATGATCGACGCCAGCGGTGTCATGGTGGCGCGCCACAACTTCACATTCGCCACGCGTGGCCACAACAGGACAGCGCCCGCTATCAGCGTGACGACAAGGATCAAGCCACTCACAAACATGGCGCCACCGATTGTGATTCCCGATTGCGCGCCCGACCGAATGACAGCGCCTGAATAGCAATAGGCCTAACCCCAGTCGCAAGCGTCAGGCAACACGCAAAAAGCCGCCTGCCACGCGATGGCCAAATCGAAAATTGGATAAACTAGAACTTGAAGGCGGACTTGAGCCGGATACCCGTCTCGACCTGACTTTCTTCCCACTGGGTAGAATCATTCAGGCGCTCAGCGCCAAGGCTGACTTCACCACCAACCGAGAAGCGCGGTGTCACGCGGAATGTCGCGCCTGCCTGCATCTGCTCGCGCGGCAAGGGAGACGAATTCGGACGGGTCAGCATATCGAGATTGAGCTGCCAGCGGGCATTGCGGCCGAACTGGACAGAGAAATCATCGGTCGGTTCCGGTTGCCAGACCGGCTTGGTGTCCGCAGGCTTTGGGCGGGCAAACTGGCGATACCAGTCAGCTTCTGCGGCCTTGCTTTCGGAAAGGGATGGCGCATCCACGTTCATGGCGGTTTCTGCCATAGCCGGATCGGCCATGGCTGGCATTGCCAGCACAGCCGAGAACAGCATGAGAGAGAGGACCAAGCCCGATTTCATAATTCTGCACCTTACCCGTAAAGAGAATAGTCAGCGGCCCCAGTAAATAGAAGATTAACATTCGTTGAGGCGGCCAAATTAAAGCGATAGTGTGATTTCTAACACAATACCGTCCGCCGAATCCTCATTTTGAGGCACTCCGAGGGGCAGGACTCGCCTGAAGCGGGTTGTCTGGCTACGGTATCCTCCTGCAACACGCAGGCTGTCGGTAAGTTCCTTTGCCGCTCCAATGCTCCACGATTCGCTTTTGAGCCCTGTCAGGTCGTCCGTGGCCTCGCCATAGTCGACACCGAATTCCATCGAAAAGGCCTGCTTGGTGGCGCCAATCGTCCAGGCGGAATAGTCGCCGCTGCCGGAATCGAGGCCATTGTTGCTGCCCAGCACGCTGGCACCCAGCGTGATCGTGTCGAACTCCGCCGATGCGCCAGCAGACCAGGTCTCGACGGTTCCATAGATATCCGGTCGCAGCGCCGAGCTGACATCCGCGCGGCTATAGGCCAAGGCCCCACGCACACGCACGCCGCTCTCCCGCAACCGGCGCGACACATTTATGGCCGCCTCAGCCGCCGAATCCACGCTCACCTGCGGATTACCCGCCACACGTCGCTCCGGATCGCGGTCCAGTCCGCGCACATCGGCCGTCGGTGTATACGAAACGCCCGCGCGCACGCCAAGGATTCGCGGGCTGGCATAGCTTACCTTCAGCGCAGGTCCCGTCAGGTCATTGTCGGTGCGTATATAGGCTCGGCCGGTCGGGTCGAGCACCGGATTGGCTGTACTGGCCTTCAGGAATAGGCTCGGCGCGCCTTCGTAAAAGCGCGCGGCAACGCTCTTGTCGCGACCAAGCCGCACCTCGCCATAGCCCCCTTCAGCATAGACATAGGCCTGTTCCAGCTGCGCCCGCGTCCCGACATGTTCATGGCCAGTCCCGGGGGCAAGTCCGCTGAAAGCCCCCTGCCCGAGCCCGAAATCGCTGCCTGTCGCGCCGCTGAAGCCCGCCCTGTGGGGATTGTCCTGTTGGAGTTCAAACCGGCCAACGGCGCCGATCTCCAGCCCATTATCCAGAATGCGGTTGGTCGAGAGGTTCAGCGCTGTCGCCCAGGTCACCGGCGCGCCATCAGCAGTCGATGCAGCGACGGCAACTTCGGCCCCGCTTTCGGTTTCCCAGACCTCCCAGTCTTCCTGGGCAATGGCCTGTCCGGCCAATGGGCCCAACAAGGCCAGCAGTGTCAGTGGTTTCCACATGGTTTCTCTCCTGCAAACCCCTCGCGCCCTCTTCGGCATATCAGCACTGGCGAGCCCGGACTCCCCTTGTTATACAAACGCACGTCAACAAGGTCTTGCACTCAGGAACAATCTTCATGGTCAAACACATCCTCACCGCCGCCATGGCTGGCATGCTGATCGTTTCCGGCTGCCAGTTCGGCGGCAGCAAGTCCAACGATGCCAACATCACCCAGAAAAATGTCGGCACTGTGAACCCTTATCTCTGGCGCGCGACCCTGGACACGTTCGAGAACATGCCGGTCGACAGCGCTGATCCCGTCGGCGGCATCGTCAACTATGACTGGAAGTCCTTCCCGGACTCGCCGGACGAGCGCATCAAGGCCACAGTCTACATTCTCGACACGCGGCTACGCGCCGATGGCGTGAAGGTTTCGGTTTTCCGCCAGACCAACACAGACGGCACCTGGACCGACGCGACCGTCGACCCGGAAACCGGAATCCAGCTTGAGAACAAGATCCTTCAACGTGCGCGCACGCTTAAGGCTTCACAGATCGGCTAGAAAGCCACCAATCATACGTCTTTAAAGGAGCGGGACATGGCCACCCGTTATGATCCGCAGGCCGCGGAAAGCAGATGGCGTGCCGAGTGGGACGCAGCAAACCTGTTCAAGGCGAAATCACCGGCTGAGGCCGGGGACGCCCCCAAGGCATACATCCTCGAGATGTTCCCCTACCCGTCGGGCCGCCTGCACATGGGCCATGTGCGCAACTATGCCATGGGCGATGTCGTTGCCCGCCACCGCCGCGCCAAGGGCTATAACGTGCTCCACCCGATGGGCTGGGATGCGTTCGGCATGCCGGCCGAGAACGCCGCCATGCAGCGCGGCGTCCATCCCGGTAAATGGACCTACCAGAACATTGATGCGATGCGCGCCCAGCTGAAAAAGCTCGGCCTGTCGCTCGACTGGAGCCGCGAGTTCGCGACATGCGACCCGGAATATTATGGCGCCCAGCAGGGCCTCTTCCTGAAGATGCTGGAAAAAGGCCTCGTCTACCGCAAGGCCAGCAAGGTGAACTGGGATCCGGTCGATAATACTGTCCTGGCCAACGAGCAGGTCGTTGACGGTCGCGGCTGGCGCTCCGGCGCCGTGGTCGAACAGCGCGAACTGACCCAATGGTTTTTCCGCATCACGCATTATGCCGAGGACCTGCTGGCGGAAGTCCAGAAGCTCGAGCGCTGGCCCGAGAAGGTCCGCACGATGCAGGCCAACTGGATCGGCCGGTCGGAAGGCCTGCAGATGCGGTTCGAGTTCGCAGGCAATGCGCCAGCGAACTATGAAAAAGGCGTTGAGATTTTCACCACACGGCCGGACACATTGTTCGGTGCGAGCTTTATTGCGCTCTCTCCTGATCACCCGCTCGTGCTGCAACTGGCTGAAGGCAATGAAGCGCTCACGGCCTTCCGCGCCGAGTGCGCTGCTGTCGGCACAAGCGAAGAAGCCATCGAGAAGGCCCCGAAGCTCGGCTTCGATACAGGCCTCACCGTGCAGCATCCGTTTGAGCCCGGCCGCACGCTTCCGGTCTGGGTCGCGAACTTCGTGCTGATGGGCTATGGCACGGGCGCCATTTTCGGCTGCCCGGCGCACGACCAGCGCGACATTGAATTTGCCCGCAAGTATGGCCTCTCGGTCACGCCGGTTGTCCTGCCGCCAAACGCAGACGCCGCAACGTTCGACGTCGAAGACGATGCCTATACAGGCCCCGGTACGATCTTCCATTCCGGCTTCCTCGATGGCCAATCCATCGACGACGCCAAGCGCATGGCAATCGCCAAGATCGAATCCATGGGCCTCGGCGAGGGCAAGGTGAACTATCGCCTGCGCGACTGGGGCGTCTCGCGCCAGCGCTATTGGGGCTGCCCGATCCCGGTCGTGCATTGCGAAACCTGCGGTATCGTTCCGGTTCCGGCAGCTGACTTGCCGATCCGCCTGCCCGATGACGTTACCTTCGACGTGCCCGGCAACCCGCTGGAGCGCCATCCGACCTGGAAGCACACGACCTGCCCGAGCTGTAACGGCAAGGCCCGCCGCGAAACGGACACGCTGGACACGTTCGTAGACAGCTCCTGGTACTATGCGCGCTTCGCCAGCCCCGACGACATGGAAGAGCGCGCCTATTGGCTGCCGGTCGATCAATATGTCGGCGGCGTTGAGCATGCCGTGCTCCACCTGCTTTATGCTCGCTTCTTCGCCCGCGCCATGCGCGATGTCGGTGAGCTGGACTTGCCAAGCGGCGAGCCGTTCGCGGGCCTCTTCACGCAAGGCATGGTGACCCACGAAACCTACAAGTCAGACAGCGGCGTCTGGCTGGAGCCTTCCGAAGTCGAACAGCGCGACGGGAACTGGATCGAGATTTCGACCGGCGCGCCTGCAAGCGTTGGCCCGATCGAGAAAATGTCCAAGTCGAAGAAGAACACGGTCGACCCGGACGCCATCATCGGGGCCTTTGGCGCCGATATCGCGCGCTGGTTTGTCCTCTCGGACTCACCGCCGGAGCGCGACGTCGAATGGACACAGTCCGGCGCCGAAGGTGCAGCCCGCTTTGCGCAGCGCATCTGGAGCGTCTTCGATGCCCTGCCCCAAACGGGATCGACCGCTATTGGCGCAGACGATGGCTCGGTCGCACTGCGCAAGACGTCCCACAAGGCCGTCGCCTCCATCGACAAGGCGATCTCCGAGTTCCGGTTCAACTCGGCCGTCGCGACGATCTATGAATGGGTCACCGCGCTGAAAAAGGCTGAGACGGGTTCGGATGAGCTGGTCGGTGCGCGCATGGAAGGCGCTTCGATGCTGGCGCGCTGCCTGACATTGTTCATGCCGCACCTGGCCGAAACGTGCTGGGAACGCATTGGCGGCGAAGGCTTCGTCTCTGCAGCGGCCTGGCCTGAGCCTGACCCGGCCCTGCTGGTGGACGACAGTGTGACAATGGCCGTGCAGGTAAATGGCAAACGCCGCGGTGAAATCACTGTTTCCAAGGACCTCGCCAAGGAAGCCGTCGAGGCTGCAGCCTTCGCGGATCCCGAGGTTGCTGCCTTCCTCGATGGCAAGGACGTCAAGAAAACCATTGTCGTTCCCGGCCGCATCGTGAATATCGTGGTGGCATGAAACACTTCCTCGCTGCCTTCGCCCTGCTCAGCCTGAGCGCCTGTGGCTTCCAGCCGGTCTATGCACCGGGCAATAGTGCTCTGGCAGCCGGTGGGCCCATTACGGTCGAGCCGATCAACGGGCGTTCCGGATACATATTGCGCCGCGCGCTTCAGCAAGAGCTGGCCATCGGCCTGCCCGGCGTAACGGAGCCGGCGACCCTCAATGTGGTCTTGACCGAAAACCTCACGCGCCTGGCTTTCAAACCTGATGGGGCGGCCTCACGATCCAGCCTCTCAGCCGGGGCGCGATACGTCCTCGCACGTGACAACTCAGCCATTTCAGGCTCCACGGATGCGGTGACAGACTTTTCCGTACCGGCGCAGCCCTATGGCGACATCGCCGCTCAAACGAGCGCTGCGGACCGTACGATGCGCGAGCTGGCCAAACGTATCGTCCAGGATTTGCGTCTCCAGCTTATGGCTGACTGATGCTGCTAAAGGGCAAGCAAGCCGTCGCTTTCGCTCGCAGGCCTGATCCCGCCATTTGGGCCGTTCTGGCATTCGGTGAGGACGAAGGCCTCGCAAGCGATGCTGCCAGCAGCCTGATCAAGGCGTGGAAGCCCAGAGCCGGCGAGCTGGAAGTGACCGTCCTCGACGACGACGCCATCAAGAAAGATCCCTCCCTCCTGTTCGACAATCTGGAAGCTGTGTCCCTCCTTGGTGACCCACGGGCAATCCGTATACGGACCAATGGGGACAAGATCGCGGCACTCCTGGCTGAGGCCTTTGCCGAGGGTGACAAGCATCCCGATCGCTATGCGGCACGGCTCGTCATCGAGGCCGGTTCTCTTGCGTCTAAATCAAAGCTCCGCGCAACAGCGAGCAGTGCCAAGAATGCGGCCTGCCTTCAGCTGTTCGCAGATGAGGCTGGCGATATTCAAGAGCGGGTAAAAACGGCTCTTCTGGAAGTCGGCGCAACAATTGATACAGCTGCGCTCCATGCCTTTACGGGCGACCTGCCCGGCCATCGCGGTATTGCAAATGCCGAGATCGAGAAGCTCGCGCTTTATGCGCGCGGGCTGGGTCGCGACGTTTCGCTCAATGACATCCGCTCGCTGTCTGCAACGGATATCGACCACAACCTCTCTGCTGCTATTCGCGCAGCGCTGGACGGAAATATCGTCGCGGCCAATGTCGCCCTTCAGCGCCTCGAAGTTGCTGGCACATCCGCCATCTCGATCCTGCGGGCCCTGCAAAGCGAAACCTTGCGCATGCTCGACGCCCACAAGCGTATAGCCGCAGGCGAAGGCGCCCCCGGCATGAAGCTGCGCCCACCTGTATGGCAGAGCGACTGGCCAGCCTTTCGCGCGCGTCTCGGCAAGTGGCCACAGAAGCGGCTGATGCGGATCATGGAGCGTATCTATGAAGCCGAGCAGCAGGCGAAGTCCGGATCAGGTAGCGCCGACCCTGTTGTGCGTGTACTGATGAATGAGCTCGGCAAGGCTGCGGCCAGCGCGGCCTGATCAGCTACCGCGCTTGGCGGTAAGCCGCCGGCAGACATCATCCAGCTGTTCCAGGTCGCGATACTGAATCCGCAGCTCGCCGCCATTCTTGCCATGACGGATATCCACGGCGAGGCCCAGCGTACGCGTCAGGTCCGCCTCAAGCGCTTCTGTGTCGACATCCTTCTCATCAGCCATCTGCTTGGCTGACTTGGTCTCGACAGGTCCGCCCTCGCGCGCCTCTTTCGCTTTGGCCTCAACTTCCCGAACACTCAGGCCCTTCTCCGCCGCCAGCTTGACGAGCGCCTCAGGGTCCGGTGCGCCAAGTGCAGCGCGGGCATGACCGGCGCTCAGTTTCCCGTCGCGCACAAACGCCCGCGCGCTTTCGGGCAATTGCAGCAGGCGCAGTGTGTTGGCGATATGAACACGGCTCTTGCCGACGCTATTGGCGAGGCTGTCCTGTGTCCGCCCGAAACGCTTCATCAGCGCCTCATAGGCTTCGGCCTCTTCGATCGGGTTGAGGTCTGCGCGCTGCACGTTCTCGATGATGCCGATCTCGAGAAGCTCGAGCTCATCAATATCGCGCACCAAAGCCGGGATCGACTTCAGGCCCGCTATCTTGGCCGCACGCCAGCGACGTTCACCCGCGATGATCTGAAACTTGCCCTTATCCTTCGGATCCGGCCGCACGAGGATAGCCTGCAGCACGCCCTTGCTCTTCAGCGACTCCGCGAGCTCGTTCAGCGCGCCTTCATCAAAGGTGCGGCGCGGCTGGGCCGGATTCCGGCGAATAAGCTCAATATCGATCTCATTCGACGCCACACCCGGCTTGGAAGACAATTCCTTGTCGGAACCGCTACCGGCACCAACAGCATCGACCTCCCCCATCAGGGCGGACAATCCACGGCCTAGCCGTGCGGGTTTGGTCTTTCCCTCTTCGCTCATCGTAATCAGGCCGCTCTCGCTTTTTCGCGTTGCAGGACTTCGGAGGCGAGGCGGATATAGGCCTCGCTGCCAGGACACCGATAATCGTAAAGCAGTGCTGGCTTACCGAAGGATGGCGCCTCGGACAGACGGACATTCCGCGGTATGACCGTGTTATAGACCTTATTGCCGAAATAGGCGCGAACCTGGTCGGCCACTTCGTCCGACAAATTGTTGCGCCGGTCATACATGGTCAGCACCACGCCCTGTATTTCAAGGGCGGGATTAAGGCCCTGACGCACAAGTTCAACTGTCCGCATAAGTTGCGAAAGGCCTTCCAGCGCCAGAAACTCACACTGAAGCGGCACAAGCAGCGCATTGGCCGCCGTCATGGCGTTCAATGTCAATGCCGACAGGGATGGCGGGCAATCGATCAGGATATAATCGTATTTGACGAGGCCGCCCATTTCGGCCCGATCGACATAATTCATCAGCGCTTCGCGTAGGCGATACGAGCGACGGGCGTCCCCGGCCAGTTCCGTTTCGACGCCAGAAAGGTTCTCATCTCCGGGAACGATATCGAGCCGCGGAACGATGGTCGACAGGACCGTTTGTTCCATGTCTACGCGGTCAACGACCAGATCATAACTGGTCAACTCCCGGTCTGCCCGGGAAATACCAAGGCCTGTCGAGGCATTACCCTGCGCGTCGAAATCGACGATCAGAACGCGGCGACCTACAGCCGCCAATGCAGTTCCAAGGTTAATCGAAGTCGTGGTCTTACCGACCCCGCCCTTCTGATTCACCACAGCAAAAATCCTAGGCTTCGCCACCTTGTAGCTCCCTTACGATCAACACGACTCCCGACCCACCGCTTCGGCTCGGAATCGCCTCATGAGCGAATCTCCACCTTTGTCGGGCTTCCGTCAATTCTTCTTCCCAGCGTTCGCCCTTGAGGAACAGCCCTGTTGCACCGTTTTTCATCCAGGGAGAGGCGTAATCCAGAAGTTTGGGCAGCGGCGCAAAGGCCCGCGCGGTGACGAAATCAGCGCGGCTTGCCGGTGCCAATTCCACCCGTCCCTGATACACATCCGCCGATAATCCGGCCGCATCAATCGCCGCGTTCAGGAAGGCCGTTTTCTTGCCCACGCTTTCCATCATGGTCACGTGGCCTTCGGGTCGCGCCGCCGCAATAATAAGGCCGGGAAACCCCGCGCCTGACCCAAGATCCACCACGCGGGCCGTCTCAGGAATGTGGTCAAGCAATTGGAGACTATCCCAGACATGCCTTTGCCAGATATTCGGCCACTCGCGTGGCCCGATCAGATTTGACTTCTTCCGCCAGGAATCGAGCGTGTCGATCACCCGGTCCAAACGGTTAAGCGTTTCACGTGAAACATTATGAGCGGCCAGAAATACCGCGCGGTCATTCTCACTCGTCATCGGTCAGACCGCCTTCGCGCGACGTTTCACGTGGCTGAGCAATGCCGTCAAAGCACCAGGCGTCACGCCTTCAATACGGCCCGCCTGACCCAGTGTTGTCGGCCGGATCAATTCGAGCTTCTGACGGACTTCGTTGGAAAGCCCCCCAACCGCCGCATAATCCAGATCACGTGGAAGCGTCAGACCCTCGTCACGGCGTAGCGCGGCCACGTCCGCCGACTGGCGTTCGAGATATCCGGAATAGAGGGCCTCGATTTCCAATTGGGCCGCAATCTCCGGGGAGATATGAGCCAAGTCCGGCCAAACGATAGCAAGTTCCGCAAAACCGATATTCTTGTAGGCGAGATATTCCCAGGCAGATCGCACCCGGCCGTCCTGATTGATTTCCCACCCAGCCTGCGCCGCTTTGGCCGGTGAGAGCGTCAGGGCCTGGAGCATTTCACGCGCGCGGGTTAATGCATCTTGTTTCACGTGAAACACTTTGGCCCGAATTGGGCCTACACAGCCCATTTCGAGGCCTTTTCGTGTCAAACGCTGATCCGCATTGTCCGCACGGAGGGCCAGACGATATTCGGCACGCGATGTAAACATACGATATGGCTCCGTCACGCCACGCGTGACGAGGTCGTCAATGAGGACGCCGATATAGGCTTCGGCCCGGTCAAACATGACGGGTTCTTTGCCCGCACACGCCCGCGCCGCATTCAGACCTGCGACAAGGCCTTGGGCGCCCGCCTCTTCATATCCCGTGGTGCCATTGATCTGACCGGCCAAATAGAGGCCCGCCTGGGCACGGACTTCCAATGCCGGCGTCAATGCGCGCGGATCGACATAGTCATATTCAATCGCGTAGGCGTATTGCCGGATAACCACGTTTTCGAGGCCCGGAATGGTCCGGATGAATTGATCCTGGACCGTTTCCGGAAGCGACGTGGAAATGCCATTCGGATAGACCGTGTCGTCATCAAGGCCTTCCGGCTCCAGGAATATCTGGTGGCGGTCCCGATCAGCAAAACGGTGAACCTTGTCTTCGATGGACGGGCAATAGCGCGGGCCGCGTCCGGCAATCGCGCCGGAATAGACGGCCGATTGATTGATATTATCGGCGATGATCGCGTGCGTCTCCGCCGTCGTCCACGTGATACCGCACGCGACTTGGGGAACTTCTATTCGATCCGTCATATAGGAAAACGGCACCGGCAATTCGTCTGCCGCCTGCATCTCCAATTGGTCCCATGCAATCGTACTTCCATCAAGGCGCGCGGGTGTCCCGGTCTTCAACCGTCCCATTGGCAGCCCCATGCCATAAAGACGGTCGGACAGTCCTATCGCGGGCGCCTCGCCAACCCGGCCAGCAGGTATCCGTTTGTCGCCAATATGGATCATGCCCTTAAGGAACGTTCCTGTAGTGATAACTACAGATCGCGCATGATATACCGCGCCGGAAAGACCAACGACTCCCGTCAGAATATCATCCTCGATGATCAGGTCTTCAGCGCCGTCTTCGATGATTGTGAGATTGGAATAATCAGCCAGTTCAGCCTGCATCGCCTGGCGATAAAGCGCGCGGTCTATCTGCGCGCGCGGCCCCCAGACAGCCGGGCCTTTGGAGCGATTGAGCATGCGAAACTGGATGCCGGCCTTGTCCGCCATACGGCCCATCAAGCCATCAAGCGCGTCGATCTCGCGCACGAGATGACCTTTGCCGAGGCCCCCAATCGCCGGGTTACAACTCATCTCGCCAATGGTTGATCGCTTGTGCGTCACGAGGGCCGTGCGCGCGCCAAAGCGTGCCGCAGCCGCAGCCGCTTCGCAGCCAGCGTGTCCGCCGCCGATTACAATCACATCAAATTGGTCTGGCATCGCCATCAATAAAGTACCTTGGAATAGGGGGTGTTCTGGCGGCTATATAACCGCGCGGGGCCTCAAACCCTAGGGGTCATTTGCCGATGCAAAACTCGGAGAACACTGCGCCGAGCACATCCTCGACGCCCACCACGCCGATAATTGACCCAAGCTGGCGGAGAGCCATGCGGATGTCTTCAGCCGCAAGTTCAGCCCCGACATCCTGTTCAAGTGCGTCACGGGCGGCCTTCAAACTGCTCAACCCTTGGGTTAGCCGCTCCCTGTGGCGCTGGCGTGTTATCACCGGCGCCTCAACTGAAGCCGCATATTGATCAACGAACCGGGCGATCGCTTGTTCCAGCGCATCGACGCCCGAACCATCCCTGGCCGAGATCACATGGTCAGCGCTCACGCCATCCGGTACGGCGCCAAGATCGCTTTTGTTGACGACAACAAGATCCGTATCCAGCCGGTAATCCGTAGACAGATGGCCTATGTCCGGCGCCGAGGCATCCAGCACGAACAAACGCAAGTCTGCCTCACGCGCAGCCACTTCCGCCCGCCGCACACCTTCGGCCTCAATCTCATCTTCCGTCACACGCAGGCCAGCTGTATCGGCAATCCACACCACATGCCCGCCGAGCACGCGGCGCACTTCAATCACGTCGCGTGTCGTCCCGGCCTTCGCTGTCACGATAGCTGCTTCACGCCGCGCGAGACGATTGAGCAGGGTCGACTTGCCGGCGTTCGGCGCGCCGATAATGGCCACACGAAACCCGTCACGGATGCGCTCGCCAATCCCGCGATCGCCAAGCGCTGTTTCAATCTCGCCAATCAGGCGGCCAAGCTTTGCCAGGATCGGCGCCGTCGTATCCTGCGGCGCGTCGCCCTCATCCGGAAAATCAATGGCCACTTCGACCAGCGCGAGCACACCGGTCAGCTCGGCACGCCATTGGTCATAGGTCTGCGACAAGCCGCCGCCCAGCTGGCGCAGCGCCTGCGCCTTTTGCGCGACCGTCTCGGCCTCGATGATATCCGCAACACCTTCAGCTTCGGTCAGGTCCAATTTGCCTGCCTCGAAGGCCCGGCGTGTATATTCGCCCGGCTCAGCCATGCGAACGCCCTCATGCGCGGTCAGTGTGTCCAGCGCATGCGCGATCACCGCCGCCCCACCATGCAGGTAAAGCTCAAGCGTGTCCTCGCCCGTATAGCTGCCAGGGCCCGGCATGAAGAGCGCGAGGCCCCGATCAATCAGGGCGCCGTCATTATCTGTCATGTCCGTCAGACTTGCATGCCGCGCCGCGGGCAGACCGCTAGCGAGATGGCGCTCCGCCAACGCGCGCACATGCGGCCCCGACAAGCGCAGGATCGCGATCGCAGCCGGCGGCGCACCCGAAGCGAGGGCGCAGATTGTGTCGCGCTCGCTCATGTGCGCTCCATCATGCCTAGTTCTTCATGGCCTCGAAGAACTCGTCGTTCGTCTTCGTCTGGCGCAGCTTGTCGATCAGGAAGTCGATCGCATCGTTCGTGCCCATCGGGCCGAGGATACGGCGCAGGATATAGATCTTGGACAGCTGGTCAGCTGGCGTGATCAGCTCTTCTTTCCGCGTGCCGGACTTCATGATGTCGATGGCAGGGAAGGTGCGCTTGTCGGCAATCTTCCGGTCGAGCACGACTTCCGAGTTACCCGTACCTTTGAATTCCTCGAAGATCACTTCGTCCATCCGGCTGCCCGTATCGATCAGCGCCGTTGCGACGATTGTGAGTGAGCCCCCGTTTTCCACGTTCCGCGCTGCGCCGAAGAAGCGCTTCGGCCGTTGCAGCGCGTTGGCGTCCACACCGCCGGTCAGCACCTTGCCGGAGCTCGGCACGGTCGTGTTATAGGCGCGGCCCAGGCGGGTAATCGAGTCCAGCAGGATAACCACGTCGCGCTTGTGTTCGACCAGGCGTTTCGCCTTCTCGATCACCATTTCGGCGACCTGCACGTGGCGTGTCGCTGGCTCATCGAACGTCGACGCAACAACTTCGCCTTTCACCGTGCGGCGCATGTCGGTCACTTCTTCCGGGCGCTCGTCGATCAACAGCACGATCAGGTAGCATTCCGGATGGTTCTCTTCGATCGCGGCCGCAATGTTCTGCAGCAGCACGGTCTTACCGGTCCGTGGCGGCGCAACAATCAGGGCGCGCTGGCCTTTACCAATCGGAGATACAATATCGATCACGCGGCCCGAGCGATCTTTCTTCGTGGGGTCGCGGCTTTCCATCTTCATCCGCTCTTCGGGATAAAGCGGCGTCAGGTTATCGAAGTGCACCTTCTGGCGGGCCTTTTCAGGCTCCTCGAAATTGATTTTCGACACGTCGGTCAGCGCAAAATAGCGCTCATTGTCCTGAGGCGCCGTGATCGGGCCTTCAACCGTGTCACCGGTCCGGATATTCGCCTTTTTCAGCACTTCCGGGCTGACATAAATGTCGTCCGGGCCGGGCAAATAGTTGGATTCCGGTGAGCGCAGGAAGCCGAAGCCATCCGTCAGCACTTCCAGAACGCCCTGGCCCGTGATCTCGACTTCGCTGTCAGCCAGCTCCTTGAGGATCGCGAACAGCATGTCCTGCGTACGGAGCGCGGAGGCGTTCTCGACCTCAAGTTCCTCGGCATAGGCGAGAAGTTCTTCAGGGGATTTTGCTTTGAGTTCGCGGAGGGTGACGCTGGTAACGTTATCGAGCATGGATGAGGCCAATTAAAGGTGGAATCCGGGTGTGATCTGGGTCGGACTGAAATGTGGGGGACCGGGCGAATAGGACATCGCGCTGCACAAGGACTGTGCGCCGGTTGCAGGGTATATGGGCCTCGGACGCCCGTTTCGTCAAGTCTTCAATGCCTTATGGCCCTCAGAAGGGCTTCACGGCCACCAGGATGACAATCACGATCATCAGCAGGAAGGGCACTTCGTTGAGCATGCGAAGCCGCTTGGCTGGCACGCCATCCCCACCGCGATCCACTTTCTTGCCGAGACCAATGAAATAGCCATGCAGCCCGGAAAGAATCAGAACCAGCAGCAATTTTACGTGCAGCCAGCCTTGCGATAGCAGCGCAGGGTTCATCCACAGCATCGTCAGCCCGAACACCCAGACCAGGATCAGGCTGGGGTTCATGATGATCATCCGCAATTGCTGTGACGACTTTTTCATCGTCTCAAACAGAGGCTCGCCCGGTGTGCTGGACAATTGGTGGATCTTGTAGCGCGGATAGACGAGCAGGCTCGCCATCAGAGACACCACGAAAATGATATGGAGTGCTTTCACGAACAGATAGAGCATTGGCGCGGTCTCCTACTCGGCCTGAACGGCCACGGCCTGGCCAGCGCGGCGCGCGACATCGGCATGCGGGCAACCCGACGCGCCCGTCGGGCAAAGGCGGCTCCCGGCACACGACCGGATCGTATCGTTCATTTCAAGCGCAGCGATGGTTTCGCCCACCAGCGTCCGGATAAAGCCCGGATGCGTGCCCAGGGCTTCAACCCGCGTATAGCTCGCGGCGCCGTGCTGCTCGGCCAGTAATTTATATTCCTCACCGAGTTCGACCAGCGTTTCGATATGCTCCGAAACAAAGGCAATCGGCGCGATCAGAATGTTGCGCTTCTCTTTCGATGTGCGCTCGACTTCCAGATCGGTTGACGGCCCAATCCATTTCAGCGGTCCCACACGTGACTGGTAACAACCGACGACTTCCCAGTCCTGCGGCACGCGCGCGGCAATCATCGCGACCAGCGTTTCACATTGCCACTGATAGGGGTCGCCCGCCTCAACGATCTTTTCCGGCAGACCATGCGCCGAGAGCAGCAGCGATACGTTTTCCGGGCGCCCGGCCCGGTCAAAAGCGGCCATGATCTGGTCGACATGCGCGGCGATGAAGCTCTCTTCAAACGGATAGCAGCACACGGTCCGGGTCGGACCAGGATAATGCTTCTTCCATTCCTTCAGTGACGAGCCCGTCGTTGTCGTGGAGAATTGCGGATAGAGCGGCAGCAGCACAACTTCATCAGCGCCCCAGTCTTTCACCTGGCGGGCAACATCCCGGGTGAAAGGATGCCAGTAGCGCATCGCAATGAAGGTTCTCACTTCATCGCCGGGCAATGACGCCGCGAGCTCAATCTGCAGGGCTTCGGCCTGTTTCTCGGTTTCCGGCAGCAGGGGCGAGCCACCGCCTGCTCCCATCATCGCGTAATTCTTCTTCGCCGATGGCGCACGTGTCTTGGAAATGAAACGGGCCAGTGCCCAGCGGATCGGCAAGGGCGCCTGAATGATCGCCGGGTCATCGAACAGGTTACGCAGGAAGGGTTGCACCGAGTCCGGCCCATCAGGCCCACCCAGGTTGAACAGTACAACAGCAATCTTGCGACCCATGATTGGTCAGCCTTCCCGAATGATTTTCAGGACGCGCTCCACGTTCCCGATAGGTGTTTCCGGCCGGATACCATGGCCGAGGTTAAAGATATGGGGGCGCCCGGAATAAGCTTCCACAAGTTCGCGGACGCGTGCGTCCATACGCGAACCCCCTTCGATCAGCAGCAGCGGATCCAGATGGCCCTGCACAGGCATGCCGGCGACAATTTCAGCATTCACGAAAGACGGCACAGCGGCCGTATCGAGGCCGATCGCGGTCACACCTGTCTCGCGGGCATATTCCGGCAACATGGCGGCCGCCCCGCGCGGAAAACCGATAATCGGCACGGTCACGCCCATCTCCCGCAGCCGCGTCACGAGTTTCTTCGTCGGCGCGATAATCACTTCGCGGAAAATATTGTTCGGCAGGCCTTCAGCCCAGCTGTCGAACAGCATCAGCGCATCGGCGCCCGCCTCCACCTGTTTCAGCAAATAGTGGGCTGTCGCCTCAATCACATGGTCCATGACGGCGGCCAGCTCATCCGGTCTGCCATGCGCCCAGCGCCAGGCGAGCGACTTGTCCGTCTTGCCGCGGCCTTCGATGGCATAAAGGCTAACCGTCCAGGGTGAACCGGCAAAACCGATGAGGGCCGTTTCAGCCGACAGCTCAGCTTTCACGCGCGACACCGTTTCATAGACAGGCGCCAAACGATCCGCCGCTTTCTTCGCACGCACCTTGCCTAGGTCAGCTGCGGAATCGATCTGCTGCACCAGAGGGCCAACGCCCTTTTCGAACTCCACACCAAGGCCCATCGCATCGAGGATCAGCAGGATATCGGCAAACAGGATCGCTGCGTCCATGCCGTAACGGCGAACAGGCTGAAGCGTCGCTTCTGTTGCCATGGAAGGTGTGTAGCAAAAATCGAGAAAGTCTTTGGCCCGTGATCTCAACTCGAGATATTCTGGTAGGTGACGCCCGGCTTGCCGCATCATCCATACCGGAGGCACCTTGGCAGCTTCTCCGCCGAGAACCGATATCAGTTTTGGTGTGCTCGCTTGCCCCATGACTCTCAAATCTCTCATCTCTCAAAAGCCCGTCAGGGCGCTTATTATTACTACCCGGTGATATCAGGGGAGAAAGGCTACTCACAGGATTTGTCCAGCAAATTCCACATGGGAGTCACAGGGTGTCGCACCCCGTTAAGACTTGCTTAACCTTCAATGGCGGCGCTGGTTAATGACCCGTTAACACCCCTTCTGGAGTCACAGGATGGAACATAGGGGGATTCCCTGGGAGTCAGATTCCGCCGCATGTGGATGGATTGTGACTCCCGGTGTGAGGAATCATCTATGCACAGGAACTACACAGGTCTTGTGAAAACGCCCGGCCATCGGCAAGAGAGGAAGCCATGACCCCACCGCAGCGCCCCAGCATCTATTTCAACGTCCACCTTGTCTCAGACAGTACGGGCGAAACCCTCAATGCCGTTCAGCGGGCCGCGTGTGCGCAGTTCGAGAATGTACAGCCGCTCGAGCATAACTACTACCTCGTCCGCTCCGAACGTCAGCTTGAACGGGTGATGCGCGAGATCGAGGCTGCGCCGGGCGTCGTCTGGTATACGATTTCCGATGAAGCCCTGCGGGCGCGGCTGGAAGCCTTCTGCCGCGAGCGCGGTGTCGCCACCCTGCCAGTTCTCGACGCGTCCATCGCCATGCTCGGTCGCCATCTGGGGATTGCGGCCAACCACAAGGTTGCCGGCCAGCACGCGCTCGATCAGGATTATTTCGACCGGATGGAAGCGATCAATTTCACGCTCGCCCATGATGATGGCCAGAATGTCGACGGGCTGATCGGTGCCGACGTGATCCTGCTCGGCGTCAGCCGCACATCCAAGACGCCAACCTGTGTCTATCTCGCCAACCGCAAAGTCCGCGCTGGCAACATTCCGCTCGTGCCCGGTGTTGCGCTGCCTGACTTCATGGAAAAGCTTGGCGAGAAAGGCCCGATGGTGGTCGGCCTCAAGATCAGCGCCGAACGCCTCGTCCAGATCCGCCGCCAGCGCCTGATCTCGCTCAACCAGGACGAACACACGATTTATGCCGACGAGGACGCCGTGCGCGATGAGGTCACACAGGCCAACCGCCTCTTCCAGCGCAACAAGTGGAAGACGATCGATGTCTCCCGTCGCTCGGTAGAAGAAACAGCTGCGGCCATTCTTAACCTCCTGAACGAACGGCGCGGTCAGATATGAGTCTTGCCATCACCCTCGCCTCCGGCAGCGCCAGCCGGCGGGCGCTGCTTGCCGGCGCTGGCGTTGAAGCTGCCAGTATCAAACCGAATGTCGACGAAGACTCTGCCAAGGCCGCCATGCGCGCCGAAGGTATGTCGGTCCGCGACCAGGCCATGCAGCTTGCCGAGCTGAAAGCCGTCAAAGTTTCCAACCGCACCGAAGGCCTCGTCATCGGCGGAGACCAGATGCTCTCGCTCGACCGCGAAGCCTTCGACAAGCCGGTCGATCTCGAAGGGGCCCGCGATCACCTGCGCAAGCTCTCCGGCAAATCGCACACGCTCGAAACCGCCATCGTCATCTGCGAGAACGGCACGCCCGTCTGGCGCCACCTCGCCCGCCCGAAACTCACCATGCGCCCGCTCAGCGAAGCTTTCATCGATGACTATGTCGACCGCGTCGGCGAACCTCTTCTTGCTACCGTTGGCGCCTACCAGCTCGAAGGCCTCGGCGCGCAGCTCTTCACGCAGATCGAAGGCGACTATTTCTCGATCCTCGGCCTGCCGCTCCTGCCGCTGCTCGACTACCTTCGCATTCGGGGAGCCCTCGCCACATGACACAGCTCTACGGCGTTATCGGCGACCCGATCTCTCATTCGCTATCGCCCCTCATCCACAATGCCTGGCTGCGCGAGCACGGCATCGACGCGACCTATGAAGCGATGCAGGTGCCTGACGGCGAACTGGAATCGGCGCTTGATACGCTCACCCGCCAGGGTGCCCGCGGCCTCAACATCACCCTGCCCCACAAGCACACGGCCCTCGCCCTCGCCGAAGAGGCAGGTGATCTCGCCCGCCGCATCGGCGCAGCCAACACATTGATCCGTACAGATGCAGGTGGCTGGCGCGCCGAGAACACCGATGCGCCCGGCTTCCTCCACACGCTCGATCAGGCTGGCATCAGCGTAGCCGGGAAGAACGTGCTCCTCCTCGGTGCCGGCGGTTCTGCCCGCGCCCTCGCCTTTGTCCTGACAGACATGCGCGCCAAACTGACAATCAGTAACAGGACCGTCTCACGCGCAGAAGCCATCGCCGCTGACCTGCTGGACACGCCCGAAGTCTGCTCACTCGAAGACGGCTTGAATCGTCTGCCTGCGGCTGAAATCGTCATCAATACGCTCAGTCTCGGCCATTCCGGCCAATCGCTTGAGCTGCCCCCCGGTCACGGGCGCACTTTCTACGATATCAGCTATGGCGCAGCCGCAAACAAGACATTATCCGCGGCGGCCGCGCAGGATTGGGCCCCGATGGATGGCCTCGGCATGCTGGTCGCCCAGGCCGCCTTTGCCTTCGAACACTGGTTCGGCATTGTGCCCGATATGGAAGCGGCCGAGCGCAAGTGCCGCAAGGTTGTGGAGGCAACATCATGATCATCCTTGGACTGACCGGATCCATTGGTATGGGAAAATCCGCCACCGCCCAGCTCTTCCGCGATGAAGGCGTGCCCGTCTATGATGCCGATGCCGCCGTCCACGAACTCTACGGCAAGGGCGGCGCAGCCGTGGCGCCTGTCGAAGCGGCGTTTCCCGGCGTTGCCGTCGATGGCGCCATAGACCGCCTGCGCCTGCGCGAACGTGTGTTGAACGATGCCGAGGCCATGAAGCGCCTCGAATCCATCGTCCATCCGCTGGCCGGCAAGGCCCAGCATGATTTCCGCCAGGAGGCCCGCGAAGCCGGGGCGCCTTTCGTCGTCATCGACATCCCCCTGCTCTATGAAACGGGTGGCTGGCAGCTCTGCGATTATGTGGTCGTCGTCAGCGCTCCGGCCGAAGTCCAGCGCGAGCGCGTCCTCTCGCGGCCCGACATGACGGTTGAGACCTTCGAATCCATCCTGGCGCGTCAGGTGCCCGATGCAGAAAAGCGCGCCCGCGCTGACTTTGTGATCTCCACGGGCCATGGTTTCGAGTTTGCGCGCGACCATGTCCGGGCCATAATCGGCCTGATGAATCGCAAGGAAGAGGAAGCCCGTTCATGACCCCGCTCATCCGCGAGATTGCCTTCGATACGGAAACCACCGGCCTCAACCCGAACGATGGCGACCGGATCATCGAGATGGGCGCGGTCGAGATGATCAACCACATCCCGACCGGCAAGACATTCCACACCCGCATCAATCCGCGCCGCGCCGTGTCCGAGGCGACCATTCGCATCACCGGCCTGACGGATGATCATCTCAAGGATGCGCCCTTCTTCGAGGAGGAGCATGTCGTCGGCGCCTTCCTGGAATTTGTCGGTGACGCAACGCTCGTTGCCCACAATGCGGGCTTTGACCGGGGCTTCCTCAACATGGAACTTGCCCTCTGCGGCCGAGACCCGATCCCCGACGATCGCTGGCTCGATACGGCTGCCCTTGCGCGCAAGAAATATCCCGGCGCCCCGGCCAGCCTCGACGCGCTCTGCAAGCGTTTCGACATCTCGCTCGAAAGCCGCACGCTGCACGGCGCCCTCCTGGACAGCCAGCTGCTGGCCAGCGTCTATCTGGAACTGCTTGGCGGACGCGCGCGTGCCTTTTCCTTCGATACGCCGGAAACCGAGCTTGCAGCCGGCGAACGCCGCACAGCCCGCCAACGGCCCCAGAAGCTGCCTTCACTGCTGACAGAATCAGAGAAGGCCGCTCACGCGGCCTTCATCGAGACACTCGGTCCCGACTGTCTGTGGAAACAGGCCTGAGGCCTATTGCTGGGTCGGGGTTCCGGCCGCATTGGCGCGGCGCACCTGCGCCTGATACAGCGCCACGAAGTCGACCGGGTCGATCAGCAGCGGCGGGAAGCCACCTTCGCGCGTGATCTCTGCGATGATGCGGCGCGCAAACGGGAACAGAAGGCGGGGCGCTTCGATCAGCAGCATCGGCTCCAATTGGTCCTGCGCAACATTCTGCAGCTGGAACAGGCCGGCATAGTCCAGCTCGGAAATGAACATCACCTTGCCGTCGGCCAGTGCCTTGGCCGAGAGCTTCAGCGAAACCTCGAACAGACCATTGCCGTCCGCATGGGGCGTCGCGCCCACATCGATACCCAGATCGATATTAGGCTGTGACTGAACAGGCGCATGACCCGGGTTTTCGAAAGACAGGTCTTTCACATATTGTCCCAGAACGCGCATGATTGGCGCTGCGGGCTTCTCGCCATTTGGGTCTTGCGGGGGATTGGGGTTTCCCGGTGCGCTCGTGTCTGTCATGATGTTTCCTCTACCTGGATCGCACCGCGCGCCTAGCATGCGGCCTCCAAAGGCGCAACGTTCACTGGCGTTTACGGCCGCGCGTGCCTATCTAGGGGGAAGAGGCCGGATACTTGAAGGAATTCCATAAGACATGTTCGACCCAGTGATCGAGGTTTTAGTTTTGGCAGCCGTGGCGCTGATCGTCCTGTCGCGCCTGTACATGGCGCTCGGGCGTGGCGGTAATGACCGGCCTGTGCAGCGCCCAACCACTTCATCCACGCCCGCTGAAAGCAATGTCGCGGAGCTGGCCGAGCGTCGCGAGCGGCGTGTCATGGCAGAGCGCCCCATATTCACAGGCCCCGCAGCTGGCGGTCTCGAAGACATCTACAATGCCGATAACAGCTTTACCGTCTCCAGCTTCATGCAGGGCGCCAAGTCCGCCTATACGATGATCGTCGCGGCCTTTGCCAAGGGCGACCGGGCGGCGCTGCGGCCGATGCTGGACGATGATGTCTACGAAGCCTGGGACGAGGCCATCACGGCCCGCCAGACAAGCGGCGAGAAAACGTTCGAACTCCTCCGCGTCAAACGCGCCGAGATCGAAAGCGCCGAGCTGGATGGTGATATGGCCCGTATCGTGGTGCGCTATGAAGCCGAGCTCGGCGATGGCGAGATCACCCGCACGGCCAAGGAACACTGGACCTTCATGCGCAATGTCCGCGGCACGGATCCGAACTGGATCCTGGATGACGTCGATACGGTCGCCTGAACGGCCGATCAGTATTTCCTGACAGTTTTGGATGACAGCTGCGCGCAAAGCGGGCCATAAAACGCCTATGCTTCGCACACTGGCTATTGCTTTCCTGTCGCTCGCGCTTGTCTCGTGCCAGAGCACGCAGGCGCCCCGGTCCGTGCCATCACAGGCTGGGCCCGTCCTCTTGCCGCCCGTTGGCGTTGCATCCGGAGCCTACGGGGATTTGCCCGGCTGGTCAGGTGTCAGGCTGATGGACAGCGTTCAGGCTTTCCAGCGCAGCTGCACCAAGCTGCAGGCGCGTCCCAGGAATGCCGATCTCTCCGCAAAGGCCACCTGGGCCGGTCAGGTCGGGGAGTGGCTCCCGGCCTGCGCCGCCATGGCCCGTGTCCGCGACGAGGCAGGCGCCCGTGCTGCCTATCAGAGCCTTTTCACCCCCATCGAGGCGCTCTCGCCTGATGGCAACAGCCGCTTCACCGGCTATTTCGAGCCGACCTATGAAGCGCGCCGTACACCTGTGCCGCCCTTCACAGAGCCGGTCCCCGCCTTGCCGGCAGACCTCATTCCGAACGGCGCGTCGCCGCTACAGCGTCTGCCGGATGGCCGCACCCGCCCTTATCCCTCGCGTGAGGAAATCAGCCGGGCAGGCGTCGCACCGATTGCCTATGCGCATCCATCAGATGTCTTCTTCCTGCAGATTCAGGGTTCCGGCCGGCTGACCTTCCCGGATGGGTCCACAACGCGGGCTGTCTACGCCGCGCATAATGGACACAGGTTCAAGTCGACCGCCAATTGGCTCATGGAAACCGGCCGCATCACACGGGGTGAGGCCAGCATGCAGGGCATCCGTGCCTGGATGGACCGCGCCGGCCCTGCCGAGGCGCGCCTCGCGATGAACCAGAACCCGCGCTATGTTTTCTTCCGCGCCGAGCCTGAAGGCGACCCCACGCTCGGACCCGTAGGTGCCCAGGGCGTGCCACTCACGCCGCTCGCCTCAATGGCGGTGGACACTGATATCCAGCCGCTCGGCATGCCCATGTTCGTCGAGACCATCGCGCCGGGTCTGGGCGGGCATTGGTCAGGCCTTCTCATCTCGCAGGACACAGGCGGCGCCATCAAGGGGGCGGTGCGCGGTGACCTCTATTTCGGTACGGGCACCGACGCGGGTTCGCGCGCCGGCACCATGAACGCGCCCGGCCGCCTTTGGGTCCTCCTGCCTCGGGCGGTGGCTGACAGGCTCCTGCGCAACATGATGGTGTCTGAAGCCCCGGGTCTTGGCGATCCGCCCGCAGCGCCCTAGACGGGCCTCATGTCGAAGCGCCCCCTGACCCCTGAAGAAGCCAAGGCCTGGTCGCGCGTCGCGAAATCCATCAAACCCATCGGCCCGGCGCCGGAAGACTTCGGCGCGTTGATTTCGGCCCTCGAAGCGGGCGAACCGGACCAGAAAGCCCCCGCGAATGGTCCGGGAATACCCACCCGGCGCCCCGCAACGCCCCGTGAAGTACCCGCGAACGGTCCGGGAATACCCGTCGGTGGTCCGGCAAATCGCGGCAAGGAAAAGCGCGTGAAGCGGGGCAAACTCGTCGTTTCAGCGACGTTCGACCTGCACGGACATACACAAGCCACAGCAGCCCGCGCCCTGCCCGGCTTCCTGTCAAATGCCCAGGCAGACGGTTCGCGTTGTGTATTGGTTATTACAGGTAAGGGTCGATTGGGCGAAGGCGTGCTGAAGCGCAATTTCCTCGCCTGGCTCGACACGGATCATGCCCGCACGCTCGTGTCAGGCTATGCCGAAGCGCACCAGCGCCATGGCGGCGCCGGTGCGTTCTATGTGTTTCTTCGTAAACTGCAGTCCTGACTGCAGATCCGGCTAGCTGAAGTCGCGGAAGACGTCGGCCGCAGACACGTCCTTCTTGTGACGATCATCTTCCTGCTCAGCTTCGTATGCAGCCGCATCGTCCTGCGTCGGCACAAGGCCCGGACCTTCCGTATTGAGGCTCTTTTCAGCTTCAATACGGCGGCGCTTATCCGCCGATTTCGCGATCACTTCATCCAGTTCGATCTGGGTGCAAAGGCCCAGCGTCACAGGGTCAACCGGACGGATGTTCTGCGAATTCCAGTGCGACTTGTCCCGCACATTGTTGATCGTCGACTTGGTCGTACCGATCGTCTTGGAAATCTGCGCGTCCGACACTTCCGGGTGGTTACGGATGAACCACGCCACGGCGTCCGGCTTGTCCTGACGGCGAATGACCGGTGTGTAGCGGCTGCCCTTGCGCGGCGGCTGCGGGATGTGCGCGATCTTGGATGCGGCAACTTTCAGGACATAATCAGGGTTCTCTTCGCCGCGCGCGATTTCCTCACGCGACAGGATACCGCCAGCGATCGGGTCAACGCCGCGCATGTTCTCGGCGACGTCCCCATCGGCGATGCCTTTGACCTCAAGATGGTGCAGGCCAGAGAAAGCTGCGATTTGCGTGAAGGTCAGGGTCGTATTGTCCAGCAGCCAGACGGCTGTCGCCTTGGGCATCAGAATCTCGGACATGGGATGTCTCCTTGGAGCACGTTGGGGCCTGAAATGCAGCCGCCCGACACATCGTGCCGGGCGGTCAAGGTTTCAGGCAAGCTTGGAACCTGAAAACATTATAGATCATGCGATGCTGAATGAAAAGGCATACGTCTCAGAGGGTGAGAATGATCTTGCCCGAATGAGCGCCTTTCCCCATGTAGGCCTGCGCCGCCTCGGCCTCCGACATGGCGAACGTCTTGTCCAGAACGGGCTTGATACGGCCAGACACGACATGCGGCCAGAAATCCTTTTCCACCGCGTCGCGGATGCGCTGCTTCTCCGGCACGGGCCGCGCCCGCAGCGTGGTTGCAGCCAGCGTCAGCCGCTTCATCAGCACGGGCGCGAAGTTGACCTCCGCCGTAAAACCATTCTGGTAGGCGATATTGACGATGCGGCCGTCCACTTTCGCCGCGCCGATATTTTTCTGAACGTAATCACCGCCGACCATGTCGAGCGTGACGTCCACGCCGCCCGCCTCGCGCACGACAGCCTCAAAGTCCTCGGTCTTGTAATTGATCGCCCGATCAGCGCCCAGTTCTGCAGCAAGTGCGCATTTCTCGTCGCTGCCGGCCGTGGCGAAAATCTTTCCCGCGCCTGCCACACGCGCCATCTGGATCGCCATGACGCCAATCCCGCTGGTGCCGCCATGGCAAAGGAAATCCTCGCCAGTCTTAAGACCGACCCGATCGAACACATTGGCCCATGCGGTGAAGAGGGCTTCCGGGAAACAGGCAGCATGTGCCATGTCCATGCCTTCAGGAATGGGCAGGAGCGAGCCCTGGTCCACGGCTGCGCGCTCAGCATAGCCACCGCCAGCCAGCAGGCCGCAAACAGCGTCGCCCACCTTCCAGCGCGTCACACCTTCGCCCAGGGCCTCGATATGGCCAGCGATTTCGAGGCCCATGATGTTGGACGCACCCGGCGGCGGCGGATAGGCGCCCTTGCGCTGGATCAGGTCTGCGCGGTTGAGACCGGCGGCGGCGACCTTCACGAGCACTTCACCCTGTTTCAGCGTGGGCACTTCGACGTCACCAAGACGGAGCGGCGCGCCATCCTCCACGATTACGGCTTTCATCATCTCGGTCATGGCGTCGTTCCTTCATGAAAATGGCGGTCAGGGAGTCGCTTCTAGCCCGCCTTTCTGTTTTTATGAAAGCCTACCGGCGTATGCAGAGAAGGAGAGGCCCCGTGTTTGAAGAAGAACCGATCCTGACAAATCGCGGCCAGACACTGGATCAGATGTCGATCGACGAACTGCACGCACGTATCAGCACCTTGCGCGACCAGATCGCGGCATGCGAGACTGAAATCGCAAAGAAAGAGGCCCAGAAATCTGCGGCCGACGCCCTGTTTGGCGGAAAGAGTTAAGGCCTCGGAAACGGGTTATGACTTAAGTATCGAGATTGCATTTTGTGTTCTGAGGTCTTGAAGATGGCGGCAAACGGGTCACCCGAAAACGGCTCCGACAGCCTCAACTCTTTCACCGGCGGTAAACTTTTCGACACTGTGTTCGCGAAGGGCATGGCGCTGGTTGAGGAAACAGCTTCCTATCTCGACGGCCCCGGCCGTGATCACGCCCGCACCCTGCCGCGCGAGGCGGGCCTTACCTATTCCGCATGGAGCATGGAGCTGACAACGCGCCTGATGCAGGCTGCGAGCTGGCTAGTGATGCAAAAAGCCGTGCGCGATGGCGAAATGCGGCGCGAGGATGCTTCGGCCCGCAAGTATCGCGTCAACCGGGATGATCCGCCGCTTGATGCCGATGCGCAGCGCGACAAGGGCCTGCCGCACCGTTTCCTGGAACTCGTCGCACGTTCGGAAGCCCTGTTCGAGCAGATCTGCCGTCTCGATCAGGCGCTCTACAATGCGCCGATGCCTGGTCAGGCCAAGAATGTCGTTTCAGACCAGATTGCACAGCTCCAAAGGGCGGCCGAAACCGGCGCTTTCGATCCCTTGATGGTCTGGCACCGCGCCAAGTAGCCGTCAGGCTGCGGTCGGCGGCGGAGGCAGCAGGCCCGATGAGCGGCTGAATTTCGCCGCTTTGATGCGCAGCCGCATGGGCCTGCGATAAAGCACATTCAGGGGCGTCCCGCGGACCAGTCTATGGAACGCGAGCGACAGGGCCACGGCCACCAAAGCCGTCGCCAGAGCGATCAAACCCGCATGATCCATCTCGCCTTTTGCGATAAGGCCGCGCTGCATCAGCGTGACCGGTATGGCGCATGTCAGATAGATAATCAGGCAATGCCGCCCGGCATATCCAATGATGGACAGCCATTTGACATGTGACAGCATCAGGCCAAACGCAATCATCGCTCCGGTGCCGGCAAAGCCCAGAGCCAGGCTGATCAGCGGCAGGCCCGCGACGTGGAGGCCGACGAAGGCCGCGTTGGCGACCGCCCATCCGATAAGGACACGCCATGTTTGCGCAGTATGTCCGGCAACGCGTTCAGCCATTTCAAAGATGACCGGTGCAGCGACGAAACCGGCAAAGAAGAAGACATACCAGCGGCCGAATTCGTTGAGGACAAGCGATCCAGTGTCTATCCAACCTGTTGCAAAGCCCATCTGTAAAAGGGCCGCCACAGCGAAGACTTTGCGCGCAGGCATGCGTCTTAGAAGCCAGGTCGCGCCGTGAAAAACGGTCAGCATGTAGACAAGGAGCAGGCTATCGCGCGGCTCGACCAGTGCATTTAGCAGGTTGCCCAGAAAGATGTGCGGTGCGGTGAGCAACAGTTCGCTGTTCAGCACCGCATCCTGCAAGACGAGCCACACGGCATAGAAATACACAAAGTGAAGTATCTTGCGGTCAATATAGTGTTTCGGCGGCCCGAAGAGCGTTCTGTTGAGAAAGAGGGCCGCAAGGAAGAAAAATGCCGGCATCAGGAAGGGTTGCGCCCAGCGCATCACCAGGTCCATCCAGTCACTATGCAGGCCTGAGGCGCTGAACCCCTGTGTGGTGAACAGGGTGACAATGAGAATAATACACGCGCCTTTTGCGTGATCGACCCAATTTACACGTCCCAGTGGCATTTCCTGCACTCCCCGTCGTTTTCGGGGGAGCCGTGCAAGATTCATGCAGCTTGGCGGTAAGGGGCGCCTAGAAAGTCGCGTAGACCCTCAGGAAATTGCCCGCCTGTTCGGCACAGAAGCCTTCGCGAACTGGTGCCCTCATGATCATCAGGCGGTGCCAAAGCGGGCCGAGCAGAAGTTCCAGCACTTCATCAAGGTCAAAATCGCGGCGGATCACCTTCTTGCCAGCGAGTTCAGCGAGCAGCATGCGCAACGGTTGGCGGATGTCGCGGCCAATCCAGGCACGCCAGACTTCACCGGCCTCCTTGTCGTCGACGGCGGCGAGCAGTGCCACGCGCAAGACGGCATGTCCCTGCCCGGTGCGTGCCGTCGCCTCCAGCGGCACGATCAGCGCCGTCACACGCTCCTGCGGGTCGCGGCCGCCATCCGGGCTGTCAGGGATCAGTGCCAGCGCGGCATCGACACACATGGCGCCAATCGAAGGCCACCAGCGGTAGATTGTCTGTTTTGAAGCGCTTGCCCGTTTGGCAACGCTGTCCACGCTGAAGCCGCGCCAACCCGTTTCGGCCATTTCAACACGTGTGGCCTCAAGGATCGCGGCTTTCGATTCTTCGCTGCGCGTCGGGCCCTTGCGGGAGGTCTTGGAGCCGTCGGTCGTAGTCGCCATTGAAGTCTCCTGGAAAGGCGAGGAATGGTGATGGGTCTCATGATGCCTATTTTGTTATTATAGACATATCGCTAACAATTTGTCCCAATTCCGCTTGCTGATCGCTCAATATCGATTACGCAAGCCGCGCAGACACAGGAATAAGTCAGATGAAATCGATTGATGACCTGATTTCAGGCTACAGGCGGTTCCGCGCAGGTGATTATGCCCAACAGGCAAATCTCTATCGTGAGCTCGGCCAGGGGCAGGATCCGAATATCATGCTGATCGCCTGCGCTGACAGTCGCGCAGAGCCGTCAGATATCTTCAATGCCGCGCCGGGCCAGTTGTTTGTTGTCCGTAACGTCGCCAATCTTGTGCCTCCCTATCAGCCTGATGGCGGTCTTCACGGTGTCAGTGCGGCGCTGGAATATGCGGTGAATGTACTGAAGGTTGGCCATATCGTGGTGATGGGCCATGGCGGCTGTGGCGGTATTGCGGCATCATTGGATGGTGCGGGCAATCCGGCCATCGGTGAATTCGTGACGCCGTGGGTCCGTCTTCTCGAAAAGGCCCGTGAGCGGGTTGTCGAGAGTGGCTCGGTGAACCCCCAGTTTGCCCTGGAGCTTGAAGGTGTCGAGGTCTCGATTGCCAACCTTATGACCTTCCCGTTCGTTGCAAAGGCTGTGGAGGCGGGAGAGCTTTCGCTTCACGGCGCGTGGTTTGCCATCGTTCATGGCGAGCTGCACTGGCGCAATGCAAAAACGGGTCGTTTTGAAGTGATTTCCGCTACTTAGCGGTTGTGAGGAAGGCCGCGAACCCGGCCGAGACGAGCATTGCAGCAGCGGCCGCGCGGTTGAACCAGAGCGCAAAAGCCGGGTTCTGGAAGCGGTGATTCATGGCGTCGGCGGCCCAGGCATAGACTGTGAGCCCCAGCATTTCTGTGGCCGTGACAGTGGCCATGATAATCGCTGCCTGCATGATGACCGGGTGATCGGCATCGAAATAGCTGGGTAGCAGCAGGCCAAAGAACACAAGCGCGTTGGGATTGAGCAATTGCAGGCCGATGCCCCGGCCAAAGAGGCTCGCTTTCGGTGGGGCTTGCGCGGCGCTGGCGCGTGGCTGGGTTGGATCACCCGTCGCCATGGTCCAGGCAAGCCAGGCGATGAACACCAGTCCGGCAAGTTTCAGCGCCAAGAGAATGGTGGGAGCACTTGCTGCGAACGTGGCGAGGCCTGTTGCGGCCAGCGTAATCCAGACAAGATTGGCAGTGGATATACCGACGGCGGGAATAAGCGCCGTTACTGCGCCGTAGCGCAGGGACGTACTCATCACCATCATCACAGCGGGGCCGGGCGTCAGGCCGCCTGCAAAGAACAAGGCCAGCAGTGCAAGCCAGACGGTTAAGTCCATGAATGCGACCGCCGTCTGGCTTTAGCTTTTTTTACCGCGCTCTACGGCGAGCGAAATCAGCTCGCGCGCTTTTTCGATGCCATACCAGCCTTCGATGCGCGTCCACTTACCTTTTTCGAGATCCTTGTAGTGCTCGAAGAAGTGCGCCGTCTTGTCGATCAGCGTCTGTGGCAGGTCGTGATAGGTGGCGATCTTGTCGTAATAGGACGTCAGCTTGTTATGCGGCACGGCGAGGATTTTCTCGTCGGGGCCCTTGTCATCAGTCATCATCAGGACGCCGACGGGGCGCGCGCGCACGACACTGCCCGGAACCAGCGGGCGATTGCCAACAACCATCACGTCAATCGGATCGCCATCGAGGCTAAGCGTGTGGGGCACGAAGCCGTAATTACACGGGTAGCGCATCTCGGTGTAGAGATAGCGGTCGACGAACATGGCGCCGGAGGCCTTGTCGATCTCGTACTTGATCGGATCGCCGCCCAGCGGCACTTCGATCAGGACGTTCAGGTCATCAGGTGGGTTCTGGCCGGTTGTGATCTTGGAAAGGTCCATGGGACGAAGCTCGCTTGTCTGATCAGGGAGGAATTGATTTTGCTGGCGAGCCGGATGGCCTGTCGCAGCGCTCAGGTCAAGAGTTCGCAGTGTCCCAGAGGGTTAACCGTGCATTCACGACACCGGCCACGGGTGCGATTCGAATATGGCCAGTTCCACGTGCTCGGGTGACAGCTCGCGCATCTGATCGATAAAATCCATATTTTCAGGAAGGGCGATATGCGCCTTCATCGCGGCGAGATCCGACCAATACTCAAGAAAAACAAGGCGCGCAGCATTCTCGCAATCGACGTGAACATTGTGCCCAAGACAGTCAGCTGCCGCGCGCGCGCGTTTGGCATGTTCAAGAGCGAGCCCGAGGATACGGTCATGCTTATCTGGTGTCGTCGTGACGCCGCCTGTGACAATGATCATCTGAAATATCCAGTGTTTGCGGGGCTAATCCCGTTTGACGGCATAGTTGAAACTGATGGAAATCCGGGGAATGTCGCTCCGGTTTGGCATCACTTCGTGGCGCAGCCAGCTTTCCCAGAACATGGCGTGTCCCTGGGTGGGGGTGACGTAGACGAAGCGGCGGGCGGCTTCCGGGGCGTCGTCTTCAGGTTGTGGGGCGGCCATCATGAAGGCCAGGCGGGGGTCTTCGAATTTGAGCTGTCCTGCCCCTTCCGGAATGGTCACGTAATAGGTGCCGGAGATGACGCTGCCGGGGTGGATATGGCCGGAATGGCTGCCGCTTTCGCCGAGGATATTGACCCATAGGCCGTTCAGCTCAAGTGTCTGATCCTGCATATCCCAGTGCAGATCACGGGCATAGGCCTCTGCTTCTGAATCGAGGAAAGCCTTGAGTTCTGCGATCTCCGGAAAGCGCTCCGGCAGGTCATCGAGCGAGGCATAGGATGTGTAACCGTCATAGCCTTCGCTGTCGCACCAGTCATTGCCGGCCTCGTCCTCATCTTCGAGCAGCCAGCACACTTTCTCGAGGGACGCCCGCAGCGGATCATCCCCGATTGCGGCATGGCGGATGAGGGTCGGGAAGAGCGTCTGCAGGGGCATTAAAGGGTATTCTCGGGTCGTTGCGTGGGCTTCACGGGTTATTCGGGGTGCGCCGCATGGGACTTCGCGGACCGTTCCCGGTCCGCGAAGCGTGTCTTCCTATTCCGGTTTGACGAATTTGAGCGTCATCCGGTCGCTCTCGCCGATATCGGCATAAAGCGTTGGGTCAAAGCCTTCCGGTGTATTGCCATCGGAATCGGTCGTTGTGCTGACCGGAGGCAGCGTCCAGACGCCAAAGGGGTGGTCTGTCGTATCAGCCGGGTTGGCGTTGATTTCGCTCGAGCCGACAAATTCGAAGCCCGCCGCAATGGCGCGCGCCTTGATAAAGTCTTCGTGCACATAGCCGGTCGAGCCGGTCGGATCCTGCGTCGCGGTGGACGGCAGGCGGTGCTCGACCACGCCGAGCACGCCGCCCGGTTTCAGGGCTGCAAAGGCATCGGTGAAGAACTTCTCGGTATAACCGCCCGACATCCAGTTATGCACATTGCGGAAGGTCAGCACGGCATCGGCCGTACCGGCTTCGGTCAGCGGGCCGCTGACGCCGGAAAAGACGCTGTATTCAATCGTGCCGTAATGCGGATCGGTATAATTGGATTTGAACTCGGCGAGACGATCAATCGTGCGCTGCTTGCGCTCCTCGTCCGGTGCTGCAGCCGGATCGAAGCCTGCTGCGACGAGCTTGCCGCCACCGGCCGCGAGATAGGGCGCGAGGATATTGGTGTACCAGCCACCGCCGGGCCAGATTTCGACCACGGTGTCAGTTGGTTCAACGTCGAAGAATTCGAGAGTTTCGACAGGGTGACGCCAAACGTCGCGCGCCTTTTCAGCGTCGGACCGGCCTGCATCATTGACCGCTTCCTGGAGCGGGCTGAGCGCAGCGACTTCGGGGGCCTCGGCCGGCGGTGTTTCGACGGGGGCCGGTGTCTCCGGTTGCCCACACGCAGCGAGCAAGCCAAACGCGGCACCCGCCAACAGGAAATTCTTCATCGCCTTCTCCTTCATTGACATCTTGAACACCCCCTTACGCTACCCAAATACTAATTGTCACGGTGCCGCAATGCGGGCCGGGACCGGGAAATGTGCCAGCGCCGATGACGGGCTGGGTGTTCACATGGCCCGAGACGAACCGAGGGCCTGTTTGCTGCAGGTCCCTCACAGTTGCTTCAGACTAGAGGACTGTTTCCATGAGCAATATCGATTTGACCCCCCTTTACCGCACGATGGTTGGCTTTGACCGCATGGCCACGATGATCGACACCGCATCGCGTCTCGACGGTACACAGGGCTATCCCCCTTATAATATTGAGCGTTCAGGCGAGAATGCCTTCGCCATCGAAATTGCCGTTGCCGGATTTACCGAGGCCGATCTCGACATCGAGACCAAGGAAGGCCAGCTGACGGTCGCCGGCAAGAAAGGCGAAAACGAGGATGGCGACGGACGCGAATTCCTGCATCGCGGCATTGCGCAGCGCAGTTTCATTCGTCGCTTCCAACTCGCCGATCACGTGATCGTGACCGGCGCCGCGCTCCACCATGGTGTCCTTCGCATCGATCTGGTGCGCGAGCTTCCTGAAGAAAAGAAGCCCCGCAAGATTTCGATTGGCACGGACGAAGCCCGGTCTGAGCCGAAGCTGATCAGCAAAAAAGCAGCAGGCAGCGCCGCCTGATTCTGCAGCTTTCATGAAATGAAGAGCGGCGCGTCCCACGGGGCGCGCCGTTTTTTATGCCTTGGCAAGGTGTTTGCGCGCACCCGTCCGCTCAAGGAATTTATTGAGGCCCTCATCGCCGGCGGTGGTCGACACAGCCGCGCGCAGGGATTTGAAGGAACGCGCCGCATAACGCTGCGTGCCCTGTTCAAAAGCGCCATCTGTGAGCGTGACGGAAAAGCGCTTGCGATTGCGCGACGCGCTGGCCGCGTTGGCGCTTGCCCATGGCAGATAAGTGACGCTGAGTTCTCTCTCGAAAAGCGGGGCGAGCGTTTCTTCCAGTGCGCCGAGATCTGCGAACGGACCGCCTGCCTGTGGGGCTTCCATAAAGGCGCACCAAGCGGCCACGAAGGGTGCGCGATCACGGAGCCAGTTACCGGGCGTGGGGTCCAGCAACATCTGCTGGAATTGCGCAGCAAGGGCAAAGTCTGCCACGGAGGGACGCGTGCCGAAGAGGCAGAGATGATTCGTCAGATGGTCATTCAGGCAAAGGGCAAAGCGGCGCCAGGAGGCGTCGAGGGTTGCGGTATTGTCTGCCTCGGCGCCGACCAGTGAAAGCCGCGCGGTCATGCGCTCGACAATCTGCTTCTGCGGCGCCTTGCGGGCGCGCGGCGGCTTGCCGTCATAGAGCTGGGCGAGGACGCGCAAGGCGGCGGCCTCGCGGTCTGGCGACTGGCCCCAGCGCTGTTGGAACATGCATTTGTTCAGCCATTCGTCGGCAAAATCCTCAAGGATGAGCGCGAGCATTGCGCAGGCTGGATCATCAGGAACCGAAGAGGGCTCTGGATGGTCAGCCTCGATCGCTGCCAGCATGGCTGTTGAATCCTGGCTGACGGGCCGTGTCGGTGAAACGAGGAGGGGAACGGTCGCTATGGTCTGCGCATTCGCCTGGAAATCGGCCTCATTGCTGCGCGAACGCGTGACCCATTCGAAGGGCAATTCCTTGTAGGTGAGGAAGGCTTTCACCTTGAGCGAGTATGGAGACGTGTCTGCGCCAAACAGACGATAATTGGTCATAACGCTACCCTTCAAGTCTGGCCCCTCTCTAGGGACTTCACCTCGAACTGCCAAGCAGCGTTTGCCGCCTGCGCCGATAATGGGTATGCGCTCCATCAAATGCTGGGGTGGCAGGAAATAAAGGACGAATGAAATGCGTGTAATGCATGTCATGGCAGGCGCGGCAGAAGGCGGCGCGGAAAACATCATGCTGGAATCGGTGCTGGCGCTAGCCGAGACCGATCTTGCGCAGCACGTCGTGACGCGGCCTGACAATGCGTTCCGGATCCAGAAATTTCGCGAGGCTGGCATCGGCGTCGATGTGGCAGCGTTCAACAATAGCTGGCCTTTCCCCACACAGCGCGTGATCGCGGATGCCATCAAGCAATTCGAGCCGGATGTGATCGAATACTGGATGGGCCGGGCCGGACAGTTCGCGCCAAAACAATACCGCACACGGTCCATCGGCTGGTATGGCGGCTATTACAAGCTGGCGCGTTTCAAGAATTGTGAATGGCATGTCGGCCTGACCATCGACCTGCTACGCCACATCCGCGAACAGGGCGTCAGCGACGAGCGCTCGGCCATCGTACATACATATGCAGACTTCACCGGCGCAGACCCGGCGAGCCGGAAGGCGCTGAATACGCCAGAGGATGCGCCAGTCGCGCTGGCGCTCGCGCGCCTCCACGAGAAGAAGGGCCTCGATACGCTGCTCGATGCGACGGCGAAGATTGACGGGCTCTATGTCTGGATTGCCGGCGAAGGCCCGCTTGAGCAGGAATTAAAAGCGCATTGCGCGCGGCTCGGCCTTGATGACCGCGTGCGCTTCCTTGGCTGGCGCAATGACCGCGGCGCGCTGCTGGCGGCGTGTGATGTTGTGGCCTTCCCGTCGCGCTATGAACCGTTCGGCACCGTGACGGTGGATGCGTGGGCGGGGTCTCGCCCGCTGGTCGCTGCTGATGCCGTTGGCCCGGCTGCCTATGTGAAGGACGGCGTCAACGGGCTGCTGATTCCGAAGAATGATGTTGATGCCCTGGTGGACGCCTTGCGCAAGGTTGTGACGGACAAGGATCTGGCGGCGAAGCTCGTGGCTGGCGGCCGCGCATCCTACGAAGCGCAGTTCACCAAGGCTGTCTTCCAGCGGGATTCGATTGCGCTGTATGAAAAGATCGCTGCCCATGCGGGGCCGTTTGCTGGCTAGGCCTTGGCGGCATGGACCGTTCGGAAGAAGCCCCGGTAGAGACGCGCGGCGACACGTTCGCCGAGGCCGATCTCGACGCGGATGCCAGCCTGGCGAAGGGCAGTGATTCCGCCTTCGGCGAGCGGGTGAGGATCGGTAATCGCGCAGACCACGCGGGCCACGCCGGCGTCTTTCAGTTTGGTGGAGCAGGACGGACTGCCGCTTGACCGCTCGCGGCAGGGTTCCAGTGTGACATAGGCCGTGCCGCCGAGGGCGCGCGGGCCGGCCTCGTCGAGCGCAATCTCTTCGGCATGGGGACGTCCGCCCAATCCGGTGACGCCATCGCCAATGATGTGGCCGTCGGCGTCAAGGATCACGCAGCCCACCGAAGGGTTCGGTCCGGTCAGGCCCTGGTTCAGGCGCGCGAGGCCGAGGGCCCGGCCCATCATGCGCCGGTCGCGGCGTTTGCTCATGGAAGCTCGGGCAGCGGCGTGGCCCGTGCAGCATCCAGATAGCGAACTGAAATGGGTTTCAGATTGGCGTCGAGATCGATGAGGAGCGGGTTGCCTGTCGGAATCTCGATCCCGGTAATGGACTCATCCGGCACATTGAACAGGTGTTTGACGAGGGCGCGCAGCGAATTGCCGTGGGCCGCGATCACCGTATCTGTTCCCGCGCTCAGGACGGGCGCGATTTCATTGTTCCAATAGGGCAGCACGCGCTCAAGCGTGGTCTTCAGGCTTTCCGTGGCCGGGACATCAATGCCCTTGTAGCGGGGGTCTTTCGCCGGATTGTACTGGCTGTCTTCGTCGATGGGGGGCGGTGGCACATCATAGGAGCGGCGCCATACGTGCACTTGTTCGTCGCCATGCTTGGCGGCGGTTTCGGCCTTGTCGAGACCTGTCAGTCCGCCGTAATGGCGCTCATTGAGCTGCCAGTTCTTCTCGACCGGTACCCAGACGCGGCCCATTTCGGTGAGCGCCATCCAGAGCGTGCGGATGGCGCGGGTCTGGACGCTGGTGAAAGCTGCGCGGAAGTCGGCATCGACGCCCTTGAGCAGTGTGCCGGAATGGCGGGCCTCGGCCTCGCCTTTTTCGGTGAGGTCTGCATCCCACCAGCCGGTGAAGCGGTTCTCAAGATTCCAGGCGGATTGTCCGTGGCGGACAAGGGCGAGTTTGGTCATCGGTCGGCTTTCCTCAAAACGGCATCACTTCAGGCGTCTGGCGCCCTTTTCGGGGTAAAACATCAAAGGTTCAAGCTTTCATGACCCGGATGAGCTCGGCGAAGGCAAGAACGACGTGGTAGGTCGTGGAGGCTGGCATGAATGTCGAGAGGATGTCGCCCTCGGCGCCATAGTGGTCGATCCAGCCGCCATCGGGCGTCAGGAATTCGTCCATGATGACGTCAAAACTGGTGCAGGCGGCTGCGGCGTGACGCTCGTCCCCGGTGGATTCCAGCATGCTGAGATGCGCCTTCAGGGCCTCGGTCTGGGACCATGTGCGACGGGAGCCATCGAAAGGCTGGCCCTCGCGGGTTACTTCCACGCAGGCCCTTCCATCATCATCAAGCGTGGCGCAGGCAAAATCGTAGAGCGTGGCCGCCGCCGGAAGGACCGGCGTATCGGTCGCTGCCGCATAGGCATGGAGCAGCCAGACCCATTCGAACTGGTGGCCCGGCTCGACAATATCGGCGTCGCGGCCTTCTGGCGTGGACCAGTCCGGCGCAAAGCGTTCGCCCAGCAAGCCGCCCGGCCCTGCCGTGAAGCGCGTTTCGAAAAGGGCGATCAGTTCGGCCGCGCGGGCGAGATGATCGCCGTCAGGATCGACCTTGTGAAGGGAAAGACAGGCCTCCAGCAGGTGCATGTGCGGGTTTTGCTCGCGGATGCCGGGGCGGGGCAGGATTTCGGCATATCCGCCATTCAGGCGGTCACGCATCTGCCGGTCGACGGCATCGAGCAGGGCGCCGGCACTCGCGCGGGTTTCGCCCGTGCCGCCAAGCGCATCGGCGGATTCGGCGATGGCAAAGAGTGTGAAGGCAATGTCATAGAGATCGGGCGTTTCATCCAGAACGCCGCTGCCATCAGGCTGGAGCGTGCGGCCGACAAGGCCGTCATCGCGGCGGGCGAGGCCCGTCAGGATACCGAGGCCGAGCTCAACCCGGTTGCATGACACGTCCGGGCGCCAACCGAGCCGCAGGGCTTCTGCGAAGACATAGGTCTGCCGGGCCTGGACGCGGACACGGTTCTCACGGGCATCGGTGATATTATGGTCAAGCTCAAGCCCCTCGCGGAACAAGCCGTAACTGTTCACGCCACGCTCGGCCCAGAGAGGAAAACAGGCATCCGCAAGCCATGTGCGGGCTTCCTTGGCCCGACGCTTCAAGGCTGACCTGGACATTGGGACGGGTCCTCGAAATGCATGTGAAGCCGAGCATACGGCTCGCCAAACCGATTGCGCACCTGCTATCAGCAGATGCTATGATTGGCCAGCGCCCTTGCGCGCATTGCCGGTAGCAAAGGACGCTTCGCATGCGAGACAGGTTATTCTTCCCGGCTGCGCTGGTTGTCGTGGGCCTGATGGTCTTCTTTGCCATCCGTCCGGCTATTGGCGCCTTGCCGACCGGCACGGTGACCGGCGACGGCGCGCATTATGACAAGATCGTCGTCGAGGGAGACTATCTTCACAAGATCTATGCGGGCGGAAATGCCAAGACGGAATTGATCGACGGCCCGGATGGGGAACGCCTGCTACTGATACAGGCGGATACAGGCGCGTTGCGCGATGAGCCGGAACTCGGCCCGCATTTTCGGCTCGCGGCCGATATTGAAATCCAGTTTGCGGGCCAGACCATCCGCACGATCGTGCGTGCGCGCCCGGCCGACGACAAGGGCGCCATGCAACTCGCAGTGAATTATTCAGCCGGACGCGTGGGGGAATCGGGCTGGAAAATATTCGATCTCAAACCCGGCTTCGAGGATTTCAGTTTCGACTATGACGTTCCCATGATCGAGGGCGATCAGGGTGTGGACTATCTGGGTCTTCGGCCCGTTGTTCCCGAGAAGAGCCGCGCAATCGTCATTGAGCGCGTGACATTCGAGCGGGTCGGAAGATGGAAGACTGACTAAAATACAGGTCGCTCGGTGGATACACCCAGCGCCTGTTCAAGCGCGCGCCCGAAAGCCAGCATCGGCCCTTCCCTGAAGAGGGGCGCCCAGAGCGAAATGGCGACCGGTGTGCGGGCCTGCAGTGCGTCGGGGTTCGCCTCTGTATCGAACAGTGTCCTTGGTTTGGTCATCTCAAAGCCGCAGCGCAGGACGAGGCAGGGATGCCCGGTAAAATTGGTTGGCGTGAGCATGCCGCTCGAATAGCTGGGGCCAATCACGACATCCACATCTGCGAAGGCCTCATGCATGGCCTGCATCCAGAGACGGCGCAGGCGGTCCGTCTGGATCAGGTCTACCGCGCTGATGAACCGGGCGCCGCGAAAGCTGTTCGGCCAGGCTTCCGGATCCTGCCACGTCAGTTCGTCATCGCGGCCTGACAGCGTGAGGCTTTCAAAGGCGGCTGCCGCCTCAGCCGTCAATTGCAGCGAGAGCGGTTCGGAGGGCAGGTTCGGCACTGTGAAGGGGACGAGTGTGGCGCCGAGACCTTTTGCCGTCTCGATCGCATTCTTCTCCGTCTCGGTGGCCTCCGTCAGCCAGGCAGGATCAAATCCGAGGCGCAGGCCGGTGATGGGCGTGCGAAAGTCATAGGTGAAGCCGGCGGCGATGGAGCCTGCATCGGCAGGATCGAAACCATTGATCGCCTCCAGAACCAGCGCGCAGTCTTCGACCGAGCGGGCAATCGGCCCGCATTTATCGAGTGACCAGCAAAGCGCCATGCCCCCTGCCCGGCTGACCCGGCCGAAGGTGGGCCGGAGCGCTGTCGTTCCGCAGCGCATCGACGGGGAGACAAGCGAGCCGAGGGTTTCCGTGCCGATCGCAAAGCCGCACAGGCCGGCCGCCGTCGCGCTGGCAGAACCGGCACTGGAGCCGGACGATCCCTCGCGGGTATCGAACGGGTTGCGCGTCACACCGCCAAACCAGACATCGCCATAGGCCAGCGCGCCACATGTCGTTTTTCCAAGCAGGATGGCGCCGGCCTCAGACAGTTTGCGTACGATGGCGCTGTCGCCCTCAGAGGCGCGTGTCTTGTAGGGCGCCGCGCCCCAGGTTGTGGGCGCGCCCTCGGCATCGAACAGGTCTTTCAGGGCGTAGGGAATGCCATGCAGGGGCCCGCGCACCTTGCCGGCCGCGCGCTCGGCATCCATGGCGTCCGCTTCACGCCGGGCCCGTTCAGCCATGACGGTCACAAAGCATTCAAGCCTGGGGGCGATGATCTCAATGCGCTTCAGATAGAGATCCGTCAGCTCCCGGCTGGAGATAGCACCGGCTGACAGCCATGTGCGCAGCTGGGTCAGCGAGGCAAAGGCGACATCTTCTTCGCCCGGCATGGCAGCGCTCACAAAAGGCATGACGCTGACGCTGGAGGTTTCGGTCAGGCCATAGTCCATGCCGGGCAGGCGGGGATCGAACACCGTTGCCGGGGCGAGGCTGTTTGGTTTGTCGACCTCCCGCAATTGCTGGAGGGCGCCGAGGCGCGCTTCGAGATCGGCCACCATCTGGGCGCGTTCGGCATCTGTGTAGGTTATGCCTGTGAGCGCCTCGGCGTCGCGGATCGTTGTGGCGGTGATCCCTTCCGGCACTGGCGCGGGCTCGGGTTTGCGGGAGCAGGCAGCGGCGGCCAGCCCGGCGAGGCCAGCGCCTGCGCCGAGGAGGAGGTTGCGCCGTGACGGTGCGTTCTTATCGAATATCCTGTCCATATGTCGTCCCCAGTTTGCCATCGCACAAGCGCCCTATTATGTCGTGCATTCCCGTCAGGCGACGAGTCAAAACTTGAACGAAGCCGAATTTCCGAGGAGCCGAGCCATGCTGCGCCGTTTTATTCCGCTGCTGACCCTGATGATCGCCGCCTGTACACATACGCCTGAAATGGAGACTGCCTTGCCAGACGCCCCCGCCGAAAGCCCGAAAGCCGCCGAGACCGATCCAAACCTCTGGCTGGAAAACGTCGAAGGCGAGAAGGCGCTGGCATGGGTGCGCGCCCAGAATAAGCGCAGCCTCGCGGAGCTGCAGGCAGACCCGCGCTATGCGAAATATGAAGCCGCAGCGCTGGATGTTCTGACCTCCGATGCACGCATCCCGTATGGCACGGTGCGCGATGGCATGGTGTACAATTTCTGGCAGGATGATGTGAACGTGCGCGGCCTGTGGCGGCGGACGACGCTTGAGAGCTACGCGACAGACGCGCCGGAGTGGGAGACGGTTGTCGATTTTGACAGGCTGGCCGCCGACGAGGATCGCAACTGGGTCTATATGGGCGCCAATTGCCTGCGCCAAAAGGGCAAGCCCGTGCGCCATTGCCTCGTGTCGCTGTCGGATGGCGGCAAGGATGCGGTGATCAATCGCGAGTTCGACCTTGAGACCAAGACGTTCGTCGAGGACGGTTTCGTTACGCCTGAGGCCAAGCAGGGCATCTCATGGGTCGATGCGGACACGCTACTGATCGCTTCGGACTGGGGCGAAGGTACGGTCACGGCATCGGGCTATCCATTTGTCGTAAAGCGCTGGAAGCGGGGAACGCCGCTGTCTGAGGCCGAGGAAGTGATCCGCGGAACGCGGGAGCATGTCGGCGTGTGGCCATCGGTAATGGAGCTTGAAGACGGGCGGGTTCTGCAGGGGGCGGTAAAGTCAGAGACTTTCTTCACCCATTCCTTCTGGTGGTTGCCGGAGGGCGAGGTGGCGCCTGTGCGCTGGCCCATTCCGCTGAAATCCTCGCCGGAAGGCATCTACAAGGGGCAGTTCCTGCTGTCGCTGGAGGAAGATTGGGCGCCGGAGGGACAGGACACGGCGTTCAAGACGGGCGACCTTGTGGCCTTTGACGTGAATGCGTTCCTCGAGACGCGCGCCTTGCCGGGGGTCAGCCTCGTGTTCCGGCCGAATGCGGCGCAGGCGGTGAATGGCGTTGCTGTGGCCAAGGGCGCGGCGCTGCTGTCGATCAATGATAATGTGGCGAGCCGTGTGCTGCGTCTGGAGCCCGGCGCAGATGGCTGGACGACGAACGCGCTGGAGCTGCCGGGTACGGGCCAGGCGGGAATCGTGTTCGCGAGTGAGCATGAAGAGACCGTGTTTCTGACCTATCAGGACTTCCTGACGCCGGATTCCCTGCTCGGCTATGATATTGCCAGCGGCGAGGTCTCGACCGTGAAGAGCCTGCCGGGCAAGTTCGATGCGTCGGGGCTTGAAGTGGAGCAGTTCTTTGCCGTGTCGAAGGACGGAACGAAGGTGCCCTATTTCATCGTGCACAAGGCCGGGATGACGCTGGATGGCAGTACGCCGACCCTGCTTTATGGCTATGGCGGGTTTCAGGTGTCGATGAACCCGTCCTACAGCCCGGTTACGGGCCGGCTCTGGCTGGAACAGGGCGGCGCCTATGTGCTGGCGAATATCAGGGGCGGCGGCGAGTTTGGCCCGGCCTGGCACCAGGCGGGCCTGAAGCTGCAACGCCAGCGCGTCTTTGACGACTTCATCGCGGTCGGTGAGGACCTGATTTCCCGCAAGGTGACCAGCCCGGAGCATCTCGGCATCATGGGCGGCTCCAATGGCGGCCTCTTGATGGGCGTGATGCTGAACCAGCGGCCGGACCTCTGGAATGCTGTGGTGGTTCAGGTGCCGCTGCTCGACATGATGCGCTATCACCTGCTGCTGGCGGGGGCATCCTGGGTCGATGAATATGGCTCGCCGGATGTGCCTGAGGAGCGCGCCTTCCTGGAGACGATCTCGCCCTACCAGAATTTCGATGCGTCCAAGCCCTATCCGGAACCCTTCTTCGTCACCTCGACCAAGGATGACCGGGTGCATCCCGGCCATGCACGCAAGATGGCGAAACTGTTCGAGGAGGCAGGCCTGCCCTTCCTCTATTACGAGAACATTGATGGGGGCCATTCGGCGGCGGCGAACCAGACGGAACGGGCCAAGCGTACCGCTTTGGAATTCACCTATTTGTCGGAGCGTCTGTTTGAGACGAAATAAGTCTTGTTTCGGAACTAATTGACGTGTCGAGTTCCAAATCAGAACGTATAACCATTCTTTCGCCGAGGGGCTTGCCAGTTTCTCAATCCGTGAGACCTTTGGGGCATGCGCCTCGACGAAAAGGACTTTCACAACGACGTGGTCCGGCTGGATCTGCTGGAGGAGAGCGACCGTGCGCGGCTCGAAGCGTCCGGTGCGGTGAAATCCATGTGGGACTGGATGCCCGTTATACCCACGGGCACGAGCTTCCACGCCTATTTCGATTTCATGCTGGCGCTGAAGCAACAGGGAACCATTATTCCCTTTTCTGTTACCCGGCAGTCTGACGGCGCGTTTGCTGGGGTCATTGCGTATCTCGACGTATCGCGCACACATCGACGTGTCGGTGTAGGCTATATATGGCACCCGCCGGATATGCGGGGCACGGTCGTGCCTGTGGCGACACAAATGGCGATGATTGGCCGGGCGTTCGGTGCCCGTATGCGCCGGATTGAGCTCCCGATTGCGGCGGCCAATGAACGCGCGATCAGGGCGCTTGAGCGGCTGGGGGCTCGTAAGGAAGGCGTATTGCGCCGGTATGTGCGCCTCGCGGACGGATCCTGGGGCGATCTGGCGGTGCTTTCCCTCGTGGATGCCGAGATCCGCGGGGCCATCGACCTCCTGAAGGACCGGGTCGCAGAGATGCAGCTGGCTTGACCTAGCGGGCCCCTCATGCTTTAGGCGCCGCTACATCCGCGCAAAATACAGAAGCGCGCTTTGACTGATCCATGAGGTCAGCGAGGCCCCCCGCCCGGCGAAGGTTCGCTCAGCGGGGCTTCATGCTTTGTGCGTTCGGTTTGAGCGCCTATGTCTGTTCCCGCAGACAAATGGTAAAGGAGTGGCACATGTTCGACGCATTGAGCGATCGTCTTGGCGGAATTTTCGACGGTCTGACCGGCCGCGGCGCGCTGTCCGAAAAGGACGTGAATGCTGCGCTGCGCGAAATCCGTGTGGCCCTGCTCGAAGCTGACGTCGCCCTGCCCGTGGTCAAGGACTTCATCGACAGCGTGCGCACCCGCGCCGTTGGCGAAGAAGTCGTCCGCTCGGTGAAGCCTGGCCAGCAAGTGGTCAAGATCGTCTATGACGGTCTGGTCGAAATGCTGGGTGGGACGGAGGCTGAAACCGGCTTGCGCGTCGACAATCCGCCCGCGACAATCATGATGGCTGGTCTTCAGGGCTCGGGTAAGACGACCACGACGGCCAAGATCGCGAAACGCCTGTCGGAAAAACAGCGCAAGCGCGTGTTGCTCGCCTCGCTCGACGTGCGCCGCCCCGCAGCCATGCAGCAGCTGGCGATCCTTGCCGACCAGTGTGGCGAGAATGTTTCCTCCCTGCCGATCATCGAAGGCCAGCTGCCGGCGGATATTGCCCGCCGCGCCGTCCAGGCCGCGAAGATCGGCGGCTATGATGTCCTGATCCTCGATACTGCTGGCCGCACAACGATCGACGAGCAGATGATGAGCGAAGCGGCCGAGATTGCCGACATCGCCAAGCCGTCCGAGACGCTTCTGGTCGCTGACGCCCTGACGGGTCAGGATGCCGTGGAAACCGCACGTCGTTTCCATGAGCGCCTGCCGCTGACCGGCCTTGTGCTGACACGGATGGACGGCGACGGTCGTGGCGGCGCGGCGCTTTCCATGCGCGCGGTTACCGGCCTGCCGATCAAGTTCCTCGGTGTGGGCGAAAAGCTCGACGGGCTCGATGCATTCGATGCGAGCCGCGTGGCAGGCCGCATCCTCGGTCAGGGCGACATTGTCAGCCTTGTCGAAAAAGCCTCCGAGCAGATGGACGCCGAAAAAGCCGAGCGCATGGCCGCGAAGCTCAAGAAAGGCGAATTCGACCTCGAAGACATGGCCGACCAGCTGCGCCAGATGCAGCGTATGGGCGGCCTTGGCGGCATCATGGGCATGATGCCCGGTGCGCGCAAAGCCAAGGAAGCAATGGCCGGGGCCAATCTCGATGACAATGTCCTGAAGCGCCAGGAAGCGATCATTCTGTCGATGACCAAGCAGGAACGCCGCAAGCCGGCGGTTCTCAATGCGTCGCGCCGCAAGCGGATCGCCGCAGGCTCGGGCACATCGGTTCAGGAAGTGAACAAGCTGCTGAAGATGCACCAGCAGATGGCCGGCATGATGAAGAAGATGCGCACCAAAGGCGGCATGAAAGCGATGATGGGCGCGGCCTCTCAGGCTGGCATGTCACCGGCTGATCTTGCGCGCATGGGCGGTGGGCAATTGCCGCCGGGCATGGGCTCAGGCGGCATGCCGGGCGGACTGCCCGGTCTTGGCGGCGGCCTTCCGGGCCTAGGGGGAAAGAAGAAATAGATGACGAACGCAGATAATACGCTTGCCCTGTTCCAGCTGAACCAGCTGCGCGCCAGTATCGACAATATGGACGCGATCCTCGTCCACACGCTGGCCGAGCGTTTCAAGGCGACGAAAGAAGTCGGCAAGCTGAAGGCGCTTCATAATATGCCGCCGGCCGACAAGAGCCGTGAGGCCCAGCAGATCGAGCGCCTTCGGCGCCTCGCCAATGACGCAGGCCTCGACCCGGCCTTCGCCGAGAAATTCCTATCCTTCATCGTGGCGGAAGTGATCCGCCACCATGAGCAAATCCGCAGCGACGAAGCTGAACTTTAATTCCAGAGACGACACTTTACAGGAGTAACCCCAATGTCCCTCAAGATCCGACTCGCCCGTGGCGGGTCCAAGAAACGCCCTTTCTATTCGGTTGTCATCGCTGACGCCCGCGCACCACGCGACGGTCGCTTCATCGAGAAAATCGGCGTCTATGACCCGCGTCTTGCGAAAGATTCCGGTGAGCGCGTCAAGATTGACGGCGTGAAAGCTGCCGAATGGCTCAAGAAGGGCGCCCAGCCGACTGACCGTGTTGGCCGCTTCCTGTCGCAGATCACGCTCGAAGGCGAATCCGCACCGATCTACACATGGACCGCTGGCAGCAACCCGAAAAAAGGCGAGCCAGGCAAGAAAGCCCAGGACCGCGTGAAAGAGCGCGCCGACAAGGCGACGGCTGCGTCTGAAGCGGCTGCTGCCGCTGCTGAAGCCGCTGCGGCTGCGGCTGCAGCGCCTGCTGAGGAAGCACCGGCTGAAGAAGCTGCTGCTGAAGAGACAGCTTCGGAATAGGCTTTCCGCCTGTATCGTATCTGAAGGGGCCAGTGCAGATCGCACTGGCCTTTTCTGTTTGGGCCGGCGCACGTTTGCGGCCTGAACGAGGGGCAACAGGGAACCTTGTCCCGGTTCAGTTCGCTTAGCCTAGACATGAGGCTGACCGAAAGGAGACCGCTATGAACAGGTTGACCCACTACCGAAATGGCGCGCTCGTCGCCGCAACAATTGCTGCCCTTGCCATGCCGGCGCAGGCCTCGCCGCATCGTGACGCTTATCGGGGCGGACACGGCGGCGCAGTTCTTCACGCCGACGGAAACTTCCGGGGCGACGCCATGGAAGTGAATGGCGCTGTGCCAGACCTCTCCCGCGTGCGCTTCAATGACCGTGTCTCGTCGATCAGCATCGGCTCAGGTGTCTGGGAAATCTGCTCTGACGCGAACTTCAAGGGCCGCTGCGCTACAGTCGATACAAGTGTTTCGAGGCTCGCTGACCTGCGCCTGAACGACAATATCTCGTCCATCCGCCCGGCCGGTTATGACCGTGGACGCGGTGATCATGGCCGCCGATGGAATGGAAATTATGGTCGGGGCTCGGCAGATGTTGTTCTGTTCTCGAGCGGCGGCCTGCGCGGCGACCCGGTGGAAATTAACCGGGACGTGGCTGACCTGTCGGCCTATCGCTTCAATGACAAGGCGAGTTCAATCCTTGTGACCCGCGGAACGTGGCTCGCGTGCGAACATGCCAATTACAGGGGCCGTTGCGAAGTGATCTCCCAAGGGTCGGGCGATTTGCGACCGATTGGTCTCAACGACAATATCTCGTCGATCCGTCGCTATGATACCCGCTACGACGCGCGGAACGATTATGGCCATCATGACGGCTGGCGGCGGTAAACAGCTGTTCTCTCCAGCGCAGAGTGCGGCTAGAGAGGCGGCATGACGTCGAAATCTCAAGACAAGCTGATCGTTGTGGGCGCCCTGAAGGGCGCCCATGGCGTGCGCGGTGAAGTGCGCGTGAAGAGTTTCACGGCCGAGCCGGAAGACCTGTTCACCTATGGGCCGCTGACTGACGCCGCAGGCCGCGTCCTGCTGACGCCGCTGTCGGCGCGGCCCGGCAATGACCATTTCATCGTCGCCACACGCGAGCAGAAGCAGAAGGAAGAATGGGACGCGCTTAAAGGCGCCCTCCTGCATGTCGCCCGCGCGCAGCTGCCCGAAGCGGAAGAGGACGAGTTCTATATTGAAGATCTCGTCGGGCTTGATGTTGTCTCTGAGGGAGATGCCGTCGCTGGGCGCGTGAAATCGGTGCAGAATTTCGGCGCGGATGACCTTCTGGAAGTGCAGCTGCTGACGGGTGGGCACAGTGTCTTCGTGCCGTTCACGCTGGCGGATGTGCCTGAAATCGATTTTGAGACGCGGCGCGTAAGCATCCCCGATCTGGCCAGCTGGAGCGAGCCGGAACCTGATCAATAGCAGCCCGCGCGGCGCATGTTGTGAATGGTTCAGGTGTCATGCCCCATGTTACGATCTGTAACTGAGAGGTTTTGGCCATGCTTGCCACGCTCCTGCGCTTTGGCGCCCTGATCGCCCTTCCCTTCGCCATCACTGGTGTGGCGGCGGCGCAGTATGGCGACGATGTCCAGGACGAGGCGGCGCTCATCCTCTTCGGAGGCGAGAATTACACCGGACCCGCCGTCAACGTTTTTGACCCGATCTATTCCCTGCCGGATATCCAGTTCAATGACCGCGCCCGCTCAGTGGCCGTGCTGTCGGGCGCCTGGGAGCTTTGCGAACATAGCGATTTTACCGGGCGCTGCGTGTTCCTGCGCGAGGACGTGCCGGACCTTCGCTATTTCGGCCTTGATGGCGAAGTGTCGTCGGTGAGGCCTATTTATGAGTATACTGATGCCGAGAACGGGCTGATGTTCGTGCGGGATGAGAGTGGGTATATCCGGTACGCAGACGACGCACAGTATGGGTATGATAACTATTCCCAGGGTTATGGCGCGACGACGCGGGTGCAGGTCTACCATTACGGCTATTCACCGGCTTACAGGTCTTACGGATATTATGACCCGCTGGCCGGTTTCGGGCCATATGGCTTTGGCTATTCGCGCGGTGGCTACAACACCTATCGCCCCCATCACCGGAAGCCCAGGCCCCTGCGGGGACACTATGGTGCGCGCGATGCGGACGCGACGCTGTATGTCGATTCCAAAGGCCGGGGCGCGTCCCTTGGCATCAATCACGGCGTCAGCGATCTCAGCCGCTACCGGTTCAATGACAATGTCTCGTCGCTGAACATCAAGTCCGGCAAATGGGAAGTCTGCGAGCACGCAAATTTCAAGGGCCGCTGCGAAGTCATCGATGCCTCGACCGGCAAGCTGAACGGCATCCGCCTCAACGACAATATTTCATCGATCCGCCCCGTCGGTGGTGACCGGGACAATCGCGGCGACGGACGTGATCGCGGACACCGCGGCGACAATGATCATCGCGGGGGCAATGATTCCGCCGGGCGTGACAGGGGTGGCCGCGGCGACCAGCCACGGGCTGACAGGGGCGAACGCGGTGATCGCGGCCAAGGCGGGCCGGGCCGCCCGGGCGGCGGTCGTGCTTCTGACACGCTTGCCGGCGCACCCGGCGTTGTCCCTTCCCTGCCTGACACGACATTGGGAAATCGTCAGCCGCGTGAACAGCGTGGTTTCGTGCCGCCAGATCCAATCAGCAAGACGGTACAGCCCCCACGGCAGGAGCGCCCGCGCGGCGATGCGACCCGGCGTGACGTGCCGCGCATCCGTGACGCAGGCGACCGGCGCGGCAGTGATCAACAACGGGCCCGGCCTGACCGGCAGGTTGAGCGCAGACCCCAGCCGCAAAGCCAGGAACGCCCGCGCGTATTGCCACAAACGCCCGCCATGCAATCCCGCCAGCCCGTGAGGGCACCGGTGCAGGCTGCCCCGCAAGTGAGAACGCCGTCGCCGCAAGCCCGTGCGCCTGTCCGCCCCGCACCCCAGCCGCAGCGCCAGGAGCGCCAGCGTGTACTGCCGCAAACGCCCGCGATGCAGTCCCGCCAGCCCGTGAGGGAACCGGTGAAGGTTGCCCCGCAAGTCAGGACGCCTACGCCGCAAGTTCGGGCCCCTGCCCGCGCCGCCCCTGTGCAGACACCTGTCAGGGCGGCGCCCCAGCCGCGACCGCAGGTTCAGGCCGCGCCGGTCCAGCGGCAGCAGCGGTCACAGCCACGGGCCGATCCGCGTTCGCCAGCTGGAATCAAGGCGCGCGACAAGGCCCTGCGCGGTGACAAGCGCTAAGGCGTTGATGGGCTAGTTGGCGCGCGGGTCGTTCCATTCGGCGGGGATGCCGTAGCCACCGCGCCGCGTCAGCCAGAACATGCCGATCAGGTCGAACACGCCGGCGCCGAGACGGCCGAGAAATCCGTATTTCGATACGCCAGCCAGGCGCTCGCGGTCATTGACCAGTTCTTCACGGACATCCCATCCGGCGCGCTTGATGAGGGCCGGCAGGAAACGGTGCATGGAGGCAAAAAACGGCAGGTCGCGGAAGGCCCGCGTGCGGATCAGCTTCCAGCCACAGCCTGTGTCTGTCGCATCGTCGCGCAGCACGAAACGGCGCACGCCATTGGCCACACGCGACTGTAGCCACTTGAAGCCTGAATCGTTGCGGCTGTTACGCTTGCCGGCAATGATGCCGAGCCGCGCCGGGGCGCCGGGGCGCCGGGCGCGATAATCTCGGCCCAGAGGCGGGCCGTGTCGTGCGGGTCGTTCTGACCGTCGCCATCCAGCAGCTGGACCCATTCGCCGCGTGCCGATCTCAGGCCGCTGAAGAGGGCGGCAGACTTGCCGCGCCGGGCGACATGATTGAGCACCACGACCGTATGCGGGTGGCGGGCTTTGGCTTCGGCGAGTTCCATGCTGGTTGCGTCAGCGGAACAGTCATTGACGCAGATGATCTCGAAATCGATTCCGGCCAGCGCAGCGTGAATCTCGTCGATCACGGGGTGCACGTTGCCTTCCTCATTGAAGAAGGGAATCAGGACAGAAAGTGCCGGAGTGTTTGCCATCTCTCCTCACGTATAGAACATGTTCTGTCAGCGCAATTTACGCCCTCAGAATGCACGGATAAAAGTCCGGAAAATGCCCGTAAACACCCCGGTGACACTACGTAGCCAACCCGAACAGCCCGAAAGGCGAGACGACCACACTGCACTTCAGGGGGAATGCGATGGTGACGAATGGGAAGTTGGGCCTGTTTCGCGACTGGCCGCATTCGAATGCGCCAAGCCTGTGCTTGTCAGTATCGCGGGATGAGCGCAACGAAGTGGGCATGACAAACCGATAGAGCAGATCTCCGCGAAACTTCACGCGCTCGAAATCGAGCTGGAAGCCGAAATGGCCAAGAAACGGGCGGGGCTGCAGTACGGCCTTGAGCGCGGGAAGGTCTTGTTCGAACAGGAAGTGGTGCGGCGCCATCGCGAGATGCGCACGCATGTGGCGCGCTACCTGTTCAGTGCGCGGCCGCTGGTCTGGCTGTCGGCGCCGGTGATCTATTCCCTGATCGTGCCGTTTGCGATCGTCGACCTCTGGGTGTCGATCTACCAGGCCATCTGCTTTCGTATTTACGGCATCCCGCAGGTTAGGCGCCACCGCTACCTCGTGTTCGACCGAAGCGGCCTCGCCTACCTGAACATGATCGAAAAGCTGAACTGCGCTTATTGTTCCTATGTGAACGGCGTCATCGCCTATGTCCGCGAGGTCGGATCCCGCACGGAACAATACTGGTGCCCGATCAAGCAGGCGCGGCGCGTGATCGGCGCGCATGCACGCTATGCCGGGTTCGAGGAATTCGGGGAAGGCGAGCACTATCACGAGCGGCTCAAGGCCTTGCAGGCCGACATCCGCAAGGCGCAGGAACCCGGCGAGCCCCTGGGCGACTGAGCGGATGGCTGGGGGGCGGCGGAAGCTGCAGACGAATCCGCAGCTTCCTGACCAGATCAGATGCGCGCGAAATCGTTGCGGGCGAGGCTGGCGACCGTGTCGAGGGTCATCGACTTGTCGCTGAGGCGGCGGCGCTGAAGCTCGGACAGCTCGAAGGGCGCGGCGTGGCCATAGGTTTCGGTCCAGATGCGGTCGACTTCCGGCTTGGTCAGCGCGGCGGTCACTTTCACTTCCGAGAGATCATCGGCCTTTTCGGCGCGGCGACCACCCGGCAGGTAGATCGTGCCGTTCGAGAAGTCGACGGCGAAAGCGATCAGGCCCGGGATGAGGAAGAGGAGCAGGCCGACGCCGTCCAGGATGGCCACGGCAGGGTCGATCCGACCGCCGCTCTGTCCCTTGCGTTCCGGGTAAAGAAGGGTGCCGCAGCCGCTGAGCGCGGTTGCGAGGATGGCGGCAGAGCCACCCATCAGCAAGTGTCGCTTCGTCGTATCCATTTCGTATTCTCCTGAAAGCCAGCCCGACAAAGAATATGCGGCGGCTGGACGCGTAAGCCCTCAACCCGCATCAGGTTCCCCCGATTTCCGTTGAGCGATCAAGATCGCGCGCCAAAGATTTCCAGATGGTAAACGCCGCAGCGGCAAATCCGGGGCCCGGATTCGCGGGATGTTCGCTTGTAACATGTAGAAGCATGCAAACGAGGAGGTCAGTATGCCCATCTCAAATCGTTCACGCGACGTCTTTGATTCATTGCTGTTTTTTGCGTTCGTCGCAATTACGGCCCTGTGTCTGTCGTTCACGTTCTCGATGCTTATGTACCAGTTGGGCGTGCCGACCAATCCACGTGCGTTCGTTTTAACCAACCTTCTCATCTCGGCCTGCGTGGCGCTTCCAACCGGCGTCATCGCCTCTCAGCATGAGTTTCGCCTGAAGCATTATCAGCGGCGGCTTGAGGCGCTGGCGGCCACCGATCCGCTGACCGGCCTGTATAATCGGCGTTTCTTCAAGCAGGCGTTGGAAGACGAGATCCAGCGCATGCGGCGTACACATGAGACGGCCGGCCTGGTCCTGTTCGATCTCGACCACTTCAAGCGCGTCAATGACAGGTTCGGCCACAAGTCGGGCGATCTGGTCCTGCAGGAAGTTGCGGCGGCGGCTTTCGCTGAACTGCGCGGGCCTTTCGACCGGCTGGGGCGCTGGGGCGGGGAGGAATTCGTGATCCTGCTCAGCAATGTGACACTGGAACAGTCCGCTCTTGTGTGTGAGCGCATCCGCGAGCGTATCGCGTCGCTCCACCTGGAGTGCAAGGGCGAAGCCTTCTCGATCACGGCGAGCTTCGGGACCTGCCTGATGAAGCCCGGCGCGCAGATCGACATGGTGCTTGAAACCGCCGATGCGGCGCTCTTCCAGTCAAAGAATGGCGGTCGCAACAAGGTGACGTCCCGCCGCGCGGTGGAGCTGGCGGCCTAGTCCTGGCCCATTGTGGACATGGCCTGCGCGACCTCGAGTTCGGCGGCGAGCCTGTCGACATATTTCACGAAACTGCGGGCATAAACGATACGGCTTTCGGCCCACCACGCGCGGATGCCTGCATCGCTTAGCGATTCCCTGAGGCGGGCCTCCGAGCCTTCCCACAATTCATCCTCGAAGACGCCGAAGCGGCGATGGGTGTGGAGGACTTCGAAATGGCGGAAGGAAATGCTGAGGAAGTTGGATACGCGCAGGAATTCCGGGCGGCTCCAGCTTTCCGGGGTATCCTCGCGCGTGAGCAGTTCAGCAAGGTCGGCGCTTTCGGTGACGCGGCCCATATTGGCTGACAGGAGCTGGGCGGAGGTCTGCGCTGCGGCCATGCGCGTCAGATGTGCGTTCTGGTTCAGCTGCAGGCCGATGAATACCAGTGTCAGGACCACGGCGCAGGAGGCCATGATGTTGGCAATGGTGGCGATGGTGTCGAGTGTCATCTGTATCCCCCCGCTATTTGAGTGGCATCAAGCGCCGGGCGGGGGCGTGCGTCAACGGGCGATGCGGGGTGACTTGGGTGACGGGAGTGGGCTAGATGCGCCGCATGTTCAAAGCCACGCTCATCACGCTTGTACCGGATGCCTTTCCCGGGCCGCTCGGCGTCTCCATTCTGGGGCGCGCGGAGGAGAAGGGCCTGTGGGCGCACGAGACGGTAGACCTGCGCAGTTTTGGCGTCGGCAAGCACCGGAATGTGGATGATACGCCGGCGGGCGGCGGGGCCGGCATGGTGCTCCGGCCGGATGTCGCCGCCGCAGCGATCGATAGCGTAGCGCTGGAGGGGCGGCCGCTGGTTTATCTCTCGCCGCGCGGCAAGCCGTTTGATCAGACAAAGGCGCATGAATGGGCGAGCGGGCCCGGCGTCGTGTTTTTCTGCGGACGGTTTGAAGGCCTGGATGAGCGCGTGATTGAAGCGCGCGGCATGGAAGAAGTGTCGCTCGGCGATTTTGTCCTGGCCGGGGGCGAGGTTGCGGCCATGGCTTTCATCGAGGCGACGGTGCGTTTGCTGCCCGGTGTGGCCGGGAATGAAGCGTCGCTGACGGAGGAATCCTTCGAGCACGGCCTGCTGGAACACCCGCATTATACAATGCCGCGCGAGTGGGAAGGGCGTCCCACACCGGAAGTTCTCCTGTCTGGCGATCATAAACGTATAGAAGAATGGCGTCGCAACAGCGCAAAGGCGTTGACAAAGCAGCGCCGTCCCGATTTATACGCCGCTTACTCCAAGACCCCCGAATTCCAACCGCCGGAGAATGGCGATGAACATGATTGAGCAGCTTGAGGCGGAAGAACGCGTCCGCGTCCTCGGCGACAAAAAAATCCCGGCTTTCTCGCCAGGCGACACGCTTGCCGTGAACGTGAAGATCAAGGAAGGCGACCGCGAGCGCGTCCAGCGCTTCGAAGGCGTCTGCATTGCCCGTTCGGGCGGCAGCCTGAGCGAAAGCTTCACGGTTCGCAAGATTTCCTTCGGTGAAGGCGTCGAGCGGGTTTTCCCGCTGGTCTCGCCACTGATCGAGTCGATCGAAGTGAAGCGCAAGGGCCGCGTGCGCCGTGCGAAACTTTACTACCTGCGCGACCGTCGCGGTAAATCGGCCCGTATTGCCGAGCGTACGACCGGCCACGGCATCGAGGCTGTCGAGATCGCTGTCTCGAAAACCGAGCGCCGCCGTCAGAAGGACGCAGAAAAGGTTGCCCGCAAGGAAGCCGCTGCTGCCGAGCGCGAAGCCACTGCCAAGGCAAAGCTTGAGGCCGAAAAGGCCGCCGCTGCTGCCGCAGAAGCCGAAGCCAAGGCCGCTGAAGAAGCTGCCGCTGCTGCTGAAGCTCCAGAGGCCGCTCCGGAAGAATAGGCTTCTCGCCTTTTCACGATTTCAAAAACGCCCTTGCCCTCCGGCAGGGGCGTTTTTCGTTCAGGCCCCCGGTGCTGCATTTGCTGAAGCCATTCGTGTCACTGTTCCGGGAAATGGCCGAGATGCAGTATCTCTGGACTGTCCCGGTCCGGCTCGACAATTCAAAGCTGGTCAGCCGGCTTGGCAGCGAACCTCACACGCCTCTGGATGAGGCGCTGCGGGAGACGTTGCGGGGCTTGAAATGTCTGCATGCCGCCCCCTCGCAGGCTGTGAGCCTGGCCGCGGGTTGATGTTAGTTGGCGGCGCTGAGCAGGACCATCTCAGGCTCCGCATAGGATTTGTCGCCTGCGCTGAGGGCACCTTCGAATTCGGCTTTCAGGCGGGCGGCCATCCAGTCGAACGTCTCATCGACGCGTCGCACGGCCTGGCGTTCGGCGGAAAAGACACTTTGCTGACCTGAGGGGAGGTAGAAATAGGGGTTTGCCTCCCAGATGACGGGCTGACCATCCGGCATGATGCTGTAATCGACGGCCGCAAAATCGAGGCCCAGTGCGGCGACGGCTTTGACAAGCTGGTCGGCGTGGGCGACTGGCGCGTCGAAATGCACGAGGTCTGCATCGATCATTTCACTGACGACGCGGGCGCCGAGACCGAAACGGCGGGCGAAATTGCGGCGCGGTGTATCCTCGCGGGCAAAGACCGAGTTCGAGAGGCCGACAATGCGGTCAGTCGAGAAGAAGAGATGGCTCGCTTTGACCTCACCGCCAAAAACGATGGCGCGGGCCTTGTGATGGTAGCGGCTGAACAGGCTGGTTTCATCGCCTGTCGCGCGCCAGCTGGCTTGCACGTCAATAAAAGCGATCACGGCGGCCGGGAATGAGATTGTGGCGGCGACGCGGGCGACATCTTCCGCGCAATGGGCGATCGCGACGCTGCGCTGGCAATGGACATCGTCTGACCGGATGATGCACGGAAACCCGACTTTGCTGGCTGTGGCAGGCAAGTCTTCGGCGCAGTCGGCCCGCTCTGCCTTGGCGCTGGGCAAGCCGGCGGGGTTCCAGATCCGGGCCTGGTCGGCTTTGGATGTGTTGCTGAGCCCGAAGGGCGAGTTGATGACGCGGATGCCGTAAATGCTGGCGGTCGCTTCGATCTGGACAGCTTCGGCATAGCATTGCGGGTATTTCTGGCGCAGCGGGTCACCCAGCCAGAACACGATCAGGCCGACGTCCCGGAAGTCAAAAGGGCCGCTGCCTGTCCGGTGGGTGCGGATCTGGCTGACCATTTCGGGGTCGTTCTCGCGCAGGCGGTCCATGAAGGCCTTGTCTGTCGCAACGATGCGCCCGCGCCCTTCGCCATGTGTGACAAAAACGATCTTGCACGGTGATGCAGGGGCCTTCGCACGAAGGGACAGGACGTTGCTGGCGGGCGTGTGGGTAGACGGCATGCTTTGGCCTCGGGATCAGACTGAATTTGCTTAGGTCCAATTCGAGACAAAGGACAAAGCGCTCCCGGCTGTATCTACAAACTGCGTGCCAATACTACAGATTCGGCGAATTTTTCGCGTTTGGGGATATATCAGGCTCAGCCCGGCAGTAGACCGGGCTTCCATCGTACATATCTATCGCTATGGTGCGCCGCGAACACGAGGATAGGCAGGATCAATGGCCGGCAAGACACTTTATGACAAGATTTGGGACGCGCATGTCGTCCACACGGATGCAGCGTCGGGCGAGAGCATGCTCTATATCGACCTGCACCTTATTCATGAAGTGACCACCCCGCAGGCTTTTGACGGCCTGAAGCTGGCTGGCCGCAAGGTGCGCCGGACTGACCTGACTCTGGCCGTGGCCGACCACAATACGCCGACCGAGAACCAGGCGGCGGGTCTTGCCGGTGTGAAAGACCCCGAAGCGCGCAACCAGCTGGAGACGCTGACGCGGAACGTGGCCGAATATGGCATCGAATATTTTCCCATGGGCGATATCCGCAATGGCATTGTCCACGTTGTGGGCCCTGAGCAGGGCCGTACGCAGCCCGGCATGACGATCGTGTGCGGTGACAGCCATACATCGACGCACGGTGCCTTTGGCGCGCTGGCGCATGGCATCGGCACGTCCGAAGTGGAGCACGTGCTGGCGACGCAGACTTTGCGGGCGCGCAAGATGCAGAACATGGCCGTGGAAGTGACGGGCAAGCTGCGCGATGGCGTAACGGCGAAGGATCTCGCGCTGCACATTATTGCGCAGACCGGTACAGCCGGTGGCACGGGCTATGTGATCGAATATCGCGGCGAGGCGATCAAGGCCCTGTCGATGGAAGCGCGGATGACGCTGTGCAACCTGGCCATTGAAGGCGGTGCCCGCGCCGGCCTGATCGCGCCGGATGAAAAGACATTCGACTACATGAAGGGCCGCCCGGCGAGCCCGAAAGCTGGCGCTTGGGACGTGGCCGAAAGCTACTGGAAGACGCTCCATTCCGATGATGATGCGACCTGGGACACAGTGATCCGGATTGATGGCGCGTCGGTTGAGCCCACGATTACCTGGGGCACGAGCCCGGAACAGGCGATTCCTCTGTCAGGCAAGACACCTGTGCCAGAAGAGATTGCCGATCCTGTGAAACGCGCGGCTGCAGAGCGGGCGCTGGATTATATGGGCCTTGAGGCGGGCGTGCCGATTGCGGGGACGCCGGTGCAGCGAGTCTTCATCGGCTCGTGCACGAATAGCCGGATCGAGGACCTGCGCGCTGCAGCCGATGTCGCCAAGGGTCATCATGTGGCCGAGGGCGTGCGCGCCATGGTCGTGCCAGGCTCTGGTCTCGTGCGGGCACAGGCCGAAGCCGAAGGGCTTGATATTATCCTGATGGAAGCCGGATTTGAATGGCGTGAGCCGGGTTGTTCCATGTGCCTCGGCATGAACCCGGATATCCTGTCGCCGGGCGAGCGCTGCGCATCGACGTCGAACCGCAATTTCGAAGGCCGTCAGGGCCGGGGTGGTCGGACGCATTTGATGAGTCCGGCGCTGGCGGCGCGGGCTGCGATCAATGGCGTCATCGGCTAACCAATGGAGCCCGATCCGGACCCCCGCTGGAGCTACTGGATAATAGGGGCGATCGCCGTTTCAATTGTCTGGGTTATAGCGTGGCTAGGTGTAGCCGCGCTGTCAGAGCCGACATTGTGGGATATGAAACTAAACGAGGCGGCTGACTTTTGGGCCGGAATGGCTGCTCCACTGGCGTTCTTTTGGCTTGTGTTGGGCTTTTTTCAACAAGGCCGTGAGTTGAATGAATCCGTTAAGCAGTTCGAGCGGCAGTCCAACATAATGCAAAGCCAGTTTGATGTTCTCATTTCGGATAGATCACAGGAAAGCATTTTTCGACAGCTGGAAGCACTGAAGTTCGATTTAATAGACATCATTGCTCCAATTGTATCTCGCACCTCGACCGTTATTGGCGGCATAAAAATATCCGAGCCAATAATTAGGACGGAGGAGTTTCAGAACTTAGATTTTGCGTCTGTATCTAAGCTAATTGTCTCGCGCCTCGGGCCACTGGAAAGACGAGGATTGATCATAAGAAGCAATATTAGCAGAGAAGTCATTGTGCGGGCTGCTAACCGCCTCGATCCAATTATCGCAGAGCTCGATTCTATCGGAGAAGAGGCGAGTTCAAAAAACCTTGAAAAAATGGTTCTAGAATTTAAGAGCGCAGATTTTGATGGCCTGAAGGCCACTCTCACAAAGCATTTCGACTTAAAGCGGGTTTAGCCCCAGTCAATGCTACATTTCTTGGCGTCACATAGGAAACGCGACATGACCCGATACACATTGCACGGCATCTTCGCCTCCGGCCCGACCTATAAAGTCGGCCTGATGCTGAACCTGACGGGCACGCCCTATGATTACGAGCATGTCGACCTGCGCTCCGGCGCCCACAAGGCCGACGCTTTTCTTGCGAAGAATCGCTACGGTCAGGTGCCGGTTCTGGAGGATCACGAGAAGGATATGTGCCTTTGCCAGTCATCCGTCATTCTTGACTATCTGGCCGACGAAACGGGCCAGTTCGGTGGCAAGGACCGGGCGGAGCGCCTGCGCGCCCGCGAGTGGCAGCTTTGGGGCGCAGGCCAGCTGACGACCGGCATCTACCGCACGCGCGCCATGAAGCTCGGCTTCTTCACCTTCCCCGAGCAGGTCGCCGAAGCGAATCTCAACGCGGCCAATGGTGCGCTGAAGGAATTGAATGGCCTGCTGGACGGACGCGATTGGCTGGTTGGCGGCGGCGTGACCATCGCGGACCTCGATATCTACGGCATTGTCGCCTATGCACCGCAGGCGCAAATCGATCTCGGCGCCTATCCGCACGTGCGCCGCTGGATGTCGCGCGTTGAGGCCCTGCCCCGTTTCAAGAGCGTTGACGCGGCCCTGCCGAAGGAAAGCGCCAAGGCATGATCACGGGGCTGGACCATATTGTTCTGGTCTGCCCGGAGATTGCGTCGGGCACCGCCGTCTATACGGCGCTGCTTGGCCGCGCGCCGGATTGGGAGGCGGTCTCTGCAGATGGGGCGGCGACCGCAATCTTCCGCGTAAACAATACGGCGCTGGAATTGATGGCGCCGCATGGCGACGGGCCACTGGCGCAGCGGCTCGGTGAAATCATTTCCGACGACGGGCCGGGCCTGAAGAGCCTTGCCTTCCGCACCGGCGATATCGAGCATGCCCATCACCGCCTGACCCGGCGCGGACTGAAGCCGCACGAGATCATGCCGGGCGACAGCACAAGCGACATTGCAGGCAAAACGCGCAACTTGCGGCGGTTTCGGTGTTCCGATGATGAGACAGGCGGCATACGCACGTTCCTGATCGAGCATCAGACGGGTGAGCTGGAGCCCATGGATGCGCCGGATGATGCCGTGTCAGGGCTCGACCATATCGTCATCAACACGCCCAATCCCGACCGGGCGGCAGCGCTCTATGGCGCGCGGCTGGGGCTCGACCTGGCGCTTGATCGCACGGCGCCCGAATGGAAGACGCGCTTCCTGTTCTTCCGCACTGGCGGGCTGACCTTTGAAGTGATCAACCGGCTTGGCGAGACACCAGACCCTGCCGGTCCGGATTCCATCTGGGGCCTGACATGGGAAGTGGCTGATCTCGCCGCCGCCCATGAGCGCCTGCTGGACGCGGGCTTTGACGTGTCCGAACAGCGCAAGGGCCGCAAGCCGGGTAGCACTGTCTTCACCATTCGCAATGGCACGCTGAATGTGCCGACCCTGTTCATCGCGCATGACCCGCATTAGGATATCAAGATGAAAGCCTTCCAGACCCTCACCGGAACTGCCGCTCCTCTTATGGAGAAGGGCAAGCTGATGTCGAATGTCGACACCGACATGATCATCCCGAAACAGTTCCTGAAGACCACGACCCGCACCGGCCTGTCGAAAGGCCTGTTCCACGAGTTGAAAACCAAGGCGGATGGGTCGGAAAACCCGGATTTCGTGCTCAACAAGCCGCAATATGCCAAGGCGAACATCCTGATTACGGGCGAGAATTTCGGCTGCGGCTCGTCACGTGAGCATGCGCCTTGGGCGCTGCTGGACCAAGGCATCACCTGTGTCATCGCGCCGAGCTTTGCCGATATCTTCCACAATAATTGCTATAAGAACGGCATCCTGCCCGTCCGCCTGCCGGTGGACGTATGTGCGCAACTTGCGGCGCAGGCCGGCGGGGCAAACCATGTGTTCACGGTGGACCTTGAGACGCAGACCGTGACGACGCCGGACGGCGTCGTGCATGAATTTGATGTCGATCCGGGCCGGAAGTCGAACCTCATGGCGGGTCTCGACGAGATTGGCGCGTCGCTGACATCAGCGGCTGAGATTGATGCGTTTGAGGCCAGGCGGCGTCACATGACGCCCTGGCTCGAACGGGCCGGCTGAAACGAAACAAACAGGAGAAAAGAATATGGCACGCTGGAAATTGGCTCTTTTGTCTGCAGCGTGCCTGATGGCGCTCGGCGGCTGTCACAATGACCCGTTCAGCATGAAGCCGGAGACCAACGCGACGCTGCCCAAGAAGGCGCCGCCTGTTGAACCTGTTGATGACACGCAGGATTCCGAGGCGCCCCGGTGATCGTGATCGAGGGGACTGTGCGCATGCCGCCGGCCAATCTGGCCAAGGCGCAGGCCGTGATGGAGCAGATGATCCGGGCGAGCCGGGCCGAGGCAGGATGTCTTGATTATGCCTATAGTGTCGATGTGCTGGATCCGGGCTTGATCCGCGTGGCTGAGCGCTGGGAGAGCCGCGATGCGCTGGTGGCGCATTTCAAGACGGCGCACATGGCAACATGGCGCGCCTTCTTCCCGGAGCTGGGCATTACGGACCGTTCCTTGCGTCTTTACGAGGCCGATGCCGAACCCATCTGAGACCATTCACGGCCCATTCCCGGACCACTCATGGGCATTCTGCTGATTGCGTGACCGGGTCCGGGGCGTTAGAGGCGTGTCTTCTGCTGCGCCCGCGCGGCAAAGACGCATATCCAGGAGACCCGCGCCCATGTCATCGCAAACAGTCTTGCTTCTGCCCGGAGACGGTATTGGCCCCGAAGTGATGGCGCAGGCGCGCCGCGTGGCCGAGATTCTCGTCCCCGATCTCAAGTTCGAGACGGGCCTTGTCGGCGGCGCTTCCTTTGACATGCACGGCACGCCGATGGCCGACGAAACGCTTGAGAGAGCGCGGCATGTTGATGCCGTCCTGCTCGGCGCGGTTGGCGGACCGAAGTGGAACAATGTTGCGCGCGACAAGCGGCCCGAGGCGGGATTGCTGGCCATTCGCAAGGGGCTCGACGTGTTTGCGAACCTGCGCCCGGCCTATTGCTTCCCGGCGCTGGTCGATGCCTCCAGCCTGAAGCGCGAGATCATTGAGGGCCTCGACCTGATGATCGTTCGCGAGCTGACCGGCGACGTGTATTTCGGTGAGCCGCGCGGCATTGATACCGACGCGAACGGCTATCGTCGCGGCTATGACACGGCGCTCTATACGCATCCGGAAATCGAGCGCGTCACGCGCGTGGCGTTTGACATTGCGCGCGGCCGCAAGGGGCAGGTCTGTTCGGTCGAGAAATCGAACGTGATGGAATCCGGCCTGTTCTGGCGTCAGGAAGTGACGCTCGCGCATGCCGAATTTGGCGCGGGAATTGAGCTCACACACATGTACGCCGACGCCTGCGCGATGGAACTGGTGCGCGCGCCGAAACAGTTCGACGTCATCCTCGCGGGCAACCTGTTCGGCGACATTCTCTCGGACGAGGCCTCGATGCTGACGGGCTCGATCGGCATGCTGCCATCTGCCTCGCTGGGCGGCCCCGGCACGCCGGGGCTTTACGAGCCTGTTCATGGGTCCGCGCCGGATATTGCCGGTCAGGGCATTGCCAACCCGTGCGCCATGATCCTGTCGCTGGAAATGGCGCTGCGCTGGTCGCTGGACCGGGAGAAGGCGGCAGACGCGCTGTTCGCGGCGGTTGGCAAGGCGCTGGAAAATGGCGCGCGAACCAAGGACCTTGGCGGCAATCTCAGCACTGAAGGCATGGCCGACGCGATCATCGCGGCGCTCTAAGGGCCTGCCATCGCAATTGCCGCTGACCTGCGGCTGTGACATCTTCCTCCAAAAAGAAGACTTGGAGGAAACACGATGACCTATGCAGGCAGCCGCCTTGTACATGATGCTGACAGCCATTTGATGGAGCCGAGCAACTGTCTCGATCCCTATTTTGATCGCAAGCTGCTGGCGCGCTATCACGACCTTCCGGTCTACAAAGCGAAGAAATCCTTCGACAAGTTCGTCAATGGCCAGCTGGCCGCGCATGATGATGCTGCCTTTCGCGCCGGTGTTGCGGAGAACATTCTCCTGCGGAAGAATTATGAGGCGCACGGCGCCTTTCGCCGGGAAGACCGCCCCGATGTGCTCGATCTTCTCGGCTTTGCCAGCCAGCTTGTATTCACCACATTCTGCCTCGGCAATTTCGGGCTGGATGAGGGCGACGATATGGAGCTCTGCTATGCGGCCGCCGAGGCGCACAACCGGATGATGACCGATTTCTGTTCGGTCGACCGGCGCCTGCTGGCGACGGCCTATGTGCCGCTCGAGGATATCGAGCGGGCGGTTCAGACGGCGCGCAATGCCATCGAGATGGGGGCGAAGGCCTTGATGGTTCCGTCAAAATGCCCGCAGCATCATGCGCCGAGCCATGTCGGGCTCGATCCGGTCTGGGCGATGGCGGAGGAGGCGGGCCTGCCGATCCTTTTCCATGTTGGCGGTGAGGACAAGCTGAACCCGGTCTATAAGGAGAACGGCCTGCCGCCGGTGCCGGACTTCCATGGCGGCGATGATAATTTCACATCCGTGAGCTACATGCCGATCCCGTCGGCCGTGATGCAGACACTCGCCACGATGATCTTTGACGGTGTGTTCGACCGTTTCCCGAACCTGAAATTTGGCGCGATCGAGCTTGGCGCCGCCTGGGTGCCGGGGTGGATGCGGTCGATGGATTCGGCGGCCCACGCCTTTATGCGAAACGAAACGCGGCTGCAGAACCTGTCGGCGAAACCGTCGGAGATTGTACGCAGGCAATTCCGTGTAACGCCCTATCCGCATGAGGATGCTGGCTGGATCATTGCGAATGCGGGCGAGGAGGTTTGTCTCTTCTCGTCGGACTATCCGCATGTTGAAGGGGGCCGCAATCCGATGAAGCGTTTTGACGAGAGCCTGAAGGGCGCCTCCACACGCGCTGTCGAGGCCTTCTATTCCGGCAATTTCATCGACCTGATGGGAGAAGGCCTCGCGCCGGACCTGCGCCGGGAGACCTACCAGCAAGCCGGCTGACAAACGCCTGCTTGACGTATTCATAACTACTCGGTTATGTAAAATACATAGCCGAGTAGTTATCAATCATGACGTCCCAAGTTCTATTCAAAACCCTGGCGGATCCGACACGAAGGGCCCTCTTCGAGCGCCTCTGCCGTGAAGGCGACCTGACCGTCGCTGTGCTGACGGAAGGGGCAGGTGTGTCGCAACCCGCTGTATCCAAGCATCTCGGCATCCTTAAACGCGCCGGACTGGTGCATGACCGCCATGAAGGCCGCCAAACCCATTATGGCGCCCAGCCCGAAGCCCTGTCGCCCCTGATCGACTGGACAAGGGAGATGACCGAGTTCTGGCAGCTGCGATTTGATGCGCTTGAAGATCTTCTGAAACGGATGGACCAATGACCGAAGACGCCCGCAAGATTATCCTTGAGCGCACTCTTCCGCACCCGCCGGAAAAGATTTGGCGCGCGCTGACCCAGCCGCACTTGCTGGAAGAGTGGCTGATGAAAACGGACTTCCGTCCCGATGTGGGGAAAGGGTTCAGCTTTTCTGCCGAATGGGGGGCTGTTCACGGCAAAGTGCTGGAGGCAGAGCCGCACCGCTCGCTTTCCTACACATGGGGCGACGATCACCTGAAGAGCGTGGTCACCTGGACGCTGACCGAGACTGAAACCGGCACGCACCTGCGTCTTGAACAGGTCGGCTTCCCGAAAGACCAGCCGCGTTACTTCATGGGTGCAAAGGCCGGTTGGCCGCGCTTCCTCGACAATCTGGAACAGGTGCTTGGACGGGAGGAAAGCAAATGAACGGGAACAGACTGATCCGCCAGTTTCACCGCTGGGTATCAATCCTCTTCACCCTCGCGGTGATTGCAAACTTTGTCCTGATGGGGCTCGGCCTGCCGCCCGGATGGGTGACCTATGCGCCGCTGCCGCCGCTTTTCCTTTTATTGTGCAGCGGTCTCTACATGTTCGTGCTGCCCTATACGGCGGGCAGGCGGAAGGCGCGTCAGGCCTCATGACGAAAACCGAAAATACGGGCGATCCCTCAGCGCTGATCGATGCGCGGATTGCGGAACTGGGCGACTGGCGCGGGAAGATGCTGGCCCGCGTGCGTGCCTTAATCCATGCGGCCGATCCTGAGGTCGAGGAGACATGGAAATGGCGTGGCGTGCCGGTATGGGAGCATGACGGCATCCTCTGCACGGGCGAGACCTACAAGCTGGTCGTGAAACTGACCTTTGCCAGGGGCGCCTCGCTGGAGGATCCGGCTGGCCTCTTCAATTCCAGTCTGGAGGGCAATGTCCGCCGCGCCATAGACATCCGCGAAGGCGAGCCCATCAATGAGAAGGCCCTGAAAGGGCTGATTCTGGCCGCTGTGGCGCTCAACCAGTCGAAGGCAAAACCCAAGCGTAGGAAAGCTTAGCTATAGTCGGCGATGCGGCAGAGCAGGTTGCCGCGGAATTCGAAGAAGCTGGCGCCGCGGATCTTGACCGTCTCACCGGCGCGCACGCCATTGGGCAGGTCGACGGCGGCCTTGCCTTCGAACTCGATCTCGGCGGCGGCCTTGCCAGCGCCGGTGACAACATTGACCAGACGCTGGCGGCGATAGGAAAAGGCATTGCCCGACAGGTCTGCCACCTGACGCATCATGTCCTTTCCATCGAGCCGCATGGACTGGCCCGAGTTCGAAATGTTCTCGAACACGACATCATCGGTCACGCAGTCGATCATGCCGTCAATGTCGCGGGCGTTGTAGCTGGCAATGTAGCGGGCGATTATGTCGTCAAGCACGCATGGGTCTCCTTGGGCCTGGGGCAGGGATAAAGTGCTGCATAACACATAACACGATGGCAACAGGCTTTGCACATGGGACAAGAATGCGTCATAAGCCTGCGGCTTACACAACGGAGTTTAATATCATGGCCACGCGGATTGCAGTTGTCGGTGCAACAGGGAATGTCGGACGCGAACTTCTGAACATTCTGGATGAGCGCCTCTTCCCCGCAGATGAAGTCTTTGCTGTCGCGTCCCGGCGCTCGATTGGCAAGGAAGTCAGCTATGGCGACAAGACTCTGAAGTGCCACGACCTTGAATCCTTTGACTTTAAGCGCGTTGACCTCGTGCTCATGTCGGCCGGCGGCACGATCTCGAAACTATGGGCGCCGAAAATTGCGGCGGCCGGTGCCATCGTGATCGATAACTCGTCGGCCTGGCGCATGGACAAGGACGTGCCGCTGGTCGTGCCGGAAGTGAACGCCGATGCGGTCATGGGCTATGCCAAGAAAAACATCATCGCCAACCCGAATTGCTCAACGGCGCAGCTGGTTGTGGCGCTGAAGCCCATCCATGATGCAGTTGGCATCACGCGTGTCGTGGTTGCGACCTATCAGTCGGTGTCCGGCGCCGGCAAGGATGGCATGGACGAGCTTTGGAACCAGACCAAGGGCATCTTCGTCAATGACGAGCCGACGCCGCAGGTCTTCCAGAAGGATATCGCCTTCAACGTGATCCCGCAGATCGACGTCTTCATGGATGACGGTTTCACCAAGGAAGAGTGGAAGATGCGCGAGGAGACGAAAAAGATCCTCGATCCTGCCATTGAACTCGTTGCGACCTGCGTGCGCGTGCCTGTCTTTGTGGGCCATTCCGAAGCGGTTCATATCGAGATGGCTGGCCCGATGAGCGCCGCCGAGGCCAAGCGCCTGCTCCGCGAAAGCCCCGGCATCATGCTGGTCGATGATCCGAAGGAAGAGCTCTACATCACGCCGAAGGAATGCGTCGGTGACTGGGCGACCTTCATCAGCCGCGTGCGCAAGGACCCGACCGTCGAAAACGGTCTCGCCTTCTGGTGCGTCTCGGACAATCTTCGCAAGGGCGCAGCACTGAACGCTGTCCAGATTGCGGAAGAGCTGCTGAACCGCGGCGTGTTGAAGGCCGAGAAACAGGCCGTTACGACGGGCTGAACTGCGGCTGGCCTTTCGGGGTGAAGCAAAACTAAGCGCTCGGCGCAGCAAGAATTGGGTGGCGCAGCATCTCGGCTGCGCCTACATCGCGGCGCATGAGCACTTCGTCCTCCCTTCGCCTCGGATTTCCGGCCGCCCTTGGTGCCTATGTCATCTGGGGGTCGCTGCCGCTTTATATCCGCGCGATGAGCCATGTCGGCGCGGTGGAGCTGCTGGCGCACCGGATCATCTGGTCGATCCCGACAGCGATCCTGTTGATCGCGGTTGCCGCCAATTGGCGTGACATTCGCACGGCGTTCAAATGGCAGAACCTGAAATGGCTGGCCCTGTCGGGCATCCTGATCGGTGTGAACTGGCTGATCTATATCTGGGCGGTGAACCAGGGCCGGACGATGGAAGCCTCGCTCGGCTATTACATCAACCCGCTGGTCAATGTTCTGTTCGGCATGCTGATTTTCTCTGAGCGCCTGCGGCCCGCGCAGTGGGTGGCCGTCGTGATCGCGGCGATTGGGGTTGGCGTGATGGCCATCGCTTTTGGTCATATTCCTTGGGTCGCGCTGGGCCTGTGCTTCTCGTTCGCCTTCTATTCGGTGATCCGCAAGAAGGTGGCGATCGACAGCCGGGCGGGATTTCTCGTCGAGGTCGTGGTGCTCGCGCCGCTCGCGCTCGCCTGGTTCGCATGGTTCCTGCAACAGCCTGAAGGCCGGTTGATGGGTGAAGGCGGCTGGGACAATTTGCTTCTGGTTCTCGCCGGGCCGATCACGGCGACGCCGCTGATCCTGTTCGGGCTCGCGGCAAAGCGCCTGAAGCTCTCCACCATCGGCATGATGCAATATATCGGGCCGACGCTTCAGTTCCTGATTGCCACGCTGGTCTTCCGCGAGGCGTTCGGCTGGACGCATGCGGTGGCCTTCGGATTTATCTGGGCAGCGCTGGCCATTTTCACGACGGATAGCGTTCTCGGTGAGGCCAAGGCGCGTCGGCTGGCACGTACGGCGCGGCCCGCCTGAAAAAACCCCGACAGCCAAAGGCTGCCGGGGAAGTGGTATTGTTCACTAGGAGGTGCAAAAGCACCTGGCACAGATTATGCAACTTCCGTGCCGTTTGCCTGCGAATTAACTCGCCTGTGTGGGGTAATTTGAAAAGCCGTTATAATTCAGTGAGATATATGGTGCTGGTTCAGGGCGGAGGCCGTAGCGCCTGTCTCATACTGTGTCAGTGACAGACATAGCGACCGTAAATGCGCCGCTCAGGGTCAAAATGAAATTGGAATGAGTGCCTCAAAGCGGCACAGACAAAAAAGCCCCGAGCGCCAAACAGGCGCCGGGGCAGGATTTGCATGTGGGAGCACGCGAGTGCCCCACCTGCATCCTGCAATGCTTGTGCCAGATGGCGGCCTGTTCACCGATGCGTGGATACGCCAATCCAGACCGCGATTGCGGCGAGTGTCAGGGCAAACCCGATTCTGGCCAGAAGCGACGTGCGCCACCGTTCCAGAGCGGCGCCGAGACTTGCGCCAAGAAAGACGATCCCGACATGGACGAGTATGGCGACAGTCAGATGAATGAGGCCGAGCAGGACGATCTGGCTCCAGATGGCGCCGGAGGTCGGATCGACGAACTGGCCGACGACAATGATGTAAAACAGCAGGGCCTTGGGGTTCAGGATGTTCGCGATGAGGCCCCGGCGAAAGCCTTCCTTGCCTCCACCCCTCACGGCTGACGCTGATCCGGTATCGGCAAAGGCTTCCCACGCGAGATAGAGCATGAAGGCAACGCCGGCCCACCGCAGGGATTCATAGAGAAGAGGCGATTCCTCCAGAAGCGCGGAGGCGCCTGTGGCCGCCGCAATCAGCTGGATGAGCAGGCCCAGTGTTACGCCAGCGACGGCCATCAATCCTGCCCGCCAGCCGAGCCGGGCGGATAGCGCCGCAAGCCAGCCCATATTGGGACCGGGTGTCAGTTCGACAGCCGCCATGGCGATGAGGAAAGCGGGCCAGTTAACGTGCCCGAGCATGTCAGAGGCAACCGTAGACGGCGTTGACCAGTTGCGCTGCGCGCGGGTCGCCAACAAGCACATTGGACTGCTTGTTCATGACATAGGCACAGGTGAGGCGCCGGTCGGGGTCACCGATAGCCATGGAGCCACCCCAACCGCAATGACCGATAGTGTCCGGGTTTGGCCCGAAGAATCCATGCGTGTTGCGCATGATGCCGGCGCCGAAACTGGTCGACATGTTGAGAACAAGGTCAGGGCCGTCGACCCGCGAGCGAATGAGACTGGCAAAGGCATCGTCGGACATCAGCGCCTTGCCGGCCACGGCGCCGCGATGGGCATAGGCGTCATAGAGCGCAGCGACGCTGGCAGCGGTTCCGTGGCCGTTGGCCGAGGGAATCTCGATCTCGCGCCAGATGGCGCCGCCGCGATTGGGCGAGGACCATTTGGTACCGAAGGCGGCTTTCTTGGGGTCTGTCATCTCACCGATCGCGGGAAGCGCTGTTGGCCGTTTTATATCGGCGCAGCGATCATGTTCACTGGCCGGCAAGCCGATATGGAAATCAATGTTGGCAGGTGAGCACACGTTTTCGCGCAGCCATGTGCCGAGCGTTACGCCGCTGATGCGCCGGAACATTTCGCCGACTACATAGCCCCAGGTCGTCGGGTGGTAGCCATGGGCGGTTCCGGGGGGCCACATGGGCGGCAGGGCGGCCAATGCGGCGGCGCAGGCGGGCGGATCGAGCCAGATTTCCGGGTCGATTTCGTTGATGAAGCCGGGCAGGCCCGCCTGGTGGCTGACAAACTGGCCGATCGTGACGGCGCCTTTGCTTTCGGCGGCGAATTCCGGCCAGAATTCGGAGATCGGTGTTTCATATCCGTCATCGAGACCTGCAATGACAGCAGCAAGCACGAGCGCGGAAATGCCTTTTGTCGTCGAGTAGACCGGCACCAGCGTGCGCTCATCCCAGCGTTTCTCCATCTTCCGGTCAGCCCAGCCGCCGAGCAGGTCAACAATCGTTTCGCCATCCAGAAGCACAGCGAAACCGGCGCCAAGCTCGCCATCACCGTCGAAATTCGCTTCGAAAGCGTCGCGAACCGGCTCGAAACCGGTGGCAACATGTCCTGATAGCGGAAACTCTGTCATGGCGGCCCTTTGGTCATCTTGATCTTTTGGAACAATGAGGCCACCCCTTCCCCAATCGCAAGTCAACCGTCAAGGACCGCCCATGTCAGCCCAAGCCCATCGTCCGCGCCGCTCATGCCTCTACATGCCGGGCGCAAATACCCGCGCGCTGGAAAAGGCCAAGGGCCTGGCCGCCGATACGCTGATCTTCGATCTGGAAGATGCTGTTGCCCCTGAGGCCAAGGCCGAGGCACGCGACGCCATCCTCAGCGCCGTGCAGGGTGGCGGCTATGGGCCGCGAGAGATCGTCGTGCGGATCAATGGGCTGGACACGGAATGGGGCGCGGATGACCTGAAAATGGCGGCAAAGTCTGGTGCAAATGCCATTCTCGCGCCGAAAGTGGTCTCCGGCGCGGATATTGACCGTCTGGACAAGGCGCTGACGGCGGCCGGTGCGTCCGATGATTTCGGCCTTTGGGTGATGATCGAAATGCCGCTCGCGATTCTCAACATTCAGGAAATTGCCGAGGCGGCCCATCGCACGCGGCTCACGACATTCGTCATGGGCACGAATGACCTGGCCAAGGAATATCGCGCGCGCCCAACGCCAGATCGCCTGGCCTTCCAGACAGCGCTGGGCCTCAGCATGGCGGCGGCACGAGCCTACGGCCTGATCGCAATTGATGGCGTCTATAATGATATCAAGAACGAGCATGGCCTGATCGATGAGTGCGAACAGGGCCGCACGCTGGGATTTGACGGCAAGACGCTGATCCATCCCTCGCAACTTGAATCCACCAATCGCATCTTCGCGCCCAGCCCGCATGAGGTTGAACAGGCACAAGCCGTGATCGAGGCGTTCGCTGATCCTGAAAATGCCGGAAAAGGCGTGCTCAAGGTGAATGGCAAGATGACCGAGCTGCTGCATCTGGATGAAGCGCGCCGCACAGTCGCCATGCATGATGCGATCAGGGCATTCGAGGCCGCGTGATGACCTATACCTATCTTCATAATCCGGGCTGCAGCACATCGCGGAAAGGACTCGAGCTGCTTGAGTCCAAGGGCATCAAGCCTGACGTGCGCAAGTATATGAATGCTTCCGAACAGCTCAGCGTGGCGGAGTTGAAGGATATTGCGAAGAAGATGGGCGGTGTCAGCCCGCGCGCCTTCCTGCGGGAGAAGAATGCGGCTGAGGCGGGCCTCGCCGAGGATGCCGGGGATGAGGCCGTCTATGCCGCCATGGCGGAGAACCCGAAGATCATCCAGCGCCCAATCCTCATCAAGGGGAGCAAGGCTGTGTTAGGCCGTCCCATAGACCTGATGCTTGCTCTGGCCTGAACACTGAAATCAGCGCCAAACGCGCCGATTCGATTGAATTTCATCGATTCAGGCGACGGAATATCAGCCTTGATGGGTGATAAGCGGATCATGATTTTGATCCTGTTCACCCTCGCGGCCCTGTTTCTGGCTTTTGCCACCTTCTGCATGTTTGGCCTGCCCTACATGCTGATGGGGCCGCGCGTGTTTGACCAGCTGGCTGAACGACGGGAACAGCAGCTTATGGCGGGCCTCTTGCTGGCTGCGGCGATTTCGCTCGTTCTGGCGCCTTTTTTCGCTACTGGCTTGATTTCGGATGCAGGCCGCGTGCAGGTGATGGCCGAAACCCTGACTGGCTTCATCGACCGCGCCTGATACCTCTGCGCCGCCGCTGGAGCCTCATTGAGCGAGGCGGCAAATGGCGAGCGTACAGAAATCCAATCCCGGAAATTATTTCGAAGACTTCCACGTCGGCATGGAAATCATCCACGCAACGCCGCAAACGCTGACCGAGGGCGATATTGCGCTCTACCGCGCGATGACGGGCAACCGGTTCGCTCAATATTCCTCGTCGGAGTTTGCAAAGGCAGCGGGCTTTCCGGGCCTCTGCATTGATCCGGTGCACGCGTTCCATGTCGTGTTCGGCAAATCGGTGCCCGACATCTCCCTCAATGCCGTGGCCAACCTTGGCTATGCCGATGGTCGCTTCTTCCTGCCGGTCATGCCGGGCGATACGCTGAGCACGGTATCTGAAGTGATCGGCGTCAAAGAGAACTCGAACGGCAAGACGGGCGTCGTATGGGTGCGCACGACCGGCTTCAACCAGCGCGGCGAGACGGTGATGTCCTTCGTGCGCTGGGTCATGGTCAACAAATACGAGATGGACAATCCGGCGCCCGAGCCCGTCGTGCCGGACTTGCCCGAGGCCGTGCCAGCCGCCGAACTGGTCGGCTATCCCGACATGAAGGCTTGGGACATGGCGCTGGCGGGCGGCCCCTATACGTTTGACGACTATGCCATTGGCGAGAAGATCAACCATGTCGACGGGATGACCGTTGAAGAGGCCGAGCATCAGATTGCCACACGCCTCTACCAGAACACAGCCAAGGTACACTTCGATGCACACGGCCAGAAGGACAGCCGGTTCGGCAAGCGCCTGATCTATGGCGGTGTCGTGATCTCGATTGCCCGGTCTCTGGCTTTTAACGGCCTCGCCAATGCAGGCCAGATGCTCGCGATCAATGCCGGCACGCATGCCAGCCCGCTGTTCGCAGGCGACACGATCTATGCCTGGAGCGAAGTGCTGGACAAGGCCGAGCTGTCTGACACGTGCGGGGCATTGCGCTTGCGCCTTGTCGCCGTGAAGGACCAGGACCCCGGCGCCTTCGCCTACAAGGACGATGCAGGCAAATATGCTGCTGGGGTGTTGCTGGACTTCGACTATTGGGCCGCCATCCCCAAGCGCTGAGACGATCGCCGCTTCCGTCCGCGCGCGCCATGCTTATATAGGCGGTATGAGCGGATATGGCCCCTTTGACGGTTTCACGATTGCGGCCATTTCGGTGGCCGTCATCTTGTCAGCATTGGTGAGCCTGATCGGCACATCCGCGCGCAAGCGCACAGTCGCGCTCGGCGAGGCGAGGGCCGAGGATCTGGCCGAAATGACCGGCATTATCGACCCCAAACAATTGCTGGCTGCCTTTGGTCCGCCCGACATGGGGCGCGTCTGGCGCACGGTCACGCTGCTGGACGTGCGCAAGGCCCGCCAGCCGCAGGGGTGGCTGATGTCGAGCGATCTTGTGGATTACGGCTGCGCCGGGGTTGCCGTGCTCGCGTTTTTCGTGTCGCACCCGCTTGTGTACGGGGCATTGCTGTTTGCGCTGTGCGTGCAGATCGGTGGCTGGGTCGTCTCCACACGCCTGCCGAAATAGGCTTTCAATCGCCAGCTTTGCCGCCGGCCAAAAACGGAATACACACGCGCGATGAGAGTCTGGAAGATGAATGGCGCCGGCAATGCGTTTGCCGTGTTTGATGCCCGCTCGACGCCCTTTGCGCCGACGGCAGACCAGGTGCGCCAGATCGCGGCGGACCTGCAGGCCGACCAGGTGATCGCGCTGGAGCGCGATGCCACCAAGGACGTGTTCATGCGGATCTGGAATTCCGATGGCGGGGAAGTGGCCGCGTGCGGCAATGGCGCCCGCGCGGTGGCGCATCTCATCCTTGAGGAAACCGGCAAGCCGATGGTCACGATCCAGACCGAGGCTGACATGCTGAAGGGCTATAAGGCCGAGGGCGGCCTCGTCACCGTCGACATGGGCTCACCCCTGATGGGCTGGGAAGACATTCCGCTGGCCGAGAAAATGGATGTGCGCGGTGTGGATGTGAAAGTCGGCCCGATGGACAATCCGACCCTGTCCCGCCCGGCCGTTGTCTCCATGGGCAACCCGCACGCGGTTTTCTTCGTGAAGGATGTCGATGCCTATGACATTCCGGCGCTGGGCCCGCTCGTGGAATGGCATCCGCTATTTCCGGAAGGCACCAATGTCGGCTTTGCGCAGGTAATCGACACCGAAACCATCCGGCTGCGTGTGTGGGAACGCGGCGCTGGCCTGACCAAGGCCTGCGGCACCGGGGCCTGCGCGGCGCTTGTGTGCGCGGCGCGGGCAAAGCTCACCGGGCGCAAGGCGCGGCTTGTGCTCGATGGCGGCACGCTGATCATCGACTGGCGCGAAAGCGACGACCATGTGTACATGACCGGACCAGTCGAGATGGAATTCGAGACCGTTATCTGACCGTTCACTGGCCCATTGGGCTTGATTCTGTGTCCAGACGGCGCGATGTGGCCCATCGAACCTGCCATGACTGACGCAACCACGCCTCCCAGCCCGACGCTGATAACGCTCGGATGCCGCCTCAACACCTATGAATCGGAGGTGATGCGCAGCCATGCCTCAGAGGCGGGGCTGAACGATGCTGTCATCATCAATACGTGCGCTGTGACGTCAGAAGCCGTTCGCTCGGCGCGCCAGGCCATCCGGCGTGCGGCGAAGGACCATCCGGGCGCGCCGATCCTTGTGACGGGGTGTGCCGCGCAGGTGGACCCGGCCATGTTTGCGGCCATGCCGGAAGTGACTCGCGTGATCGGCAATCACGAGAAGATGCAGGCCGAGACGTGGAAACCGGCGACGCTGCTGGGTGGTCACGAAAAGGTTCGCGTCAACGATATCATGTCGGTGCGAGAGACGGCGGCTCATCTGATTGACGGGATGGAGGGGCGGGCCCGCGCCTATGTTCAGGTGCAGAACGGGTGCGATCATCGCTGCACATTCTGCATCATTCCCTATGGCCGGGGGAATTCGCGCTCGGTACCCGCTGGCGAGGTCGTGGCGCAGGTGCGCCGGCTCGTGGAGACGGGCCATCATGAGGTCGTGCTGACCGGTGTCGACCTGACGAGCTGGGGCGCAGACCTGCCGGGCGCGCCGCAATTGGGCAATCTGGTGCAGCGTATCCTGAAACTGGTGCCGGATCTGGCGCAGCTGCGCATTTCCTCCATCGACGCGATCGAGATTGACGACGCGCTTGTCGAGGCGCTGTCGGATGTGCGTCTGGCACCCTACATGCACCTGTCGCTGCAGCATGGGGACGACCTGATCCTCAAGCGCATGAAGCGGCGTCATTCGCGCGATCAGGCGATTGCGCTGACGCAGCGCCTGCGAGACGCGCGGCCTGACATGGCCTTCGGCGCGGACCTGATTGCCGGTTTCCCGACCGAGACTGAAGCGCATTTCGAGAATTCGCTGCGCCTTGTGGAAGAGTGCGGCATCAGTTTCCTGCATGCCTTTCCCTATAGCCCACGGCCTGGAACGCCCGCTGCGCGCATGCCACAGGTGGCGAAGGCTGAAATCAAGGTACGTGCCGCGCGCTTACGTGCGGCGGGTGACGAGGCGCTCGCGGTCCATCTCGCCCGCCATGTCGGGACAGTCGCAGACGCATTGGTAGAGCGCGGCGCGACCGCCCGCCTGCCCGACTTTACGCCATTGCAGATCGAGGGCGACTTGCCGCCTGCTGGACGCGTCGCGCGTACCCATATAACCGGTCACAACAACACGCATCTGGTTGGGACTTTGGCATGATCCTGTGGTTCGGGAAAAAGAAGAAGCAGGACGAGGCGAAGGCGGCTGGCGCGGCGATGGACGCGCCGGAACTCTCAGCTGACGAAATGGCCGCCCGCGATGCTGAAATCGCGGCGAAAGAGGCTGAAAAGGCTGAAATCGAGCGTGTTGTTGCCGAAGCGAACAAGGCCTGGGAAGATCGTCAGGCGCGTGAAGCGAGTGAAGCCGCTTCTGAATCTGCCCGCCTTGAGGAAGAAGCCCGGAAGGCGGATGCCGCGCGGGCCGAGGCGCTTGCCCGCGCTGATGCCGAAGAGGCCAAGCGTCTTGAAGCTGAGGCGGACGCGGCACGGCGTGCCCGCGAAGAGCGGGAGATTGCTCGCGCCAAGGCGGCTGCCGAACTTAAAATTCTGGAAGACCGGCGCGAAGCGGTCCGTCTGCGCGAAGAACGCGAAGCGGCTGCGCGCGCTGCGCTGGAGGCGGAAGCCAATGATCCGGGTTTTGTGGCCAAGCTTGGCTCCGGTCTTGCGCGTTCCTCGTCGCGGCTCGGTTCGGGCCTTGCGGCGTTCAACAAGCGCAAGCTTGATGATGAAACGCTTGAAGATCTCGAAGACCTGTTGATCACGTCAGACCTCGGCGCCGCCGTAGCGCGCCGGGTGACGAAGAACCTGTCGAAAGAGCGGTTCGACAGGGAAATCACCGAAAACGAGATCAAACAGGCCCTAGCGACCGAAATTGAGGACGTTCTGGCCCCGCGCGAGAAGATCGTCGACTTCTCGGATGGGCCTCGTCCGCGTGTTGTTCTGTTTGTCGGCGTTAACGGGTCCGGCAAGACGACGACCATTGGCAAGATTGCCTCGAAGCTGAAGGATCAGGGCGCGAAGGCGCTGCTCGTGGCGGGGGACACGTTTCGCGCGGCCGCGATTGAGCAACTGACCGTCTGGGGCGATCGGGCGGGTATTCCGGTCATGTCCAAGCCGACAGGCGCTGATGCGGCGGGTCTTGTCTATGAGGCAATCGAACGGGCGCGTGAGGAAGACCTCGATCTTGTCCTCGTCGATACGGCCGGGCGCCTTCAGAACAAGGCCGAACTGATGGCGGAACTGGCCAAAGTGGTGCGTGTCATCCGCAAGATGGATCCCGAGGCGCCGCACGACGTGATCCTCGTGCTCGATGCGACGGTTGGCCAAAATGCGCTTAGCCAGGTCGAGGCCTTCCGGCACACGGCCGGTGTGACGGGCCTTGTGATGACCAAGCTCGACGGGACCGCCAAAGGCGGGGTGCTTGTTGCCATCGCCGAAGCGCATGACCTGCCGATCCATTTTATCGGTGTTGGCGAAGGCGCCGATGACCTGCGCCCTTTCAGCGCCCACGCGTTTTCGCAGGCGCTGGTCGGAGCGATTGACTAGGACCTATTCAGCCGCTGCCGCGGCATCGAGCCCATCATCGAAAATGTCTTCAATACCTCGCCCGAACAGGCGGGCGATGGCGAAAGCGAGTGGCAGGGACGGATCATATTTGCCTGTCTCGATAGCGTTGACGGACTGGCGGGAAACGTCCAGCCGGTCAGCCAGTTCTGCCTGACTCCAGCCGCGTTCGGTTCTTAGGGCGCGTAGGATGTTCTTCATTGCCTAGACCGTCGGTCCCATGCAGTTGCGATAGTAGGACAGGCCAAAGGCAATAAAGTATGCCGGCCCGAACCAGAAAACTTCAATTGTGCCGATCACGGCAAAGATCTGAAGGAATCCGACGAGGAAAGTGCCACAGGCGACGATTGCGCCTGCTTCAGCAAGGGCACGCATCTGCCGGGCGCGGGTATATTCATCGGTTTCTCTGGCTTGGCGAAGGATGGCCCAGATCGCGGCAACGAGCGGGGCCGTCGTTGCGACGGCAAAGCCGGCGCGAATCCAAAGGGGAGTCGTGTCTTCATCGACCAGCCATTTCGCCGCGAGGATAAGCGCGACGTAAAGCGCCATCATGGGCCAGAACAGTCTTTTGTAACGTTTGTTGGCCGTGCGAAATCCGAGCGTTGCCATGAGTACCTCCTTGTCTAGTGTGCTTTACACTTAGACAAGCAAACTTGACACGTCAAGCAGGCTTTACAACTGGTCTATTCCGCCGCCATTGCTCGTGTCGGCGCTGCCTGTGCGCCCCGCACGAGCCGTCCAGGCTTGGCGCCGGTTGGATCGCCATCGCGGTGGGTTACCTGCCCTGCAAGGATTGTCGCGGTATAGCCGCTGGCCCTTTGCATCAGGCGGCGCCCGCCCGCCGGGAGATCGTGGATGACCTCCGGCAGGTGGAGCTTCATGTTGCTGGCATCGATGACATTGAGGTCAGCGCGATACCCGGGTGCAATAAGGCCGCGATCATTGAAGCCCATCCAGCGGGCCGTTTTCTGAGTCTGGCGGTGAATCAGGTATTCCAGTGGCAGTTTCGGCCCGCGTGACCGGTCACGCGCCCAATGGGTCAGCATGGTCGTGGTGAAGCTGCCATCGCAGATCATGCCGACATGCGCGCCGCCATCAGAGAGGCCGGGAAGCGTCGCTGTGCTCTCCATCATGGCGCGGATCGGCTCGAGGCTGCCCTGCGCATAATTGAGAAAGGGCAGGTAGAGCATGCCGTGGCCGTCGCGTTCCAGCATCAGGTCGAGGGCGGCCTCTTCATTACTGACGCCGCGCTGCGCCGCGATAGCCTCAATCGTGCGCTCCGGACCTGGCTCGTAATCGACCGGGTCGCTGAGTTGGAAGATCTTGCCGAAGCTGCGCAGCATGACCTGCAGGAACGGATTGTCGGTGTCGGGCTTGTCGGCGAGCAGGCGTTTGCGGAAGTCCGCATCATTCAGGCGGCGCACTTTTTCTTCAAAGGGCAGGTTTGCAACTTCCCTGAATACGGGATGCGCACTGAATGTATTGAGTGTCAATTCAAGACCCAGCAACACGCCCACCGGGCGGGGGGCGACCTGTGCGGCCATTGGCAGTCCATCATCGACTGCCTCTTCAATGGCGCCTAGCAAGGCGCGCCAGCCTTCCGGTGCAACATCGGCCTGCGCGAGGGAGACCGAGAGGGGCCGTCCCGACGCCTCGACGATCCGGCGCAGCATGGCCGCTTCCTTTCGCGGATCGTTGAAGTCCGAGACGAACTGCAACACGCCGCGCTTTGCTTCGGCGAGGCCCATGGCAATTCCGGTGAGTTCTGCCTCGCTGGCTGTCAGGGTCGGTGTTGGCTGGCCGTCGGAGGTGCGGTGGTTCAGCGTGCGCGATGTGGAGAAGCCAATGGCGCCGGCCATGACGGCCTCTTTGGCGAGGCGCGCCATTTCCTTGATCTCGGCTGGCGTCGCATCCTCGCGATTGGCGCCCCGGTCGCCCATGACATAGACGCGCAGGGCCGCGTGGGGGAGCTGGGCGGCAAGGTCCACATCGAATTCGCGCTCGCCTAAAAAGTCGAGATAGTCCGGGAAGCTTTCCCAAGCCCAGGGCAGGCCCTCGGTGAGGACCGGGAAGGGGATATCCTCCACGCCTTCCATCAGACGGATCAGCCGGTCATGATCCTCGGTGCGGCAGGGCGCAAAGCCGACACCGCAATTGCCCATAACGGCGGTCGTGATGCCATGGAGGGATGAGGGGCTGATCTCGCTGCCCCATGTGGCCTGACCATCATAATGTGTATGCACGTCGACAAAGCCCGGCGTCACGATCTGGCCGCGGGCGTCGATTTCTTCTCGCCCCTTTCCGTTTACCTTGCCCATGCCTGTAATGACGCCGCCATCGACGGCAACGTCCATCTCGCGGGGAGCAGCGCCGCTACCATCGAATACGAGCCCGCCGCGCAGGATAATGTCGTGAGTGGCCATGCGTTTCTTCCTCTTTTGGATTCAGAATGAAGGCGGGCTGTGAATAGTCAAACCCTGACGCCGCGTCGGGCTTCCCCGGCGCGCCAAACCCGCGCATACACCGGCCGCCATGACCAGCACGCTCCTTCCCGTCGCGATTTGCCTGATGTCTGCCGTGTCGCTGGCAGCGTCGAACGTTCTGGTGAAGCGCGGTGGTGATATCCTGACGGCCCGCATGGTGCTGTCCATCGTGATGGCACTGAGCGTTCTGCCATTCGCGTTTTTCGTACCCTTCCCGCCACGCGAGACCTTGCCCTTTTTTGTCATCTCTATGGTGGTGCACTGGTTCTATCAGTTCAGCGCTATTCGCGCGCTACATCGCGGTGACCTCTCGCTGGTCTTCCCGGTCATGCGCGGGCTCGGACCATTGGCGACGGCGTTGATCGCGAGCCTTGTTCTGCACGAGAGCTTGTCGGCTTGGCAGATCGTTGGTCTCGTCGCTGCCAGCGCATCCATCATCGTCTTTGCCATGCCAACCGGCGCCACACTGGATGCCCGCCGGCTCGACCGGGCGGCGCTATTCTGGTCAGTGATGACGGCGGCGGGGGTCGGCCTCTACGCCGTCGCAGATGCACGTGCGGTGAGAGAGATACCGACACCGATGACCTTCATCGTGTGGCTTTTTCTCATCGATTGGATTGGCGTCACGACCGTAACGCTCTGGCAGCGCAAGGGCGCCATCATGAAGGCGGTCCGTCCTCAAATACGGGGAGGAATTGTCGCGGGCGTGCTGGGCACTTTCTCCTACGGCCTCGCCATCTTCGCCTACACGCTGACCGACACGGCGATTGTGACGGCGTTACGGGAGACATCGGTCGTGTTCGCGGCGGCGTTCGGTGCTTTTCTTCTCCACGAAGGATTCGGGCGAAGGCGTACGATTGCCGCGGCTGTTCTGGCGTGCGGGCTCCTGCTGATGCAGGCGGGTGCCTGAACGCAGGTCTGGCCCCGGGGCGCGGTGTATGCCAGAGAATTAGAAACATCCGGGAGCGGCCACGCCGCGTATAGATATTCATGACTGACACGCCTGAACAGAAGACCGCGCCAGCGGCAACCCGCAAGGCCGGCAATGTCTGGGCCGAGCTCGGCCCGACGCTCGTCTTTGTCCTGATCTACAATGTGCTGCTGCGCTTCCCGGAAGGCGACGGCCTGCTCACGAAAGACACGGCGCTCTATTGGGCGACTGGGGCGCTGATTGTCATGACGATCGGCGTGATCGCGCAGAAGCTGGTCAAGAAGGAACGTATCCCGCCTTTCCTGATTGTTTCGTCTGTCCTGATCGGAACATTCGGCACGATCGGCATCGTGCTGCAGTCGAAAACATTCCTCTTCATCAAGCCGACAATCATAAACCTTCTCTTCGCCGGGGTGATATTCGGCGGCCTCGCGGTCGGCCGGAACGTCTGGAAGATGTTTAATGGGATGGTCCGCCCCGTCTCCTC
>NZ_ARYL01000016.1 GCF_000685295.1 Hyphomonas oceanitis SCH89
GTCGATGTAGGTGTGTGGCGTCCTAGTAGACGTATTTGAAGTCGACGCCCCAAATTTGCGGGTCGGTCAGGCCGACGAAGGCCGTGCCTTGCGTTCCGACAGTGATATTATTGATGCCGGATACGTAGCGATTGTCGAACACATTTTTCACGAACGCGCCGACCTGGTAGCGGCCGCTTTCAGCTGTCCAGAAGGCCCGGACATCCGTGCGTTCCTGTGCTTCGCCTACGGAGAATGCGGCATAGGTGGCGCAAGAGCCCTGCCCATCGGATTCCGCGTTGCAACGGCGTTCGCCCGTATAGGCATGTGAGGCGGAGAATTCGATCTCTCCATTGTCTTGCAGGTCAAGCACATATTGCCCGCCGAAGGCGAAGGACCATTCCGGCTCGCCCGTTGGCGAACCGGACAGGTCAACACCGGAGCGTGTGACACGATCCTTGTAGAGGACATTGATATACTGGCCGTTGCCGAAGAAGGAGAGGGCGTCGGTCGGGGCCCACTCAACCTGCAGGTCGACACCAGAGGCTTCCTCATCGCTGGTCTCCACAACGTATTGAGAGACATTCGAGCCGTTCACGCCGCTGACCAGGCTGATCGCCTGTTTGTCATTGTACGTGTACTGGAAGACCGAGGCGTTGATCAGAAGGCCTGCCGACGGGAAGGTCGACTTGATGCCGGCTTCGTAATTGGTCACGTCTTCATTGTCGAAGCGGGATGCCTGTTCGACGCTGTTGAACCCGCCGGCCTTGTAGCCTTTGGCGTAAGAGGCGAAGAGCAGGATATTGTCGGCCAGCTTGTAGTCGACAACAAAACGCGGGCTGACATTCGACCATTCATCGTTCAGCTCGCATGTGACGCCTTCGGCCACCGTGACGCCATTGTCGCAAGGCACGCCGGCGAGGCCTGACATGTCGAACACGAGGTCAAACTGAAAGTCTTCCGGCGAGGCGCCAACAAGGCCGAGAATGCCCGCTTCTTCCAGCGCGGCCAGCGTGGCATCAAGTTCCGGCGCGACGCGCGGTCCATTCAGCCAGGAGAAGGATTTTTCGTCCTTCGTATAGCGCAGACCGCCGGTGAGGCTTAACTTGTCTGTCGCTTCCCAGATGACGTCGGCAAAGGCGGCATAGGCCTTGAAGTCACCATGGTTGATCATGTCCTCGGTCCAGCCATTGCCCATGAGGCGGGCGTCGATGCCAAACGGAATGAGGACGAAATTATCGATGTCAGAGAAGGGCGTGCCAAGGCCGAGATTACCAAGGGCGGTGTTGATCGTATTGGTGTAGGCGAATGTGTTGCTGCGCTGGTCGGCAGATTCATCATAGTAGCTTGCGCCAACCACCCAGTTCAGTGGGCCCGTTTCGCCAGCCGCACGGAACTCCTGATAGAAGCTCTCATTACTCTCGACATTGTTCGTGTCGAAATAGAGATCAATGCGGTTTGTACCGTCTTCGTCTTCGCGGTTATTGGTATCGAATGTCCGGTAGGACGTGATCGATGACAGGGTGATGGAGCCGATGTCATGCGTGACCGCAAGCGTTAACTCGTCGAGTTGCCGGCGCTCGCTATTGTCGATCACATCATTGCGGATCTTGGCCGTGAACGGATTGAGATAGGTTGACTCGTCTACCGGATAGGCAGGCTGGGCGGGGGCATCCGGGATCGGGACAATGCCGATGGCGGGGCGGGCGTCCTGGTCCAGCTCGTCATGCGTGTAGGTCAGGATCGCGCGGGTATCGGGCGTGAGGTCCCAGCGCAGGGCGCCCTTGATGGCCCAGTTGTCTTCGCGGCCAAGATCCTGACCTGTGGCGGCGTCGGTGTAGATGCCGTCACGCTTGTTCATGACACCGTTCAGGCGGATGGCCACCTTGTCATTGACGGGCAGGTTCAGCAGGCCTTCAATACGTTGCTTGTTGTATTCGCCGACGCGGACACCGACTTCGGCTTCAAACTTGTCGCTGGGCTTGCGGGTGGTGATCGAGACGGCGCCGGCGGCGCTGTTGCGACCGAAGAGCGTTCCCTGAGGGCCCTTGATGACTTCGATCCGCTCGACGTCATTGAAGGCGAGCAGCGAAGCGCCGGAACGTGCGGCATAGACGCCATCAACGTAGATGCCGACAGCCGGATCGGTGCCGACGCCGAAGTCTGACGTCTGGATGCCGCGGATCTTGTACTTCGGCTGTGTCGGGCTGCCATCGGACACTTCCAGACCCGGTACGAAGGCGTCGATATCGCCCATATTGTCGGCGGCGAGCGTTGAGAGCGCGTCAGCGGAGAGGACCTGCAGCGTGATCGGCACTTCCTGCAGGTTTTGCTCGCGCTGCTGGGCGGTGACGAGGACCGTGTCCATCGTGCGCTGGCTTTCGGCCGCCTCTTCCTGAGCGGAAGCGGGTGCCATGCCCAGGGCAACGATGCCTGCGCTGGTCAGTAGCGCCAGACGCGCCGTGTTCATACCAAATCGATTCTTGTTCATGTGTATTCCCCGGTGTTTGCGTCACAGTGACCCCCTGCGACTGCATTGTTATCTTGATAAATGTTTCTATGTATTGATGTAGAAGGCAGCGATAGGGCCTCCCTGTTGCGTATCCCTTGATGTTTGTTTCTTTTTCTTCTCCGATGAATCTCGCTTGATAAAAACAAAGCAGAAATTTTTATGCCCCAGAGAGATTCCTTCGAAATCGGTCCGCTGAAGACGCGCGAAGATCCCCCGCAGGCGCGGGCGCGGCAGCGGGCGAATACGATCCTCAGGGCGGCGGCCGAGTTCCTGCGCACGCATGCCGTCAGCGAGCTCACGACGACACTGATCGCCGAAGAGGCATCCATCCCTGTCAGCTCGGTTTATCGCTATTTCCCGACCGTGGACCTGATTGTTGACGAGCTTTACCTGCAGGTCACGGAACAGATTGACGCAAAGCTGTTCGAGGTGTTGCTGGATACGGAAACGCATACCGACTGGCGCTCGCGGCTGGGCGCGGTCATGGATGTTGTGCGCCAGTATTTCGACCTGCACCCGTATTACCGCAAGCTTCTGCAAGCCATACTGATACGTACGGGCGGCCTTGCGCTTGATATTGCCAAGCAGGACTCGATCACGCTGCACCTGGCGGAATACTGGGGCGCGGGCGGGGACAATTTCAAGGGCGGCGATCCGATGATTACGGCTCAGATCACGATGCAGGTGTTCCTGTCGGTCGAAAGCATTCTTGTCAGCCAGGCGGCAGAGGAGATGGCTGACAGCTATTTCGAGTCGTTGAAGCTCAACCTCGAAAGCTATCTGGCCAATTTCCTGAGCGACTAACCGGCGCATGAGCCATCCATATTCTGGATCCATTCGCGGATAAGTGCGACGCCTTCGTCATGCCTGAGGGACCGGCCAAGCTCCGGCATCATGGCGCCCGGGTCGGTCGATCCCATACGGTAGGCGAGAACGGAGTCCTCGGGATGACCGGGCACGATATCGTAGGGCAGGTTGCCCGTGCCGCCACCCGCTGCGATGGGCAGTTTGCATAGGCCTGAGGCCTCGCCGAGCGGGATGTCAGGCGTCAGGTAAAGGCCGGACGTATCGGCCGGACCATCACGGTTGTGACAGTGGGAGCAATTGATATCGAGATAGGCGCGGGCGCGGTCGTTGAGGGGGAGCGCTTCGTCTTTCCAGTCGGCATTCCGTGGCACATTTTCAGGCGCAGGCGCGTTTTTCAGATAGCCGATCATGGCGAGATATTCCAACTGGTTCGTCTCGCCATCGCCATGGTCGAAGCGCTTGTTGAGATGGCGTGGGCGGACACCCAGCGGCGCGATGACGCGCGTGGTGTTGTTCAGCGCGTGGCAGCCTGCACACTGGTTTGTGTTGGGCACGACGTAGGTGAAATCCGTCTCCTGGCCCTGATCGTCGACAATTGTCATGTCGCGATAGGCGCCGATCCTGGTGAGCTTGGCGTCGGTCTGCTCGTCGTTCCAGACATAGGAGATGGCCTCCCATGCCTTTTCGCGGCGGACCAGCAGGCGTGTTTCTACCAGGTCCACCGATGCGAGATCGTCTAGGATCGGTTCGACCTTTCCGGGCGTGTCATTGGCCTTGAGAATGCGCTGACGATCGCCCGTCTGATCGCCGGAAGCGCGGGGATAGTAGAACGTCTTGCTGATGATCGTTCCGACGGGGAAGTCAGGGTAGTCATTGTCGCGAAAGGCTGCGGCCTCACCTTCCGGCACATAGATGGTGCGCAGCTTGTGGGCATAGTCCGTGAAGAGCGGCGTGTTCAGGTCATAGGGCACAACGCCCGTGCTGAGGCGCAGGGCGCCTTTGGATGCGCTGAGCACGCCCCACTCGCTCAAGAGCGCCGGGTTGGTGTCCGGATAGAAATGGACGGTCGCCGTTGCCGATTTGCCTTGTGCGCCACAGGCCGTGAGCACACAAAGCAATCCGGCAACCAGGAAGCCACCCAAGCGATTCAAATGCATGAACCTAGCCCTCGCGGTTCAACTCGATGGCTGGCAGCTTCTCAAGCGTGCAGCGATGCGCGTCGGTCACAAGCGCCGGGGCGGCATATTTGTTCGGTGCATCGGCGTTGAGCACTTCCGCGTCGCCATTGTCGACACAGATGCGCAGATCATCCGGCATCTTGCCGTCCACCATCTTTGCCGGATCGACATAGCCGTCCCAGAGGACGTCCGGAAAGCTGCCATCTTCGCCGAACAGCGCCACACGCGCCGCTTCCAGGCCGGCTCTGTCAGGGGCGTTGCCGCCGCCCGAGAACGTGTTGCCATAGATGTAGATGCTTTCTGGATACGGATCGAACGTGTCGCTCTTCTCGTCGTCAGAGTAGCCGGTTTCGAAGAGGCTGGAGATGATCACATTGGAGGTCTTGTTGTCGGAAATCTCGTTGTTGAAGATTTCGACCTTGTCGTTCGAGTTGACGATGACGCCCGTACCGGCAGGAACGCTGGCGACGGGTGTGCCGGCATGGCCGAAATTGCCGAGATTGTTGGCATAGACCTTGTTGTCATAGACGCGGGTCGTTGTACCTGCCTGCTTCAGGGCAGGCATGTTGAAGACGAGGATGCCGCCTGTATTGTTGGTGGTGACGTTCTCGTAGACGTCGGCGCCAATTGTGTTCTCGATCTCGATACCGGCGACATTGTATTCAGCGCGGTTGCGGCGGACGATGACGTTCTTCGACTGGCCGACATAGATGCCGGCATCAGAGGCGCCAATGGCGACATTGTCTTCCATCAGCACATTGGTCGTCTGGACCGGGTAGATGCCGTAGGCGCCGTTTTCTGTCGCTGGTCCGTTGGTCCATTCGGTGCGAATGCGGCGGATGGTGATATTGTCGCCTTCATTCACCTTCAGGGCATCGCCGATTGTGTCTTCGATGGCGAGATCTTCAATCGTGAAGTCGCTGGCTGTGACGAGGAGGCCTTCGGCGCCGGAAATCTGGTCGGCAAAGCTCAGCACGGTCTTGTCCATACCCTGGCCACGAATTGTCACGCCATTTACCGTCAGGCTGAGGGCGCGCTTGAAGGAAAGCTTGCCTTCGGGAATTTCGATGACATCCCCCGTCTTGGCGTCGATGAGCTGCTGCATCAGCGTGTCTTCGGCGCTAAGCTGTTCGGTTGGGGCTTCAGGCTTGGGTGTATTCTGACCGCATGCGGCGAGCATTGCCGCCAGACATACGCTGATAAGGTGCTTGGATGTCATTTATGTTTCCTCCATTTGCGCCATCGGAACCTTAGAATTCCGGTGCTGTCTAGCGCTTGAAGCGAAAAAACAGAAAAAAATTCTGTTTTCCGGGATTTCTGCTCATGAGACGCAGTGCCGGTAGAAAAAGCGAGCTGAGGGGAGCGCTTTTGTCTAGATCGCCTGTAATGACAGGCCCACAAATATTACAATGAGGGAAGGCATCAATTAACTGCAGATGTTTCTTCAAGCGTAAACGAGGTGTGAACGATTTAGGGTGAATTGATGGACCCGCGCGTTCCTGAACGTGCTGTTCCTCCCTGCATTCAGAAGGCCAATATCATGACCGGCACATCTCGTTCCTCTGCTTCGACCACCTCAGACGCTATCGCCCGCCAGATCGCCAAGGAACTCGGTGTCGCTGAACGTCAGGTATCGGCCGTCATGGCACTGCTGGATGAAGGGGCGACGGTTCCCTTCATCGCGCGCTATCGCAAGGAGCGCACAGGCGGCCTCGACGATACGCAGCTGCGCGCCCTGACCGAGCGCCTGGAATACCTGACGGAACTGGCGAGCCGACGCGAGACGGTGCTGAGTGCAATCCGCGAACAGGACAAGCTGACCCCCGCGCTGGAGCGCGAGATCATGGCGGCCGAGACCAAGGTCGCGCTTGAAGACCTCTATGCCCCCTACAAAATCAAGCGGCGCACCAAGGCGACCATCGCCCGCGAGGCCGGGCTTGAGCCACTGGCCGACCGGCTGCTGGCCAATCCCGCCCTGCTGCCAACCGCCGAAGCGAAGGCGTTCGTTTCGTCCAAGAAAGGCGTTGCGGACCAGGAGAGCGCATTGGAAGGCGCCCGCGAGATTATCGTCGAGAAGATGGCCGAAGCACCAAAACTGGTCGGCAAGATCCGTGAGACCGTGTGGGGCAGTGGCAAGCTCGGCTCGGCGCTGGTGAAGGGCAAGGAAGAGGCGGGGGCGAAGTTTGCCGACTATTTCGATTTCGATGAGCCGATCAATGCGATGCCATCGCACCGGGCGCTGGCGCTGCTGCGCGGCCAGAAGGAAGGCGTGCTGCGGGTCAAGCTGGCTGTGCCGCATGACGAGACGCGCGACCATCCGGCCATACGTGAAATCTGTCAGGAATTCGGGATCGCGACCAAGGGCCGCCCGGGAGACTCGTGGCTGAAAGAGACGGCTCAGGCCGCGTGGAAGGGCAAGCTTGAGCCATCGAGTTCACGCGAGTCCATCACGCGCCTGAAGGAACTGGCCGACAAGGACGCGATCCGCATCTTCTCCCGCAACATGCATGACCTGCTGATGGCCGCGCCTGCCGGGCCGAAAGTGGTGATGGGTATCGACCCGGGCATCCGCACGGGCTGCAAGGTTGCTGTCGTGGATGCGACTGGCAAGCTGCTGGATACGGCGACGATCTACCCGCATGAGCCGAAGCGTGATTGGGCCGGATCGCTCGCGACGCTGGCGGCGATTTGCAAGAAGCACAAGGTCGAGCTGGTCAGCGTGGGCAATGGCACAGCGGGGCGGGAGACAGACAAGCTTGTGGCGGAACTCTCTGACAAGCTGCCGGACCTGAACCTGACGCGCCTGATGGTTTCGGAAGCCGGGGCATCGGTGTATTCGGCGTCTGAACTTGCGGCGAAGGAATTCCCCAACCTTGATGTCAGCATCCGGGGCGCGGTTTCCATCGCGCGGCGCCTGCAGGACCCGCTGGCGGAACTCGTGAAGATCGAACCGAAGGCCATTGGCGTCGGCCAGTACCAGCATGATGTGGACCAGGCTGCGCTGTCGCGGTCGCTGGATGCCGTTGTCGAGACCTGCGTCAATGCGGTTGGCGTTGACGTGAATACGGCGTCGGCCTCACTGCTGGCGCGCGTTGCTGGCCTCAATGCCACGATTGCTGCCAACATTGTCGCGTATCGCGATGCGAACGGGCCGTTCAAGACGCGGAGCGAGCTGAAGAAAGTACCGCGCCTTGGCCCGAAGGCGTTTGAACAGGCAGCTGGTTTCCTTCGAATCTCCAAAGGCAAGAACCCGCTGGACGGCTCATCCGTTCATCCGGAGGCCTATCCCGTCGTTGAGCGGATTGCCAAGAAGACGGGTCGCAAGCTTGAGGCGCTGATTGGCGACAAGGCCTTCCTCTCGAAGCTGAAGCCGGAAGAGTTTGCCGATGCGATCTTTGGTGTGCCGACGGTGAAGGACATTCTTGTCGAGCTTGAAAAGCCGGGCCGTGACCCGCGCCCTGAATTCCGGACGGCGACGTTCAAGGATGGCGTGGAGAAAGTGACTGACCTGAAGCCCGGCATGCGGCTGGAAGGCGTGGTCACCAATGTCACGGCGTTTGGCGCCTTTGTGGACATCGGTGTTCACCAGGACGGGCTCGTGCACGTATCGGAACTGTCGGATACGTTTGTGAAAGACCCGCACACGGTGGTCAGTACGGGGCAGGTGGTGAATGTGGTCGTGCTGGACGTGGATGTTCAGCGCAAGCGCATCGGGCTCAGCCTCAAGCAGGCTGCGGGCAGGGCGCCGCGCAATACATCCGCGCCCAAGACGGCTGCGCCCAAGGACACGCCATCGTCCAGCCCGTTCGATGTGCTTTCTTCCCTGCGCTGAAACAGACCGAGTGCGCTGCGACAGGCGCAGTGCACTCGGGCGCCTGGGCCAGTCTTAAACTCCGTCCATATGGCCGATTCGTAACTGGCGCTGCAGCGGCAGGGCTTCTAGATTCCAATCACGATGGGTGAGGCCTGTTTGTCCATATCCGTGATTGGAGACTGCCGTGTTCTATCCGCAAATTCCCTCCCGCCAGCCTGGAACCATTCCGCGCGGGCTGCCCAATTCACCCATCGCTGCCGAGCAGGTCGAGATCGTTCGATTGCTCACCGATCCCGAGACATTCGGTGGCCATGCGCCAGCCTATTTCGACACGGCTGTCTCGCACCTCTTCGTCAATGGAAGCCATCTGTACATCCTTCGCAAGCCGATCGACGATGACGGGTTCCGTTGCGCCACCGTCAATGATCGCTGGGATTGGTGTGAAACGCAGTGCATGCGCGGCGTCAGCGGGTTTGGCGTTGTGGCAGCGCGGCCCCTGCCGATCGTGCGGCGCGAAGGCCGGCTATGCCTTGGTGGTCCGGGAAGTATTCGCGATTGGGTTTTGAAAATCACCTGTGAATCCGTCACAGTAGATCCGGGATTCATTACGCTTCGTCGAGCTGCCTGAAGAGATAGACGGTATAAATTTTACGAATACTGGCTGGATTCCGGTAATGACGTGCCTTGTCTGCCCCGATATAGATGCGTCAGGCATGGCGTATGGCTTGTGCCCAGCGGAAGGATACGGGCATGCCGTCGGAGCGCCTCAATTGGGATAATCTCCGGGTCTTCATGGTCGTCGCGGAGCTGAACAGCATGAAGGCCGCCTCTGTGCGCCTTGGCGAGTCCCCTCCGACCATCGGGCGCAAGATTGACGACCTCGAAAACGAGCTGAACGTGCAGTTGCTCAATCGCTCGACGCGCGGCGTGGAGCTGACCGAGGCGGGCAAGTTTGTCTTGAACCAAGCCAAGGCCATGGCTGGCGCCGCCAAGGAGCTGACACGCCAATCCAATGACAAGGGGCAGCCGGCTGAGGGAACAATCACGCTGGCGACAGGTGACGGGCTGGGCCCCTACTGGATCGCGCCGCGCCTGCCGGAATTCCACCGTGCGAATCCGCGCATTCAGATCAAGATGAATGTGGTCGAGAAGGCGCCTGACGTCGGGGCTGGCGATGCGGATATCGCGATACAATTCACCGAGCCGAAGCAACACGATGTCATCGCCCGGCGCATGGGCACGCTTCACTATATCAGCTTCGCCTCACGCGGATACCTGGATGAGCATGGCGAGCCCAATAGCCTGTTCGAATATTTCCGGCACCGCTCAATTCTTCATCAGGCCTATGTGCACCAGATTGAGCGCTGGGCGCCGAAAATGTCAGAGCTGCGGAAACTGGTGAGCTTCGCGTTCGTCACCAATTCCGCAAGCGCCATGATTGAAGTGTGCAAGAATGGCGGCGGCGTTGCCTTGCTGCCATCCTATATCGGTACGGTCGAGCCGTCCCTGGTGCCTCTGGAACTGCCAGAGGTCGCGCCGATCCAGTTCTGGCTGACCTATACCGAAAGAGTCTGGCGCATGCCGAGTGGCCGTATCGTCATCGACTGGCTGAAAGACATGTTCGAAGCGGAAGATGCGTTCTGGTTCACCGAACACTTCGTCCACCCGAATCGCGTCGATTCGCTCAAGCCATACCTGAAGGGCGATGCCTCAGCCGGTGGCTAGGGCTTTCAGCACGCGAGACATGGTTTCGAGTTTCTCGGGTGATTTGGTCCGCTCGATCCAGTCATGGCATTCGGCTCGTACACGCATTGCCGGATCCTTGATCGTCGGATCGGCGTCGCCTTCGTCTTCGAACAGGTCCGCAATGGGGACACGCAAAGCCTCTGCAACAGTCGACAGCATACCGGCGCTCAGGCGGTTCGTGCCTGTCTCGTATTTCTGCAACTGTTGATGGCTGATGCCGAGTTCCGTGCCAAGCTCGGCCAAAGTGCGGTTCTGCGCGATGCGCAGTGCGCGAATTTTTTCACCTACTAGCTGATCTACGCGCGTCGGTGCGCGCGAACTGGAGTGTCTTTGCTCGTGTTGCACGTTAGATTTTCCTTTTATGGCACCCCCTGCATTTCGCGCTAAGGATGTTAAAGCAAGATCAGGGCTTACCAAAAATATGAAACACTAAAGCGCCTATTTGAGGTTCTTTTGTGACCAACCACCACCCGTAAGTGAATTAAGCTCACAAAAATATACCTTTGGTTTCAATGGTAGTCATCGCTTATAACTGGAGCTAGTAGTCTTTTTTCCACCTTATGGAGAGCTTGTTTTCTCCGGTCGAAGTAGTTTCAGATGTAACGGAGACGTGATCGGCAGGCTCCCATTCGACCTCGACGGAGCTGCCGCTGGCACCTGCGGCATTGAGCTGGAGATAGACGTCGTCGCTGAGATACTGGCCCACGCCGAGTTCGGCATTGCCCGCATCGTTTGAGCCAATCGAGAGACGGTCCAACCCGAGCGCCGACTGCAGTTGTCCGGCTGGATCAAATCCGCCGCCGCGCCCGCTGAGCTTGGCGATGGATGAGGCCAGCTGGGCTGCTTCGACGGGCGAGAGGTCGATGGATGAACGACCGAACAGGAGGCGCGACAGTATTTCGTCCTGCGGCAGGTCCGGCGTGCTCGACAGTTCAAAGACCGGATTTGACGGTTTGCCCGACACCTGGACCCTCGCGACGAACCCATTGACGGACCGTTCCGCGTCCACGGCAATACGGGCCGAGTCGACAGGTCCGTCGAATGTGATCTTGCCGCTGTCGAACACAAAGGGGCGGCCCGCGAGGTCGAGGCTGCCGCGGACCATTGTGGCCTCGCCTCTGAGGTTGACGTTGGATGCTGTGCCGGTGGCCGTCAGATTGAGCGCCCATTCACTATCCAGACCGCGCCCCGTGACGAACACACGCCGGGCGGCGTCGATATCGAGGTTGAGCCTCAATGACTGCCTTATCTTGCTGGCATCGGAGGCCGACGGATCGTCGTCTGTCCAGCGCACGTCTATCGCCTTGGGGCCAGAGGACGGCAGGTTGTCCAGCGATACACGCGCCTCATCGACGACGAGTTTGCCTTCTGCCAGGCGTCCGTCATCATCCTCTGTCACCGTCACTTTGCCGCTGAGGCGGGCGATGTCGCCGTCACGGTCATAGACGAGAAGGCGCGTGAGATCGGCTTCGACCCGTGTGCGGTCTTTGCCCAGCGAGCCGTTGACTGACACGGTGCCATTGTCCGCGCCGCGTCCGGTGCCTTGCACGGTGAAGGTCTGGTCGTCATAGGCGGCATCAAGGGCGATGCCTGTCAGGCGCATGCCGGTCGCACCGAATTCGTAGATGCCATTGCTGATGGTCGCTTTGGCCTGATAGGTAGGCGCGGCAAGCGAGCCCTTCAGTGTTGCCAGCGCATCTATGCGACCACCGATATCATGCCCATAGGCGAGGGCGGCTGACTGGAGCGCGCCGAGATCACCTTTGAGAGTGGCCTGTCCGCTGAGCTTTTGCTCGCGGTCGAGGCTGACCAGTGAAGTGGCCGAAGGCTTCACCGGCAATACCGCGTCAGCGACAAGCACGAGATCCTTGCCGTAATTGCTGCGGGCATTCAGCTTGAACACTTTCGCATTCAGCTGGCCCGTCATGTCCAGCGACAGGGACGTATCGAGGCCGGGAACAGGGCTTGTTGCGGAAAACGCGAACGACCCGGAAGGCGACAGCCCGATCGGCTTGAACTCTCCATGACCATTCAGGCGCGCATCGACCTCGCCGAGATTTGCGAGGGCAAACAGGGCGCCAAAGTCGACCGCGTTGACGTCCACCGCGAGGGTCGCGGTTTCTCCGCTGCCGGAGAGGCTCGCTTTTATGTCGCCGCCCAACAGGTCCAGTTGACCGTTGAGGTCGGGTTGATCTCCCAGCCGCCAGCGAGCGGGCTGAGGTGTGTTCAGCTTTTCACCAAGCGCGGTTCCCGACAGGCTGAAAGTGCCTTCCGGGGCATCGCCGGAGAGATTGGCCTTGCCGGAAAAGGTGAAGTCGAACGGAAACGATTCCTGCGTGCTGACGAGGCTGGCGCGGAAATCATACCCGTCCTTGTTGTTCTTTATGTCAGCAGAGAAGGTGTCGAGCTTGACGCCGTTCTTCAGCCGCGCGCCACTGCCCTGGGCCTGCACGACCAGCGACATCGGGGCGTCGCCTTCCTTTATGATGCTGGCATTGGCGCGCAGGCTTTTGACGCGGATGTCTTCCGTCGTCAGGCCATCGCCATCGGCGTTGATGGCAACGATCAGGTCGCCTGCCTTGTTGATCTCGGTCCGGCCAGCGAGGGCTAGAGGGCCATAATTGCCGCTGATATTGTCGATGACCATGTCGCCATCGGCGCGTGTAAAGTCCGCCGTCACGTCGAGCGCTTCACCGGCGAAGCTTCCGGTCAGCCTGACAGGCCCGCTGATGCGATCACCGGCCAGCGTGACTGTCGCGGTTGTCGCCACGTCTTCCATATCGCGGGAGGCCACGTGGAACGTGCCCGAACTGGATTTCAAATCCACGACAAGCGCATCGGAGGGGCCGGCGAGACTGATTTTGCCTGTACCAAGATCAAATGTGTTGCCGCTGATCTCAAGGGGGGCGGTCTGGTCGAAATCGAAGGCCAATGCGCTGTTGCCGCCAATCCGGTAGACGCCGTCACCTTTTAGCTGCAGGCCCGCGCTGTCGAGCGTTGCCTTGGCGATGCGTATGGCCTTGCCATCAATCTTCAGTGACGCATTGACCTTCGGCGCCGGACCGATGAGCGGCTGTACGCTGTCTGGAAGGCCTGAGAAACTCTGGCCTGTAAGGCTGGTCTCGATGGACGGGCTGGAGAGTTGGCCGTGCACGCGGAATGTGCCGGCGGCGCGCCCGCCAAATGAGCCGGGCAGGCTGCGCAGTGCCTGGTCCAGCGTGCCCCGAATGTCGAGCGTGCGGGCTTTTGTGGCGAGAGTGCCGGACGCGGAAACCTTGCCCTCGGGCAGGGTGAGTGCGGAAGGCGCCAGCGTCAGCACGCCGGTGTCACGGGCATAGGCGCCGCTGGCCACGAGATGGGGCTGCTTGCCGAGCAGGCCTGTCACAGTGTCATTGCCCGCGAGGATGCCTTCGCCGATGAGGTCAGCCTGGAAAGGGATTCTGTCCGGTTCCACCGAGACGGTCACAGGGCCGCTCAGCTGGCGGAAGGGGAGGTCGGTGCCATCGAGCGCGACGAGATTTGCCTGCCCGGTATAGGAGGGCACATTGCCCTCCATTTTCAGTGTGCCATCGAGTGAGAGGTTGGCATCAAGGCCCGCGAGATCCGGCAGGCCCGTGAACTTGAGTGTCACTGCGGCCGGGCCGTTGAGCTTCCTGGTCTCGGTGTCTGCTTCGCCCTTGGCTGTGAGCAGGCCGGAGGCCATGGAGGCCGAGAGGTCAAACGACGCAATGTTCTTCTTGATATCCGCGCCGAGCACAAACCGGGCATCGGAGCCGAGCAGTGTCTGCACGGTCTCCGGCAACGGAAGCGACAGGGCGTTGACGTCCGCATTGGCCGTCAGGCGACCGTCAAGAACCTTTGCAGTCATCGAGGCGGCGTCTTCGCCTGCGATCTGGAATTGCAGAAAGCCATCGCCTTCCTCAAGCGTGCCGTCCACAGAGGCGGTGAGGGATGCGTCCTGGCCATCTTTCAGGTGGAGCAGGGTGGCAAAGGTTCCGCCCGCAGGTGCGGCCCCTTCGGCGTTCAGGTTGAACTGGCCGGCTGCGTCGCGGCGCGCGTCAATCTTGAACCGGTCGCCGAGGCCCTCAATGGGCGTGATATCCAGTTTGGCGGTGAGGATGCTGTCCTTGCCGCGCGTGAAGGCGCCAGCGACGCTGAAGGAGGCTGCCGGTCCGGCGACGCCCTCGGCGAGCGCCAGCTTGCCGATATAGAGATCGTCCAACTCGATGCTCCAGCCACCGCCGCCTGAGCTTTCGCGCGAGCCGGTCTGGGGCCGGCGACTGATACTGATTTCGCCTGCACTGGCGAGATTGAGTTCGACCTTGCGCGAGAACAGGGCGCGGGGAGTCCACTTCAGGCGAACATCGTTCGCCTCAAGCCAGATTCCATCACTGTCAGCGATTGTGAGATGGTTGAGGTGCATGCGATTGAGCGGATCGCCCGTCAGCCCCTCCGCAGAGATTGTTCCGAGACTGCCGATCTCGCGCCCATCAATCTGCGACAGGACGAAGGCACGCCCGCCATCGCTGTTGATCCAGAGCCGTGCGCCGAGGATGACGACCAGGAGCAGTGTCACGATGCCGCCCGCGCCTGACATCAGGGGGCGTCGGCGTATGAAGGCCCAGGTGGCGCGCAGATACTTCATCAGAAGGACTGCCCGATGGAGATATAGAACTGAACCGGGCTCTCGCCGTCACGGCGGTCGACAGGCGTGGCGATATCCACGCGGACCGGGCCGAAGCCGGGATAGTAGCGAAAGCCAAGGCCGACGGCCGTGCGCAAATCGCTGAACACTTCGTCTGTGCTATTCGCCGCCGAACCGGTGTCGACAAAGAGGACATAGCCGATCTTCTCGCTGCGGCGGTAACGCAGCTCGGCCGACATATCGAACAGTGCGCGGCCGCCGAGGATGGCGCCGGAGGAATCGGTTGGCGACAGGCTCTGATAATCAAAGCCGCGCACCGTGCCGCCGCCGCCCGCGAAGAAGAGGCGGTCAGCCGGAACGCCATTCGAGCCAAAGAAGGCGCCGAACTCGCTGCGCAAGGCGGCCACGAAGGGACCATCCGCGATTTTCTTGTAGGTCGATCCGGAAATGAGGAGGCGGGTATAACCCGCATTCGCATCGCCCACCGACATGCCCGGCTCAATGCCAAGGAAGGCCTTGTTGCCCGATTGCGGGTCGAGCGGTTGCTTGACGGTCGAATAGGTCGCCGCCAGCGGGAAGGAGAGGGTCACAAGTTCGCGCGGCTCCAGCAACGCGCGCAGGCGCAGCTCCTTGGTGCGGGTCGCATCAAGCGTGACGCCTGCCGAGAGCGTGAAGTTCTTGTTGAAAGGCTGCGACAAGGCCGCGCCGACCTTTACGCCTTGCAGGTCATAGGCGTCGGTCTCTTCGGCGCGGACGCCTGTCTCCGCGGTGAACGTGCGGCCATAGCGGCCGATATTCGGGCGGGTATAGGTGGCCGTCAGGTCCCGGGCGAGTGTCGCCACTGCGCCCTGCAGGCGGAAAGTGTCGCCTGCGCCGGTCACGTCGCGCCGTTCCCAGAAGGCGTCCGCGCCGACACCGTCTGTCGTGGAGGCTGTAACGCCCGCGCCCACAGAGCGGCGCTTGGCTTCAGTGAGGGTCAATTCGACAGGGTAGAGCCCGTTCGAGTCCGGCGTCTCCGATATCGCGACGCCGATGCCGTCGAACAGGCCGCTGCTGCGCAGGCGTGCGCGCAACTGGTCGATCTTGTCGGCGACGTAGACGTCGCCGGGTGTCCAGGTGCGGTAGAGGCGGATCGTGTCCATGTCGGACGCGCTGCCTTCGGTCAGTGTCATGTCGCCGAGACGGACATAGGGACCGGGTTTCAGGGCGTAGGTGATCTCGACCGACTTCTCCTTGCGGGACGCGAGCACATCAATGCCACCGCTTTCGGCAAAGGCGTGGCCATTATCCTGCAGCGTCCGCACCAGTCGGCTGTCCAGACCCTCGATATCGATTGTCCGCGCCGGCGAGCCCACAGGAACCGTTTTGAGCGCCGCATCCAGTTTGGCCTGAAGCGGCTCGCTGACCGGGGACGCCATGGAGAGTTTGACGGAGGCGACTTCAAAACGTTCGTCGGCCTGCACGTCGAGGCGCGGCTTCTTCTCAAGCGTGTCGATCAGCTCGGGCGAGACCTGGGCGGCGAGATAGCCTTCCGCCGCCAGGAACTCTTCCAGCGTGCCGGCCGCATCGCCTGCCTGTCGGCGCGACTCCAGGATGCTCTTTGGCGGGGCCTCGTCGGTTTCAAGAACGGTGCGTGTCTTGTCTTCCAGTCCGGGCGGCAGGCCGTCCAGTTCGACAGGCATCTGCTTGTTCGCGCCGCCTATGCCGTTACTGCCTCCGGGAAATCCGGCGCACGCCGTCACTGCGCTTAACATGCACAGGCCCGTTGCGGGGTGCATCAAGGCACTCCCGGCAACAGAGCTGAAACGGGCTAGCCGCTGAGACATCAAAGAATTTACCATTCGAATTGCAATGCGAGGATTGCGCCAGTTTTCCTAAATGAAGCCTGAACAGGCCTGTATAGTGGCAACATACTGCGCAGGTCTGCCGTTTACGCCCCGAACACTGCAAGAAAATGAAAAATATTCTCGTAAATACATCGCCATTCAGGCGAGTTTTTATAGTCTTGGGGCGCTCCATACGGGTAATTGCAAGTATGAGCGGCAACACCATATAATGCAGTTATCAACGCAGTACGGAGACTGAATGACATACCTTATGGTGCTTGGCGGCCTTGTGCTCCTGTTTGTGGGTGGTGAAGCGCTGGTCCGGGGGTCTGTCAGCATTGCCCGGAAGCTGAATATTTCCGAGCTTGTCATTGGTCTCACGCTGGTCGGTTTCGGCACTTCGGTTCCCGAACTGGTCACCAGCCTGCGGGCCATTGGTCAGGGCGCAGTCGGCATCGCGGTGGGGAACGTCGTTGGGTCGAATATCGCCAATATCCTGCTTGTGCTGGGCCTCGCCGCTGTCATCCGACCAATCCTGACCAATCCCAAGGCCTTGAGCCGGGACGGGGCTGTCATGGTGGGCGTAACCGCCCTTTTGTGTGCGTTGATCTGGTTTGATCTTTTCACCCGGGTGGCGGGTTTTGGCTTGATTGGCCTGTTGCTGGCGTATCTGGCGTATTCACTGTTGGCGGATCAGAAACGCGAGACGGATGCGGCCGCGATGCACGCCGCTGAAGGCGAAAGCGTTCAGGCGCAATATGGCCTGTTTGTCGGGCTCATTATCGCGGTTGTCGGCCTGGTAGCTGTCATCATCGGCGCGCGTCTGCTGGTGGACGGCGGTGTTTCAATCGCGCGTGATTTCGGCATTAGCGAAACCATCATCGGTCTTACGATTGTTGCGGTCGGCACCAGCCTTCCGGAACTCGCCACAACGGCTGTGGCGGCCTATCGTGGCAAGTCTGACGTGGCGCTTGGCAATATCATTGGCTCGAACATTTTCAATGTGCTTGGTATTCTCGGCGTGACGGCCCTTGTCCAGCCATTCAGCGTGCGCGGAAACACGGCTGTGGGATCCATCGCCGACGGCGCGACGACCAGTCTCATTTCGCCGCTGGATATCGGCATGCTTGTGCTCTCGACTGTCCTGCTTATGCTTTTTGCGATCACCCGCAAGCGCATCTCGCGCTGGGAAGGTGCAGTCCTCCTGCTTGCCTATGCGACCTATTTCGGGCTCTTGTTCGGCCTTGTCCCCGTTCCAGGAATTCTGACCAATGCCTGATAATCCGATCTATAGCGGCCTCGATCAGCTCGGCCAGCAAACGGCCGCCCCGCAAAGCCCGGAAGAGGCGCAGCTTGAGCGCGTGCCCAACCCGCATACTGGCACGCTCTATCTGACGCGCTTTGTTGCCCCTGAATTCACGTCGCTTTGCCCCGTAACGGGCCAGCCGGACTTTGCGCATCTGGTAATCGACTATGCGCCCGGCGACTGGCTGGTCGAGTCCAAGAGCCTCAAGCTCTACCTCACCAGTTTCCGCAATCATGGTGCGTTTCACGAGGATTGCACCGTCTCGATCGGCAAGCGCATCTTCGATTTTACCCACGCCACATGGCTGCGCATCTCGGGCTACTGGTATCCGCGCGGCGGCATTCCGATCGACGTGTTCTGGCAGTCCGGCGAAGTGCCTAAAGGCCTCTATGTGCCGGATACGGGCGTTGCGTCCTATCGCGGTCGCGGCTGATCAGGCGGGCGCTGTCCAGCGTGTGACCTTCTCACTCATGTCCGCCCTTGGGCGTTCCAGAGAGGCCATCGTGGCGGTGCCGAGATAGATGTAGCCGGCAACCCGTTCGCCTTCCGTGAGGCCCAAAACAGCATCGACCTGTTTGTCAAAGGCGAGCCACTCGGTCAGCCAGACACCGGCCCAGCCTGACGCGTTGGCAGCCAGCAAGAGGTTGTGGCACACCGCGCCTGCGGACAATTCCTGTTCCCAGACGGGTGTCTTGTGGGTGTGGTCCGGCGACGAGATCACGGCCACCATGACCGGCGCGCGCAGGGGCAAACCCGCCGCATGAAGCACATCCTGCGATTCTGCGTCCGGCAGGTTGCTGCCGTGGATTTTGGCGATGGCCTTGCCGAATTCAACACGGGCATCGCCTTCAAACACGATGAAGCGCCAGGGGGTGAGTTTGCGATGATCCGGTACGCGGGCGGCAATCGTCAGCAATTCGTCCAGGTCTGATGGAGAGGGGCCGGGTTCGGTCAGGAATTGCTTACCAACCGAGCGGCGCAAAGCCAGCATGGCGCGCGCGTCGGCGCTGGGACGGGTTGCCAGCATCGGTGTGCCAACGGGCGGAGCGGGGGGAAATCGATTTGCCATCCTCGCTACATAGAGGCCACAGCGGGGGCGTGAAAGGGCGCGGTTCCATGTTTCTTCTTGCCGGGGCAGGAGGGTGGCGCTAGATGGGGTGAACAGTGTTCACTTTCTGAACATGCCTTAAGCTCATCGACTGATTAACGCTCCATGCCAACTGATCTGTCCCTCGACCCCACGCCTGCAGAGCGCCGCCGTCTCAAGGTGCGCGGCGCCATTATCGAGGCGGCCGAGCGTGTCTTCGCGCTGGAAGGCGAGTCTGGCTTGTCGATCCGCCGGCTCGCCGAGGAAATCGACTATTCACCCTCCGCCATCTACAAGTATTTCGGGTCGAAGGATGAGTTGATCGACGAATTGAAGGAGGCGTTCTTCGAGCGGCTTCTGGCGCGTGTCGGCCGGGTCTCCGGCGTGGATGCCCCTTTTGCCGTGCGCGGACGTGCCTGTGTCTCCACCTATATCGAGACGGCGATTGAGCGTCCGTATCACTATGCAGCCGCTTTTTCTCAAATCGAAAGCGCTGAAATGTCCCCTCAGTGTGATGCTGACTGGGATGTGTTTACGGCATCCAACAAGGGCCGTGCCTTCGGTGTTCTCGTCTCAATGGTGAAAGAGGGGCAATCGCTCGGCATTTTCGACCCTGATCTCGACCCCTTCCTGTCGGCCACATCGGTCTGGGCCGCATCACACGGCGTTGCGCAATTGCTGACTCACCTGCCGCACTTTCCTGCCGTTGCGCCGACGCATGCGCCTGTATCTGCGAGCGAGTTCATTACCTTTCATGCCGATCTGGTCTTTCGGGGTTTGCAAGGCCCCGCCAATCGGCAGCAAACTGATTTCATCCCCTTGGGAGACAAGCCATGACGCCTTCCGATCCGTATCAGGGCGACACTGCCCGCGAGAAGCGGCCGACCTTTTTAAAGGGGCTGATTTTCCTCGTGATCCTCGCTCTTGTGGGGGGTGGGCTCGTCTTTGCGGCGTTCCAGCTGCGCAGCGCGGAAGGGCCGAAGGTCGCGACCGTGGCGCCCGAGCCACTCGTTGTCTCGGTCCTGCCGGTGCGGCTCGCCAGCGAGTTCAAGATCGATGAATCCTATAGCGGTCTTGCCGAGGCGCGCCGCAAGAGCCAGCTCGGTTTTTCGACCGGTGGGCGTATCGAGGCGATCTCGGCAGATGTCGGCGACCGGGTCAAAGCGGGCACAACGCTGGCGCGGCTGGATACACGCAGCCTCGGCGCGCAGCTCGCGTCTGCTCAGGCGACCGTCGAAGAGGCCCGCGCCTCACACAATCTCGCCCTCAACACGGTTGAACGCCAGAGAACACTGAAGGCGCAGGGGCATGTCTCGCAACAGCGCGTCGACGAGGCTGAAGCGCAGGCCAGCACATCCATGGCGCGTATCGAAGCTGCGAAGGCGCAAGCTGACACACTTCGTGTGCAGATCGACCTGGCGCGCATCACGGCCCCGTTTGACGGCGTTGTCACGGCCCGCATGTCTGACGAAGGCGCCATCGCCGCGCCGGGCACGCCGATCCTTGAACTGGTCGAATCCGGCCATCTTGAAGCCAGGATCGGCCTTCCATCTGTCAGCGCCATCCGTCTGACCCCCGGCGATATCTACACACTTGTTGCCGACACCGGCCCTGTGGACGCCAAGCTCCGCACCGTGACGGGTGTGATCGATGCAGACCGGCGCACGGTCGCCGCCATGTTCGACATCGAAAACCCGGGTAACCTGCCAGCGGGCTCCGTTGTGCGCCTCTCCATGGAGCGCGAAATCGACGAGCCGGGTTTCTGGGTTCCGGTAAAAGCCATGTCGACGGCCTCGCGTGGGCTGTGGACCGTGTTCGTTGCCGCACCTGTCGAAGGTGGCGGCTGGCGCGCCGAGCCGCGCCCCGTAGAGATGGTCCATTCCGAAGGCGGGCGTGGCTTTGTCCGCGGCCCGGTTCAGGAAGGCGACCGCGTGATCGTCGATGGCCTGCAACGCATCGCACCCGGCATGCCCGTCACGCCGCGCGATCCTGCGCTGGCCGACGCGCCTAACGGCGGCTGAGGGCGGACCGGTCATGCGCACTGTATTCTTCAATCTTCCGCGCCTCACGATCCTGATCATGATGGTCATCATGGTCGGCGGCATAGGCGCAATGTTCTCGCTCGGACGGCAGGAAGACCCGACCTTGATCGAGCGCTATGGCTTCGTGCTGACGACCTTGCCCGGCGCTGATGCCGAGCGGATGGAGGCGCTTGTCACCGAACCTGTGGAAGCGGCCCTCATGGAATTGCCTGAAGTGGACGAAGTCCATTCGGTGTCTCGTCCGGGTGTGTCGCAAGTCAGCATTCAGGTGCGCGAAGACCTTTCCGAGTCCGAGGTCGATGATGCGTGGACACTGATCCGTCAAAAGGTGGATTCTGCACGGGCCAAGTTTCCTCCCGGCACAAGCACGCCCATCGTGCACCGCCAGTATGTTGGTGCGGCGACCCTCGTCGTAGGCTTTGTTTGGGAAGGCGAGGGCGATCCGCCGCTCGCCGTAATGCGCCGCATGGCGCTTAATCTTGAAGACCGTTTCCAGCGCCTGCCCGGAACCGAGCTGACGGACCTGTTCGGCGTTCCCGCCGAGGAAGTCCGCGTTGTTGTCGATCCGGAAAAGCTCTCGGCAGCCGGTCTCTCGATGCGCCAGGCTGCGGCCTTGATCAGTTCGGCCGACAGCAAGACACCCGCGGGGACATTGCGCTCCGATGGCGGCAATGTCGGCCTCGAAGTTGGCGGCGAGTTCGACAATATTTCACGTATTCGCAGCGTGCCGCTTATCCAGCGCCCGGATGGCTCCGCCGTACGGGTGAGCGATGTGGCTATAGTCCAGAAAGGGTTCGAAGACCCGCCTGTGCGCATGGCCTTCGAGAACAACAAACGGACCATGCTGGTCGGGGCTTACATCTCCGACAACCAGCGTGTCGATAAATGGGCCAAGACTGCCCATGCGCTGGTTGACGATTTTTCCATGGATGCACCGCCCGGATTGCGGATCGAGACCGTCTTCGACCAGAGCATCTATACCAATGAACGCCTGAACGGGCTCGCCAAGAACCTGCTCATGTCGGCGGGCATCGTGTTCCTGGTCCTGTTCTTCACGATGGGCTGGCGTTCGGCGCTGGTCGTTGGCGCGGCCATTCCGCTGACCGTCGCACTCGTGCTGATCCTGTTCAAGGTGTTCGGTAATCCGCTGCACCAGATGTCGGTTACCGGGCTTGTCATCTCTCTCGGCCTGCTTATCGACAATGCCATCGTCGTCGTCGACGATTTTGACCAGATGCGCGCGCGTGGCGCCTCGCGTATCGGGGCGATCGACAAATGCCTCCGACACCTGTTCGCGCCGCTTGCGGCCTCGACGCTGACAACCGCGCTCGCCTTCGCGCCGATTGCCATGCTCCCCGGTGGGGCTGGCGAATTCATCGGCATGATCGGCCTGTCGGTCATCTACTCCATCACGGCCTCCTTCCTTATCTCGGTGACCGTCATACCCGCCATGGCTGGCTGGTTTGACCGGACACGCGGTTGGGAGACGGGAGAGCCCAAGCGCCCCCGTCGCTGGTGGCGTGATGGCGTGTCGGTGGACTTCATCTCGGATGGCTATCGCGCCACGATCGAGGCTGTGCTGCGCTTCCCGCCGCTCGGCATTATTCTCGGCGTTACGCCTGCTGTGGTCGGCTTCTGGCTTGTCGGCCAGTTGCCCTCCCAGTTCTTCCCGCAGACAGAACGCGACCAGTTTCAGATGAGCATGCAACTGCCCCCTGAGGCGAGCCTCTCGGATACGATTGAGTCCACCAGGCATGCCACCGAACTGATCGAAGCCATGGAGGGCGTGAAGTCGGTCACATGGGTGCTCGGTGAGCCATCGCCGCGTGTCTACTATAATGTCATCAACAATACTGAAGGCGTGCAGGGCTTCGCCGCTGGCTGGGTCCAGCTCGATGACAATCGCCGCACGCACCAGATCGTGGCCGAGGTTCAGCGCGAGATGCGCGATGCCTTCCCCGGCGCGCGTGTTCTGGCCTTGCCGTTTGAACAGGGGCCGCCCGCTGATGCGCCCATCGAGTTCACCATTCTGGGCGACGATTTCGATACGCTTGGCCGCCTTGGCGACGAGGCGCGCACCATCCTCGCCCAGACACCGGGCGTAACCTACACGGTGGCTTCGCTTGAGCTTGGCGCGCCGACGGTCAGCCTGAAAGCTGATGAAGCGGCCACGGCGCTTGCTGGCGAACGCCTCACGCAGATCGCCTCCGATATGAACGCCGAACTCGAAGGCGTGCGGGCGGGCTCGGTCGTGGAGGGAACGGAAGAATTGCCTGTCATGGTCATCGCGCCGGATGACCGCCGCGGATCGCTGGCCGACCTGCGCGCCATGACCATCGGCAACGGCACGCCCCTGTCGGCGCTCGGCACAATGTCGCTTGATCCGAAGACCGCCGTTGTCTCGCGTCAGGATGGCGAGCGGGTCAACCAGATCCTCGCCTTCCTGGACCCTTACACACTTCCAGCCCCCGTTTTTGCAGACTTCCAGGAACGTCTCGCGGCCAGCAACTTCCACCTGCCGCAGGGCTACAGGATCAGCATCGGGGGCGAAGCCGAGAATTCCGGGGAAGCCATCGGCAACCTTGCCGGCGTCGGCATTCCGCTGGTGCTGGTCATGGCCGGGGCGATCATGCTCGTGTTCAACTCGTTCCGCATGATGCTGCTGATCCTGACGACCGGTTTCCTGTCGCTCGGCCTCGCCTTCTTCGGTGTCTGGCTGTTCAATCTGCCCTTCGGTTTCAACGCCATTGTCGGCGGTCTTGGCCTGCTTGGTATCGCCATCAACAGTTCGATCGTGGTCCTCTCATTGCTAAGGGCCAGTCCCGAAGCCATGGCCGATGATGTCATCGCCCAGCGCGAGATCGTTGTAGATGCCACGCGCCACATCGTGGCCACCACACTCACGACAATGGGCGGCTTTGTGCCGATCCTGCTGACAGGGGATTCCTTCTGGATGCCACTGGCGGCGGGCATCTCCGGCGGCGTGGCGGGATCTGCCCTGCTGGCGCTGTATTTCACCCCATCCGTGTTCCGCATCATGACGCTGAAGCCCATTCGCCGGGCCTTTGGCTGGCGCCCTGCGCCCGCCGAGTGAGTCAAATATGAACGCGAGGCAACTTGATACGGGCGCTCAGTTCGCCCATGTGCTTACAAAGCCCACTTCTGACGGAGGCCGGAATGGTCGAAAATCCTGATATCGGTTCGCCCCCACCGGCCTGGCGCCGCCTGCGCTTCGAAGCTGCAGCAGCTGCTGCAGAAGAGCCCACGCTGGCGAGCTATATCAATGCCGCTATCCTGTCGCATAACAGCCTCTGCCAGGCCTTGTCTTACCATCTGGCTGAAAAGCTGGGCGGGCCGGTGATGGGCACGCTTCAGGTGCGCCATATCCTTTCCACCGCCTATGATTCCGATCCGTCGCTGCTCACATCCGCGGAAGCCGACATGCAGGCTGTTCTTGAGCGCGACCCGGCTTGCCGCGGCATGCTGCAGCCCTTCCTGTTCTTCAAAGGCTTCATGGCGCTGCAAACCCACCGCGTTGCGCATGTCCTGTGGCGTCAGGGCCGCGAGTCGCTGGCCTTTCATTTCCAGGGCCTCGCTTCCGAGCTCTTCGGCGTGGACATCCATCCCGCCGCCCGCATCGGCAACGGCGTCATGCTCGACCATGCGACCGGCATAACCATCGGTGAAACCGCGATTGTCGGGGATGGCTGTTCGCTGCTCCATGGCGTGACGCTCGGCGGTACCGGCAAGGAAGTCGGCGACCGGCACCCCAAGATCGGTCGCGGCGTACTGCTATCGGTTGGCGCCAAAGTGCTCGGCAACATCACGATTGGCGACGAAGCCAAGGTTGCCGCTGGCAGCGTGGTCCTGAAGGACGTGCCGGCGCATTGCACTGTGGCAGGCGTGCCCGCCAAGATTGTTGGTGAACCGCTCTGTTGCCAGCCCGCACAGACCATGGACCAGAACATTCCGGACGAAATGGCCAAATAGTCCGGCCCCTGTTCCCACACTTGTTTACAGGCGCGCCGGTTGCGCCGGAAAAGAAAAAGACTAGGTTGCGCCGCTGAATTGCGAAGGAGTTGCGTCATGGAACGTGAAGAAACACTGCGTCTCGAGGCGTATCTGAAAGAGAAACTGCACCCGGGCCTGCGCCTGCTGGCCCGCGACAAGACAGACGATTCCGTCGAAGTCTATCTCGGCGCCGAGTTCATCGCGCTGGTCTACAAGGATGTCGACGAGGGCGAGACGTCCTACCAGTTCCAGATGACGGTGCTGCAGGAAGATCTACAGGGCGCCTGAGGCGATCCCTGATCCTAGAACAAAGAGCCCTGGCCCTTGGCCGGGGCTTTCTTCGTTTTGGGGGCAGGGGCCGCTGGTGACGAGGAGGGCGGCGGTCCATCCAGAGGAGCTGCCGACACGTCGCCATCGGCAAAGCTTACCTTGAATACGGCTGCGTTTTCGGCAACGCCTGCCGACCGGATGAGCTTGCCGTCTTCGCTGCGCACGATGGCAAAGCCGCGGCTCAACGTGGCGTGATAGGACAGCGTTTCGAGCAGTTTGCCCTGTGATTCCAGCGACACACGGCGCCGGTCCATCAGGCGCAGCAGGGCAGGGCGTGCCCGCACAGCGGTCTCCCGCAGGCTCTGGCGTGCCCGGCGTATGTCCGCTCTGAGTCCACTCGGGCTCACTTGTGCGGCCGCAAGCCGGGCGCGGCTGCGCTCGATCAGCGTCCGCGTTGCGCGCGGCAGGCTGGCGGCCGCATAGTCGAGCCGCTGGCGTTTTGATTGCAAAAGCGTTTCCGGGCGGGGCATGCGCGCAGCCCGCAGCGCATCGCGTGCCCGCGCCGTTCTCCGGGCCAGTGCCCGCTTCAGGCGTGCCGCATGTTCATCAATGTTCAGGAGCAGGTCATTGCGCACAGGCACCGCAATCTCCGCCGCCCCTGTCGGCGTCGGCGCCCGCGCATCCGACACATAGTCGATCAGCGTCGTATCCGTTTCGTGGCCTACAGCCGAGATGAGCGGGATTTCGCTCTCGAAGGCCGCGCGTACGACATTTTCCTCGTTGAAGGGCCACAGATCTTCAATCGAGCCGCCGCCGCGCGCCACGATCAGCACATCGGGGCGATCCGCGCCGGTCATCGCGTTGAACCCTCGAATGCCCGCCGTCACCTGCGCGGCTGCGGCATCCCCCTGCACCAGGGCGGGCCACACGATGACGCGCACCGGGAAACGGTCGCGGATACGGTGCAGGATATCGCGGATCACGGCGCCGGTCGGGCTTGTAATCACGCCGATCGTCTGCGGCAGGTAGGGCAGGCGCTTCTTGTGCGCGGCGTCGAAAAGGCCTTCGGCGGCGAGCTTCTTCTTGCGCTCTTCCAGCAGCGCCATCAGCGCGCCGGCGCCCGCTGGCCGCATGGAACTGGCCAGCAACTGGTAGTTCGAGCGGCCTTCATAGATCGACAGGCGGCCCGTCGCGATCACTTCGAGGCCTTCCTCCGGCCGGAAGGGCAGCTTGTCGACCTGGCCCTTCCACATGATCGTGTTGAGAACGGCCTTGTCGTCCTTGATGTCGGCGTACATGTGGCCGGACCGGGCAATGGTCACCCGTCCCAACTCCCCACGCACCACGACATGGTCGAAATTGGACTCAATTGTCCGCTTCAGGCTCGCAGCGAGCTCGGAAACGGAAACGGCGTGGTCATTGGAGACTGGCGAGTCGGACATCCAGCCTTTATAGCGGCTGGGAAGCAGCAGGCGAGGGGCCAAATCCCATGAACATTCTCCTCATCGGTTCCGGCGGGCGCGAACACGCGCTGGCCTGGAAGATTGATCAGTCGCCACTGGTGGACGTTGTCCATTCCACGCCCGGCAATCCCGGCATGGACGTGATCGGCCCGTGCTTTGACGTGGCCGCTGACGATATCGACAATCTCGTGAAGCTCACGCTGCAGGTGGAGCCGGACCTCATCGTCATCGGCCCTGAAGCGCCGCTGGCCCTTGGCCTCGCCGATGTGCTGCGCGCGCGCGGCTTTGACGTGTTCGGCCCCAGCAAGAAGGCCGCGCAACTTGAGTCTTCCAAGGCCTTCTCTAAAGGCCGGATGAAGGCCTATGGGGTGCCCACAGCAGCCTATGGCGAGTTCACCTCGCCAGAGCTGGCCAAAGCCTTCCTGCGAACGATGGAAGCGCCTTACGTGCTGAAGGCCGATGGCCTCGCAGCGGGCAAGGGCGTTGTCATCGCCGAGACGCTCGAAGAGGCTGATACGGAAGTCGACGAAATGCTGTCCGGCAAGCATGGCGACGCCTCGGCAACGCTCGTCATCGAGGAATTCATGCATGGCGAGGAAGCCAGCATCTTCGTCATCACGGACGGTGAAGGCGCGGTCTACCTTCCTGCCGCGCAAGACCACAAGCGTGTCGGCGACGGCGATACGGGCCCCAACACAGGCGGCATGGGCGCCTATGCGCCAGCGCCTGTCGTCACGCCTGCCATCATGGACCGTATCAAGGCCGAGATCGTCCAGCCCATGCTGAAGGGCATGGCGGCTGACGGCATGCCCTATCAGGGCGTGCTCTATGTCGGCGTCATGGTCACGGAAGAAGGCCCCAAGGTCGTCGAGTTCAACGCGCGCTTCGGCGACCCGGAATGCCAGGCCCTGATGAAAGGCCTCGCAGGCGACATCGTGCCCGCCATCCTCGCCTCGGCCACGAACGGCTTGGTCGGCAATGAAGACGCCTTCGAATCCCTGCTGGAACTGGAGCGCTTCGAACCCACGGCCACGGTCGTCCTCGCCAACAAGGGCTATCCCGGAAGCTATTCCAAAGGCTCCGTCATCAATGGCCTCACCGACGCCAACAACCTGCCCGGCGTCACCGTCTTCCAGGCGGGCACGGACCGCGATTCGGAGAATGCTATCGTCGCCGTCGGCGGGCGCGTGCTGAATGTCACCGCGTCAGGCGATACGCTGAAGGAAGCCGTCGACCGCGCCTATGCCGGCGTTGACCGCATCGACTGGCCCGAAGGCTTCTGCCGCCGCGACATCGGCTGGCGGGCGCTGAAATAGGCCTATTTGCCGACGAAGAGCAGCGATCCTTCCGGCACATCGGCGAGGAAAGTCTTCAGGTCGGCCTTGGAGAACACGATGCAGCCGTTGGAGCGGCCGAGCTTGCCGTGCTGGGCGAGGAATTCCGGTTCGGCATAGTCGGCGGCATGGACCACGATGGCGCGGTCGCGCGACGCGCTATTGGTCGCGTCGAGGCCGTCGAGGCGCAGGCTGCGGCCATGTTGGCCGACATATTCCTCGGCAGTGGCGAACGCGCCCTGCGGACTGGCGCTGGAACCGGAAACATTGGAGAAACTGTCCAGATAACCATCATGATCGGCGTCTGATCCCTTGCCATGTGCGGCCCGGAATGCGGCGACGTCGCCTGTCTGGAGGTTTACGACGTAAAGTCGCGCCTCACGCGAATGCTGTGAATAGTCAACGATCACAAGGCGGCCCGTGTCGCGCAAGTCTGCCTTGTTGGATTCCTGCGCTGCCAGCGCCTGTCCCAGCAATTCGGGCCGTATCTGACCCTGCGGATCAAGCGTCACAGCTTGCGCGCCAAGCGCAGTGAAAGCGAAGAAGGCGAGTGCACTAAGGGAACGTATCATGGGGGAGACTTTCCCCGGCAAATACGGCGACCTTACGGCAGGTCTTGGCACCGCGTATGGGCCCGTTATGGTGTCCCAGAGGAAACTTCAGCAACGAGAGTACGCAATGGCAGAGACAGAAACGGCACAGGACCTGTATTCAGGGACCAAACCGGTCGTGGAATCCCACAAGTTCGATGAGTCGAAACTCGCAGCCTGGATGGAAGCCAATGTCGAGGGCTATGAAGGCCCGCTCGTCGTGCGCCAGTTCAAGGGCGGCCAGTCCAACCCGACCTACCAGCTGATCACCCCGAAGAAGAAATACGTGATGCGCCGCAAGCCGCCGGGCAACCTGCTGCCCAGCGCCCACGCGGTTGACCGTGAATTCCGCGTCATCAACGCGCTCTATCCCCTCGGCTACCCCGTCGCGCGGCCTTATGGCCTGTGCATGGATGAAAGCGTCGTCGGCACGATTTTCTATGTCATGGACAATGTCGAAGGCCGCATCCTCTGGGATGGCACGCTGCCCGAATACGAGCCAGCGATGCGCCGCAAGATCTATGAAGCGAAGATCAAGACTTTCGCTGATCTCCACAATGTCGATTGGAAAAAGGCAGGCCTCGAAGGCTTCGGCAAGGAAGGCGACTATGTTGCTCGCCAGATCCACCGCTGGACCAAACAGTACAAAGCCTCCGAGACGATGCACATCCCGGAGATGGAACAGCTGATCGAATGGCTGCCCAAGAACATCCCGGCCGGCGACAAGACCACGATCGTCCACGGCGACTACCGCCTCGACAATATGGTCCTCCACCCGACCGAGCCGAAAGTCATCGCCGTGCTTGACTGGGAACTCTCGACCCTCGGCGATCCGCTGGCCGACTTCTCCTACCACCTCATGAACTGGGTCATGCCTGCAGGTGACACGACCCGTGGCGCCATCTCGGCCATCCCTGACCTCAAGGCCTGGGGCATTCCGACCATGGAAGAATATGTGGCCATGTATTGCGAGCACACAGGCCGTGACGGCCTGCCGGAGCTCGACTATTACTTCGCCTACAACGCCTTCCGTCTCGCAGGCATCCTGCAGGGCATCATCGGCCGCGTGCGTGATGGCACGGCCAATAGCGCCAATGCCGAGTCGAACGCAGCACGCGTCGTGCCGCTCGCACAGTTCGCTGCGAGCTATGCCCGCAAGGCCGGCATGGAGGGCTGAGGCCCTCCCGCCGAAATTTGGAAAGGGCATAAGCCATGGGACTTGGGCGGCGTCTCGCCATCGGCGTGGCAGCACTGGGCGTCGCCGGTCTCGCTGGCTGGTTTTTGATCGGGCCGGACTGGCGCGCGCTAATTGCGCACCAGCCCTATGGCCGCGATATCCTCTTCTGGAATCTTGATCAGCGCGACGCGGGCTTCCGCATGCTCGACCAGATTCCGTTCGTCATCGAGTCGCATGAGATTGCGGCCGGTGACACGGCTCATCCCTTGCCAGATGGTGAGCCGCTCGTGCTCGACATGGACATGGATGCCTACCTTGCCTCAAACCGCACGGCAGGGCTTGTCATCCTTCAGGACGGCAAAGTGCGGCTTGAGCGTTATGCACTGGGCTTCGATGACGATGGCCGCTGGACCAGCTTCTCGGTCGCCAAGTCGCTGACGTCCACGCTGGTCGGTGCGGCCATTCGGGACGGCGCCATCAAGAGCCTCAATGATCCGGTATCTGACTATATCGACGAACTGAGCGGTTCGGCCTATGCCGATGTGACCGTCGAGCAATTGCTGACCATGACATCGGGCATCGCCTGGAACGAGGATTATGACGATCCGAATTCCGACGTCGCCCAGTTCGACAAACATCCCGCCGAAACCGGCAAGAGCGCCACGGCGACCTATATGGCCACCCTGCCGCGCGCCCATCCGCCGGGTGAGGTCTGGAACTATTCCACGGGCGAGACAAACCTCATCGGCATCCTCGTCATCCGCGCCACCGGCAAGCCGCTAGCCGAATACCTGTCGGAAAAGGTCTGGCAGCCCTATGGCATGCAGCAGGATGCCTCCTGGCTGCTCGGCAATGACGGCTACGAGATCAGCGGTTGCTGCATTCAAGCCGCCGTGCGGGACTTTGCGCGCTTCGGCCAGTTCATCCTCGACGGCGGCGCGGTCAATGGCCAGCCCGTCCTGCCGGAGGGTTGGCTCGAAAAGGCCACGCAGAAACAAGTCTCCTATGGCGCCGCCGGCGAAGGCTATGGCTATCAGTGGTGGACATGGGACGATGGCTCATTCCAGGCTGATGGCATCTTCGGGCAGGGCATCTTCATTGATCCCGCCCGCCGCCTCGTCATCGCATCCAATAGCAGCTGGACATCCGCCCTCGGCGACAAGGACGGCGAGTTCGAGGCACGCAAGGCCTTCTACAAGGCTGTGCAGAAAGCCCTCGACGCGGACACGGAATAACCCGGCAGTCCCTCGCAACGGGGTGACGCCGGAACATCAGGGTGGCATTGTCTGCCCAAAATAAGGGAGATGACATGACCGACATTCTCAAAGGCCCGCTCCGCGCGCCCGCACAGATGCTGCAGGAGCAATCCTATGGCGGCCACAAGTCGCTGCACGATGATGCTGAAGCCGAACGTCTCGGCATCAAGGCGGGCCCCATCGAAGGCCCGACGCATTTCCAGCAATTCGTGCCCATGCTCTACGATATCTGGGGCAAGGCCTGGTTCGAGCGCGGATGCCTGTCTGTCCACTTCCTCAACATGGTGTTCGAGGGCGAGAAGGTCCGCGCCTTCGTAGAGCGGCCTGCCGAAGGCGCCACCCGCGCCAGGTGCTGGGCCGAAAAGGAAGACGGCACGCCCGTTCTGGAGGCCAGCGCCACGCTCGGCCCGGACCACGGCACGACGCTGCTCGAAGAGCGCATGGCCAAGCTGCGCCCCGCCGATGATCTCGTCATCCTGGAAGACATGAAGGTCGGCCTGAAGACCACCAAGGACGAGCCTGTCCGCATGGGCCCCGACCAGCATATGGGTAATCTCTACCCCTTCAGCCTCGCGCAGAAGCTCGCCGTCATCACCGAGCCCAGCGACTGGTACAGCGACGCGGGCGCCTCGCCTTGGGGCCGCCCGGTCATTCCGCTTGAGATGGTCAGTGTGCTTGCAAATTATACCGGCGGCATGGCCAATTGGCCCGTCAAGCACCCGTCCATCGGCCTCTTCGCCGATCTCGAAATGCGCATGATCGACGGCCCGCTCTTTGTCGACGAGGATTACATCCTGCGCCGCGAAGTGGTCGCGCTGGGCGCCAGCCGCCGCGCCGAGAATTACTGGATCCGCACGCGCATCTTCGATTCAACCGGCACGAAACAGGTCGCTGAAACGCTGCTCAATCACGGCGTTCTGAAAGCCAGCTATCCGCATTATCCAGCCGACAAGCTACCGGCCTAAGCCGCTCAAACACCAAGGAATACCGCCCATGAAAGGCCTTCTGTATCGCGGCGCCCGTGACATTGAATATGCCGATGCTCCGCCGCCCCAGCCCGAGGATATCCGCAGCGCAATCGTGAAAGTCACGGCCTGCGGCATCTGCGGGTCAGACCTGCACATCTATCAGGGCCACGGCTTTTCCGAGACGAATGACTATTGCGTCGGCCATGAAGCCGTCGGCGAAGTCATCGAAACCGGCAGTGCGGTCACCCGGTTCAAGGCGGGGGACAAGGTGATGATCTCTGCGGCTGTCGGCTGCGGATCATGCCCTGCCTGCATGGCCGGCAACATGAACCGCTGCGAGACAAACAATATCCGCTGCTACGGCCTCGGCCATAAATTGCAGGGTGTGCAGGCCGAATATACGATGGTGCCCGTCGCCGATTTCGGCCTCGCGAAAATCCCGGACGGCATCAGCGAGGACCAGGCCGTCCTGCTGACGGACAACCTTCCCACCGCATGGTTCGGCCTGAAGAATGCCGACATCAAGCCCGGCAGCACGGTTGCCATTGTCGGCTGTGGCCCCATCGGCCTGATGGCGGTTGAGGGGGCATTCCTGATGGGTGCCGCGCGCGTCTTCGCGGTCGACCTCGTGGCCGAACGACGCAAGGAAGCGGAAGCGCTCGGCGCCGTCGCCTTCGATGCATCCGATGCCCGCGACCGCATCACCGAGCTGACCTCTGGCCGCATGTGCGACAGTGTTGTGGAATGCGTCGGCGCAGATGCCGCCATCCATCTCGCCATGAAACTGGCGCGCAATGCCGGCACCGTGTCGTGCATCGGCGTGAACCAGTCGATGGACTTCAAGTTCCCGATGGCACTGGCCTTCATCAAGGGCCTGACCTTCCGGACCGGCACATGTTCGGTCCCCATGCACTGGCCAGAGCTTGTACCGCTCGTCCAGGCCGGTAAGCTCCGCCCGGAACGCACCATCAGCCACCACATGCCCCTCTCCGAAGGGGCAGAGGCCTACCGCATGTTCGACGCGCGCGAAAACGGCGCCATGAAAATGATCCTCACCCCATGAGAAGGTTTGCACAGATGAAACCCGTGACACTGAAATCGCTCGCCCTGTCCGCCGTCTGTCTGGGCGCTGTCGGCGCTGCGAGTGCGCAGGATGCCATCGTGCATGCAGGCCATCTGCTGGCCGTGCCAGGCGAAGGCTATCTCACCGAGCAGACGATCACCATCAAGGAAGGCCGTATCGTTTCCGTCCAGCCGGGCTACAAATCCGGCGCCAAGAACGTGCCCGTCATCGACCTGAAAAACGCCTATGTCGTCCCGGGCCTGATCGACAGCCACGTCCACATCACCAGCGAAAGCGGTCCCGGCGAGCGCCTGAAGGCTTTCACGGATTCATCCGTCGATACCGCCTTTGATGGCGCGGCCTTCGCGAAGAAGACGCTCGAAGCGGGCTTCACCACGGTTCAGGACGTCGGCGGCGAGAATGACGCCGTCTTCGGCCTGCGTGACGCGATCGCACGTGGCGCGGTGGCGGGTCCAAGGATGCGGGCCGCTGGGCAGGCCATCTCGATCACTGGCGGTCATGGCGACATCAATGGCTACTCCTCCCCGGTCCTGAAGCTCTTCACCGGTACGAACATCTGCAACGGCGCCGATGACTGTCGCCGCGCGGTGCGTCAGCAGGTCAAGGAAGGCGCCGATGTCATCAAGATCACCGCAACAGGCGGCGTCCTGTCGAACACGGCCGCTGGCCTCGAACAGCAGTTCAGCAATGACGAATTGGTCGCCATCGTCGAAGCCGCTCACTCCATGGGCCGCCAAGTCACCGCGCATGCCCATGGCAAGGCCGGTGTCGACGCAGCCCTGCGCGCCGGCATCGATTCCATCGAACATGGCACCTATCTCGACGACGAATCCATCGCCCTGTTCAAGGAACACAAGGCCACGCTCGTGCCCACCGTCATTGCGGGCGTAACGGTCACCGGCTGGACCAATGAACCATGGCTGCCCGAAGCCTCGCGCAAGAAAGCCGCCATTGTTGGCCCGCTCATGCTGGACATGCTGCGCCGCGCCCATGCAGGCGGCGTGAACGTCGCCTTTGGCACGGATACCGGTGTCTCGCAGCATGGCCTGAACGCCAAGGAATTCGCGCTCATGGTTGAGGCAGGGTTCACGCCAGAGGAAGCTATCCGCGCTGCCACGGTATCTGCCGCCAAACACCTCGAAATGGATGGCGACATCGGCACGATCGAGCCCGGCAAGTATGCGGACATCGTCGCCGTCACAGCGGACCCCCTGAAAAAGATTACGGAACTGGAATCCGTCGACTTTGTTATGCAGGGCGGCAAGGTCTACAAGGCGCTGGAATAGCTGCATCTGCCGCAGTTTGGCCCGGAACCTGCAAGACCTTCGCCTAACCCGCGAAGCATTTTGACATTGCGGGACAAAGGTCAGAGTGTTGGGCATGCAAAAATTCCGTACCAGAAACCCTCACACCTCCAGCAGGAAAGGGCACGTCATGGTTAAGATGGATCAATTCCTGCGGGTCGGAGTCGCTTCGACGGCCCTGCTCGGGCTGGTCGCCTGTGGCGGCGACAAGGCGGCTGAAGTGGCCGCGGCGCCTGCCGTTGATGGACTGGAATGCGTAACACTGCCCGAAGGGATGTACGTTTTCGAGAATGGCAAATTCTCGGCCACGGCAGCCGCGCCCCCTCAATCTCAGTCTCAGGCCCCTGCACAGGCGACCCGTGCAGCCTCTGGCTGGGTGGGTGACATCGAAGACGCCTTCAGCGCAGCAGGTTATACGTGGCTGGACTTCGTTGCCCGCGAGAATATCGGCGTTGTGACCGGCGTTGCCCCTGACGAAGACACAAAGCGCCGCGCCCTTGAAGCCGCAACGACCGCCATCATGGCCGACCCAACAGGCGGAACCGAGATCAACCTTGTCGTCGACGGCATCAGCGTCGCTGAGGGCGAGCCGGGTCCGGGCGCAAGCGTCGCAGCCCTCGCGCGCGGCGGTATCTCGCAGGATGCCTGCCAACAGGCCCTGAATGAGACCATGGAGGGGCAGAAGATACAGTTCCCCACCAACCGGGGTGACATCTCGCCGGTCAGCATGGGCCTGCTCGATGCGGTGGCTGGCATCGCGATGCTATGCGATGATTTCACGGTCGAAGTCGGCTCGCACACGGATTCCCGTGGGTCCGACGAATATAACCTCGTTCTCTCGCAGAAGCGTGCGGACGCGGTGAAGCACTATCTCGAGGAAAAGGGCGTCTCGACAGAGCAGCTCACAGCTGTTGGCTATGGCGAAGGCGTACCGCTCGACACGGCAGACAATGCTGAGGCATGGGGCCGCAACTCGCGCACCGAATTCAAGATTTCCCGCCAGCCTTGAGCCAGATCAGAACGCGAGGACAAGGCCCGTTTTCGGGCTTACCTTGCCGTTCACCGTATCATGCCAGGCAGCATCAATCGCTTCCATGCCGCTATCATGCTGCGGTGTGATGAAGGCGTCCGAGGCGCGATAGAACGACATCAGCGCCGATCCCAGCTTCTGGTTCAGCACGTCCGGCCCCAGCACCTTGGCGCGCTCGGCGGCATAGGTAGGCACGAAGAAGAATTCCGGTTGCGGATCCGGCAGCTGGATCGGCGCACGATTGCCCTCCCAGTCCGTCACGCCGATCACAAGGCTGCGCACCAGCCGGTCCCGAAATGCATTGTGCACATCAGCGGTGAGGGCAGGGCGGCCGAGGAAATCCACAAACGCCGTCAGCCCCCGCGCATGCATTGTGTCGACCTGATCATAGGTCTGCGTCCGCGCGTAAAGCCCCGTGCTCTTCACGAAATCCACATTGCCCGGCGATGTCAGCGCCACGGCATCCACGCCGCCGCGCAGTTTCAGGCAATGTGCCAGCGCCAGCGCCGTCTTGGATGAGGCGCTTGAAATCACCACCGTCTCCGGAACGGCATCGCCCGTTTCCATCAGGCAGTCGTCGATCATCCACCCGGTCGTGAACAGCGGCCGGAACAGCATCTGCTGCGCTTCGAACGCAGCATCATAAGTCGGGTCCGCCGCAGTCACGATGTAAGTATTGTAGATTGGTGCGAGGCCCTTGCGGTGTTCCGCGCCGTCCATAAAGCTTTCCTTGCCCACGCGCGCTGGCTTCACATCGAACGTGTCCGAGATCGGCAGGTAGCCATAGACCCGCGCGCCCAATTCCACGCCGGGCGTCGTCGACTCGATAACCGTCGCAAAGCCCCAGACCGGCACGCGGCCATAGGCCGGGTCCGCCGCCGGGAAGAAGTCCCAATACTTCATCGCTTCGCCAAAGCTCGCATAGGTCACGTTATTGGCGGTCAGCGCGAAGGCTTCCACGCGCAGCCGTGCCATGCCTTCGCCGAGTTCCGCCACCGCGCCCTCGGTCCATTGGCAATCGCGCAGGTCATTGCGCCTGATCAGATAGTCCATATTTCGCGTCCCCTTAGTCCTTGCGCATGAAGGCGCCGATTCGCGCCTGCATGTCAGGCCCGACGCCCTCATTTTTGAGCACTTCCCACTGTAACCCGGAATCCATGTCGCGGGAATCCGTTGCTTCAAGCAGCCTTTTGTTGGCCGCGTGGGAGAAGGGGGAATTGGCCAGAATCTTCTGCGCCATCGCATCTATCGATACATCGAACTCCGCGTCCGGCACCACCTGCTCGGCAAGGCCAATGCGCAGCGCCTCCGCCGCGCCGAACATTTCGGCGGTGAACATCAGCCGCTTCGCCGTCGCAATGCCCACGCGCCGTGGCAGGCGCTGGCTCATGCCCCAGATCGGCGCCAGCGCCCATTTCGCATGCGTATCGCCAAACTTCGCGCTCTCGGCCGCGATGATGAAATCCGCCGCCAGCGCCACTTCCAGCGCGCCGGTATAGCAATGCCCGTGCACCGCTGCGATCACCGGCTTGGGCAGCGTCTCCAGCATGCGCAGCGTTTCCGAATGCCAGCCGGGTGAGGGCACTTTCTCGCCCTCGGCAATGTCGCCAAGGTCATGCCCGGCCGAGAAACACCGTCCCGCCCCGCGCAGCACCACACAGCCAATCGTGTCGTCCGACTTCAGGTCGATGACATGCTCGCGCAGTTCGCGGAACACGCCGACCGTCAGCGAATTCAGTTTGTCCGGGCGGTTCAGCGTGAGCACCGCCAGCCCGTCGCGGTCTTCCCGCAGAACAAGCGCGCTCATGCCGGTTTACCGAGGTCAACCGTCAGCGACGAGATCGCATGCACGAAATTGCTCGGCGCAATCGACTGCTCGCCTGTCCAGGCAATGTCGGGGAAGCGCGCGAGGATCTGCCGATAGGCGGCATCCACCTGCATGTTCGCTACACGCTGGCCGAGGCATACGTGCGGACCATGGCCGAAGGCCAGATGGTCCTTCGCATTGGCGCGCGTGATGTCATACGTATCCGGATTATCGAACTTGTTCGCGTCGCGGTTGGCTGACGCATAATACATCACCAGCTTCTCGCCCTCGCCAATGGGCTGGCCGCCAAGCTCGGTATTCTTCGTCGCAGTCCGGCGCATATAGGTCACCGGGCTCACCATGCGGATCGACTCGTGCACGAAGTTCGGGAACAGGCTGTCATCGGCCATCAGTTTGGCCTTCTGGTCCGGGTTCTGCGTGAGCAGTTTCATCGTGCCCGACAGCGAGTTGCGCGTCGTGTCATTGCCCGCGAACACGATCAGCAGCCACGAGCCGTCAAGGAATTCCGGCGACAGCGGCTTGCCGTCAATCTCGACATTGGCAATCGCGCTCAATAGGTCCGGCTGCGGGCTCTTGCGCCGCTCGGCCAGCAGATACCGGCCATATTCGAACATGGCCTGGATCTCGTTCATGAAGTGCGTGATCTGCTCCATCGACACATTGCCGAGGCCTTCCTGCTGCGCCTGGAATTGCGACTGCTCGAGGAAGTGCATCCAGTGCACCAGCTTTGGCCGGTCGGCCACAGGCACGCCGAGGATTTCGCACAGCGTGAACAGCGGCAGTTCAGCCGAGAACGTCTCAACCATGTCGACGACCGGGCCCTGCTTGGCCATGCCATCGAGCAGAACGTTCACCTGCGCGGTCACGCGCTTGCGCAGTTCGGCAACGAAGTCAGCCCGGAAATAGGCCATGTGTTCCATGCGCAACGGCGTGTGATAGGGCCGGTCCAGGTTGATCAGCGAGTTCAGAGAGGATGAGTGCAGCAGCGGATGACGCGGCACGCCCTCCATGCCGTAATTCATCAGGATGCCGCCCTTTTGCGAGGAATAGGTCTCCGGGTCGAGTTCCATCTTCTTGACGAGGTCATAGGTGCTGACAGCCCAGAAACCGGCGCCATAGTCTTCCGGATGCCACATTACCGGGGCCTTCGTCCGCATCGTCTCGAATGCTTCGAACGTATAGCCGCCATTGTCGGAGAAGACGTTGGCAGTGGTCAGGTCCACAGGCGGTTTCAGGTCATAGACAGGCTTGCTGTGCGGCGTGATGGGCGGCTGCTCAACCTGGTAGGTTTCGGTGACGTTCTGGAATCCCATAGTCTGTCCTCCTGAAATGTTTCCTCTGTCCTGCAGCGCGCCTCGTTTCGCGGGCGCGGCTTGCAGGCCTGACTAGAACTTGTAGCGCACCGGAATCGATTTCGGGCCGCCGACAAAGTTCGCCTTGATGAAGGTCGGGTCGCCGTCGAGCTCGAACGACTTGATCCGGCTGAACAGCTCTTCGTAGATGATCTGCATCTCAAGGCGCGCGAGATGCATGCCGAGGCACATGTGCCCGCCATGGCCGAACGAGATCAGTTTGTTCGGGCTACGGTCCACCTTGAACTTGAAGGGCTCGTCGAAGACGTCCTCGTCGCGGTTGCCGGATGGATAGCAGAGCAGCAGGCTCTCGCCCTGCTTCACGGTCTTGCCGCGCAGCTCATAGTCTTCCTGCGCGGTGCGCATGAAGTGCTTCACCGGTGTCGTCCAGCGAATGGCTTCGTCCACCGCCGTGCGCGACATGCCCTTGGGGTCTGCCATGATCTTCTTCAGCTGGTCGCGGTCCTGCAGCATGGCGAGCACGCCGCCGCCGGTCGAGGCGCTGGTCGTGTCATGTCCGGCCGCTGCGGTGATGATGTAATAGCTCATCGCTTCCAGCTGGCCGATTGGCTCGCCGTCCACCATGCCATTGGCAATCACGGTCGATACGTCGTCGCGCGGGTTGGCGCGGCGGTCTGCCGTGATGGCCGTGAAATACATGAAGAACTCGGCCAGGGTCGCCTGAATGGAGGCGAGGCCGCCTTCAACGTCCCGGTCTTCCAGGCTTTTCTTGTTGCGGTTCAGGTCTTCGTCCTGCGCGCCAAAGATTTCCTGCGTCAGCTTCAGCATCATCGGCTCGTCGGATTCCGGCACGCCCAGGATCTGCATGATCACACGCAGCGGGTAGTGAAGGGCAACATCCTGCTGGAAGTCGCACTCGCCGCCGAGGTCTTCCATCCGGTCAACGAATTGCTTGGCAATCGCGCGCACGCCCTCTTCACGCTTCTTCACGTTCTGCGGCATGAACCATTCCTGCGTCAGGTGGCGCAGTTTGAAGTGCAGCGGATCATCCAGCTGAACCAAAGTCTTCAGAAGGTGCGGCTGGCCGAATTGCGCATAGACGCCTTCTTCGGCCTGCTTGTAGGACAGCATCTCCCGCTCGCCATTGGTGAACAGCTTGTTCTGGCGGCTCACTTCCATGATGTCGGCATGCTTGGTCACAGCCCAGAAGGGACGGAAGTTCTCCGGTTCACACCAGGCAAGCGGGTCTTCCGCGCGCAGCTTGGCGAAAGCGGCGTCCAGCTTGGGCTGGTCGGCATAGACGGCAGGGTCGACGATCTGGTCACACGTGGCCGCGGCCGCCGCGCTCATCGTCCGATCCGGGTCCATTTTGGTCTCGGGTGGGGTGGCAAGTGCGGTATCGGCCATGGGGCTCTCCGTCAGGATTGTCTGGGTTTGGGTTTCCTGTTTCCAAGTCTACTGGAACCGGGCCTTGTGCCAAGGCGTGACTTTGCGGCAGGTGCCGCGCGTTTCGGCGCTTCACGCAGCGGGCGATTGGCCTCTGCGATCATGTGGCCAACGGTTTCCAGCATCAGTTCAGGGGGAATTTCCTCCACCGCGCCGGGCTTCAGGTCGCCCAGCTCGAATGGGCCGTAATTGATGCGGATCAGCCGGTTCACGATCAGGTTCACAGCTTCCAGTGCGCGGCGCACCTCCCGCTTCTTGCCCTCGGTCAGCGTCACGGTCAGCCACGAGTTCGCGCCGTTCTCCCGGTCGAACACAGCCGTGATCGGGGCATAGTCCACGCCGTCGACCGAAATGCCTGCGGCCAGGTCGGCAATCTTGAAGTCCGTCACAGTGCCCTGCGCGCGCACGCGATAGGTCCGCTCCAGTGCGTTTTTCGGCAGTTCCAGTTCCCGCGCCAGCTCGCCGTCATTGGTCAGAAGCAGGAGGCCTTCGGTGGTCAAATCGAGACGTCCGACCGTCACGACGCGGGGCAGGGATTTCGGCAATTCGTCAAAGATCGTCCGGCGGCCTTCAGGGTCGCTGTTCGTCGCAATCAGGCCGGCGGGCTTGTGATAGCGCCACAGGCGCGTCGGCTCGGGCGCGCTGATCGTCTTGCGGCCGACCTTGATCAGCTCGCGACCGGTCACCTTGAAAGCGGGGGAGGTGAGCTTGGTGCCGTTCACCCAGACATCACCGGCCTCGATCATCCGCTCCACTTCGCGCCGCGAGGCGACGCCGGCGCGGGCGAGATACTTGGCGATGCGCTCGCCTTCGCTCCAGTCGGGCTCGGCCAGCGTTTTCGGGCTGTGTCCGGGCTTTTTCCGGGCATTGTTCGGGGTTTTATTCGGGCTGTTCTGGGGGCGCGAACCGGGCTTTGCCTGGCGCGAGCGGCCCGTCTCTCGACGCTCCGTCATGTGTCTATCTTTCACTGTCTATCCCATGAACTGCAGGATTGGGGCCGCTATAGCAAGTCCACTGAGGAATTCCATGGGAATCCACACCGGGATCATGCCGCTGCCCCGGTTCTTCTGCTTGTCCAGCACCAGCGACAGCGTCCGCCCGAAGGCCGCGCCAATCCATCCCGCCGCCAGCGGCAGAACCACCAGCACGCTCAGCACATTCACCTCGCTTTGCGACACGGTCAGCAGCAGGGCCGCCGTCATCATGTGCGAAAACATGAACAGGCCACCAAACGTCGCGCGGAACTCCGAGAAACCGCCCGGCCGCTCCGGATCAGGATCCTCAACCAGCCTTACGATTCGGGCCATCCAGCCCGGCGACAGCATCGTCATGGCCCCGAGAACCGCGTAGGCGCCAAGCACGACGAGGGAGATCACTTCGCCAATCTGCATCGATTTGCCTTCCTGTTTCCCAACTACCTAATCTGTTTGAGCGAAAAGCGTAGGGCATTGGGCAAATTTCGAGGAATTCACTGCGGTTTTGTCCGCTTTGCAGCCTGCTGGGAGTATGCCCTCACCGGCCTGTCACGTAAGAAGGGAGTCAGGCAAAGACTCACGCGGTTGAAGGATAATTGATGGAACTGGCGATCCTTTTTTGCAGCCTTGTCGTGTTCGCCACTTTTGCGCTGATGCCGCTGGCGCATAAGGCGGGCGCCCCCATCCTGCTTGTGGTGCTCGGCCTCGGCATGCTGCTCGGCGTGGACGGCCCGGGCGGCATCCGCTTCTACAGCTACCAGACCGGCTTCAACCTCGGCAGCATCGCTCTTGCCATCATCCTGTTCGCCGGTGGCCTGGAGACGGAGCGCGGTGTCATCCGCAGCGCGCGCAATTCCTCGATCATGATGGCGACGGTTGGCGTGCTCGTCACGGCGCTCATTGTCGGCCTGTTCGCAACATATGTCCTCGGAATGCCACCGCTTGTCGGGCTGCTCCTTGGCGCCACCGTGGCGTCCACCGATGCCGCCGCCACGTTCCTGCTGATTCAGCAGAGCAAGCGCGACATTGGCGACCGCGTGAAGAACACGCTGGTGCTGGAATCCGGCCTGAACGACCCGATGGCCATCTTCCTCGTTGTCGCGCTCACCACCATGGTCAATGGCGGTCTGCCGACCTCGGCGCTCGAAGTCGGCGGCTTCTTTGTGTTCCTTGTGGCGCAAATCGGGCTCGGCCTCTTGGGCGGCATCGGCGGCGGCCGGATACTGACATTCCTGATCGACCGGATGACCCTTCCGAACGGCACTTATCCCGCCATGGCACTGGCCGGCGCCCTCGCCATCTATTCAGCTGTGGCGCTCGTCGGCGGCAGCGGCTTCCTCGCCGTCTATTTTGTCGGCATCGCCATCCGTAACCGCCTGCGCCGTCCACTCGACAATATCCTGAACTTCAACGAAGCCCTGCAATGGATCAGCCAGATGGCACTCTTCCTGATGCTGGGCCTGCTGGTGGCGCCGAGCCACCTCCTGAAGGACATCTGGGCCGCGCTCGCCGTAGCGGGCGTCCTGATGTTCGTCGCACGGCCGCTGGCCGTGATGCTCAGCATTGGATGGATGGGCTTTTCCTTCCGCGAGAATGTCTTCCTCAGCTGGGTCGGCCTGCGCGGCGCGGTGCCGGTCCTGCTCGCAATCTATCCCGTGATCACGCCCGGGCCGGTCACGATCGAGTTCTTCAACATTGTCTTCGTCATCGTCGTCACTTCGCTCATCGCGCAGGGCTGGACGATCGTGCCGCTGGCACACGTCCTGCGTCTGGGCAGCGACAAGACGGCAGAAGAAGACGAGGAACGTGAGGCGGTCGCAGAGACCTGAGGGAACGCCCCGTCAGTATTTCAAGTATCCAAGCGTTGCCCGCTTTACGCGCAGCGACAGAGCCTTGCTGTCTGTTTCGCCTGTTCGCCCTGCCGCATCAATCATGCCTTTGCTCATGGCCACGAGGTCTGCGGCCGCTTGATCAGCGAGAGGATAATCATAGCGACGCAGCAGCGAAGCAACGGCTGCCCGTATTTCATCGCCTATCTGCACGGTTTCGTCGAAGAGGTTCAGCGAATCCTCAAGATAATCCAGGGTTCTTGCAAGCCGCGGACGTGCCAGTTGATGCGCGACCGCCACCTCAATCAGCGCCAGCAGCGTCTCTTCCAGCGGCGCGGAATCAAACTCCAGCGCAACGCGGTTTACATTGTCCATGAGTATACCGCGCTCTCGCAAGGTAAGCTCTGCGAGGATTGCGGCCAGGTTGGGGAAGTACTGGTAGAGCGAACCGATGCTGACGCCTGCGGCCTCCGCGACGGTGTTTGTTGTCACAGCGGTGAGCTCTTCCTTCTCGATAATGCGAGCACTGGCTTCCAGTATGTCATTGAACATCGCCCGAGAGCGTGCCTGCTTCGGGCGTTTGCGAACGCGGTCTGAGGTGGCCTCAATACGAGTTGTCATATGCGAGCTATAACTCGTATTTTTGGGCAAGCAAGTACGGGATACTACCTATGACCACGACCTACACGATCTTTGTCCTGTTAAAGGCGCTACCGGCCTGGTTGCGCCTGCCACGTGATGAGCGCAGCCGCATTGCCGACAGGGCATTCTCCAAGGCGCTGGGCGAGCATGCGATGGCGTTTCGCTATTTTGATGCGGAAGCCTTTTCGGCGCGTGCGAGCGACGTCGCCCTCTTTGAGACAACAGACCTTCGCGCCTATTATTTCGCCATGGAACATCTGCGCGACAGCCCGATCTTCGCCGAACCGTACTTCGAGATCGTCGACATCATCCCTACCATCGAGGACGGGTATCAGGCGTTTGAAGCCGCTGTTGCCTAGGCCGCCCGTGTTTTCGGTCAGTTACGGCTGGTGCGCGGCAGGAACATAAAGAGCCACGTCGCTCAGGGCGCCAATCTGCCCGAGATGCCCGGTAATCTGTGTTCCAACGATATGCGCGTGGGCATGAAGCGTCCGGCCGTCCGGAAGGAAATAGGTGTCTTCAGGGCCGGGGGCGTAGATGCCGACGATCTCTACGGCCACATCCTCTGCGCCGCCCTTCGCGCCGGTCGGTTTCCCGACAGCGCTCCAGCTCGCCTGTGACGCCGTGCCGGTCAGCTTGAACGGAAAGGCCGCGCCGGCTGGGCAACCAGCTGCCTCAGCCGTATCTGTGAGCAGGCTTTCGATGCCCTCAAGGCCTGTCAGGTCCGCGACTGGCTGAACGGCTTTCCAGCCCGCCGGGCTGCTTGCCACCAAAAAGCCAGCGCCCTTTTCTGGCGATACATCATGCGAGAGCGAGACCATGTCACCGCTCTCTGGTGTCGCGATATGAAAGACACCATCCATCAGGGTGAGTTCATCCCGGTACCCAGCCGAGGGGCCATACCCAACGGTCGTGTCACTGATCGGCACGTCGCTGAGTTTGACGCTCTGCGTGAACCCGGGCGCCTTGATCGACGCGCGCGTGCCAAACACCATGATCGGCGTATCGCAGGACATGACAGGGTCGGCGGCCTGTTCCACAGCCGATGGCGAGGTGCAGCTTGCCACGCTGATCGCGGTCATAAGGGCCAGCCTCGCGAAAACGCTCTGGGTAATGGATCGGCTCATATATGCGTTCCTTCTCGGATCGATATCGATCCCTATACCACGCCAGCCTCGCGCCAGGCCTCTTTCGGCCAGCGGCGGTGTTGCCAGAACCATTGGCCCGGCTCGGCGCGGATACAGTCCTCCAGGAACTGGTTGATTCGTGTCACGGTGGAGAGGATGTCTGCCTCGGCATCCCCGGTGTCCTGCGGCAGGAAGGGTTCATGGATTTCCACCCGGAACCGGGCAGGGCCCGTGCGCACGGTCGAGACTGGAACGATCGGCACGCCATATTTCAGCGCCAGCCGCGTCGGCCCCTGCGCCGTCATCGCCTCATGCCCGAACAAAGGCACGGCAACACCCTCACGAAACTTCTGGTCGTTCATCAGGGCAATCGGCGCGCCGCGTGCCAGCGCCCGCATCAGCTCGCGCGTGCCAATGCCCTTCGGCGCGGTCGTGCCAGTGCCATAGTCATGGCGCAGCTTGTTGATGCGCCGGTCGATGTGCGGATTGTTCAGGGCCCGGTAGGTCATCACGGCATGCGGGATGCGCTTGCAGATCGCCGCCGGCATGATTTCCCAATTGGCAAAGTGGCCGGAGATGAACACGGCGCCCTTGCCGCTGGCATTGATTTCATCAAGGCGCTCGACACCGACGACATTCACGCGGCCGCTGGTATACGGGTCGATGGCGGGCAGGTGAGGCAGTTCGCCCGCCGTGCGTCCGGCGCTCTCCCACGCGGCCATCGCCGTGCGCTCTATCTCGGCTTCGGTCCAGTCGGGGAAGGCCAGTTTCAGGTTGCGCCGCATCGTCTTGTGCTGCGACAGCTTGGGCCCGATCTTCTTCAGCAGCCATCCGCAGAAGTCTGACGCCTTGTCCGGCCCCAGCATCTTCATTGGCCACCAGTAGATCACGTCCCAGGCCACGGTCTCCAGCCGCCATTGGACCCGCTGCCAGAAGGAGGCGCGGTTATCGATGTCCTTCGGGCGGACATAGGCGGGGGGCATGTCTGTCATTGGCGTGCAGAGAAGATGATGGCGTCCAGCAGCGCTTCAAGCGCAGGTCTGTCTTCAAATCGTGCTGCGACCGGAAAGGCAAGCACGCGCTTCTGTTCCGCCTGTGGCAGGCGCACATGGTCTTTCGTCGTTGTGATCAGGCGAGCGCCATGCGCCTCGGCCAGTTCGTGCAGGAATTTCAGCTCGCCTTCGCTGTACACATGGTGGTCGGCATAACCGACCGCCTCGTGCAGGTCAGCCCCAGCTGCCTTCAACCCGTCGAAGAACTTGAGCGGTCGTCCAATGCCGGCAAAGGCCACCAACGGCCCGGTCGGCATGACCTTTGTCGGCCCGATCTTCGCGCGCAACACTGGCAGGCCGGATCGGGTCACCGCGTTGGGCACATCGCCGTCGCCCATCAGGATCACGCCATTGGCCCGCGCCAGCCCGTCGCTGACCGGCTCACGCAGCGGGCCTTTGGGCAAGAGGTGGCCATTGCCAAACGGTGCGGCGGCATCAATCACGATGATGGACAGGTCCTTGTAGAGCGACGGGTTCTGGTGGCCGTCATCCATGATGATCACCTGCACGCCGTCGGCCTGCATGGCCTGCGCCGCTTCGACCCGGTCGCGCCCGATCCAGCTCTCGCCGGTCGCGGCCAGCATCAGCGGCTCGTCGCCGACCATTGCAGCCGTGTGTTCGCCCGGAACCACCTTCAGAACACCCTTGGAATCCCCCCCATAGCCCCTCGAAAGGGTCGCGGAACGGACTCCGAATGACCCGAGAACGGTCCGGATAGCCTCAACAACGGGCGTCTTGCCGACGCCCCCGACCGTCAGGTTGCCGACGCAGACGACCGGGATATCCACCCGGACAGGCTCGGCCTTTTCCAGCTTTGTCTGCACGCCCAGCCGGTAGGCAAAGGCCAGTGGTGATAACAGGAGGCGCGTCAGCGGCGCGGCTTCACGGGACTTCGGGTCGAGCCCCGCCGACCAGAAGTGCGGCGCCTTCATTGCAGCAGACCCGGTTCAGGGATGAGTGGCAACAGCGCCTTCAGCGTCTCCACCATGGGCGCATCGGCATGTTCCGCTAGCGCTGTAACAGCTGCAACAGGTGGCGGCGGTGTATTCTGCAGTGCATCGGCCACCCCGGCAGCATCATCGGCCAAGCGTACCAAGCCGCGTTGTTCAAGATCAGCCATCATGCTGGCAAAGTTGTGCACGCGCGGGCCGGTCACGACAGGTTTGGAAAAACGCACGGGTTCCAGGGGGTTATGGCCGCCGACGCCCTCGGCATGACCGCCGCCGAGGTAAACTGCATCGGCCAGCCTCAGCCAAAGGCCCATCTCGCCCATCGTGTCGGCCAGCAACACACGGGTCCGTGTGTTAGGCACTTGTCCTTTGGACCGCCGCGCGAAGGGCAGGCCCCGCGCCCGGATAAGCGCCTCGACCTCATCCCCGCGCTCCGGATGGCGCGGAGCAATAATGATTGCAGATTCGGGTATGTCGGCGACGGCGTCGAGGAACAATGCCTCCTCGCCGTCATGCGTCGAAGCGGCCACAAGGCAGCGTCGGCCGCCGACAAAGCCCTCACGTATCCTCTGGATTTCGAAATCGCTCGCTTGCGGGCCGGGCAGGGCCGATTTCAGGTTACCAGACGAGCGCACATTTTCGCCCAGCAGGCTTCCGAGCCGCTGCGCCGTATCGGTATCTGCAGCAAGAACAACGTCGAAACTGCCAACCAACTTGCGGAACATGCCCTGAAAGCGCTTCCAGCCATCGGCAGAGCCTTGCGTCATGCGCGCATTGACCAGTGCGCGTTTCGCCCCGCTTTTCCCCGCTTCAAAAATCAGGTTCGGCCAGATCTCGCTCTCGCCGAACACGCAAAGGTCAGGCTTCCAATGCGCGATGAAGCGCTTTGCCACGGCGGGCGTATCCAGCGGCGCCATCAGGTGAATTGCTGCGTCCGGCAGGGCAGGGCCCAGCAAGCGGGCAGAGGTCAGCGTCTGGCTCGTGAACACAAGCATCAGGTCCGGACGTGCCGCCACCAGCCGGTGGCCCACTTCGAGTAACAGGCGGCTTTCGCCGACGCTGGCGCCATGCAGCCAGACGAGCCGTCCCTGGCGCCTGTTGGGCATGTTGCGCGCGAGGCGCTCATTCATCCGTCCGTAATCTTCCTTTCCCTTGCCGGCGCGTCGGCGCAGCACGCCCGGCAGGAAGGGCGACAGAAGGCGGGTAATCGCCCGATAGGCATGAAAGGCTAGGGTCATGTTGCGCTCAGCCCTGCCGTGTCCGGAACGGAATAGCCGACCAGCGCTTCAGCGCGGCGCGTTGCGGCGTCCATGCGGCGCTGCAGTTCGGCACGCAGGGCTTCCGGGCTTTCCGACCGTGGTGTTTGCAGCATTTCCCCGAACACGATAGCCCCTTTCGTAAACGGCCAGGGCAGGATGAACCTGTCCCAGCTGTCAAAGCGCTTGGCCGGCCTGCTGGCCAGAGCATAGGGTAGGATAGGCGCGCCCGAGCGCTGCGCAATCATGATGGCACCAAGGCTCACCTCTTCACGAGGACCGCGCGGCCCGTCAGGCGTGATACACACAGCGCCGCCAGATTTCAGCAGTCTCACGGATTCTGCGATCGCACGGGCGCCGCCCTTATCCTTGTTCGCCTTCTTCTTGTTGCCGGCGGATCCTCGGATTGGCTCCAGCCCTAGATGCTTGATGGCGCGGGCCACAGGTTCGCCATCACCGGAGAGAGATATCAGCATGGCACCTTTTGCATCGCGTCCGGGCCAGTCGCGCATGCATTTCATCCAGCCAGAGGGAAGCAGCATTATGCGCGAATGCCAGGCCGCCACAACCACGCCCGGAGCCCTGGCCCAAGCAGCTTTTGCCTCATGTTCGCCTTCGACTGTCCAACGCAAGGTGCGACCGATCATGACCATCCAGAACCAGATCAGGAATCCCAGCAGAATCACGACAGGTTTTGATCGGAACAGTGACTTCATCGCGTCGCTTATACTTTGCTTTGCGCCATGCGCCATGCTGGCAGGCAATGATGACTGACTGATCAGAAATGGTGGGCGATGCAAGGTTCGAACTTGCGACCCCTGCCGTGTGAAGGCAGTGCTCTACCACTGAGCTAATCGCCCCGGTTCCGGGAAACGGGTCCGTAATGCCATGCCCCGCCAACGTCAAGCGCGGAACGCTTTTGTTACCGCTAGCAGGATTATAGTCAGAAATAACTAATGCATGAATGCATGGCTGTATCCCGATAGGCGTCAATTTCACATGCAAAAGCACAATTGCCTTATTTTGGCTTCCGTACCATCATAGTTGGTCGATGAGGGCTAAATCCTAGCTGTGTTTGCTTATTTTTGCGCATGCGAGCAGGTTTCCACATCAAAAAACTCAGCTTCCTATGCGAGATGAACATCTGTTCATAATGAACACCTGTTCATGTTAGATCATTACCTTTCTTTCATCGCGCTAAGCCCTTGAGAAACCCACAGAACATCGTCATCTTGCAATCATAAGCGATGGGCTGATAAGCGGCCCACGACGTAGTCAGAAAGAAGGACAGGCATGTCGAAGTAATTCGACAGTAAAATAATAAGCCTGGAGAGAGTGATATGAAAGACTGGTGTGACGAAGAAGGCGCAAAGCGCCTTTGCGAGAAAATCAATGCCTATTGGGCCGAGCGCGGCTATGAAGTGGACGTCGACCTTGTTGACGCTGGCTTCGTGCCTGCAATGCGGAGTGCCCGCACTGACGTGCGCAGCAACATGGTGAACGGTATGCCCCGTCGTCGTGCAGCTGGCGAAGCAGGCGCAGCGCGCCCCAGCTACCGTCCGCGTGCCGAAGCAACTGCCTAGCCGATAAGGCGAAGCAACGCCGGAACTAGTTCGGAATAGTTGCTGACAACTTCGTCAGCGCCGATTTCATCTTCAGTTTCGGTCTCGTACCCAAATGGAACGAATACGAAGGGCAGCCCGGCATTCCGGGCTGCCCTTTCATCTGTCCGGCTATCACCCACCATGATGGCCCGTGACCGATTGCCGCCTGCACGGTCGACGGTCAAAAGAATATGATCCCCATGTGGTTTGCGATCCGGCACGCTGTCGGCTCCCACGATAGCTGCAAACTTTTCAGAAATTTGCAACGCGTCCAGCAATCGGTCAGTCGAGCGCTGACGCTTGTTGGTGCAGACGGCAAGTATGGCCCCCTCGTCGGTCAGCGCATCTAGCGCATCCAATGCATTTTCGAATGGCCGCGATCCGACCGCGATGTTGGCTTCGTAATAGGCCAGGAACTGATCGAAGAGCGCATCCATGCGGTCTGCGTCTGGTTCAGCGCCTTGTGCCGTCATACCTTTAACGATCATGGCCTTCGCGCCATGGCCAATCATCGTGGAAATCGTTGGAAGGTCGACCGTTTGGAGGCCTGACTCCACCAGGACATGGTTCAACGCGTCCAGCAGGTCAGGCGCGGTGTTTACCAGTGTCCCGTCGAGATCAAATACAATCGTCCAGCCGTCGAACCGCTTTGCCATGCCTGATATGTATTCCCGTCTCGCCACTCGCCTTGAATCGGCCTTTGGTCTAGGCGAAAGGTCTGGGGAAAGCGAGAGGGCCACCTGTGACACATATCGCCAGAGACCGCGCTGCGATCATTCTTGCCGCTGGCAAGGGCACGCGCATGAAGTCAGACCTGCCAAAGGTCATGCATGCCGTTGGCGGCCGACCCATGATCGACTGGTCGATTGACCTGGCCCGTGATGTGGGCTGCTCGAAGATCGTCGTCATCGTGCATCCTTCGCAAACCGTTCTGATCGAACATGTGAGCGCCCTGCTCGGCGAAGGCGCGATTGCCTTCCAGGACCCGCCGCAGGGCACAGGCCATGCCGTGCGCTGTGCAGAAGAGACGCTCGAAGGCTTCGTCGGCGATCTGGTCGTGCTCTATGGCGACAGCCCACTTGTGCCCCCCTCGGCCATTGAAGACCTGTATGCTGCCCTTGAGACCGGCGCCTCGCTCGGCGTGCTCGGCTTTGAAGCCGCCGAACCCGGCCTCTATGGGCGCCTCATTCTCGCCGCTGACGGCGATCTCGACGCCATCGTTGAAGCGCGCGAAGCAAGCGCTGAACAACTCGCTGTGCGCCTCTGCAATTCAGGTGTCATGGCGGGCCGGGCTGAGACCATGTTCCGCCTGCTCGCCAAGGTGACCAACCAGAATGCCAAGGGCGAATATTACCTGACGGACCTTGTCGGCCTTGCCCGCGCTGAGGGCGCCATCTGCAAGGCCGTCCAGTGCGGCGAAGACGATCTCATCGGTTGCGACAGCAAGGCAGACCTTGCGGAGGCCGAAGCGATCTTTCAGTCGCATCGCCGCCTTGAAGCCATGAAGGCGGGCGTGACACTGGTTGCCCCCGAAACCGTCTTCTTTTCCCACGACACGCTCCTTGAAGCCGATGTCGTTGTTGAGCCCAATGTCGTGTTCGGCCCCGGCGTGCATGTCCGCTCCGGCGCCCGCATCCGTGCCTTCAGTCATCTTGAGGGCGCCGATGTGGCCTCTGGCTGCGAGATTGGCCCCTACGCTCGCCTGCGTCCGGGCACCGTTCTCCAGCCCAATGTTCGCATCGGCAATTTCGTCGAGACCAAGAACACGCAGATGGGCGAGGGCGCCAAGGCGAACCATCTGGCCTATCTGGGCGACGGCACGATTGGCGCCAACGTCAACATCGGCGCCGGCACGATCTTCTGCAATTATGATGGCTTCATGAAATATGGCACGATAATCGGGGAGGGTGCCTTCATCGGATCGAACTCCTCCCTTGTTGCGCCTGTCGAGATTGGCAAGGGCGCCATTGTCGGCTCTGGCAGTGTCATCACCAAGGACGTTGAGCCGGATGCCCTCGCCGTCGCACGCGGCCCGCTCATTACGCGCGCAGGCTGGGCGATCAGCTTCCGCACCCGAAAAGGCGCCGAAAAGGCCGCCAGCAAGAAGGACTAGCCGTATGGCCAACGAGCACGAAAAGGAAAATGCCGCCCTGGCAGCGATGGAATATGTCGAAGACGGCATGACCATCGGCCTCGGCACAGGCTCCACCGCAAAGTATTTTGTCGAGATGCTGGCGGACGAGGTTGCCGATGGCCTGCTCGTCAAATGTATTGAGACCAGCGAACAGACCCGCGCGCTCGCCTCCAGCCTCGGCGTGCCACTTATTCCGTTCGAGCAGGTCGAGCGCATCCACCTCACTGTGGATGGCGCCGATGAGGTCGATGCGCAGGGCAACATGATCAAGGGCGGCGGCGCAGCACTGCTGCGCGAGAAGATCATCGCCAATGCCAGCGATCACATGGTGGTGATTGCAGACCCCTCAAAACAGGTCGAGCGCCTTGGTTCATTCCCCTTGCCGGTCGAGGTCACGCCTTTCGGCTACACGATCACGGCGAAGAAGGTCTTTGACGTCCTCTGCGCCGCCGGTGTCGACCGTCCGCGCGTCGAATTGCGCAAGAAGCCGGGCAGCATGGAGATGCTCGTAACAGACGGCGGCAACCACATTCTCGATTGTCATTGCGGCCGCATTCCCGATGCCGAAGCGCTTGCCGCGCGCCTCTCCAATGTGCCGGGTGTTGTCGAGCATGGCCTGTTCATCGGCATCGCCCGCACTGTGATCATCGGCAATGAAAACGGTGCGACTGTCTTTGAATTCTAGGGGCAGGCCCCTACATCTGCTGAAGATTCAAAGGATTGCCCGGCCAGCGCCCTGATGGTGCTGTTAGATGGCCGGCTTCACGCAAGGAATAACCTATGGCCGATACGTCCTACGACTATGATCTCTTCGTCATCGGGGGCGGCTCCGGCGGTGTCCGTGCAGCCCGGCTTGCGGCCCTTACGGGCGCCAAAGTGGCTGTTGCCGAGGAATACCGGATGGGCGGCACCTGCGTCATCCGCGGCTGTGTGCCGAAGAAGTTCATGGTCTATGCGTCGGGCTACGGCAAACATATCGAGCACGCCAAGGGCTATGGCTGGAGCGTCGGTGACGTGTCCTACGACCACGCCGTGTTCGCCTCCGCAATGCATGCCGAGGTCGACCGCCTCTCGGGCATCTATCACCGCAACCTCGCGAATTCCGGCGTCGAGATATTCGAAGAGCGCGCCGAGTTCGTTGATGCGAATACGCTGCGGCTCAAGGCCAGCGGCAGGACCATCACGGCCGCCAAGATCCTTATCGCTGTTGGCGGCCGCCCCTGGATGCCATCGCCGGACGAGTTGCCGGGCGTTGAGCATGCGATCACGTCCAACGAGATTTTCGATCTTGAGACGCTGCCCAAGCACCTGGTCATCGCTGGCGGCGGCTACATCGCCGTCGAGTTCGCGCACGTCTTCGCTGGCCTCGGCGTGAAGACCTGCCTCGTCTATCGTGGCGACACCGTGCTTCGCGGTTTTGACGAGGACGTCCGCATGGCGGTGCATGAAGGCCTGAAGGAAGCCGGCGTGCGGGTCATCACCCAGACCGTGTTCGAGAAGATCGAAAAGGTCGAAGGCGAAGACCTCCCGCTGTGCGTCCATCTCAAGAACGGCCACAACATCAATGCAGATGTGGTCATGATGGCTGTCGGCCGACGCCCAAACACCGAGAGCCTCGGCCTTGAAGCGGCTGGTGTTGCCGTCAGCGATGGCGGCGCCGTCATCGTCGATGAATGGTCAAAGACCAATATTCCAAGCATCTGGGCTGTTGGCGATGTGACCGACCGTGTCGCGCTCACGCCTGTCGCCATCCGCGAAGGCCACGCCTTTGCCGAGACGGAATTCTACGACAAGCCATGGCATTTCGACCATTCCGACATCCCGACAGCCGTCTTCACCCAGCCGGAAGTCGGCACGGTCGGCATGACCGAGGCAGACGCCCGCAAAAAGTACGGCAATGTCGATATCTACAAGACACGCTTCCGGCCGATGAAGAACATGCTGAACGGCGATACCAGCCGCGTCCTCATGAAGCTCGTGGTCAAGCCTGACGATGAGAGAGTGCTCGGCGTCCATATTGTTGGGGATGACGCTGCCGAGATGATTCAGGCCGTAGGGATTGCCATAAAGATGGGCGTGACCAAGCCGGACTTTGACCGCACGTGCGCCCTCCACCCCAGCGTCGCCGAAGAACTGGTCACCATGCGCCAGAAATGGGTGCCGGAAGTCACGTCCAATTCCTGATCGCTGACGGGAAAGCCGCTCAGTCCTCTAGCAGCGCCTGGAGCTCCATCCCGACAGTCTTCAGGCTCTCGCGGATGGATTTCAGGCCGCCGCCACGCCCGGAATGAATGACCAGCTGGCGCCAGGCAGGCTGGCCGTCCTTTGGCGCCTTGACCATCAGGTGACCTGAGCGGGGCAGGGCGGCTTTCAGTAGCGCTTTGGACAGGGGAAAGCCCGCCTTGCCGTCAAACGTGCCATTGCGAGCTTCTGCCTCGAACGATGATTGTTCGCTCCGGCCCACCGCATTGAACATGACGGAGAGCGCAGGCCGCTTGCCTTCTTCCACCTGCTCTTCGATCACCTGGTTCAGCAGGCGAACGCCGCGCAGCGAATAGACATCCGCATGCATCGGCGCCAGCACCCGGTCTGCCGCCTCCAGCGCGCAGCGTGTCAGGAAGGTCGCGTTCGGGTTGGTGTCGAAGACGATCAGGTCATACTCGCTGCGATAATGGTCCACCATTCGCAGGAATTGCGACTTCACTTTCAGGAGCGCGCCGGAATCATTGGCGAAAGCGTATTTCGAAATCTCGAACTGGCCGGAGATCAGGTCCAGCCTTCCGCCGGGACTGCCTTCGCCCATGAGGTCATGCATCAGATCTTTGCGCGGCACCGGCGAGAAAGGCTCTGTCGACAGGGTCAGCCAGCTCTCGCCCGGGCTGGTCGCATCGCGGGCATGTAGTTTCGAGCGTTCAAACAGGGAGATGACAGAGCGATCGGCTGCGGCGCTCGCGTCGGCCTCTTCCATGTCGAAGAAAGTCTGGGTCAGGTTATATTGCGGGTCGAGATCGACCAGCAGCACACGCCCGCCGAGCGCGCCCTGCCACGCGCCAAAAACCTGGCTGGTTACGGTCGTCTTGCCGACACCGCCCTTCAGGTTCATCACCGCCAGTACAGGGCATTTGCGCTTGTAGGCTTTCTGCACTTCATCAACGAGCTGCGTGACGCCATCGGGCAGGGTGGACGACAGCTTCAGATGCGGCTGGACTTCATGCTTGAAGAAGCCGTTCATCCGGGCCTTGTCGATCTGATAGGGGATGAGTCGCAGATTGCGCGCCTTGGCCCGCTCGACATCCTGCCTGACCGTCTTCGACCGCACAGCGCTGGCTGACACGATGACAATCATGGCGAACGCGTCATCGATGGCCTGGTCGGCTTTCGGGCGGTCTTCGGTGTCGTTCGGCGCATACCAGTCGGGTATGGCCGCCATGCGCAGCGCTTCATGGATTTCCAGCAGTTCGTCCAGGTCTCGCGTCGAATGGCTGATATAGACGTGCGACATGGGGCTAGGACAGTCCTTCAGGTGGCGGCGTTGTTCCTACGTTACTAAGGGACTTCGCGTTGATTCCGCCACCTTTCTGCTGTGAAATTATGGTGAAACTTGAGCAACCGAGGTCCATGTGATTTAAGCTGCACTCGAACGGAGCACTTAACATGACATGGACCCCTTCTGATTGGCGGAATCTGCCTGCCAAACACATCCCGTCGGACTATACCGACGCTGCAGCACTGTCTGCAGTTGAGGCACGCCTGAAGGGCTATCCCCCACTTGTGTTTGCTGGCGAGGCCCGGCGCCTGAAACAGCGCCTCGGCGATGTTGCTGCCGGCAAGGCTTTCCTGCTTCAGGGCGGCGATTGCGCTGAGAGCTTCAAGGAGTTCCACCCGGACAATATTCGCGACACATTCCGCGTGATCCTGCAGATGGCGGTCGTGCTGACCTTCGCTGCGGCAAAACCCGTTGTGAAAGTCGGCCGTATTGCCGGCCAGTTCGCGAAGCCGCGCTCGGAGCCGACCGAAACCATTGATGGTGTCACGCTGCCTTCCTATCGCGGTGACAATATCAACGGCATGGATTTCACGCCGGAGTCCCGCAACCCCGATCCGGAACGCCTGATCCAGGCCTATTCGCAATCGGCTGCGACGCTCAACCTCCTGCGCGCTTTCAGCAATGGGGGCTATGCCAGCCTTGCCAACGTCCATCGTTGGATGCTGGGCTTCGTTGACCGCAGTTCGCAGGGCGAACGCTACGAGAAGCTGGCCGATCAGATTTCCAAGTCCCTCGATTTCATGCAGGCCGTCGGCCTCAATGCCGAGACCGTGCCGCAAATGGCGCAGGTGGACTTCTACACAAGCCATGAAGCGCTTTTGCTCGGCTATGAGGAAGCCCTGACCCGCATCGATTCCACGTCGGGCGAATGGTATGACACGTCGGCCCACATGCTGTGGATCGGCCACCGCACCCGCCAGGTCGACCATGCCCATGTGAACTTCTGCAAGGGCATCCGCAACCCGATCGGTATCAAGTGTGGTCCCGGCATGGAGACAGACGAACTGCTTCGCCTGATCGACACGCTGAACCCGCATGACGAGGCCGGCCGCATCACGCTGATCTCACGCTTCGGTTCTGAAGGCGTGGCCAAGGGCCTGCCGCCGCTAGCGCGTGCGCTCAAGAAAAGCGGCCGCACGGTCGTCTGGTCCTGTGACCCGATGCACGGCAACACACTGAAGACCGAGAGCGGCTTCAAGACGCGCCCAGTGGATCGCATCCTCTCGGAAGTCCGCCAGTTCATCGACGTGCTGTCGGCGGAAGGTTGCTATCCCGGCGGCGTGCACTTCGAAATGACAGGCCAGGACGTCACCGAATGTATCGGCGGCGCACAGGCCATTTCCGAAGGCGACCTGTCATCGCGTTACCACACGCATTGTGATCCGCGTCTCAACGGCGAACAGGCCCTCGAGCTTGCATTCCTGATTGCCGAGAAGCTGCAGGACATGAACGTTGCCGAGGCGACCGCCTCGCGCATGGCTGGCTAGACTTACGCCGCTACAGGCTTTCGTTCCCAAACCGCGTGCACCAGCTGTGCACGCGGTTCAAAGCCCATGCGCGTGTACATGGCGATGGCGACGTCATTGGTCGGATAGGTGTGCAGGAAGGGCGTAAGTCCGTCTGACAGAATCCTGTTGGCCAGCGCCGCAAGCAATGTCTTGCCATAGGCTTTCCCGCGATAATCAGGATGCGTGCACAGCGCGGTGATTTCCGTGAATCCGTCGGTCGCCAGCCGTTCGCCTCCCATGGCGACCAACCGCGCGCCATCCCGAATTCCCAGGAACCGCCCCATCGTATGCGTTCGGGTCCTGAAGGGGCCAGGCTTGGTCAGTGTTGCGAGCGCCAGCATCTCCGCAGCGTCGTCGTCGCCTAGCGTCACAAGCTCGACATGGCTGCTTGAGGCTGGCGGCTGCCCCGTCATGATCATCTGGAGGAGCGGACGCTCTATTGCGTTCACCGTCACAGGCGCTGCGGGCATGCTTGGCTCAAGGATCGATACGTCATACTCGGCAGGTATCTGCCGAACCAGGTCTGCCCAGGCCTCTTCCGATGTATCACGGGCGGCGATGAAGGGGCTCACCTCGGATGGAAACTTTCGCGCCAGTTTGCCCTGCGTATCGAAATGCGCTTGTCGGCTCGCCAGTGCGCTCCAGATCGGCCGATCAAGGGGGTGGGGCTGTGTCATTGTTTGCCTGCTTCGCTGGTGGATGCGCGGCGCTTGCCGAGCAGTGTCTCTATCGTCGTCATTGCATCGACGAGCTGGCGTCGCTCGGCGGCCGACAAGGGCGCGAGCATGTCTGCTGTCAGCGCCGCCTGACGCTCATCAGCGGCGTTCACGATGGTTTGTCCGTAATCGCTCAATGATAGCTCATGCAGGCGGGCGTCTGTCTCTGACGGCGTGCGGATCACGATTCCCTTGGCCACCAGCCGCGAGAGCAGGCGTGAAAGATAGGCCGCGTCCAGCTCAAGCTCACGGGCGATATCGCTGGCGCTGATCTTTGCGTGGTTACGGATTTCATAAAGGATCCGCATCTCGCCAAGCGTCCACGGCGTGTCGAGAAAAGTCTTCCGCAAGAGGCCGACTTCGCGCGTGTAGAAGCGGTTGAAGCCCCGCACGGCAGCAATGGCATCAGATAGGCTGGGGCGACTTTGAGGCATGACCGCACTTGGGCCAGTTAGTTGACTATGTCAAGTAACTGTCGCGCGCGAAACCCAGTCACGGAATATTCGCCAATCTCTCTTCGTGCGCCCTTGTCCCGGCAACGTCTTTCCGTCAGAAAGCCCGGCTTGTTTCAAACCGGGCCTAAAGGAGGCTGTCATGCGCAAGTTCAGTCTTCCCGCCTGGGTGCGGCCCGCCGACATATCGGACCTGCTCAAGCTGTCGGTGCCGATTGCGATCAGTCGTATGTCGATGATGCTGATGGGCATTACCGATGCGATCGTGCTCGGCCAGTATGCGCCGGGTCAGCTGCCCTACATCCTGAATTCGTGGCTTCCCATGGGCGTCTCCATCGGGTTCGGCATGGGCCTGCTGCTGGGTACGCAGGTGCTGACATCCGAACTGATCGGTATTGGACGCAAAGCGGATACGGGCCGCATCTTCCGGCGGGGGCTCTGGGCGTCGCTGGGCCTTGGCGCTGTGCTGACGGGGCTCGTCTTCTTTGGCGCCGAGCCGCTGTTTCACTGGATATTCGTTACCATCGCGCCCGTGTCAGAAGTCGCCGACAAGGCGGACCCGCACATCGTTGCTTCTGAGACGGCTAAGGTCACGCGCATCCTGTCCAGCGGCCTGCTGGCCTTCATGGTCTCCCAACTATGCAGCTTCTATCTCGAGGCGCTGCGGCGGCCGCTGCTGGTGACCGTGGTGATGTATCTGGGCGTGGCCATCAACCTGGTCATGGACCTCGCGCTCGTGGGCGGCTTTTGGGGCGTCGCACCAATGGGGGCAGAGGGCGTGGCATGGGCGACAACGGGCTCACGCTGGGCGCTGACGCTCGTCATGTTCATCATCGTCATCGTGCTTACCCCCGCCTTCCGAAAGTCCGTGGCGGGGCCCCTCCACGAGGGACGTCGCCAGTTCAGCGTCGGCATCGGCACAGCCATCAGCAATGTGGCTGAGTGGGGCGCGTTCAACATGACCTATATCATCGCCACATGGATCAGCCTCGCCGCAAATTCGGTCTATGGCTATTCGGTTCAGGTAATGGGCCTCTGCTTCATGTTCTATCTGGGCATCGGCTCAGCCACGAGCGTGCGGGTGGCCGAGGCCTTCGGCAGTGGCAACCGTGACGCGGTGCGCGATGCCGGCCGACTGGGCGTGGCCGCAACCATCGTCATGGGCATCATTCTCGCCCTTGTGCTTATCCTGTTCAACGGGCCGATCTCGACCATAATGGTGCGCTCGGATGCCGTGCTGAACGGCGTAGTCCTCGCACCAGCCATTGCCAGCCTCCTCGTCATCGCAGCGGCCATGACCATCTTCGACGGCTTGCAGGCGACCTCCTCGATGGCTTTGCGTGCGCAGGAAATCATCTGGACGCCTAGCGTGCTCCATGTCGGCTCGTTCGTGTTCGTCATGATCCCTGCCTGTTACTGGCTGGGCCTTGTCGAAGGGCGCGGTGCGCAGGGCATGATGGAAGGCGGGCTGATCGGCGTCGGAACGGCCGGTATCGTGCAAACCCTGTTCCTTGAATTGAAAGCGGCGCGCCTGCCAAACAGACGCGCCGCATGAATTCAGGACCGGCCTCCAAAACGGGAGGCCATATGTCCTAGAGGTCTTTGAGTGCCGTGGCTGGCTTGAAGGCCAGTGACGTTTTCTCTGGGATCTTGATTTTATCGCCGGTGGCGGGATTGCGGCCTTCGCGTGCGTTGCGGGTCTTCGCCGCGAACGTACCGAAACCTGCGATTGCCACTTGCTGACGCGACTTCGCTGCAGCAGCGATTGTGTCGAATACAGCGTCAACAGCCTTGCCAGCTTCGCTTTGCGAGAGGCCGGATTCGGCAGCAACTGCTTTTGTAAGTTCACCCTTGTTCATAGGGGTTCTCCTCTAAGTTAAACGGCGATCCCCCGCCGTTGGCTCGACATGCCCACGATTCGTTTTACGTGAATATGCCGAAAGGCCAGTAAACACAGGCTATGTGCCCAGAATCCAGCCCTCCTCGGCCTGAATATGCTCGATTTTTCGCTCGTCAAGCGATTTGCCTGTGGAAAACGTGCCCCCAAGGAGGCCTTTTTCGTCCAGTTGCGAATAATGACGGGCGATCTCGCGAACCTGCACTTCGTCCAGTGTTTCGCCTTTTTCCGGTTTTGCCTTGATCAATGAAGGGTAAATCTCGGCAATAACGACTTCAATGCCATCGAGACCTTCTTCCGTCATTTCGTCGGCATTTATCTCGAATGGCCAGATCCGCGCGTTCGGCCAGGCCGCCCGCAGCGCGTGGACATGGGGAATGCCGGTCAGCGACTGGCTGCCCACACTTCCCGTATAGGCAAGCTGCCAGACTGATTTCGGCTGGCCGACCTTCGTTTCGCGGAGGTGGTTCTCGACGATGCGGAATTCCGGCAGGGGCTGGCCGGCATAATCCGGCTTGGTCGACGACAGGGTCGACACGACATCCCGAGCAGGCGCGCCCCAGAACGGGTAAGGCCCTTTCGAGATGGCATAGTTCATACCGGCGGCAATGGCGTAGCGCGCATTGGAATTGTCGGCCTTGTCCTTCAGCTTGGTCGCCAGGTGCGCGTGCATCGCCGCCCAGGGCGCCTGCTTCGACACGTTCAGGCCCAGCGCCTCAGCTGTGCCGGCCGGATAGCCGAGCGAGAAGTCAAAGCCGAGCAGAACACGGTCGCCGCGCCGGGTCAGCTTGGCGACCATGTCCTCGATGAAGGCGCGTGCCTTCAGGCGCGTGTCGATATTGACCGCCTTGAACTGCAGCTTCAACCGGGCATCCTTCGCGAGTATCCCGATCCAGATCGAATTGGCGCCGAGAGCCGGCTTGGCCGCCGCGCTCCAGTCCACCATGATATAGGCATCGAACAGCCGTGCCATATTGCTCGTCTCCGTGACCGCTCCGCGGCCTTTGAAGACGCGGAGCGAATATGTGTTCTAGGTGAGTTTCACCAGCATCTTGCCGGTGTTTGCGCCTGTGAAGAGGCCCATAAAGGCTTCCGGCGCCTTGTCGATACCCTCCATCACAGTCTGCTCGAATTTCATCTTGCCGGCCGGGATCCACTTGGCCATGTCGGCGAAGAAGGCAGGCTGCATGTCGGCATGGGTCGACACGATGAAGCCCTGCAGCTTCAGCTGCTTGCCGACAGCCATGATGATATTGTGCGGGCCGACAGGCGTGCCGGTTTCATTATACTGGGCAATCATGCCGCAAAGCGCCATGCGTGCCATCGGGCGGGCAACCTCGATCGCGGCTGTCAGGTGATCGCCGCCGACATTGTCGAAATAGACGTCGATGCCCTTGGGCGAAGCTTCCTTGAGGGCCTTCACGAGGCCTGCAAAGCCGCCGGCCTTCTTGTAGTCGATGACATGATCTGCGCCGAGCGACTTCACGAACGCGCACTTATCCGGTCCGCCAGCTGAACCGATCACGGTGCAGCCCTTGTTCTTGGCGATCTGCACCACGGTCGAACCGACCGCGCCAGCTGCACCGGAAACGAAGACCACATCGCCTTCTTTAAGTTCTGCGACGCGCAGCAGGCCCGCATAGGCCGTCAGGCCCGGCATGCCGGCAACGCCGAGGAAGGCGCTCTCTGGCAGGCCCACGTCCGGCAGTTTCTGCACCATGGCAGCTTCAGGTTTGCCAACCCAAGCGGTGCGCCAGCCCATCATCGAGGAGACAAGGTCGCCCTCTTTATAGTCAGGGTGCGCGGACGCGGCCACGCGGCCCACAGCGCCGCCCTGCATCGTCTCGCCAATCTGGAAGGGCGGCACATAGCTTTCGCGGTCATACATGCGGCCGCGCATATAGGGGTCGACCGACATCCATTCGTTCTTCACTTGGATCTCGCCATCCTTGGGCGCGACGATCTCGACAGTCTTCTTGCCGAAGTTTGCCGGTTTCGGCATGCCCTCGGGGCGAGAGGCGAGGCTCCATTCGGTTGAACTGAGAGTAGCCATTGGGTGTTCCTTCCTGTTTATCGTTGTCGCTTAAGTGGACTGTCGCACCCCGGCTGTGAAGGGGGCGGCCCCAATATCTTGCCGTGCGCCTGCAGCACGGGTTTGATCTTGCGCGCTCCGGGCGACGCCGTAAGTTGCCGCAAAACAAAACAGCAAGGCAGGAAACCCATCATGAAAACGCGCCATCTCGTCGACCCGGACCTGCTTGCCATTGCGGATGCGTTCCCGCCGATAGACCTGCAGGAGAGCACCCTGCAAGGCATTCGGACGATGTTTGCCGAAATGAGCGTGATGGGCGATCCGGCCGCCTTTGGCGTCACGCGCCGGGAGGTGAGCGTGCCCGGCCTCACCGGAGCGCCGGATGTACGCTGCCTCGTGTATACGCCAACATCCACCGGCAAGGCGCGCCCGGCCTTCCTGCACATCCACGGTGGCGGCTACGTCATGGGCACGCCCGAAGGCTCTGACATCCGCAACATGCGCGTGGCCTCTGCGCTGGGGGCGGTCGTCGTTGCGCCTGACTATCGAGTCGCGCCGGAACACCCCTATCCAGCGCCGCTGGACGATTGTGCCGCAGCGCTCGCCTGGCTGTTCGGCAATGCGGATGAACTCGGCATCGATACAAAACGCGTAGCGGTGGGCGGCGACAGTGCCGGCGGCGGCCTCGCAGCAGCGCTTTGCCTGCGCACGCGCGACGAAGGCAAGTACACCATCGCTTTCCAACACCTGGTCTATCCCATGCTCGACGACCGGACGGCGGCGCACGGTGCACCGCTCGATCCCATCGTGGGCGAATATGTGTGGACACCCGCCGCCAACCGCTTTGGCTGGGGCGCCTATCTCGGCGGTAATACGCCATCCGCGCCCGCCGTGCCCGCCCGTGCGGAAAGCCTCGCGGGTTTGCCGCCGACATGGATCAATATCGGCGCACTCGATCTCTTCCTTGACGAGAACATGGCCTATGCGCGCCGCCTGTTGGCGGATGGCGTTGCGACGGAGCTGGTGATCTATCCCGGCGCCTTCCATGGTTTCCAGATGGCTGTGGAGGCACCCGTCGCCCAGCGTTTCGAGCGCGACTATCTGGAATCGCTGGCCCGTGGCCTCGGTTGTCAGATTAAACAGCCCGCCTAGGCATGACAGGGTTAATGCCTCCGCCTGCGGCAAAGTTTGCTGCCCGCAGCCCTTGCAGCAGGGGGCGATGCGGTGTCATGTCCGCCCATACGAGGGCCTGAACCATGACAAAACTAAAAGTAGGCGTCGCAGGCGCTGGCGTATTCGGAAATTACCACGCGCAGAAAGCCGCTGCTTCGGCGCGTACAGAGTTTATGGGCGTTTACGATATCGACCAGGCGCGCGCTGAAAGCGTCGCCAGCACATTTGGTGCGCCGGGCATGTCGGATTACAAGGCCTTCCTCGAGATGTGCGATGCCATCGTCGTCGCCGTGCCCGCGACCTTCCACGAACCGCTGGCGCGCGAAGCCATCGAGGCGCATTGCCATGTCCTCGTGGAAAAGCCGCTGACCCTCTCCGGCAAGACAGCGCGCAGTCTCGCCGATGAGGCCGCCGCACGCGGACGCATCCTGCAGGTGGGGCACCAAGAGCGTTTCGTCGCGCGTGCCATGGGCGTGCTCAGCATTGACGAAGCCCCGCTGCTGATTGAATCCGTTCGTGCCGGCCCGCCAGCTCCTGACAATCGCGCCGGCGACGTCTCGGTCATCTGGGACCTGATGATCCACGATCTTGATCTCGCCGCCATGATGCTCGGCACCGAATTCAACGGCGTCACGGCCAGCGGCAAGCGTGTCCATTCGCGCCACCTCGATGAGGCCAGTGCCCAGTTCACCTATGCCAGTGGCGGCGTCGCCCGCCTGCGCGCCAGCCGCGCGGCTGAGGTCCGTGAGCGCACCATGCGCGTCGTCTATCCGTCGGGCGAAATCGCCATCAACTTCCTGACACGCAAGGTCGAGAATTCGACGCCCTATGAAATACGCGTCGATATTGCGGCAGAGCTGCCCGATCCGCTCGGCGCCGCTGATGAAGGGTTCTACGCGGCCTGTCTCGGTCTCGCCCGCAGCCCGGTCCCGGCGCACGGCGCGGTGGCGGCTGTAGCCATGGCGGAAGCGGCGGAAGCGTCGGCGCTCGCCAAGGTTGACGTCTAGATCGGTCTAGCTACGTCCGGCCTGTTTCGGGTCGTGCTTCGGAGCAGGCGCCAGGCGCATCACTTCAGTCTGGAAGCGTTCATCGTCATCGGCCGCCAGATAGGGCAGGGCGTCCGAAATCGCTTTCTGCAGCGGCTCGAACCAGTCGCGATCCGCCTTCGAAAAATCTGACAGCACATAAGGCATGACCTGTGACTTGTCGCCGGGATGGCCAATGCCGATACGTATGCGGCGTACATTCTCGCCCAGATGCGCGATCATGGAACGGACGCCATTATTTCCGGAATGCCCGCCGCCGCGCTTCACACGGGTGCGGCCGGGTGCGAGATCAATCTCGTCATGGAGCACGGTCACGGCTTCCGGATCGAGCTTGTAGAACGTCACGGCCTTTGACAGGGCGCGACCGGTCTCATTGTAGAATGTTTCGGGTTTCACCAGCAGGACTTTGACGCGGCCATCGCCTGTATTGATCGTGCCTTCGGAAATCTGGCTCTCGAACTTGCTGCGCCAGGGCCCAAAGCCATGGTCGGCGTGAATTCTGTCGATAACGAGAAATCCGGCATTGTGCCGGTTGCCGGCATATTTCGGGCCCGGATTGCCCTGTCCTGCGAGGATCAACATCGGGGTATCTCCCTTGTCTGATCGTGCAGGGATCGGCTGCGTGCCCGGCCGTAAAAGGCCGAGCACGCTTTGCCAGATCGAACGGATCAGTCTTCGCTCGCTTCGCCGTCGGCGTCGTCGCCTTCAGCTTCTGCAGTCGTTTCGTCTTCGGCTTCTTCGCCCTCGGCATCGTCGGTTTCGACAACGGCAGCGCGGCCGGCAATCGTCGCGATCGTGAAGTCACGGTCGGTGATGGTCGGCTCGGCATCGGAAGGCAGCTTGATGTCGGAGATTTTCACATTGTCGCCGATTTCCAGTTTCGAGACGTCGGCCTCGATGGATTCTGGAATGTTGCCAGCTGGCACAAGCAGTTCGACCGTGTGGCGAACCACGTTGAGCGTACCGGCCTTCTTGAGGCCGGGGGACAATTCTTCACCGACGAAATGCACAGGTACTTCAACCTTGATTTTCTGTTTCGCGGTGACGCGGAAAAGGTCGACGTGCATCGGGCGGTCAGTGATCGGGTGCATCTGGATCGCTTGCGGGATCACCATCTGCTTCTTGCCGTCATGGACCAGTGAAGCGGTCGAGGACAGGAAGTGGCCGGTTTCAATGGCTTTGAGCACTTCAGGAAGGCGCAGGCTGATCGCGACTGGATCTTCGCCGCCGCCGTACAGGACGCCTGGCACAAAGCCGTTATTGCGGGCTTCACGTGCGCCGCCGGTACCGATGCGCTCACGCAGCTCGATATTGAACGTAATTTGTTTCTTGGACATGTTTTTTCCTTTCGCCCTGAAATCCGCCGCCGGACACCCGGACGGTGATAGCCTGACACGCACGGCCTTGCGCCGCCGTTTCAAGAGCGGGCCTATAGGCGATCAACGGGTATCTGGCAAGCTGCCACGGCAGGCCATGTCGCCGATAAGGAGCAGCATGCGCTCACCGTAATGGAAACAGCGGATTGCGCTGCTGCCCCTTATAGTCAGCCGGAAACAGGCGCCAGGGCGGAAAGCCCCCTCGGGACCACCCTGATCCGCTGATCTGTCTCGTATTTGAGACATTTTCAGGCATCAGGCCCGTACCAGCCCTTTAATCGGTCCGGCAATTCTGTAGAAAACTTCTCAAGTTGCCGTCTTCCCTATAAGCAACACACAGAAACGCACCAAAGGAGAGGCCCGACATGAGCGACGCCAACAAGACATATCCCGTCCCGGCCGGTTTTGCGGCAAACGCAAACCTGACGCCAGAAAAGTACCGGGAGATGTACGCGGCCTCGATCGCCGATCCGGAAGCCTTCTGGGGCGAGCACGGCAAGCGCCTCGACTGGATGACCCCCTACACGACCGTCAAGGACGTGTCCTGGGAAACCGGCGACCTGCACGTCAAATGGTATTCCGACGGCGTACTCAACGTGTCGGCCAACTGTATCGACCGCCACCTTGCTACACGCGGCGACAAGCCCGCGTTCATCTGGGAAGGCGACGACCCCTCCGACAGCTACACCGTCACCTACAACCAGCTCCATGTCGCCGTCAGCAAGTTCGCCAACGTCCTGAAGGAGCTTGGCGTCAAGAAGGGCGACCGCGTCACCATCTATATGCCGATGATCCTCGAAGCGACCTATGCCATGCTCGCCTGCGCGCGTATCGGCGCAGTTCACTCGGTCGTGTTCGGCGGATTCTCGCCCGAAGCGCTGGCGGGACGCATTGTCGACTGCAAGTCCGAAGTCCTGATCACCGCCGACGAAGGCCTGCGCGGCGGTCGGAAGGTGCCACTGAAGGTGAACGCTGATGCCGCCGCCACCATCGCCAATGGTATGGTCAAGAAGATGCTCGTCGTGCGCCGCACCGGCGCGGACGTGGCGATGACCGAAGGCCGCGACCACTGGCTCCACGAGATCGGTGCCGACATTTCCGCCGATTGCCCGCCCGAGCCGATGAGCGCCGAAGACCCGCTCTTCATCCTCTATACGTCGGGCTCGACCGGCCAGCCCAAGGGTGTGCTGCATACGACTGGCGGCTATCTCGTCTGGGCCTCGATGACCCATCAATATGTGTTCGACCTTAAGGAAGACGATGTCTTCTGGTGCTCGGCCGATGTCGGCTGGGTCACGGGCCACACCTATATCGTCTACGGCCCGCTCGCGAATGGCGCGACCAGCGTGCTCTTCGAAGGCGTGCCAACCTATCCGGACGCGAGCCGTTTCTGGCAAGCCTGCGACAAGCACCAGGTCACCATCTTCTATACCGCGCCTACCGCCATCCGCGCCCTGATGCGCGAAGGCGAAGTGCCTGTGCGGAAGACCTCCCGCAAATCGATACGCCTGCTCGGTACGGTCGGCGAGCCGATCAATCCGGAAGCCTGGGAATGGTATTTCCACGTCGTCGGCGAAGAACGCTGCCCGATCGTCGATACATGGTGGCAGACCGAAACCGGCGGCACGATGATTGTGCCGCTTCCCGGCGCGACCGACATGAAGCCTGGCGCCGGCAGCCACCCCTTCTTTGGCATCAAGCCGATCCTTGTTGATGCCGAAGGCAACACGCTTGAAGGCGCCGCTGATGGCAACCTGCTGATCACCGACAGCTGGCCCGGCCAGATGCGGACAGTCTATGGCGACCACCAGCGCTTCATCGACACATACTTCACCGCCTATCCCGGCACCTACTTCACCGGCGACGGATGCCGCCGCGACGAGGATGGGTTCTACTGGATCACGGGCCGCGTCGATGACGTGATCAACGTCTCCGGCCACCGCATGGGCACCGCCGAAGTCGAAAGCGCACTCGTCAGCCATGATGCCGTCGCTGAGGCAGCCGTCGTCGGATACCCGCACGACATCAAGGGGCAGGGCATCTATGCCTATGTCACGCTCGTGGCAGGCTGCGAGGCCACAGACGACCTGCGCAAGAATCTTGTCCAGCACGTTCGCGCTGAAATTGGCCCGATCGCTTCGCCCGATCTCATCCAGTTCGCGCCGGGCCTGCCGAAGACGCGTTCGGGTAAGATCATGCGCCGTATCCTGCGCAAGATCGCCGAGAACGAGTTCTCCAATCTGGGAGACACGTCAACGCTGGCCGATCCTGAAGTCGTCACCGACCTGATCGAGCATCGCCAGAACCGGCCATAGGCGCTTAACTTGTAGAGCCTTTTAAGTAGTGTGAGGTGAAGGGATCTACCAAAATTTGAAAATAGTCAGATTCCATTTGAATCTCTATTTTATCAGGTCGACCACGGAGACTCCTGTCTTTCCGGCCTGATCAATCGCTTCGAATATCATTTCTATTGGCACGGCAGCGCCCCATTCAATATGCGCTTGAGCTTGTCCTACAGAGCCGTCATCTTTATGCCCACTGAGTAATTGCAAGCCTTCGTAAAAGTGAATATGGATACCTGCCAGCCAAGTCACATTTTCAGCTAGCCCTAGCACAAGGCCGCCTGATGTGCCCGGGCGCCCTCCAGGGGTGTATGTTAAAAGCCAATGGTGAAAGCCGCTATAGCCATCGAAACCGGCTGCACGAAATGTTTGGGGTGGGGAGCTAATATCCTGGCCCGGGAATCCCTGCCAAACGTAGTGCGCTATGATAGGGACGTTGATATGCTCACCTGGTTGTCCGCTACCAATTTGGAATGTTTTCTCAAGTGCTAGCCCTTGGAAGGACATTTTATTATTGCCATTGAAGTAGGGCGGTGAGGGCTTTTCGTCAGGGTGCAGCTCTATTGCCGCCACGTCAATGTGCAGGCCATTAATCCTTGCGCCAACTACTCTCCGATTGGTCAAGTCGAATTTTGTATCTGGTGTACTGGTGAATGCGATATCCGATGCTGTAACTTCACCTGTCACATCAACAGAGCCATCTATGGTGGGTCCAATATTGTGCCAACAAGTAAAAATCCACGTCGATCCATTGTAGTCTACAATAAAACCTGTGCCATACTTTTGGTATTTGTTATGTGTAGAGATCAGTTTATGAGTGAACGTCGGCATGTCGATCTGAGTATTCGTAGAGAATTTCATAAATATTTTTGCCTTTTCTACTTACTTTGACGTGAGTCTAATCTCAGCCTTTGCCTGGTAGGATAAAATGCAATTGAATGTAGCGCTATTTTTGCGATGCGGTTGAAAATTTCAATCAAAACATTTTATAGATGTGGCGGTGAATATTTAGATAGCTGGCAGGTCCACGATAAATCGGGCGCCGCCTTCTTCGCGGTTCTCGGCATAAACTTCGCCGCGATGCGTCGCGATGATCTGTTTGACGATGGAGAGGCCCAAGCCGGAATTGTTGCCAAAGGCCGTGCCCTTGGGCCGGTCGGTGTAGAAACGGTTGAAAATCTCTTCCAGCTTGTCGGGCGGTATGCCGGGGCCAGTATCTTCGACACGCACGCGGGCAACGGTCTGCGGACCGCTGTTCGTCTGCTCCAGCGTCACCTGCACGTTCGCTCCGGGCGGCGAGAAAGACTTGGCATTGTCGATCAGGTTGCGCAGCACCTGTCCCAGCGGGCCTTCGCGTGCGCGAACCAGAAGGCGCGCGCCCATCGTGGCATCCTCGAACGATACCGTGATATCTTCCGGCCCGTCGACCATGGCCTCATAAGTGCGCACCACATCGCGGGCAAAGCGCGCAATGTCGATCTGTTCAGTGGGTACACGCGTCATCTCGGCTTCGATGCGTGAGGCATTCGAAATGTCCGTAATCAGCCGGTCGAGTCGCTTTACGTCAGACGCGATCACATTGCGTAAGCGCTGGCTGGCGACCGGGTCTTCCGTCACCCGCTCCGCCGTCTCAACGGCCGAACGAATGGAAGTCAGCGGATTCTTCAGCTCGTGCGCGACGTCGGCGGCAAACTGCTCGTTTGCCTCGATCCGCTCCAGCAGCGCCTCGGTCATGCCCTGCATGGAGGAGGCAAGATTGCCGATCTCGTCCTTGCGTTTCGTCAGCGCCGGAATGTCGATCCGATCAGACGCACCTGAGCGGATACGATCGGCTGCAAGCGACAGGCGCCTCAAGGGCCGCGCAATACCCAGCGTCAGCAGGAAGGACGTAATGAAAGCCACCAGCACGGCGACGCCAATGAACGGCACCAGCGCAGCGCGCTCCGCCCGGATGATCTCGTCAATATCGCTGGCTTCCAGCGTCAGCACGCCCACGACGGCCGACACGCGCTGGATGGGCATGGAGACGGAAATGATCCGCTGGCCACGATCCGAGAAGCGCTGGCTCGCGGCAACATCGCCCAGAACGGCGCTGTCGAATTCCTCCTCGAAACTCTGCGTCCGGATCGCTTCGGAGCTGCGGCGCGGCATGATCGGCCCGAACACACGGCCCGCCCATTCCGACAGGGCCGCACCGATGCGGGCAATCCGGCTCGGCTCCTTGATCGGGGGGAGGGCATCAATATCGACGCGTTCAGAGAGATAGAAGCTGTCACCCACCAGCTCTTCGTCCGGCGTATAGATGCGGGCGCGCACACGCTCGGGCAGGTTCAGGCGAACGATCGTCTGGCGGGCGGCATCCACGTCGAGGCTCGGCTCGGGCGTGGTGGCATCCTCGCCGAGCAGGCTGGTGAAAATCTGCGCCTGTGCGACGAGGTCCTGCTTCTTCGAGACGACGAAACCCGCGCGCATCTCGTTCAGCACCATGGCGCCGATAATCAGGATGGCGAGACCGGCCAGGTTGGACGCAAAGATCAGTCGGGCAATGCGCGAACCCAGGAACATGGATCCGCGCCGTTTGCCCGGCAACCTGATGCGTTTCGACTCAGCCATCCCGTTCACCCTGTTACCGGGCTGCGGCTAAAATCAGGCGTCGGCCGCAACGCGCATTGTTACAATCTTGTCAGGATTACGCGGCGGCTCACCTTTCGCAAGCTGATCGATCACATCCATGCCTTCGGTGACCTTGCCCCACACCGTGTATTGGCGGTTCAGGAAGCTCGCATCGTCGAAGCAGATGAAGAACTGGCTGTTGGCGGAGTTCGGCGCAGCGGTACGCGCCATCGAGCAGGTGCCGCGAACGTGGGGCTCTGCATTGAACTCGGCCTTGATGTCCGGCTTGCTGGAACCGCCCGTGCCATTGCCTTTGGGGCAGCCGACTTGCGCCATGAATCCCGCGATCACGCGGTGGAACACGATGCCGTCATAAAACCCCTCACGGGCGAGTTCCTTGATGCGTGCAACGTGTCCCGGCGCAAGATCGGGGCGCAGCTCGATTTTTACCGGGCCTTTCGAGGTTTCGAGAAGCAGTATGTTTTCAAGGTCTGTCATGGGAATATCCTGTTTTGAGGGGGCGTTGATCACTGGCTATTGAATGAAGGCGATGGCGGCAAGCCCGCCGGGCATGTTAATATAGGTCGGTAACAAGGTTCCCGCAGGTTCATGATTGCAGAAACACTCTCCCTGGTCCTCACCGCCGTGCTCACCGTGATCGGCTTCGCGCACGTCGCATGGGCCTTTGGAGCGAGTTTTCCCTATGCAAACCGGCAGGCCCTTGCGCGCGCCGTCGTGGGCCGTCGCGGCATCACGCAAATGCCTTCCATGACGGCGTCGCTATTCGTGGCTGTTTGCATCCTGGGGGCGGCTGTGTGGGCCGCGCTCCTGGGCAGGTTGGTTATGCTGCCCGTCTCGCCATGGCTGCTGCTGGCCGGCGGTATGGTCCTGTCGGCGGTCTTCCTGTTCCGGGGCATTATCGGCGTCATGCCGGCATTCGAGCGCGCCCTGCCGGAACAGCCTTTCCTGACGCTCAACCGGCGCTTCTACTCGCCGCTATGCGTGCTGATCGGCCTCGGCTTCCTCGCGCTGACAATCGCCCTGCCAAACTGGTCCTGGCGCTTCAGCCTGCTCGGTTAGCCGCCGCGCGCCACCCGGCCTCATTGATCCGCGCCTGCAAGGATGCGCCATCACTACCCGGCGCTGCCATCATGTGCGCAAAGGCCCAGTGGTTGAGTTCAGTCGAGATCGTCACGTCCGCCTCGCGCCACGCCCGCGCCAGTCCGCCGCCCAGCACCACGCCCGTCGCCTTCACAATGTCTGATCGGTCAAACGCCCGCGGCCGCGCATCCACATGCACCAGAACGCCCGCATTGCCCGGCCGCCGTGTCACGTTTGAGAACATGCCACCCGGCCGCATCACCGGGTCAACGCCTGCCAGTAGCGCCACATCCCCATGCAATTGATGGCTCACGCGCAGGGCCGCATCGCTGCCCCAGCTATGGCCGACGAGCACCAGTTCATCGCCCTGCGACAGCGCCACGCGGCAATGCTCCAACACGCCGTCCAGATCATAATGGGCAAACCATGTCGCAGACCGTCCAACGCCCGCGCCGCTCTCAAGCAGCGCCCGCTGGCGGGCCTTCACATAGCTGACAACAAGCTGCGACTGTCCGTCCGCGGCGCCGCCGATATAGATCTCGGCAACGCCCCGTCCGTGCGCGTTGCGCCTATTCGGTATAGCGGTAACCGACGCCATAGAGCGTTTCGATCGCGTCGAACTCGTCGGTCACTTCGCGGAACTTCTTGCGCAGCCGCTTGATGTGGCTGTCGATGGTCCGGTCGTCGACATAGATCTGGTCGTCATAGGCGGCGTCCATCAGCTGGTCGCGGCTTTTCACATATCCGGGGCGCGAGGCGAGGGCCTGCAGGATCAGGAACTCGGTCACGGTCAGGCGCACAGGGTGGCCGTCCCAGGTACAGGCATGACGGTTCGGATCGAGTGTCAGCTTGCCGCGAACGATCGGCTTGTGGTCGCCCTCTTCAGGACCGGCCACGCCGCCGCGTGCACGCCGCAACACGGCTTTCACACGCTCGGCCAGCAGGCGATTGGAACAGGGTTTCCGCACGAAATCATCCGCGCCGATATTGAAGCCGATCACTTCGTCGATCTCTTCGTCCTTGGACGTCAGGAAGATCACCGGCAGCTCGCTGGTCTGGCGCAGGCGGCGCAGCAATTCCATGCCGTCCATCTTCGGCATCTTCACGTCGAGGATGGCAATGTCGGGCGGCGTCTCGGTGAGCGCGGGCAGGGCGGATTCGCCGTCATGATAGGTGCGGACATTATAGCCCTCAGCCTCAAAGAACATTTTCAGCGACGCAACAATGTTCTCGTCGTCATCCACCAGTGCCAAAGTTGTCATCGCTCGATCCTTCTCAACCAGAGTGTACCCCGTAACGGGGTCTGGCCGTTTTGCATTATGGTGTTCAACCACGGTTCGCGACATGACAAAAGCCCTCCTTCGGTGCTGTCCCAATGAAAACAGCAGACTAGGGCAAGCAAACGCTCACATTACGGCGATTTAAGGAATCATTGGGGCGACTGTGGCGGCAAACAGGATGCAACCCTCTGCCAACTCATCGGTTCATTGCGCAACTAAGGAGACAATGATGACTTTTCGGCTCACCCTGACCGCCTCCGTATCCGCCCTTCTGCTCGCGGCCTGTTCGCCAGATGCAGGGCGAACGACTGAGCCCGCAGAACCGACACCGGCGCCAGTCGAAACGCCATCAGCAACCCCGATAGAGGCCGCACCCGTTCAGGAAGCGCCTGCCGTAACCGAGCCTGTCCTCACGGCCAACGGCTACGGCCCGCTGACCGTGGGTATGACACGCGAAGCCGTGGTCGAGGCGATGGGCGGCCCGGCCAATGCGAATGCCGCCAGCGAGCCCTTCGCCTGCGAAATCTTCCACCCGTCCAATGCGCCGGAAGGCCTTTACGTCCTGCTACAGGAAGACAAGCTGGCAAGCGTCTATCTCACCAAGAGCGCGACGATTGAAACCGCTGAAGGTCTGAAGGTCGGTGACACCGCCGAAGCGGTGATGACGGCCTATGGCGACAAGGTCGTGAAGACGCCGTCCAAATACCTGGAAGCCCCGGCCGCTTACCTGACGATCTGGCGGTCCGGCAACACAAGCGCCGACTGGGTTGACGACCAGACCGCCCGCGGCATCCGCTTCAGCACCGGCACGGACGAAACAATCGAGCAGATCACAGGCGGCGGCCCCGCCATCCAGCTGGTTGAGGGATGTAGCTGAGAGGGCGAGGGATGCACGTGCCGCACCCGGCGCTTTGGGAGCGCTCATGCTGAGCGAAGTCGAAGCACGAGCGCGGGCGGGTAGGGCATGCGCTACCGCCGTCATCCTTCGACTTCGCTCAGGATGAGCTTGCTCGTGCGAGGCTAGTGTAGGGTGCATTAAGGCCAATGGCCGCAATGCGCCGCTCCAAGTCATCGATTGTGCATTGCGCTTCGCTTAATGCACCCTACAATTCCGACTACGGATCCAGCCGCACCGCCCCCTGCGACGCATTCCCCACATGTGCCGCGTACACTTTCAGTGCACGGCTCACTTTGCGGGGGCGGTCCTTCACCGGTTTCCAGGCCTTGTCGCCGCGGGCGTCCATGTCGGCGCGGCGGCGCGCGATTTCGGCGTCGTCGATCTTCGCATGGATCGTGCGGTTGGGGATGTCGATCTCGATGATATCGCCTTCCTCGACGAGGCCGATCAGGCCGCCTTCAGCCGCTTCCGGGCTGACATGGCCGATGGAGAGGCCGGACGTGCCGCCGGAGAAACGACCGTCGGTGATCAGGGCGCAGGCTTTGCCCAGCTTCATCGATTTCAGGTAGGAGGTCGGGTAGAGCATTTCCTGCATGCCGGGTCCGCCGCGCGGGCCTTCATAGCGGATGATCACCACGTCGCCAGCGGCAACGCCCTTGTTCAGGATGCGGTCGCAGGCTTCTTCTTGGCTTTCGCACACGATGGCGGGGCCGGAGAATTTGAGGATCGAGTCGTCAACGCCGGCGGTCTTCACCACACAGCCCTGCTCCGCGATATTGCCGAACAGAACGGCGAGCCCGCCATCCTGCGAGAATGCGTGCGCGGATGAGCGGATGACGCCTTTCTCGCGGTCGGTGTCGAGTTCCTTGTAGCGGCGCGACTGGCTGAACGCCTGCGTCGTGCGCACGCCGCCCGGCGCGGCGAGGAACAGTTCCTGCACGTCGGGGTCATTGGTCAGCGCCACATCCCACTTGGTGATGGCCTCGGCCATTGTGGCGGAGTGGATGGTGCGTACGCTCGTGTCGAGTTTCCCGGCGCGGTCCAGTTCGCCGAGGATGCCGAAAATGCCGCCCGCCCGGTGCACGTCTTCCATGTGCACATTGGCAACCGCCGGGGCCACCTTGCAGAGGCAAGGCGTGTCGCGGCTCAGCCGGTCAATATCGGCCAGCGTGAAGTCCACCTCGCCCTCGCTGGCAATGGCCAGCAGGTGCAGGATCGTGTTGGTCGACCCGCCCATGGAAATGTCCAGCGTCATCGCATTCTCGAACGCTGCCTTGTTGGCAATGCCGCGTGCGGAGACGGACTTGTCGCCTTCCTCGTAAAAGATCTTGCACAGGTCAACGATACGGCGTCCGGCGCGGCGGAACAGCTGCTCCCGGTCAGAGTGCGTCGCCAGCGTCGAGCCATTGCCCGGCAGGGCAAGGCCGAGGGCCTCGGCAAGGCAGTTCATCGAGTTCGCCGTGAACATGCCGGAGCATGAGCCGCATGTCGGGCAGGCGGCCTCTTCATAGGCCAGCACTTCGGCATCGGTGCGCTCGGGGTTGGCCGCCTCGATCATCGCGTCGATCAGGTCGACCGCTTTCAGCTCGCCGTCGATATTGACCTTGCCGGCCTCCATCGGGCCGCCGGACACGAACACGACCGGAATGTCGAGGCGCAGGGCGGCCATCATCATGCCGGGGGTGATCTTGTCGCAATTGGAGATGCAGACCATCGCATCGGCGCAATGCGCGTTGACCATGTATTCCACGCTGTCGGCGATCACTTCGCGGCTCGGCAGCGAATAGAGCATGCCGTCATGGCCCATCGCGATGCCGTCATCCACGGCAATCGTGTTGAATTCCTTGGCCACGCCGCCTGCAGCCTCGATCTCGCCTGCCACCAGCTGGCCGAGGTCCTTGAGGTGCACATGGCCCGGCACGAACTGGGTAAACGAGTTCACCACCGCAATGATCGGCTTGCCGAAATCGCCGTCCTTCATGCCGGTTGCGCGCCACAGGCCGCGTGCGCCGGCCATGTTGCGGCCATGGGTGGATGTGCGGGAACGATACAGGATTGCCACGATTTACCTCTCAAAGGTCATGTGCAGGGACAGACCCCGCCGCAATACAGCGCGCCCGGCCATTTATCAACAATAGGTGACGATGCGGGCCCGGCGGGTCAACCGCCCTGCGGCAGCCCCGCCCGACCGAACGACCACTTTCTGCTTGCACTTTCAAGTTGGATCCAGATGGTTGCAAGTGGCAAGAAGATAGGATGTGCCATGTCTCTCACGCTCTACTCCCACCCATTCTCGTCCTACTGCCAGAAGGTTCTGATCGCGCTCTGGGAGAATGAGACGCCGTTCACCTATCGTCACCTCGAAGACCCCGGAGCGGGCGAGGAACGGGCCGCCTTGTGGCCTTTCGGTCGCTTTCCTGTCCTCAAGAACGGTCCGGGAATGGTCGCGGAATCCAGCATCATCATCGAATATCTGGACATTCATCACCCCGGCCCGGTGCGCATGATCCCCGAGGATCGCGCCGCTGCCCTCGAAGTCCGCTTCATGGACCGCTTCTTCGATAACTACGTCATGACCGAGATGCAGAAGCCCGTCTTCGAGGCCATCCACGGCGATCAGGCCTCTACTGCAGCAGCCTTGGCCGCTGCGGCGACAGCACTCGACACGGCCTATACATGGCTCGAAGACAGACTGGCCGGGCGCACATGGGCCGCCGCCGAGACTTTCAGCATGGCAGACTGCGCGGCCGCTCCGTCGCTCTTCTACGCTGACTGGGTGCACCAGATCGGCGATCAGTTCCCAACCGTTCGCGCCTATCGCTCGCGGCTCCTGGAACGGCCATCCTTCGCGCGCGCTGTCGAGGAAGCACGGCCCTACCGCCACTACTTCCCGCTCGGTGCGCCAGACCGTGACTAGGGCAATGCGCTAATGCGCCTCGGCCCAGTTCTTCGCGGCACGCGCGTCAACGACAAGCGGCACGGACAGGTTCAGGGCCGGCAGGGCTGCGCCCTGCATCGTGTCCTGCGCCACCTTGATGAGCGTCTCGGCCTCGTTTTCGGGGCATTCGAACACGAGTTCATCATGCACCTGCAACAGCATGCGCGCCGTCAGGCCCGCCTTGGCCAGTGCGTCCGGCATGCGGATCATGGCGCGCTTGATCACGTCCGCCGCTGAGCCCTGGATCGGCGCGTTGATCGCCTGACGCTCGGCAAAGGCCTTGGCTGGCCCCTTGGACTTGATGGCTTCGAGATGGATCTTCCGCCCGAAAGCCGTCTTCACATAGCCGGTCCCTTTGGCAAAATCCTTGGTCTCGTCCATATAGGCGCGAATGCCGGGGAAGCGCTTGAAATAGGTCTTGATATACTCGGCCGCCTCGCCCTGCGGGATACCCAGCTGGCGCGCGAGGCCGAAGCCCGAGATGCCGTAGATGATCCCGAAATTGATGGCCTTGGCTTGGCGACGCACCATCGGGTCCATGCCTTCAATCGGCACGCCAAACATCTCGCTGGCTGTCATTGCGTGAATGTCGAGGCCGTTCAGGAAGGCCTCCTTCAGCGCCGGAATGTCGGCCATGTGCGCGAGGATGCGCAGCTCGATCTGGCTATAGTCGGCGCTGACGAGCACATTGCCTTCGTCAGCAATGAAGGCCTGGCGTATCTTGCGGCCTTCTTCCGTCCGCACCGGGATGTTCTGCAGGTTCGGGTCGGAGGATGACAGCCGCCCCGTCTGCGCTACGGCCATGGCATAGCTCGTGTGTACGCGGCCCGTCTTCTTGTTGATCGCGGCCTGCAGCGCCTCGGTATAGGTTGAGCGCAGTTTCGACAGCGTGCGCCAGTCGACAATCGTGCGGGGCAGGGGATGGCCCTCCGCCGCGAGGCCTTCCAGCACATCGGCATCCGTCACCCATGCACCCGTCTTGGTCTTCTTCCCGCCGGGCAGGCCCATCTCGTCGAACAGGATCTCGCCGAGCTGTTTCGGGCTGCCGATATTGAAGGCGCGGCCAGCCTGCTCCTCGGCTTCGGCTTCCAGCGCCGCCATGCGCTGGGAGAAGTCTGCCGACAGGCGCGAGAGCTGGTCGCGGTCCACCTTGATGCCTTCGCGCTCCATCTGTGCCAGCACAGGCACAAGGGGGCGCTCCAGAGTCTCGTAAACAGTGGTCACCTGCTCCGTGTGCAGCTTGGGCTTGAACGTCTGCCACAGGCGCAGCGTCACGTCGGCGTCCTCGGCGGCGTATTCCGTCGCCTTGTCCAGCGCCACGCGATCAAAGCTGACCTGCTGCTTGCCGGTGCCGGCGACTTCCTTGAACGGGATCGGCGAGTGGCCGAGATAGCGCTCTGACAGCGTGTCCATGCCATGGCTGTGCTTGCCGGCGTTCAGCACATAGGACAGCAGCATCGTATCGTCGATCGGTGCCACACGAATGCCCTGCGTGGCGAACACGCTGTCATCATACTTGATGTTCTGGCCAATCTTCAGGACGGACGCGTCCTCCAGCATCGGCTTCAGCGCCCGCATCGCATCCTTCATGCGGATCTGCCGTGGCGGATCGGCGCCGAACATGTCGCCATCGCCAGCAGCGTTCGGGTCCACGTGCGCAAGCGGAATGTAGCAGGCTTCGCCCGGCGCCAGCGCCAGCGAAACGCCGACAAGGTTTGCGGCCACGGAATCGAGACTGTCGGTCTCGGTGTCCACCGCGACATAGCCTTGCGCCATGGCGCGGGCGACCCATTCCTCCAGCCGCTCGAAATCGCGCACGGTCTCGTATTGGGTCCGGTCAATCGGCTCCTCGGCCGGCGGGGCGGCCTCGATGGCGCCTTCCATTTCCATGGACTCGCGCACGCGCCGCGTGATGGTGCGGAACTCCATCTCTTCGAGGAAGGCGATGAGCACTTCAGGGTCCGGGTCTGCCACGGCCAGCTCTTCCAGCGGCAGCTCCACCGGCACATCATCCTTGAGCAGCACCAGCTGTTTCGACAGGCGCACCTGTTCGGCATTCTCGATCAGGCTTTCGCGGCGCTTGGGTTGTTTGATCTCACCCGCGCGTTCCAGCAGCGTTTCGACATCGCCATATTCATTGATCAGCTGGGCGGCTGTCTTGATGCCGATGCCCGGCGCGCCCGGCACATTGTCCACGCTGTCGCCGGCCAGCGACTGCACATCCACGACGCGCTCCGGGCCTACGCCGAACTTCTCGAACACTTCTTCTATGCCCAGTGTCTTGTTCTTCATCGTGTCGAGCATAACGACGCGCTCGGATACGAGCTGCATCAGATCCTTGTCCGATGACACGATGGTGACGCGCGCGCCCTTGGCCTCGGCCTGGCGGGCATAGGTCGCGATCAGGTCATCGGCCTCATAGCCTTCCAGTTCCAGCGCATGTGCCGCAAAGGCAATAGAGGCGCGCCGCACCAGCGGGAATTGCGGGCGCAACTCTTCCGGTGGTTCAGACCGGTTCGCCTTGTACTGGTCATACATGTCATTGCGGAACGTGTGGGACGAGGCGTCGAAGATGCAGGCAAAATGCGTCGGCCGGTCCGGGCCTTTCAGCTCTTCCAGCAGCTTGAAAAGCATGTTGCAAAAGCCGGACACGGCGCCGATGGGCAGGCCGTCAGAGGCGCGTGTCAGCGGGGGCAGGGCATGGAAGGCGCGGAAAATATAGGCGCTCGCGTCCACGAGATAGAGGTGGCTATCCTTGGTAACGGGGGCAGTGGCCATGAGCAGGGAATCCTTTGCAGGCCGCAGGTTTAACGCCTTGAAGCGGGCCCGTCACCCGCTGCTTATCCTACACCGGCCCGGCGGGTGTATTATGTGCCCGTCGCCTGAATGGAGGCGAAGGGATGGAGCCAGCATGCGCGGCGCCATCTTTCGGGCAGGACGGGGAATCGCGACCCCAATTCCTGTCACACCAGCCAAACGACGCGGTCTCCTTCCTGCCCGCCCGACATATAAAGGAAACCGGACGCGATCCCCCCCGCGATCCGGTTTCCGGTGCTTGCGTTCCAGTTCAACCTAATTCGTGGTAATGTCCTCGCCTGAATTGCAAATCGGGAGGGACGCGCAATGTCGGAATACAAAGAACCTGCAAGCGTAAAAACGCCTTGGCATCTCTGGTTGGTCGGCGGGCTCAGCGTTTTTTGGAACGGCTTCGGCTGTGTGGACTATATCATGACGGCGACACGCAATGCGGCCTATCTGAAGCCTTATCCGCAGGAAATGCTCGACTATTGGCTCAATATGCCGACCTGGATGTGGGCAGCCTGGGCGGTGGGTGTCTTCGGCGGCCTCTTTGGCAGTCTCGCGCTGCTGCTGCGCCGCAAGGTGGCGTTTCCTTTCTTCGCCGCATCTTTCGTCACTTCGAGCATCAGCATGAGTTTCGGCTTTCTCGACAAGAATGCCCCGCGCATGGAAGGGGCCAACATCATGAGCGGCATCATCCTCCTTATCGCGTTCCTGCTCGCCCTTTACGCATGGTGGATGTCCCGGCGGGATGTCTTGCGCTGAGGCGGTTTCGGTCTAGCCTCCCGGTCCAGAAACGGGAGGAACAAGAATGACCGAGATGAACAAGACTTGGATACTGCGCGCGCGGCCTGTCGGCGAAGTGAAGGAGACCGATCTCGAACTGGTCGAGGCGCCGCTTGCGCCCCTGAATGAGGGCGAAGTTCGCGCCCGCACGATCTATCTGTCGCTCGACCCAACGAACCGTATCTGGATGAGCGACATGGACGCCTACCTGCCGCCCGTCGGCTTGGGAGACCCGATGCGCGGCGGCGGCCTTGGCCTCGTCACGGAGAGCCGTTTCGACGGACTGGAGCCGGGCGATATCGTCAATACCGGCCTCGCCCACTGGTCGCTCTATAACACGCTGCCCGGCGCGGGCCTTGCCAAGATGCCCCAGCTGCCCGGCGTGCCGCTCACGGCTTTCATGGGCCCCATCGGCGCAACCGGCATGACGGCCTATTTCGGCCTCATGGACATCGGCAAGCCGAAAGAGGGCGAAACCGTTGTCGTCTCTGCCGCTGCAGGCGCTGTCGGCTCCATGGTCGGCCAGATCGCCAAAATTCAAGGCTGCCGCGTCGTCGGCATCGCTGGTTCTGACGACAAGTGCAAATGGCTGGTCGAAACCGCCGGCTTTGATGCGGCGATCAATTACAAGAAGGAAGACGTCGGCGCGATGCTGGACAAGCATTGCCCCGATGGTATCGACATCAACTTCGAGAATGTCGGCGGCGAAATCATGGACGCGGTCATCGCCCGCCTCAACGACTTCTCCCGTATGCCGCTGTGCGGCCTGATCTCCACGTATAACGCCACGGACCCGGTGCCCGGCCCCTATAATTTCGCCAACCTGCTGATGCGCCGCACGCTGGTGAAGGGTTTCATCGTGATCGACTATTACCCGCGCTTTGCCGAGGGCATCCAGCAGATGGCCCAGTGGCTGATGGAGAGGAAACTCAAGTTCGAGACGGATGTTGTCCGCGGTCTCGAGAACGCGCCTTCCAGCCTGTCACGCCTGTTCGAGGGCAAGAACCTCGGCAAGCTCGTGGTTCAGGTCAGCGACGAGCCGAACAAGTCATGAGGTGGTGTGTCCTGTAGTGGAAGCTGCAGGACATGACATCTTTTTAATGACAAAAAAGTTACAATAAATGCGTCTCGTACAGCGACGGGTAATCCCCATCTGACCGTTTTAGTCATGTGATGCCGACCGGATCCTACCCCGGAAGGTGTCACATTCTTTCGTGTTCCCGCTGCTGGTACCTCCAAACCTCACCCCTGGCCTGCAGCGGAGTCCCCCCACGTCCCTCACCCTTGCAAGTGGGGGGGCTGCACGCGAAGCCCGGCTTTAAAGCACCAATGGCGCGATGAAATAGCCGATCAGGGTGATGATCAGGATTCCCATCAGGTTCACACGCAATCCGCGCTTCACCATGTCCTGGATCTGTATCTGCCCCGTTGAGTAGACGATGGCGTTCGGCGCTGTCGCGACCGGTAGCATGAACGCACAGGAAGCGGCTACGGCGGCCGGACCCAGCAGGCTGGCAGGCGCCATGCCCACGGCGACCGCGAGTGCCCCGAGAATGGGCGCCAGTGTCGTCATCGTCGCGACATTGCTGGTCAGCTCGGTCAGGAACAGGACCAACGCCACGACAACAGCGATGAACAGGATCGGCGGGAAGGATTCCATGATGGACAGCTGGTTCCCCAGCCATTCCGACAGGCCCGTGCGCGAGATCGCGTTGCCCAGCGCGATGCCGCCACCGAACAGAACCAGCACGCCCCAAGGCAGGCGTTCGGCTTCTTCCCAGTTCAGCAACATCCGCTTCTCGCCGCCACCAGCGGGCACGAGGAACATGATCACGGCGCCGGCCATGGCGATCATCATGTCCACTTCAGCGCCGCCAAAGGCAGCCAGTGTGCCCCAGCCCATCGCATCCAGCAGGTCGACAAGCCAGAGCCGCGACACCCAGAGCAGCGCGACAAAACCGAATACAATCGCGGCCCGCGTTTCCGGCTGCGTCATCCGCCCGAGCCCGCGTATATCCTTGCGCACGCGGTCGCGCACATCCTCTCCGCCTTCGAACCGGGGCAGGGACCGGGTGAGGATCCACCACGCTGCGGGCACCATCAGGGCTGCCGCCGGTACACCAAAGGCCATCCATTGCGGGAAGCCGATATTCCCGCCCATCTCGGCCTGCAGCCAGTTGATTGCGATCAGGTTCGTCGGCGTCCCGATAGGCGTCGCCACACCGCCAATGGAGGCAGCATAGCAAATACCCAGCAACAGGGCTGTGGCGAACCGCCCACTCTTGTCGCCGAGCGTCTGAGCCGCCGAGAGCGCAATTGGCATCATCATCAGGGTCGTCGCAGAGTTCGATATCCACATCGACAGCAGCGCCGTTGCCAGCATGAACCCGAAGATCAGCGCCTTGGGCGCCGCCCCGACCTGCGAGATAACGTTCAGCGCGATACGCTTGTGCAGGTCCCAGCGCTCGATGCCCATGGCAATGATGAACCCGCCCAGCAGAAGCAGGACGATGTAGCTCGCATAGTCCGCGCCCACCTGTCTCGGTGTGCCCGCGCCAATCAGCGGCAGGATAACGAGCGGCAGCAGCGATGTGGCTGGAATCGGGATGGCCTCGGTCGCCCACCATGTCGCCATCAACACCATCAGCGCGCCCGTATACCAGGCGGCTGTCGTCAGGCCGTCAGGCGGACCGAATAGAAGCATGATCCCGGCCAATACTGGTCCGAGGATCAGTCCGATTTTTTGTGCCCCCATAGTGCGTTCAGCTCCCCGTCATGGCCTTAAGGCCCGCTGTAAGGTCCGCGACGAGATCGTCAACGGCCTCCAGTCCAATATGAATGCGCAGCAATGGGCCGGATCGGGTCTCGGTCCAGCTCCCCTGCATGCGTGTCAGCTGGTGGTCGCACGGAATGATCAGGCTCTCAAAGCCTCCCCACGAGAATCCCATGGAAAACAGGTGCATTGCCTCAAAAAAGCGTTCGAGACCGCCTTCAGGCACCGGATTGAGGACGATTCCGAACAATCCGTTGGATCCGCTGAAGTCGCGCTGCCAGATTGCGTGGTCCGGATGCGACGGCAAAGCCGGGTTCAGCACCTCGGCGACTTCGGGGCGCGATTCGAGCCATTCGGATATGGCGAGCCCGGCCGCTTCGTGCGCTTTCAGACGGGTCTTCAGGGTACGCAGGCCCCGCACGCAGAGATAGGCGTCGTCCGGCGCGAGGCTGATGCCCCAGTCTTCGGCGAGGGCTTCGAGCCGTCCGGCCATGGCATTATCGCAGGTCATGACCGCGCCGCCAAAGGCATCGGAATGGCCCGCCGGGTATTTCGTGAGGGCCTGTGCCGAGAGGTCCACGCCCAGCGCCAGCGGCTGGTGATGCAGGCCGGCGCCCCATGTATTGTCCATGATCGTGCGAATGCCGCGTGCCTTCGCCACTTCAACAATGGCTGGCGTGTCGCTGACTTCGAAGGTCAGCGAGCCCGGCGATTCGAGGAAAATCGCTTTCGTGTTTTCCTGGATCAAGTCGGCAATCCCGGCGCCGATGCGTGGATCATAACGGTCTGTCTTGACGCCCATGGCGGGCAGGCGGCGTTCGCAGAAGCGGGCCGTAGGGCCATAGGAAGAGTCCGGGAAGAGCAGATGGTCCCCGGCGCGCACACAGCTTGCGATCGCCAGCGTGCACGCCTGCAGGCCGTTGGCCGCGAGGCGCGTATAGCTCGCGCCTTCCAGCTCGCACATGGCCGCTTCCAGCTCGCGGTGCACCGTCAGGCCCATGCGGCCATAGGTGGGCTTCGGGCCGTAGAGCGCGTCTTCCGTATCGAACAGCACCGTCGAGGCGCGCTCCACGGGAGGGTTTACCGTGACACGCCCCAGCCGGTCGCGCCGCGTGTGGATCAGTCGCGTTTCGAGATGCTTCATCAGGCTTCGGTCGCAATCGGGCGGGACGGGTCGGAGGCCCATTCGGTCCACGATCCGTCATACACAGCGACATCCCAGTTGCCTAGGCGAGCCAGGGCCAGCGCCGTGACGGCGGCGGTAACGCCCGAACCGCACGTTGTGACCGTCGGTGCCATCGGGTCCTTAAACAGGCCTGCCAGCTGCTTGGCTGATTTCATGTGGCCGTCTTCGGTGATCAGGGCGCTGCCAGGCAGGTTCATGCTGCCGGGTATATGACCCGATTTCAGCCCTTCGCGGGGCTCCGGCACGCGGCCGAAAAACCGCCCGTCCGGCCGCGAGTCGATGATTGCCAGACGCGCCGAGCCAACGGCCTTTTCGAGGCCTGCGGCATCCATCACGAGATCGCTGCGAACGCGCGGCGTGAAATGGCGTTCGCTGACCATGGGCGGCATGTCTTCCAGCTCTCCGCCGGCTTCCACCCATGCGGCCAGCCCGCCATCCAGCACATGGACATCGGTATGGCCCATCACGCGCAGCATCCACCAGACACGCGCTGAGGCGAAGAACCGGTTCTGGTCGTACACGACGATGCGGTTACCATCGCCGACGCCCAGCTTACGGATGCGCGACGAGAACTTCACGGCATCGGGCAGCATGTGCGGGTAGGGCGACGTGTCATCGGCAACATGGTCGATATCGAAAAAGGTGGCGCCCGGAATATGGCCGCGCGCCCAAACTTGTCGTCCCGTCTCGGGCGGATTGGTGAAGTCGGCAAAATAGGTCGCATCGAGCACACGCACATCCGGTGCATCAAAGTTTTCAAGCAGCCATTCGGCGCTGACGAGGGGATCGCCTGACTCCATCTATTTCGTCTCCATCCACGGTGGCACCGGCAGGTCCTTCGACCGAAGGAATTCCGGATTATAAAGTTTCGATTGGTACCTGTTGCCATAGTCGCACAGCATCGTCACGACCGTATGACCCGGTCCCAGGTCGCGCGCCATTTTTACGGCGCCTGCCACATTGATACCCGCTGAGCCGCCAAGGCAAAGCCCTTCCGTCTGCACGAGGTCGAAAAGTATGTGGAGCGCTTCGGCGTCGCTGCACCGATAGGCGCGGTCGACCTCAATGCCTTCGAGATTGGCCGTGATGCGCCCCTGGCCGATGCCTTCCGTGATCGAGGTGCCTTCGGACTTCAACTCGCCATTGGTGAAGTATTCGTACATCGCTGCGCCGCCCGGATCGGCAAGGCCGATCTGCACCGACTTGCGCTTCTCCTTCAGCGCCAGCGAGACACCGCCCAGCGTGCCACCGGAACCGACGGCGCAGATGAAGGCGTCGAGCTTGCCGTCGGTCTGGGTCCAGATCTCCTGACCTGTCGTGTCGTAATGCGCCTTGCGGTTTGACACATTGTCGAACTGGTTGGCCCAGATGGCGCCGTTTGGTTCCGACTTGGCGAGGTCTTCGGCGAGGCGGCCGGAAAACTTGATGTAATTGTTCGGATTGGCATAGGGCACGGCGTCCACTTCAATCAGCTCGGCGCCGAGCAGGCGAATGGCGTCCTTCTTCTCCTGGCTCTGGGTGCGGGGCATGACGATCACGACGCGGTAGCCAAGCGCCGCGCCCACCAGCGCCAGCCCGATGCCCGTATTGCCAGCTGTGCCTTCGACAATCGTGCCGCCGGGCTTCAGCTGGCCGGCCGCTTCAGCGTCGCGGACAATGCCCAGCGCGGGTCGATCCTTGACCGACTGGCCGGGGTTGAGAAACTCGCACTTTCCAAGAATTTCACACCCGGTTTCATCTGAAACCTTGTTTAGGCGCAGCAGCGGCGTATTTCCGATCAGGTCAATGACTGAGCGATGTGTGGTCATGCGGGAAGGTCCGGTTGGTTTGAGGTGGCGGTGCCCGATCAAGCTAGGGTGCGGCGGCCCAATGCACAACTGCTGCAGCCATGCTTGCGCAAGTGATCCATATGCCCGTCCGTGCCGTACAAGACTTGAAACCATTTATTTACCCTAAAAGGCCGCCCCCGCCGATGACCGAATCCTACGCCTCCTTCATGCTGGATCATGCAGCCGGAAATCATGACGGCGCGCTTGAGCTGGCGGGCGACATGCATATGTTGCTGAACCCGAAAGGGGCCGAAACGGCCTGGCTTTGGTCCGTTATTGGCGGCGCGATGCTCGAACAGCGCCCGCCATCCGAGCCGACCAATACCCAAAAAGCCAAGCCATGGCGCCGCAAGGCCCGCAAAATGGCGCAAAGCGCCCGGGATCTGCTGGCAATGGCCGAGTCGTCTCTGGAATGGAAACGCGGCATTTCCGGCATTTCCTATGCAACCACCGGCACGACGGGCGCCAAGTTCATCAAGCTGAAACCCGGCCAGTCTGCTCCGGCCCATGGCCATGGGTCTCTTGAAGCGACGGTCGTCCTCCAGGGCCAGTTCAGCGATGGGCATGGCGTCTACAAAAGGGGGGACCTCGTTCTCGGTGAACCCGGAAAACGCCACAAGCCCGCTGCAGTCGGTGACGAGACGTGCATCTGCTTTATTGCCGAAACCAGCCACCCTCTCTGGAACCTGTTCCGATGATCAGACACGCCTTCACAACGGTCGCGCTTTCCCTGCTGCTTGGGCCTGCATGGGCCGACAATATACCTGCGTCTGGTCCCGGACTGGTCACGGAAAACCCCTGGCAGCCACAGGACGGCGACCGCATTGCCTTTGATGTTCTGCGGAAGGGCAAGCCGTTCGGCACCCATACGGTTTCCTTTACCGTTGCCCCAGACGGCACATTGAAGGCCACAACTGATGTGCGTCTGAAGGCCGGGCTCGGCCCGATCACGGTGTTTCACTACGAACTGGATGCCACTGAAACATGGAAAGACGGCACGCTCGTCGCCCTGAAAGGCGCCGTGGATGACAATGGCAAGGATGGCTCGGTCAGCGCCGTGCGGGCGGGCGATGAGCTTGAGGTAAACGGCACCGAATATACGGGCGAGGCGCCGCTTGGCATCCTGCCATCGAGCCACTGGAACTTTGCGCAGACCCAGGCGAAAGAGCTTCTCTCGACCGAGGACGGCGAACTACTGAAGGTCAAAGTCATCGACAAGGGCATGGACACGGTCACCGTGGCCGGAAAGCCGGTTGACGCGCACCATTACCTCATGGACTCCGCCATCGACGTCGATCTCTGGTATGATGATCAGGGCCGCTGGGTGAAGTTGTCCTTCGTCGCCCGTGACCAACAGATCGATTACGTGCTGACCCAGCCCTACTAAGCCCGTAGGCCAGAGGCTATTCGCTCTCCGGCGCCGGCGCAGGCTCTTCCTTCTTTTTCTTCTTGTTGAACAGGCCACCCAGAGCGTCGATGGCGGCTTTCTCGGCCGCGTCCTCGATTGTGGGTGCCTTGGTATCAGGCTCCACGGTTTCCGTGGCTGCGCCGTCGGTGGCGGGTGCGGGCTGTGCCTGATTGCCGCCGAGAACCGTGCCGAGGATTGCGCCTGCATCGCCGCCGAGCTTGCCTGTCAGTTCGTCCTTCAGCTTGTTGCCGAGTTCCGCCTTGAGGGCCGACTGGATGCCGGACGTATCCGGCGAGACCTTGAGCTTGGTCCACGAACCCGAAATGCGCACAGGCACCGGAATGCCGTTCAGCTGGATGACACTGCCGTCGCCCTGGCCCTTCTTGTCGACACTCGTGGCGAGGCGGACGTCCAGCGACTGGCCGCCAATGTTGATCTTGCCGGACCCGTCAATGCCGAGGACCGGGTTGATCAGTTTCATCAAGTCCACATTGGCGACACCATCCGTGATGGTGAGCACCGTGTCGAAGCTCGTGAAGTCTGTCTCGGCGGATGGCGAGAGGGCCGACGAGAAGTCGAGATTGGCGAGGCTGCCGGTTGTCAGAGCGCTTTGCAGTGACTGGGCGCTTCGCACCAGTTGGGCGACATTCAGACCCTTCAGGGCGCCGTCCGTCAGGTTCGTGGTGACCTTGCCGTCCAGCGCATTGACGATGTCATAGAGCGAGTTGCCGGTCGCCGCGCCCGTGAGCTGGAAGCCGCCGGTGCCGGTCAGCTTGTCAAAGCCGGCGAGCGTGCCGAGCAGGCTCGACATACCGACGCCGCTGCCATTCATCGTGAAGTCCATGGCAGGCATGGCGCCCTGTGCGTTGACGTTCAACTTGCCGTTCCAGTTGCCACCGAAGGCCTTGAACTGGGAAAGGTCGGTGGCGAGCTTGCCATTGTTCAGCGTGGTCGAGAGGGCAGCATCGGTCAGCTTGACCTTGCCGATCGTGAGGGCGCTGGTCTTTATCTTGATGTCTGCGTCGACGGCCTTGAGGCCTGCGAGATCCAGCGGCTCCTTGCTCCAGCCGGAATTGGCTGTGGCGGGCTTTTCGGCCGGGTCGCCTTCGCCAAGGAAAGGCGAGAGATCGAGCGGGCCCATGTCGAGGTCGCCGGTGATTTTCGGCCGTTCGCCGGTGAGGTCGACCCCTGCCGTGCCCTTGCCCGTAATATCGTCGAGCGTAAGCGTCAGGCCGGTCAGGTTCAGCTTCTTGAAGCTGCCCTTGATGGCGCTGTCGACCTTGAAGGTTTTTAGCGTCTCGCCGGGCGCCATCTCCACGTCAGCCGCCTTGAGCAGGGCGCGCAGTTCGTTGCTGGAGGCATTGACCTGACCATTGACTGTGCCGTCGCCCCCAAGGCCGACGGCCCCCATATAGCTTGCATTGAGGAGAGCGCCGGTGTGCTTCACGTCGAGATTTGCGAGGTTCAGCGCATCGACCGGGCCTTTGATGGCGCCCTTAAGCTCTACGCGCTCAAGCGCATCGCTCGCTGGAATCTCAATCCCCATCTCGGCGGCGAGATCCCCAGCCTGCGGGAGGACAGCGGAGAGCTGCCCGTCTACCGTGATTGCCTCACCGAGGGAGACCGTGCCGGTATAGCCAGCGTCGATCAGCTTGCCTTTGATGGTGAGGGTTTCGAACGTGATCTGAGGCGCCTCAAGCGAGCCTGAAAGCGTCGCCTTCACGTCTGCGCCACCGAGTGGGGCGACATTGTATGGCATCTCCACGTCGGCAAACTTGGTTAGATCGGCAATGCTGGGGGCCGAGAGGCTCAGCGTGCCGGCAAGGGCCGACGCGTCGCCCATCGTGATGCTGCCATCATAGTCGGCATTCACAAGGCCTGACTTCAGGCTGAGCTTGGCGGATGCGGGTGAGTTGCTCGTCAGGGCCTCAGGGGAATCGAGATCGAGGGTGACGTCGAATTTTTCGCCCTGGAAAAGGCCGGATGCCTTGATGTCCACGGGCTGGTTCATCGCCTGCATGGAGGCCTGCAGGTCCAGCTCCTTCAGTTCATAGGTGCTGCCGGCCGCATCGTCGCGATAGGTGAGGCTGGCATTTTCAAGCCGGGCGGAGGCAATGCCCGCATCGAAGCCGCCACCGGAGCTTTCATTTGTCTCCTTGGGCTCGGAAGACGTGGCGAACTCCCAATTGGCTTTGCCGTCTGCCAGACGGTGCAGGTCGACATTGGCATCGACGAAGGCAATCTCCTGCACATCGACGCGCCGCGAGAGGAGGGGCAGCCATTTGACCGATCCACGTAGTTCGCCGGCCTCGATCATGTTCGGACGATCAAAGCCTTCAGGGTTGGCCACCGTCACGCCGCCGATGCTGGCGGCGATTCGGGGGAAGACCGAGATTTTGACGTCGCCTGTCAGGGTCACCTCGCGTTGCAGGGCGTTCGTCGCGGCTTTTTCGATCTGATTGCGATAAACATCCTTGGGCACGAGGAAGGGAATCACCAGTGCCGCCACCGCAAGCAGGCCGACAATCCCTGCGATAATAAGCAATATCCGTTTCATGTGGCCGTCCTGTTTGCTGCGAACCAATCCGATAATTGTATAATGTGACCGATGAATGACCAGAGAATAGCAGATAATCGAAAATAGCCTGACGTTACGCGCTTGACCGTCCATCCCCGCTTGATTAGAGAGGCGCTTCGCCGCCTTGCGGCTGAAGAAAATACGCGGGTGTAGCTCAGTCGGTTAGAGTGCCGGCCTGTCACGCCGGAGGTCGCGGGTTCAAGTCCCGTCACTCGCGCCATTTCTCTCGAAATGGACTTCATATAAGACATTGAAAGCAAACGGATTTAACAGATCCGGTTGCTTTTCTTTGTCTGAAATGGCCGGAAATTGTGGACCAAATTGGGACCATTTTGTGGACCAATGGCCGATGTCATGAAGCGCGTCGAAGACAATTCTTACCTCGAGCGAAGAGGCCGGGTCTGGTGGTACAATCGCCGGGTCCCGACCAGGTGTGCTCACCTCGATACGCGCAGGCGAATCAAGGAGTCGCTTGGCACGACCTCCGTGGAGCAGGCGCGGTATAAACGGGACCTGCTGGCGGAGGCCGACGATCACTACTGGGCCTCGCTCCAGATTGCAGAGGAAGCTGGTCCGGCAACGAACCGCGAAGTCTCGGAAGCGATATCTCGTCGCTACAGGATGGCGACGGTGAAGGCGCTGGCATGCGGGTTCACCTACAAGCCGATCGATCATCTCGCCACCGAGGCGTCGCTGGAAGAAACGCTCGCGCGTTTGCTTGCTGTCCACACACAGGCCGGACCGGCTGAGATTCCGAGGGAGCGGGACGCTGAGGCTTTGCTGGGTGGTGCGACGAAACCCACGATCCCGGTCTCGGATGCCTTCGAGGTCTATCTGAGCGAGATCGCCTACAACGCCCAACTCTACAAGTCGCCAAACCAGCGAGCGTCCTGGGAGAAGACCAAGCGGACATCTATCCAGTACTTCATCGATTTTGCCGGCGACATCGCCCTGGAAGAGATCACGCGTGCACTCGCGCTGAAATACCAGCAGCACTGGGCAAAGCAGGTTAAACCCAAAGACGGGAAAGTCTCGCCCGTCGCGCCCAACACGGCCAATCGCCACATCGGAAACATCCGCTCGCTCTACGGCGACTATTTCAAGCATGTCGGCGAGGAAGAGCGGCCCAATCCATTCCGGAACATGCATTTCAAAGCAAAGGCGCGCGCCGAAGTGCCACCCTACTCAAGCGAATGGGTCCGGACGAAGGTGCTCGCGCCTGGCGCAACACGCAAATGGCGCCCGGAATTGCAGCTCATCACCCTGATGCTGATCGAGACAGGTTGCCGGCCCAGTGAGATCATCAACCTGCGGGTCGAAGACTTCCATATCGAGGAGCCCGTGCCGTACATCTCGATCAAGGCCCGCACAGACAGGGAAGTCAAAACAGACACATCCGAGCGGGATATTCCTCTGGTGGGTATCTCCCTTGAGGCGGCCAGACGGGCCGCCCCTCGCGCCTTCGCGCACTATTATGACAAGGGTGAGCTCTTCTCCGCCAACATGATGAAGAACTTCCGCAATCGCGGCCTGCTGGAGTCCCCGGATCACAAGATCTATTCGTTCCGACACGCATTCGAAAAACGCATGCAGGAGGCCAATATCGATTACGGCCTGCGCTGCCTCCTCATGGGCCACAAGACGACACGGCCGGTTTATGGGGATGGCGGGTCACTCGCATACAGGCGGGACGAGTTGCTCAAGATTGCGCATCCGTTTGATGCGCGGGTGATGGAGCTGTTTGAGCGGGAGAATGCGGGGTGGGCCCTGGGTGGTGGTCTGGACGGCAGTTAGGGACGCGATAGTGTTGAACAAGTCGGCTGTTGTGGGCAACCGAGATACTGAATGATGGAGGCGGTGCGTCATCCGGGTACCAATAAGTAGACGGGGATTGGTAGCTTGGCGAGTTACCTCAGGTTCCATGCTGTAGAAGCGAGGAGGAACTCGTCTTGTGCCCCACTTGGTCAACTAAGGTGTAGGCGGTCGAGCTTGAGGATGCTTGTGAGGTGGGTGAACAACATCTCGACCTTTTCCCGCTCGCGTCTGAACGTGGCATAGGCGCTTGAAGCCTTGGATGCGCCGGGCAATATAACGGGCCTCCTCCTGAACCGATCGGAGTTGGGCCGTTGCTGTCAATCGGCGACGGCCTTGCAATGAAATCACTGGGGTATCGCTACCGCAATCGGTCCAGTCTCCTGCAGTGGTCGGCGCCGCACTGCGTGGCCAGTGCGCTGCAGGACCGATGAAGCAGTAGCGGGAAACCGTCGGTGGCACCCGACTCGAACAACGACAAAGGCAACAATCTGTCAATTTTTGATTGACGAAAGCGAGAGGTTAGTTAACATCAGTACACGTTTGGGGTGTACGCGATGAGAAGCGCGATTTTGGCTGTTGTTGTTTGTCTCCTACTGGCCGACGCGGGGATGGCCCAAGCCACGCGAGTTGCAGCTGAATTATGCGATTGTACCGGCACTTGTCCGGAGAAGTCCGACGTACCAAGATCTTCTGCGATGCTTGCCAAGGCTGCATCATTCGATGTTTCGCTTCTGGAGTTCCAGCGCAGTCTAAATCTCGTCGTTCCATTCAAAACCCGCGATAGAGTTTCACCAGACGACATGCTGCTGCGTTTTTCAGGCTCGCAGCCGGGACATGCACCACTGCTTATCGACCGCAGCGGCCAAGAGGTCGCTCAGATTGACGTCGCTCTTCTACGTGAGCGCATCACGACGTCTTCAGCTCTTGAAAAGCAAACTTCGTTTCGGTGGCAAAGTCAAAGTCCTGAAAAGGTAATAGATCCGATCCTAAAGAAGGGCGACTTCTTACCGCCATCGACGCCGCGTGGTCAGTTACTCTGCCGTGCTGCTGTTCAAGCCTCGACGTCGCCTGTAGCGAAGAGCTGCGCTGAAGCTGTCGCAAATCTCTGTCCGAGGGGCACGAATGTGTCCTCCTGCAGCATCTATGAAATTCAATCAAGAATTGCTGGCGGCGACCCGGGCACGGTGGCTGCGCTTCTCTCTTATGACAGCGCCTGCCTTCGCAGCGACACGCCAGCACTGGGTGCTTCCTCCTTCGATTTTGAAACGATCAACTCGCGCACTGGCGTCTTGTCGATCAATATGACCAACGCCAAATCCACTTGCGGTATAATTGCTCAGGGCATCCCTTCGACGGACAAGATTTTCTGCAGCGCCGTAGTGATTGAGCCTGGCAGGATTATGACCGCAAGGCACTGCTTCATAAACGGTCAAAGTGAATGGCGGGACATCTCGGCTTGCCTTCCGCAGGGCGCGGTCGAATTTGCAACGCTGAAGGATCCTGAGACTCGTCATGTCATCGCCAGCGTGCACGGTGTGTCCGAAGTCCTCAAACGCACAAATGTCGGCGACGACTTCATGGTTCTCGACCTCAAAACGCCGGTCTCAGGGGTCACGGGACAGGTCGCGCAGACGGCTCCCACGCCGTTCGGCGAGGCCGTCATATTTTCGTACCATGATCTCGTCACTCCCGCTGGCGCGACGACCTTGCCAAGGTGGCGTCAGAAGGCGCGATGGAGTCTGCCATCGTGCTCATTCACGCAGGTAAAGAATGCCTGCGCGCTGACGAAATGCCAGTCCATTGAAATGTACAGCGGGGCACCGGTTTGGGCGCTTGATGAAGCAGGCGCCACGAGTCTCGCTGGCATCCAGGTCCAGGGTGGGGGAGCTGGGCTCGCAGCTTGTGCAACGCCAGGCTCAGCGACGATTCCGTCAGTATACGATACAAATCTTTCTATACGGGGGTATGCGAAATGACCAAGCCGAAAATCGGCCATTTTGACATTAGGTGCATCTGCGCCGCGGGGCTGAGCCTCGCCGTGCTGCTGCCCGGTTGCGCATCATCCGCGCCTGGCGCGACAGGTGCGGCTACTCCAAAGTCCAGACTTGCGGCATATACGATCATCGGCAAGGAGGGCGAAGCATGCACAGCCACACCCGCGAAATCCGGCCCTGAAACCGTGTTGCTCGATCTCTTCGCGCCGTTCGCTATTGAGCTTGCCAAGAACGGGCTCGATGAACTGGGTACGGCCATACAGGCGGTCTCTGAAGCAAAAACTGTCGAAAGGGCGACCAGTTCCAGTCCGATGTTCTTGGCGCAGTCGAAATTCTTGGCGGCCGACGCTTTGGGAGCCGATGGTAATCCGGTTGGTCGGCACCAGTACAATGTGGCATACTCAAGCCGCTGTATTCACGCAATCGTTGTCGATGAGGTGGCAGCCTCCCAGCTCGCGCCCGCAACTACCCGGATCACACCTGTTGATATTTCAAAGCAAACAAAAGCCGGTATCGATTCTGCCATTCGCACCAGCGTTCAGCCGCACCTTCCCGCAACCATAACGACCATCCGTTTCTATGCTGCGTTTGAGATGCGGCTCGATGAAACTAGCGCATTCCGGCAAGTTTACTATAATGCGCGACCGGCGCTCCTGTACTATAATCAGTCTGTTGCTGGCAGGGATTTCAAGCTTGGCGCCGTGACGCTGCAGCTCGACGCGGCCTGGGATCCGGGAAAGTCGATGTGGACGTACCCGCTTCTTCTCGCCGGCAACCCGATGACGCCGGGCGAGGTGCGTATTGAACCGCTTCCAGATGGCCTGTTGCTCTCGGCGCCGACATTGTCGCCCGAAGATATCAAAGGCATTCAAGCGATCCGGGATACGGTCGTCAAACTGAATACTGCGATGGAGGCAACGGACGCCGTGAAGAGCCTGCAGTCAAGATCGGACGCACTGGCCAAAACGCAGAGCGAACTTGTCTTCCGCAAATGCGAGATGGACCATAAGGGTAAGCGGGTGGAGATCGACTACTGCAAGGACACGGCGACCGCTGGGGCGGAAGCCACTGCGCTGACCCAGCTGAAGACAGAAACTATAGAGGAGACAGCGCTTCTCAAGAAAGGGATATCTCTCGCCAATCCAAGAGACCGCGATGGTCTTGGTGCGTACAACGCAACCGTCGTTTTTTCCGAGACGAGGGATGCGAATGCCTTCGGGCTCTCCGTTGCGAAAGCGCTAAAGAGCGCTAAGGCCGCCCAGGATACGGCCGTCACCAACTATTTAAATGGGCAGCTTGGCGTGACGGCGGATGCCTCGACTCTGTTGGCTGACAATGCCTATCGTCTGTCTCGCTTCGACTACGACCAGGCGATTGCAGCTTACGAGAAAGCTAAGACCGCCGGTGATGCAAGCGACATCGCGGCTAAGCAACGCGCGCTGATCGTTGCCTACAATGATCTGCTGACTAAAGCTGAAGGCTTGACACATAAGCCTAACTTGCCTCCGGCTCCCTATTAGACGAGCCGGCGGTTTTGTCGCGTCTGAGGCGATGACAATACGACGTGAGCGTTGCATGCTTTGACTTGGGTCTGCAGCCCACTGGGAGACCCGATGGCTGCGGCTGGGCTCTGCGCAAGGGCCAAAAAGGGCGCACTTGCCCGGCTTTCCGGTCTCGCAAACAGCCTCGGCGACAAACGATGTTTCGAAGCAGAGTATGTTGTGGAGATGCGAGATGCAGCGACGTCATGTGCCTTGGCGATTGAACTATCTAACAACCTGCAAAGAGTACATCGATCAGCTAGATGCTGCAGGGGCATGAATCTGAACGACATCTCTTGTTCTTCAGGTTGCTTAGATGACCCTGTCGAAAGTGCGCGACAGCACTCTGTTCTATCGGAGAAGGTAAACGATGCGCCGGAATCAAAAATGCTGTACCGGCGATTTCCAGCCCGTCGAATGGCTCTCCACCAATGTCGGTTTCTGAGATCATTCAGTTCTGGTCCAGCTGAACGAGGACAATCTATCATCTGCTTCCCATGATTGTGGCGGCATGCTGAATTTCTGTCCGTGGAACTCACAGATTGCGTGAACGCCTGCCTTGTTGAACAGGAGACGCCAGGTCTGGTTCTGTGTTGGGGCCTTCGCTGCGAAGGCTGTACAGGTCAGTATGGCCGCATTGGGTTTGTGCACGGGATCACGAACGGATGCGTAGCCGATGAGGTCGATGCTTTCCTTGCGGGCGGCTTCTTCCAGTTGCTGGCAGGCTTCGTAGTCTGACGGGTGTGCCCAGAGGTCGTTTGCTGTGCTGAACGGTCTGGTGGTCAGGTCAATCGCGGCATCTGTCCTGACGGGGACGTCGAAGGCTGTGTGTTCGCTGGGGCGCGACGGAAACGGCGTGGCGGGCGAGTCTGCGTAGAAGAGCAGGAGGTGAAACGCTGTTTCGATGATGGCGGTCTTCGGGTCATCGGAGACGTAGTAGACGCCTTGTGTTGGGCCGGCGCGGCGGAAGCGGGAGCCATTGGGATAAAGGCCATAGCGAAACGGCGTCATGTAGAGATAGTGCAGCCCCTGGCATTCCGGGGGAACCGGGGGCTTGGTCTCTTCAAGGATGTCTTCAAGCAGTCTTTGCTCGTCCAGCGTGTCGACAAGCTGAAGCGTGGAGACGACATGTTGGGCCTCCACGCAGCGCCAGTAGGTCCGCTCGATACTCGTGCGCTCAGAGCGGAGCGCGTCTTGAATCCAGATAGGCAAGGCCATGGGTCAGTCCCGTAATCGTTTTGATCTGATCAAGTGGACGGCCGCCAAGCGCCCGGTTCTCATTGCGCAGCCAGGCATTCGAAACCTGTGTATCGCCGCCAGTGATCGCATCGAGCGAGCGGAACAGGCGAACAAAGAGCGCGCCGAGTTCAAAGGCCTTGGAGCCTTCTTCGAGCCGGTACTCATCCTTGCGCATCCGCGAGACTGTCGGTTCTGAAATGCCGAGAATCGTGGCGAGGTCTTTTCCTGAAAGACCAAGCTTTTCGGCGGCCCGGACAACGGCCATGGTCATCACCCGGGCGCGTTCTTCAATACTGGCTGCAAGCACCTGAGACATGACACGATCCTTTCTATTGAAATAATATATAGGTTTTATTTCTGAAGAAATCAAGAATGGTGTCTTTCTGCCTGGTCAGTCAGGGGTCTCGGGCTGAGGGCGGCTTCAATCCTGTCTGTCGCCGAGCGGCGTTTCTGAACCTCCCGGTCAAACCGGTCGAACAGGGGAAAGTACTTCTCCCCGCAATGCCGCACGACCAGGGCTGCGATCCGGCGGCCCTCTTCAAGGTCTTTCAAGGTCAGGCTCATGATCGGTCCCTCCTGTCTCTTAGCCGGGCGCCGCACGCTTCCACATCATGACGCCGGTGCCGTCTGTCTCGTTCTCGAAGAAGGCAGCGCGCACGGGCGCGGCGAAACTCGGATCAT
>NZ_ARYL01000017.1 GCF_000685295.1 Hyphomonas oceanitis SCH89
GATCAACCCTGATCGTTGCACTCAATGCGCTGCGGCTTCTTGCATTCAAAGAGCGAAAGGAAGCAGAGGCATGATCAGAGTTCGCAGGAAACTGTTTCACGCGTCGGCGTCACAATGGCGAACGACGCTGCTTTTGCTCGCGACATGGGTCGGCCTTGGTGCCGGGATCAGTGGGTGTGCCACAATTGCAGGCAGCACCAAGCCTCTGACAGATTTTGAGCGAGCGGCTATACGCACCGAATGTGGAAATTATCCGGTATCGCGAATTCGCGCTGGCGGCGCTGGCAGGAAGTATCGCTACCTTGCCTGCAAACAGACCGTTCTGGACCGCGAGAGCGGCCAAACAGCCGTCTCATCAGGTGTCGACTAAGCCGATCTGTGGACGTCGGCCAGCCTTACGCAAGCTACTTGCTGCGTCAGCCAAGAACGGCGATCAATTTCCCGACTTTTCACACCACATCGTAACACGTCCGCCTGACTTGGCTGGAACCAACGCTGTTCTCAATTGACATACCGCAAAGCGATCTGGGTATCCGAAGCCCCTACGCAACCGATGCCCAAACTAGACGAATGGACGATCCCAATTCGGTTTGGATAGCAGAGCAGAACCAACAACCCGATTGCCGAAATGAACGAACAACACGCGCTTGAGGCTGCACACGTAGCGCACACGCAAGCTTGTAATATATTGTTTTACCTATGTTTTTTATGCCATCCATCATGGGGGCCACGGAGAAGCGGTAGTCGGTCATGCGGCCCCGTTTAGTGCGGGGGATGGGGGCGCGTCCAGCGTCTTTGCCGTGATCAATGTATTTGCAGGCAGGGCGCCCGGCAGCTATGAGCAGGGGATGACAGATACAGCCCGCATCGACACGCTTGAAATCCGCGTCGCCCATCAGGATGAGGTGATCGACGATCTGAACAAGACGGTGATTGCGCAGTGGAAAGAGATCGACCGGCTGACGCGGCAAATGGCGCGGCTGACCGAGCAGTTCGCCAACATGGGACAGGCCGAGCGGCCCACGCAGGGCGACGAGCCGCCCCCGCCGCACTGGTGACGCGATGAGCCGCATTTTCGGGAAAGTCTGCCAGAACGGCTATGTCGTGCGCGATATCGAAGCGGCGATGAAACACTGGATCGAGGTGATGGGCGTTGGCCCCTGGTTCTATATTGAAGACGTGAAGACCGACTGGTTCACCTATCGCGGCGTGGCCTCCGACGTGAAGATGAGCATTGCGCTCGCCAATTCCGGCGACCTGCAGATCGAACTGATCCAGCAGCGCAATGACGCGCCGTCGATGTACAAGGACTTTCTCGATGCGGGCCGTGAGGGGCTGCAGCACATGTCCTACTGGACCGAGGATTATCAGGGCCTCTACGACAAGGCCCTTGGGCTTGGTTACACAGTGGGCCATGAGGGGCAGATCGGCGGCGAGAAGGGCCGGTTTGCCTATTTCGATACCGAGGCCCATCCCGGCACCGTGGTCGAGATTTCCGATATCAGCGGCGCCAAGGGCAAGACCTTTGCCTATATCCGCAAGCAGGCCGAAGGCTGGGACGGGACGAACCCGATCCGCACGTTCAGCTGATCCGATCTTCCGCAATTTCGACTGTGTGATCGCGCGCCTTGTGCACGACGATATCGGCGTGGGCTTTCAGCGGATGGATATGGTCGCGCAGGTTCGGCAGGTTGACGCCGTCCCAGACGGTCTTTGCGAAGGCGCGCAGCTCTGTTTCGCTCATGTGGAGCCATTGGGCGTAGAAGGAGCTTGGGTCGGTTCGCGCCGCGTTCCAGAAGCCGACGAAGCGTTCGACATACCAGAATTCAAGATCGGCCTCGGAGGCGTCCAGATAGACCAGCACGTCCGGCTCGCCGTCCGGGCGCTCGGGACGGGTTGGCGGCTGGAAGCCGAGGCCTTCCAGGATGAGCATGTCCGGCAACTGCACAGTGCGCGTCAGGGCGGGGTCGATGTCATAGATGTCGTGGCTGTGGGCCGGGAACGCGGCCGCCCCTTGCCTTATGCTGACGAGCGCATTGGTAAAGCCATCGCGGTCAAAGGTTTCCGGGAAGCCCTTGCGCATGAGCAGGCCCTGCGGTTCCAGCACGGCGTTCGGGAAGAGGAAGCCGTCGGTCGAGACGGTCTCGACGCTGAGCGGCGGGTTGAGCGCGTCAGCCACGTCGCGGGCGAGCGTGGTCTTGCCGGCGGCGACCGAGCCGGTGAGGCCGACGATGCGGGCGGCAGCACTGGACTGTAGCTCGGCGAGGCGTTCGGCCAGCGCGGCAATGCCGGCGCCTTGATGGATGATCACGTCGCGGTCCATGCAGTCAGTTCCCTAGCTTGCGCGCACAGCTTAGCGGTGGAGCGCCAAGGAACCAACGGGAAAACGGCCCGGACGGACCCGCTTGGTGGCGCCCCCTCCCCCTGTTAGATTGAAGAGGTACCGGACGGGGGAAGGACAGCCTACGATGCTGGGCATGAAAACATATCTCGGATGGAAAGTGGATTTCCTGCAGCCTACAGGCGAGCCCGCCTATGCGGGGCCGGACTCCGTATCATGGCGCGTGTTCAAAAACCCGATTGCGCTGGGCGTGGGCGGCATTGCCGCCGTGCTGCTGGAATTTGCCGATGCGCGCATACGGTCCGGCGTGTGGGACCATTCCACGTTCAAGACGGACCCGGTCGGGCGATCCAAGCGCACCGGCATGGCCGCCATGGTGGGCGTTTACGGACCGCAGAGCGCGGCGCGCCGGGTTATCCAGGGTGTCACGAACATGCACACTCAGGTGAAAGGCGAAACACCGTCTGGCGAAGCCTATTCAGCGCTGGATGTGGAGCTGCTCGACTGGGTGAGCGCGACGGCGACCTATGGCTTCCTGACCGCCTATGACCGGTTTGTGGCGCCGCTGTCGGATGCCGACAAGACGCGCTTCTATGAAGAGGGCGAGGCGGTGGCGCGGCTCTATGGCGTGCAGAATCCGCTGCGCAGCGAGGCAGACTTTCATGCGATGCTGGCAAAACTGATGCCGCGCTTCGAGCCGCACCCGATCAATACCGAATTCCTCGATATCATGAAGTCCGGCCGCGCCGCCAAAGGCGTGCCAAAAGGCCTGCAAAGCGCGGTCGTGAATGCGGCGGTGTCGATCCTGCCTGTGGACGTGCGCGACCGGCTGGAGCTTGGGGCGGACTATGACCTGCGGCCCAAGGGAGTCGCGACGGTGAAGGCCATGGGTGCCCTTGCGGAACGTCTGCCTTTGCCTGCAAGTCCCGCGGGTCAAGCTTGCGTCAGGCTGGGTCTTCCTGCCACATTTCTATGGAAGAGCCCTGAGAAACAGGCAAGTATACGCCACACAATACAAGAGGGACGGGCGGCTTCACTGGCGCACTGATCCCCGGAGGAGCGGCAAAGTGAATCTGGAATTTCTTCCCGAAGAAGAGGCCTTTCGTGACGAGGTGCGCGCGTTCCTCGACCGCGAACTGACGGCAGACCTGCGCGCCTATGCAGCGCGGATGACGAGCGTCTATTCTGACAAGGAAACGGCCCTCGCCTGGCAGGCCATTCTTGTCAAACAGGGCTGGGCCGCGCCCGGCTGGCCCGTTGAATATGGCGGCTGCGACTGGACCGTGGCGCAGAAATATATCTTCGACGTGGAGATGGCCCGCGCGGGCGCCCCGCCCCTCTCGCCGATGGGCATTGCCATGTGCGGCCCGGCTTTGATCGGCCATGGCACGAAGGAACAGAAAGACCATTACCTGCCGCGTATCCTCTCCGGCGAGGATTTCTGGTGCCAGGGCTATTCCGAGCCGCATGCAGGGTCTGACCTCGCCTCGCTGACCATGTCGGCCAAGGATGATGGCGACGCCTTCATCTGCAATGGCTCGAAGATCTGGACGACGCATGCCCATGAAGCCAACATGTGTTTCTGCCTGGTGCGCACAGATGCCAGCGGCAAGCCGCAACAGGGCATCACCTTCCTGCTGATCGACATGACGACGCCAGGCGTGCGCGTCGACCCAATCATCATGACATCCGGCGAGCATATCCAGAACGCGATCTTCTTCGATGATGTGCGCGTGCCGAAGGCCAATGTGATCGGCAAGGTCAACGAGGGCTGGACGGTCGCGAAATACCTGCTCGAGTTCGAGCGCGGCGGATCAAGCTACGGCCCCCGCCTGAAGGCACGGGTTGCGTCGCTGCGCATGCATGCGGTGGAGGCCGGCACGGGGCCGGACATGTTGGCGAAGCTCTCTCAGGCGGAAGCGGATGCCTCGGCGCTCGAAGCGGCCGAGCTGATGATGATGTCGGAACTGTCGGGCGGCGGCACACCGGGCCTCAAGGCCTCGATGATGAAGATCAAAGGCACGGAACTCAGCCAGCGCCTGACGGAGCTTGCGCTCGAGATTGCCGGCAACTGGGTCGAACCCTTCCAGCCTCACCACACCAATCCCGGCGGCGAAGTGGTCAACGCACCATCGAACTCGGGCGCGCTTGTCGGGCCTGAAAGCGCCGTGACCGTGTCTGCCAAATACCTGAACGACCGGGCAGGTTCGATCTATGCCGGCTCGAACGAAATCCAGCGCAACATCCTTGCCAAGGCCCAGCTCGGGCTTTGATCACCTAACGGAGCACTAAACCGTATGCTCGTCCTTTATGAACATCCGCTGTCGCCCTATGCGCAGAAGGTCAAAATTGCCCTGCGCGAAAAGGGCCTCGAATTCGAGGTGCGCATGCCGGAAGGCATTGGCGCCGGGCATACAAAGGGCGAATTTGCCGATGCCAACCCACGCCGCGAAGTGCCTGCCCTGATCGATGACGATGTCGCGCTGTTCGATTCCACCGTGATCCTCGAATATATCGACGACAAGTGGCCAGAGCCTTCGCTTATGCCGAATGCGCCTGAAGAGCGCGCCCGCATGCGCCAGATCGAAGACGTGATGGACACGCATTTCGAGGCGATCACATGGGGCCTCGGCGAGTTGCATTTCTTCAAGCGCGGCAATGACGAAATGCGCAAGACGATCGAAGCGCAGGCAAGCCGTCAGATTGCGGGCTTCATGACCTGGCTGGAAAAAGAGCTGGGCGACAATGACTGGTTCAGCGGGCATGAATTTGGCCGGGGCGACCTTAGCGTCATTCCCTATCTCAATGCCGCTGACGGTTTCGGCTACAAGCCTGCCGAAGGCTCGCCGCTCGCTGCATGGATTGCCCGCGCCAATGCGCGCGAGAGCGTTAGTCAGACAGACGCGGAATCGCGCGCGTCGATTACCGGCATGCAGATGGTCAGCGCGGCGGTCGAATCCGGCCTGTTCAAGCGCCAGTACCGCGATCACAGGCTGGAATGGATGATCAGGTCCGGCGGCATGGACATTGTGCGGGACGGCATCGAAAAGCAGACCATACGCTTCACCGATCACTGGGATACCTGAGACACACAACACGGACCGCTCGTGGCGGCAAAGGGAGACAACAAGAATGCACATCAAGACACGTTTCACCGAGATGTTCGGTATCGAGCACCCGATTGTTCAGGGCGGCATGCAATGGGTGGGCTATGCCGAAATGGTTGCGCCCGTGGCCGAGGCCGGCGCGCTTGGCTTCCTGACGGCGCTGACGCAGCCGACGCCGGAGGACCTCGCCAAGGAAATCGCCCGCACCAAGGAGATGACCGACAAGCCGTTCGGCGTGAACCTGACCATCCTGCCCGCCATCACGCCGCCGCCTTATGCAGAATATCGCCAAGCGATCATCGAAGGCGGCATCAAGATTGTCGAGACGGCAGGCTACAAGCCGCAGGAACATATCGATCACTTCAAGCAGCATGGCATCAAGGTGATCCACAAATGTACCGCCGTGCGCCACGCGCTGTCGGCGGAACGCATGGGCGCTGACGCCATCTCGATTGACGGCTTCGAGTGCGCTGGCCACCCGGGCGAGGATGACATCCCCGGCCTGATCCTGATCCCGGCAGCGGCCAACAAGGTGAAGGTGCCGATGCTGGCTTCCGGCGGCTTTGCCGACGGGCGCGGACTTGTCGCTGCGCTGGCCCTCGGTGCTGACGGCATCAACATGGGCACGCGCTTTTGCGTGACCAAGGAAGCGCCGATCCATGACAGCTTCAAGGCCCAGATGGTGGCCAATAATGAACGCGACACGAACCTGATTTTCCGCACGCTGCACAATACGGCGCGCGTGATGAAGAATGCGGTCAGCGACGAAGTGGTTGAGATCGAACGCAAGGGCGGCGCCAAGTTCGAGGATGTTGTGCACCTCGTAGCCGGTGCACGTGGGCGCAAGGCCATGGCCGAGGGCGACGCGGATGGCGGCATCTGGTCGGCCGGCATGGTGCAGGGCCTGATCGACGATATCCCAACCGTGAAAGAACTGATCGACAGCATCATCGCGGATGCCAACGCAATCATCAATTCGCGCCTCGCCGCCACGACCAGATAAACCTCAGGAGGATATGTGATGGCCTACGAGCAGATCCTTTTGGAAAAGGATGGCCCGGCGGCCATCATAACCCTTAACCGTCCGGAAAAGCTGAACGCGTTCACCGCGCAACTTGGCCAGGAGCTGGCCGATGCGGTATATGCGTGCGACGCTGACGATGAGGTGCGCGGCATCATCCTGACGGGTGCGGGCCGCCACTTCTGTGCGGGCGCCGACATTTCCGATGGTGCCGATGCGTTCGATACGAAGAGCGGCACGGGCGCGAAGAATTTCGGCGCGTCAGAGCCCGGCAAGAAGCGCGACGGGGCTGGTTTCATCGGCGCGCTCTATAATTGCCGCAAGCCCGTGATTGCCGCTTTCAATGGCGCGGCTGTCGGCGTTGGCCTGACGCTGGCCTTGCCGACCGATATCAAGATCGCCTCGGAGAAAGCCAAGTTCGGCTTCGTGTTTGCGCAGCGCGGCCTGCCGCCGGAAGCGGGCAGCGCGTGGTTCCTGCCCCAGCTGGTCGGTCTGCCGCAGGCGCTGCGCTGGTGCATGACGGGCCGCGTGTTCGATGCGGAGGAAGCGCTGGCCGGCGGCCTGATCAGCGAGATCCATCCGCCGGAGGAGCTGTTGCCGGCTGCCAAGCGCATTGTGGACGAGATTGCCCGCAACACAGCGCCGGTCTCTGTCGCGCTGGTGCGCCAGCTGCTCTGGCGCTTCGGGCCGACAGGTGATCCGTTCGAATTGCTGAAAGTGGACGGACAATTTGCGCTGACGCTCGGCTCATCGCCCGATGTGAAAGAGGGCGTCGGATCGTTCCTCGAAAAACGCGCGCCTAATTTTCCCGGAAAGATCTCCACCGACATGCCGGAAGGCTATCCCTGGTGGGAGCGTACCTGACGCCTCCCCTGCCCTAAAAAAACGGCCGCGATCCAGAAGGATCGCGGCCGCGGTGCCCGAGGGGAGGAAACACTTTTCGGTTCTAGAACCGGTACGTGAGGGAGGCACCATAAGTCCGTGGCATGCCTGCAAAGCGCATGACGACGTTCGCGTTTGTCGTGATCTGCTGCCAGTAATACTCGTCGGTCAGGTTCTTGCCCCAGACCGAAACTTCCCAGTTCTGGTCGATGGAATAGACGCCGATCGACCCGTTGAGCAGACCATAGGAGTCGATGTCGTAGAGCGGGTCATTTGGCTGACCAGCTGTCGACTCGCTCTGCCAGCGACCACTGAGCGATGCACGCAGGCCCAGGTCCGTCGTGACCGGACGATCATAGAGCAGCGCGAGGCTGACAACGGATTCAGGACTGTAGAGGAAGGGATCGCCCTGACGGTTTGTCGGCAGGCCGAAGCTGTCGACCGTGTCGAAGTCGCCGATCTCGGTGTGCAGAAGCGTGAGGCCACCCATCGCCGTCAGCTCTTCACTGATCAGGTAGGTGACTTCTGCATCGAGACCGTAGGCTTCAGCGGTTGGCACGTTCTGAAGACGGGCGAGCGCCTTGTAGATCGGGTCGGCGAAGAAGGCCGAGATCTGCTTGTCTTCATAGTCGTAATAGAAGAGCGCCGCGTTGGCCTGCATGCGCTGGTCGAGCAAGCTGGCCTTGAAGCCGACTTCATAGGCGAGCAGGCCTTCCTGCGTTGCAGGGGCGTTCTGTTCGGACTTGGACGCCGCGTTCACAGGCGTGGAGGCCGACTTGTAGCCCTGCGTTGCCGAAGCAAAGAGCACGAGGTTGTCAGTCGGTGTCCAATTGCCAACGATGCGCCAGGAGACGTTGTCTTCCTTGGTTGAAGACGCGACCGGGCCGAAGGAGTTGGTTGCGACGTCAAACGTGTTGCAGCCGTTTTCGAGCAGTGGCGCGGCTGGAGCCGTCCCGTAGATCAGCGCGAAATAGGTGCGATTGAAGACGTTGACGTTCGGCTGCATCGAGCCGTTCACGTCGCCCGAGCAGCCGACATAGTCCTGCGTGTCTTCAGTGTAGCGGATGCCTGTCGTGAGCGTGAATTCAGGCGTCAGCTCCCAGTCGGCGTTAGCAAAGATGCTCCAGGTTTTCGTCTCGAATTCGCCAGTGTCCCGATAGGTCTGGAACGAGTTCAGAAGCTCGGCCACCGTGTAGGGCACGCCGGTTTCCGGATCCACGTTCAGGGGCGAGGCCGCAAGCGTGGCAGCGATGGTTGCGACATAGCTGGAGTTAGCATTGTCGAGCAGGAGCGTGCGGTTCGTATCCGAGGTTTCGTCCTTGCCGTAATAGGCGCCGACGAGCCAGTTGGCCTTGCCGGTCTCGCCTTCCAGACGCAGTTCCTGGCTGAAGGATTTGATCTCGGCATCGACATCCTGGAGCAGGACCGCGAAGGGCGCGGATGAGAAGTCCAGCACGGCCTCGCGGTCCAGCTTGTTGTAGCCGGTCAGCGAAACAAGGTTGAGGCCATTGTCGAAGCCATAGCGGACACCGAGCTTAAGGGCGTCAAACTTGGAGTCCTCTTCCAGTGGACCATCAATGCCGTTAACACCGATGCCGTCCGTTGTGCGAGCGTAATTTGGTGCCCAGTCGGTCTGTTCCGCATTGGTCGGGAAGTTATTATTGACGAAGTCAACGAGGCTGAGCCCGGTGACCGGATCAACCGCATTGAAGAGCGAGGTGGTGGACGGGCCGCCGGTGCCGGGAACCACGAAAGTCGGATCGGTGTTCGGTGTCAGCGCGATGGCCTGACCACCGATCGTGTCGGACTTGTTGCGCCAGCCATTATAGGAAACGTCGATGTCGAGGCTGTCGGTTGGCTGCAGGGCCAGCGCGGCGCGGAAGCCGAGCTTGTCTTTCGTGCCGCGATCTTCACCGCGCGTGATCGACTTTTGCCAGCCTTCGTCGCTGTTTTCGCTTCGGATGGCGAAGCGGGCCTGCGCGCGCTCGGACAGCGGCACGTTGAGCATGCCTTCTATGTTCCAGGTGTCATAGTTGCCGACATCGGCACTGACAGACCCTTCGAACTGGTCGGAGGGCTTGTTGGTGACCATATTGATCAGGCCGGCCGTCGTGTTGCGGCCAAACAGGGTGCCTTGCGGTCCTTTCAGCACTTCGACGCGCTGAATGTCGAACACAGGGCCCGAGTTCATGAACGGATAGGGATAGGCCACTTCGTCAACATAAGTACCGACCGTGGAGGTGGCCGAGACGTTGATCGTGTTGAAGCCGATGCCGCGCAGCGTGTAGGTCGGCACGCCCTGATAGCTCTGCGAGACAGAGAAGCTCGGCACGACATTCTGGAGGTCGTCGACACTGTCGACGCGCAGGGCATCCAGCGTGTCTTCGCCGAAGGCCTGAATACTCATCGGCACGTCATTGATGGATTCTTCGCGGCGCTGCGCGGTCACGACGATCGAGCCAAGCTTCAGCGAGCTGTCAGCGGGCGTCTCGGCAGGTGCCGCCGGTGCAGCGTCGGTTTCCTGCGCCATGGCTGGCATCTGCGAGGCCAGCGCGAAAAGCGAGGCGCCCAACATGGCATAACGGCGGATTCGGGGTGTCTGGGTCATCTGATTTATCTCCTCCCGGCAGCCTCCTCTTGGCGGGAGCTGTCCATTGAGCGGGACAGTCAGTAATTATTGGACAATCAACAAGCTATCGGAAGTGACAGGGTCGGCTCACAGCCCCAGCACCATCTTGGCCATGATGTTGCGCTGGACCTCGTTCGAGCCGCCATAGATGGAGGCCGCCCGATTGTTGAGGTAACGTGGCACAAGCGTCACGCGGTCAGACGGACCGACAGCGTCAATATTGCTGCCCGGCTGGCGCGCATCCAACTGCTCGACACATGCATAGGTGCCGCCCGCCTCGACCCCAAGCGTGTCGATCCGCTGCATCATCTCGGTGCGCTGGACCTTGAGCATGGAGGCCGCAGGGCCGGGGTTTCCGCCGCTGGACAGCGCGGAAGAGACACGCTGCTCGGTGATCTTGATGGCTTCGAGGCCAATCTCGGCTGCTGCCAAACGGCTGGTAAAGCCCGGATCGGATGCCAGCAGGCCATCGCGCTGAGCAAGCGCGCGAATGCGGCCGACACTGGCTTCGAGGCCAGCGGACGAGCCGCCGCCCCGCTCGAACTCGAGCAGGTATTTGGCGACGGTCCAGCCATCATTTTCGGCGCCGAGGCGCCCGGCCTTGGGCACGCGTACATCATCAAAGAAAACCTGATTGACCTCATGCTCACCCGCCAGCGTGATGATCGGATCGACTTTGATGCCCGGCAGGGTCATGTCGAGCAGGAGGAAAGTGATGCCTTCCTGCGGCTTGCCATCGAACCGCGTGCGCACGAGGCAGAACATCATGTTCGCGTGGTGGGCGTGCGTGGTCCAGATTTTGGTGCCGTTGAGGATATAGTCGTCGCCGTCGGACGTCGCCTTCAGGCTGAGGCTGGCGAGATCGGAGCCTGAACCCGGCTCGGAATAGCCCTGGCACCAATAGTCCTCACCAGCGAGTATGCGCGGTAGGTAATAGGCCTTCTGCTCGGGCGTGCCGTGCCCGATGATGCAGGGGCCGACCATGGCGAGCCCCATGGGCGAAAGGGACGGCGCCCCTGCCCGCGCGCACTCAGAGGCAAAGATATAGCGCTGCATCTCGGTCCAGCCCGTGCCACCATACTCCACGGGCCAGGCGGGCGCGGCCCAGCCCTGGGCATGCAGGATTTTTTGCCAGGGCAGGCTGAACTGCGGCTCGATGAACACACTCGTGACCAATCGCCCGGCATCTGCCAGTTCTTCGGTCAGGTTGTCGCGAAGGAACGCTCGCACTTGCGAACGAAATTCACTATCCTCAGTTGTGAGATCGAGGTTCATTTTGGGCCTCCGGGTTTGCACGACTCCGATGCCGCGTCCGCTTATCAGGTAAGCTGACAGTATACGGCCTGATCATGCAACCTGCTCTATTTGATAGGGTTTATTTATTGACGGATTTTGCCGACACGCAGGATGCTCCCGGAGACGCTGGCGCCCAAGCCATGCGCCTCGCCCGCGAGGTTGCTGCGCTGGGCGAGGACATTGGCCTGCCCTACATTGCCGTCAGTGCCGATATTGGCAGCCCGGAACCCATGTGCGACCCGACCGGCCGTCCGCTCGCCGAAACGCTGTTTCGCTGGATAGACCCCGAACTGGCCTATTGGAAAGACCGCGCCTTTGCGCTGAGGTCTGGCTATGTGCGCGGGGCACGGACCTGCGCCGAGCCGTTCTTCCATGCCGACAAGCAAATTGGCAGCTGGCGCCATATTGCGGCCCTGGACGGCCTGGCCAAGACGATGCGGGCCGAGGACTATAGTGTCGGGGCCGCAATCATTTCACCCTGCCATCTTCCGTCTGGCGTGATTGGCGCCATCGTGTGGGCAACACCCGAGAAGGGTTTCCCAATCCGGAACGTGTTCGACGCTCGGGCCGCCGAGATCCACGTCCTGACTTTGAAGTTCATTGCCACCTATCACGAGTTCAGGGGCGCCGGGCCGACTGACCTCGCCGTCGCCCTCACGCGCCGCGAAATCCAGTGCCTGAAATGGGCCGCCGCCGGCAAGACCGACCATGAGATCGCGACCATTATCGGCATTTCCCAACCGACGGTGCGGTTCCACATTACCAATTCGAGCCGGAAGCTCGGCGTCTCCGGCCGGTCGCAGGCCGTCCATCGCGCGACGACGCTTGGTTATATCGGCGGCAGTGCGAGCTGAAACACAATTTGCGGAGCGGGGTTTCCCGACCGGAATTGCGGCCTATCATCGCCCATGAACCCGACAAGAGGAAACGCGCCATGACCCGACTGCCACACAACCAGCCTGTGCCCCAGGGCGTGCTCGACCTTTATGATGGCTATTGCCATGGCGCGATGTCGCGGCGGGACTTCTTCGACAGGCTCGGCAAGTATGCCGTTGGCGGGCTCAGCGTGTCGATGCTGGCCGCCTGCGTCATGCCGGATTACGAGGGCACTTTGCAGACGTCGGCGGATGACGCGCGCCTGAGCGTCGAGACCTTCCAGTATAATTCACCCAATGGCGCAGGCGACATGGCGGGCGATCTGGTGCGCCTCAAGAAGGGGCCTGCCAAGCGGCCCGGCGTGATTGTCGTTCATGAGAACCGGGGCCTCAATCCCTATATCAAGGATGTCGCCCGGCGTACGGCGCTTGAGGGCTATATCGCTCTTGCCCCGGACGCGCTCTACCCGCTCGGTGGCTATCCCGGAAACGATGACGATGGCCGCGAGATGCAGGCGACACGCGACCGCGACGCGATGATCCAGGATTTCATGGCTGCCGCCGAGGCCTTGCGCGACCATCCAGAATGCAATGGCAAGGTCGCCTGTGTCGGCTTCTGCTTTGGCGGCAGCGTGACCAACATGATGGCGGTGAACCAGCCCTGGCTGTCAGCTTCAGCTCCCTTCTATGGCGGCTGGCCGACCGAGGAAGAGGCCGCAAAGGTCGAGGTGCCGCTGATGATCCATCTCGCCGGCCTCGACGAGCGCGTGAATGCCGGCTGGCCGGAATATGAAGCCGCGCTCAAAGCCAATGACGCCGAGTACCAGGTCTTCATCTATGACGGCGTGAACCACGGATTCCACAATGACACGACGCCCCGCTATGACGCGGACGCGGCAACGCTCGCCTGGTCACGGACGATGAATTTCTTCAAGGCGAAGCTGGCTTAGTTCGACCGTTACATGACCCGGCTGATGGTGTTTCCATCTGATGGCCACTCAGCCGTCGGCAAGACACCAAGACCGGGCCGCGCAAACAAAAAGCCCTGCATGAGATTGACGCCGAGATCGCGCAGCATCTCGTACTCGCCGACGGTTTCGATGCCTTCGCAGATGGGAATTATGCCGAGATCATCGAGCATATTGAGCGTATTGCGCACGATGACCTGTTTCACGCGATTCTTATCGACGTCGCGGATAAGCTCCATGTCCAGCTTAACGAAATCCGGCTGAAAGTCGGCCAGAAGGCCAAGCCCGGCATAACCTGCCCCAAAGTCATCAATCGCCGTCTTGAGGCCCAGGGACCGGTAGGTGCGCAGGATGTTGAGAATATGCGCTGAATCGAGACGCTCCACCTCGGTGAACTCAAACATGATCTGCTGAACCGGAAAGCCTGTCCGCATCGCAGCGGCCAGCGTCATGCGAATACAGGCGCGTGGCTCATAGACGGCGTTGGGCAGGAAATTGATCGACAGGAGCGTGCCGGACTTTGCAAGGTCCAGTCCGGCTGCCATCTCGATCGCCGTCGTACGGCATTGCTGGTCAAATGCGTACCTGTTGGAATCCGATACGTGGGCCAGAACCTCCCCGGCGCCCATGCCATCAACACCGCGCACCAGAGCTTCGTATGCGAACGTGCTGCGCGCATTGGTATCGGCAATCGGCTGGAACGCCATCGTGATCGGCAGGTCAAAGCCGGCGCCATCGTGGCAGCCATTGCATGCGGTCGTCATTGTAACTTCCCCCGTAGATCAGAGCAGGAGAGTTTCGCATGATTAAAATGAAGAAAATGTGTGTGGCTGCAACGCTTCTACAGGCCAACGTGCATCAGGTAACATCCGGAACGCGCGCACCGGCTTGGAATGGTGGGCGGTACAAGGTTCGAACTTGTGACCCCTACGATGTCAACGTAGTGCTCTACCACTGAGCTAACCGCCCGATCCATTCGGGAAGCAGGGGTAATGGATAATTCGGGGCGTGCCGTCAAGACGCGTTTGACGGTGTCACTATGTGAAGGGCGATTTTCTGCAGTATCGCTTCAGGTGTTTCCGGGTCGTCGGCATAGAACCAGACCTCCCGGAGGGGGTCGCTGGCCGTGAAACTGTAGCCATCCAGCTGGAAAACCAGCCATTGGCCTATCTCGGCCGGCACCAGCGAGGCGATGTCGATACCGTCCATCGCAATCAGCCGGATGACACAGTCATCCATACTCATTTGTGCCGGCGCATCAAAGAAATGACGCCCCGTATCGGTCACAGTGGATTTGATCAGCTTCGGCGGCTCGTCGGACGAACCGCCGGCCATCAGGCAGCCATCACCTTGTCAACTTCGTCGACAATCTCACGCAGGTGGAACGGCTTGGAGAGGACTTTCGCCCCGGCCGGCGTCGGCGCGCTGGAAGACAGCGCCACAGCGGCAAAACCCGTAATGAAAACAATCTTCATGGCCGGGTCGAGCTCTGCGCCGCGACGGGCAAGCTCGATGCCGTCCAAGCCGGGCATGACGATATCGGTCAGCAAGAGGTCAAACACTTCGCGCTCGAGCGCGTGCAGGGCTGTTTCGCCGTCCGCATAGTCCTGGATCTCATGGCCAGCCCGGCGCAGGGCTGCAGCCAGGAATGTGCGCATTGAGTCGTCGTCTTCTGCGAGAAGGATCTTGGTCACGCTCGCCCCCTTGGATGCCAGTAATTGATTTAAGACATAAACAGCCTATCCGGTAAATCAGCGGTGAAGACGGGTGAAATTTCAGAGTTCTTTTTTACCAGACCCCTGAAAAGGCTTGACCTTCATGCGAACAGGCAAACCATTGGCCCCATGACCGGCGCCCTCCCCCTGACACGATCGGCCACTTCGCCCCCTGCCGGGCCGTTCGGCTATGACACGCCCTATACGCTGGACGTGCCCGAAGGCCCCCCGGCGCCGGTGCTGTTTGCGTCACCCCATTCGGGCCGCGACTATCCCGAGAGCATGCAGGCGGCCCTACGCGTGCCCCTGATTGATGTGCGCCGCACCGAAGATGCGTTCGTGGAAGAATTGTTCGGCGAAGCCCCCACGCTTGGCGCAACGCTGATGGCCGCGCGCTATGGCCGGTCGGTAGCCGATCTCAACCGCGACCCGCGCGAGCTGGATGCCAGCATGTTCAGCGACGGCCTGCCGCGTGCGTCCGGCCTGCCGACGGCGCGGGTGGATGCGGGACTCGGGTGCCTGCCCCGTGTCGGCGCCCGGGGCGAGGCCATTTATGCCCGACGCCTGACCCGTGAGGAGGGCGAGGAGCGCCTCAGCTGCGTGCATGATGCCTATCATGACCGGCTTGGCCAGGAGCTGGCCCTGCTGCGCGAGGCGCATGGCGCCGTTCTGCTGATCGATTGCCATTCCATGCCATCGGTCCAGCCGGGCCGCAGGCAACTGGCCGATATCGTGCTGGGTGACCGGTTCGGATCGAGCTGCGATCCGCGCCTGACAGGACGGGTTGAGCGGGCCTTCCGCACGCATGGCCTGAGCGTGGCCCGCAATGCGCCCTATGCCGGGGGATATACGACGCGACGCTATGGCCGACCTAAACGCCAAGTGCATGCCTTGCAGATTGAGATAAATCGCGGGCTCTACATGGATGAGCACACGATCAGCCGCCTTGAGCGATTTGCTGAAATAAGAGCCATCATTACAGATGTGACAGCGGAGATCCTTGAGATCGCCGCGCTTGTCGTCCGTCCCTGACATTCCGACAAAAAAAAGGGCCGCACCCGTGGGTGCGGCCAAAGTCAAAGGGAGGAAACGCCAGAGGCGTCTGCACCGAAGTGCAAGGACAGGAATATGTTGCGGTGCACAAATAGGCAAGCGCAGGAATGTCGCACCTGTGCAATTAACCTCAACTGCCCGTTTATTGGGCACAATAATGCTCTGCGGCACACCTATTGCGTAGGACTTGCTCGAAATTCCTGTTTTGGGACTGAAACGGTCCTGCATAAGTTTGGAGCAAGTAATGGCTGATGAAACCGATCTGCACGTAGGCAAGCGCCTTCGCCGCCGCCGCCGCCTTCTGGGCATGACCCAGCAGGATCTCGCGGGCCAAGTTGGCGTGCGATTCCAGCAAATCCAGAAGTATGAGTGCGGTGCCAACCGCATTACGTCCTCGCGTCTTTATGAACTGTCGCGGGCACTGAACGTGTCGGTGCAGTACTTCTTTGACGGCATCCCGGTGGCCGATGCCCCTGACGCCGCCAATGACGCCAATGAATACATGGAAGGCGATATTCTTTCGCAGAAAGAAACGCTGGAACTGGTTCGGGCCTATTACCGCCTAGGCGAGCGCCCTCGCAAACGTCTGCTGGAGCTTGCAAAAGCACTGGAAGGCGACCAGTCGAGCCACGGCGCCGCTTGACGCCGGGCGCAAGGCAGGGCTAGCCCTGCCGGATGCCAGACGGAATTTCCCTCGAAGATGAGCTTGCCCTCGCCGGGCGGCTCGCAGATGCGGCCTGGACAGCAATCCGGCCGCATTTTCGTGCGCTGACAAACGTGGATAACAAGGCGCAAGACACCTCGCTCATCCCGTCAAACGGGCGCCCGAAACCCACATCGACCCCGTCGGTCCCGACAAGAACACCGTTCGACCCGGTAACCGAGGGCGACCGCGCCGCCGAGCGCGTCATTCGCGACATCCTCACATCCGAACGCCCCCACCATGGCGTCACCGGCGAGGAATTCCCAGAAACACCGTCGCAGAGCGGTTATCGCTGGCTGATCGACCCGATTGACGGCACCCGCGCCTTCGTGGCGGGCCTGCCGGTTTGGACGACGCTGATTTCACTGGTTGATCCGGATGATGTGCCGGTCATCGGCATTATTGACCAGCCGGTTCTGGGCGAGCGCTATCTCGGCTGGCCGGGCGGCGCCGCGATGGAAAAAGGCGGGGAGCGCACACCTATTCATGTGTCCGGTTGCCAAGACCTGCGCGAAGCGACGATCGCAACAACCGATCCCTTCATCTTCAATCCGGCAGAACAGGGCGCGTGGACGCATTTGCGCGCGACGGCCCGGATCACGCGCTATGGCCTCGACGCTTATGCCTATGCCCGCGTAGCCGGGGGCACGGTGGACCTTGTCGCCGAGTCAGGCCTCAAGCCCTGGGACGTGGCAGCACTGTTCCCGGTCGTGCGCGGCGCTGGCGGCCTCGTGACCGACTGGCGCGGCAACACGCCGAAGCTCGGGGGACAGATTGTCTGCGCCTCAAGCGAAGGCGTCATGGAACAGGCGCTGCTGGCCCTCAGGCGATCTGCAACATAAGGCCGACACAATCGGCAGGCACTTTCAAAGCATGACGACCCATCCCTATGCCGCCCTGATTTTCGATTGCGACGGCGTACTCGTCGACTCCGAGACGATCCATGTGGCCGTGGAAATCGCGCTGCTGACCGAGATGGGCCTCGCCTATGAGTGGGACATCTATCTCTCGCGCTTTGTCGGGCTCGGTGTTCCGGAGTTTCACGCCGCCCTTGCGGAGGACTATGCCGCCCTTGGCTACGGCCCCTTCCCTGATGATTTCGGACCGCGCCTGCATGCGCGGGCCTGGCCGCGTATCGAGGCTGAGCTGACAGCCTTGCCGGGCGCGGCGGCGCTGGCCGCGAAATTTTCCGGACCGATCGCGGTCGCTTCCTCGTCCATCACACCAAAGCTGCGCCGCAAGCTGGAATTGACCGGTCTGACGGAAACGTTTGCCCCACACATCTATTCGGCTGACCAGGTGGCACGCGGAAAACCTTCGCCTGATCTATTCTTGTTTGCCGCAGACAACATCAAATCCGCCCCGGCAACATGTCTCGTCATAGAGGACAGCGTGAATGGCGTGAAAGCCGCGCGCGCGGCGGGCATGACCGCTTTTGGCTTCACCGGCGGAGGTCATGCCGATGCGGGCTTGTGCGAACGGCTTATCGCCGCCGGCGCTGTGGCAAGTTTCGACAGCCATGACGCCATCGCCGCACACCTCTTCCCCTCCTGACCCGTTCGCGCAAACAAAAAGCCGGCCCCAGAAGGACCGGCCCTTGATGGCATCAAGCTGAGATCAGCCGTAATGCGTCGTCATCGATGTGCGAAACTGCGGGTCGGCGAAATCCGGCCACTTATCCTTGTCGAAGCCCGGCGCGTTCTTGAGTCGCTCTTTTTCCACGTTGAGGACCATGCGCTTGTTGGCGCGGTCAACGCTAAGGCGTTCGAAAGGCACGGCGAAATACTTGTCGCCCATGCCGAGAAAGCCACCAAAACTTAGAACGGCATATTCAATCTGGCCGCTGTCTGTGTCGACCATGAGGTCCTCGATCTTGCCAAGATCCTCACCGGCAGCGTTGTGAACAGAGTCGCCATTGATAGACGAAGCAGACAATACGAAATGTGTCATAAGCGTTTCCTTTCCATTTGACTCTATGGAAAACCAATGCGCGGGACCGGCCTCGCGTTCCGATGCGCCAGCCTTAAATTACATAGAGGTTGCAAGCACTTCCCGGTAGCGTCGGCTGCCCGTAATGACCCGGTCGTCATCAAGCGTGATATCGACATCACCGGAAGCGCGCGGTTTGAGCGCGCCGATCCGGGCCCTGTTGACGAGGCGGGAACGATGCACACGGACAAAACCCTGACCCCCGAGACGCCCCTCCCAAGCTGCCAGCGTTCCCCGCACCAAGTGTTCCTTTTCCTGCGTATGAAAGGCCACGTAATTCCCGGCCGATTCGACGAACAGGATATCGCGCGCAGAAAGGAAGACAGACGTATTCCCTTCCCTCAGCTCAATGCGTGAGGCATCTGGCGGGACAATGGGCGGCGAGACAGCAAAGCGTTCAAACGCCCAGTAGGTCGCCGCGACCAATGCATAGGAGAGCACATCCTTGCGCCATTCATAAATGAAGGCGAGCAAGACACCATCGCCGAAGAAGTCATAGCGGATGCCCATGGCGCCGAGCCACAGGTTGCGCAGCACAACCATGCCGCCAACATGGATCAGAGAGATCACGACAGTCATCGCAGCATGGAACAAGGCAAAGCGTGCATAGTGTCCGCCGCGGGGCGGCACGCGGCGTATGGCGAGGCCAATCAATGGCGCCAGCCCTATCCAGAAGATGTAACTGGTCGCTTCAAGAATGAAAGGGACAGCCGTATTGATCGCATCTCCGTCGCTCCGCGCTTCCAAGATGCCGGACGTCGCGTTGACGAACAGGTTGACCAGACCGATGACGATCACCGTCAGCCATGGCCACAGCCACAGGCGCCTGTCACCGCTCGTCCCGCCAGTCCCTCCACTCGTCACAAGGTCATCTCCGTTTGTCCCGGCCCGCTGCCGCTCGCGTCACGACGATAGCGCGGCCCGCAGCTTCGCGAAAGGAAGAGGGACACGCGAAGGAGACGCTACATGACCGAACGCCGCTATGACCTCGACTGGCTTCGCATTGGCGCCTTCGGCCTTCTGATATTCTATCATGTCGGCATGTTCTACGTGACCTGGGACTGGCACGTGAAATCCAGCCATGCGAGCGCGCTGATCGAGCCGATCATGCAGCTGTCGAGCCCCTGGAGGCTGGTGCTGCTCTTTCTGATCTCGGGCGTCGCAACGCGTTTCATGGCCAACAAGATCAGCACATGGCAGCTGACCAAAGCGCGGATGGGGCGCCTCTGGCCGCCCTTGCTGCTGGCAATGTTCGTGATCGTGCCCCCTCAGAGCTATTACGAGGTTGTCGAAGCGCTGAGCGCCATGCACGCGCCGCAATCGCCCTGGCTTGATGATTTCTATGTGAAATACGTGACATCCTCGGGTCACTGGTGCGACGCTGACGGGTGCCTGATGACGCCGACCTATAACCACATGTGGTTCGTCGCCTACCTGATCCTCTACTCACTTGCGCTTTTGCCTCTGATCCCGCTGCTGCGCCGCCTGCCGGCAGCACTGGCGGCCCTCATCCGGGGGCCGGGCCTGATTATCGCGCCATGGCTGTTCCTCTATGCAGCGCGCGTCTTTCTCATGCCGCTGTTCGGCGAGACGCATGATTTCCGCAATGACTGGTATCTCCATGTCACCTATTTCGTCACTTTCCTGTTCGGATTCGCCATCGCGAAGCACGCGACCTTCTTCGAGACTTGTATGCGCTGGCGGTGGGCTGCGCTGGCCATCATGGGTGCCGCCTGGGCAGCGCTGATGACTTATTACGCCGCATGGCCGGGCGATTCCATCCCGCCCGAATGGCAGCGCATCATCTTCCGTGGCGTGCGCGAGATGCAGGCGTGGACCGCAATTGTCGCGGCCATCGGCTTTGCGCACCGGCATCTGCGGGGCCATGATGGCCCGGTGCGGCGCATGCTGACAGCAGCAGTGTTCCCGTTCTACCTGATACACCAGACCATTATCGTGGTCGCCGGGCACTATCTGAATGAACTGCACCTGCCTGTGACATTAGAGGCGAGCCTCCTGATCCTGATCACATTTGCCGGTTGCTGGCTTTTCTACGACCTTGGCCGGCGTATCCCTTTCCTGCGCATATGGATCGGGCTGCCCTCGCGGGCAAAGACGGCGCGGGCCGCTATGGCCCCGCCACGTCCAGACCCTGCGCCCTCAGGAGGGTGATAACACTGTCGTCACCAGCAAGGTGGCCCGAGCCGACCGCGACCAGACGCGTGCCGGGCGTGTCCAGCATCGCGGCGATCTTGGGCGCCCAGGTCTCGTTGCGCGTCTTGAGGAGGGCGTCATAGACCTCCTCGGAGCCCATCATTTCCGGGTTGGCCATTAGAAGTCCGAGGCCATTCACGTCGCCATCGGTCCATTCTTCAACCAGCATGTCGAGCATTTCGGCACCGTCCTCTATGGATTCCGCCGAGCTGATCAGAAAGTCCACCTGCACATCATCAGGCAGGCGGGCGAGGCGGCCCAGCTGGTCATCGACGGTTTCGAGATAGGCGAAGGATTTGCCCTGCGCCGCGCCCTCGGCCATCAGCACCTGCTCGACGCCAGCTGTCGGGTCGAAGCCATCCTTGGTCATCTGCATGACTGACAGGTTCACGGCGGCAAACCAGGGCCGCATGTTCTGCACCGCGCCGAGCGGCAGGCCGACATAATCGAGCGCCGCCTGAAGCTCGACCGTCTCGGCATCGCTCAACAGGTTGGTCAGCTGGCCGCCATTGGCAAAGAGGCCTTCCTCGCGGACGAATTTCATCATTTCAGCGCCCGCCTCAGGGCTCGAAACGTCGGCCTCGAAGACAAGCGTATCGGCCGCATTCACGGCCTGATTTATTGCATCGCTGCGCCAGTCGAGTTCCGGGCGCAGGAGGTGGACCGTGCCCATTACATATATGGTCGTGTCCTCATCCTTGAGCACCCAGAGGGCCGGCTCACCAATGCCATGCGAGGCCTTCGCCGCCGCAACAGCTGCCTCTGTGGCTGCTTCCATCTCGGCGCGGGCCTCGGCCGCCTGTGCAGCTACACTGGCCGCATCGGGCGCCTCCTCCTTACAGGCTGCAAGGCCCGTCAGCGAGAGGCCAATGATCAGGGAGAGGGCCAGGCCGCGAATCTGCATGTCGGTTCCTTTTCGGTTGCCGCCCTAGCTAGCGCATAAACCAGCCAGCGCAAACGACCTCAGGCGGCATTGAACCGTTGCACCCCCGCCCGGCTTGGCCTAAAGACACGGCCACCCCGCACCCATAGCTCAGCTGGATAGAGCGCTGCCCTCCGAAGGCAGAGGTCACAGGTTCAAATCCTGTTGGGTGCACCATTCTCCAAGCAAATGCGCGAACAGTCAGGGCCGTTCAGAAGGCGCTGGACAAATTATCGAAATTCGATATGCCTTGATGATGACACGTGCTCAAACCGATCAGCGGGATGCCTGGATAACGATTTCCATATTCATGGGAATCCTGTGCGGCCTGAGCGCGATTGCGCATTTTGCCATCCTCGAACTCAATCCCACCAGCCTCTATGTCGGCGCATTGATGCTGACTCCGGCGATCGCCGCCCTGGCGACACAAAAGATCAGGGGCCGCACGATTTCCAGCCTGCCTTGGGCATGGGGTAAGTGGCGGAGCAATATTCAGGCATATCTAGTACCGGTCGCTTATATCGCATTGGCTTATGGTCTGATCTGGGCATTCGGGCTGGGCACGCCGTTCAACCCTGAAACCCTTTCCGAATGGTCTGATGACCTCGGCTTTCCGCCAAATGTGCCTGCGGTTTCCATGTTTGTGATGATCGCCCTTCTGGCCAGTGTGCAACTGGTCAAGTCCCTTGGGTCCATAGCCGGGGAGGAGATTGGCTGGCGCGGCTTCCTTGTCTGGGAATTGCGCAAGGTCATGCCCTTTGGCGCCGTGTCCGTGGTGAGCGGACTGATCTGGGCCGCATGGCACTATCCCATCGTCATCAAGTATGGCGGCGGCGATCCGCTATTCCAGGTCGCGTGTTTCACACTGATGATCACAGCCATGTCCGTGATCATGACGTATTTCACATTCAAATCCGGAAGTGTCTGGCCCGCGATCATGTTTCATGCCGCCCATAATATTTTCATCCAGAAGATCTTCACGCCCCTGACAGGGGAGACCGCCGGCACGCAAATGTGGATCGACGAATACGGGCTGATGATCCCCCTCGTCGTGACCGGTTTTGCCCTCTTCTACTGGCGCAAGGCCAAGGCTGAAGGGTTCTAGGAGGGCTTTGTTGGAGGGATGAGCCCATATCTTTTCTCAATCGCACTACAGGCTTTTTCATCGTCAGATTCCTGAACGCGCCAGCGAATGGAAGAAATTGATGTGTTAGGGCTTGCAACTCTACCCCAACGTGAAAATGTAGCGCATGGGTATTGAACAAATTATCGCCAGCCTGCCAGACAAGTCACCTTCTGATCGCGAGAAGATACGCGCAAATATTAGTCGGCTTCTTGAGAAGGGCAGCGAAAAAGAGCGCAAGGACGCTCAAGCCCTGCAGGATGCGATGAACGCTCTGGCCCACACGGAAGCCCAATCACTTTTTGAACGGCTCGACGGGCTTGATGACGCCCAGCTCGTTGCTGCAGCTTTTGCTTTCCTTCCGGCGACCGATACGGAAGTGAAAATCATTGAAGCGCTCTTGAACCATCCTGCCAGCACCTCGACGGAACTCAGCAAGGCCTGTGGCTGGAAGGCCCAGACCTGGCACATGCATTTTGGAAAAATGTGTAAGGATCGCGAAATTTATCTCTGGCCCGCGCCACCCTCGGTGGTGCGCGATGGCGAGAAAATCATGACAGCCATACTCGCAGACCTGGATGAAAACGAGAACCGCTGGACCATGAAACCAAATGTGGCCGCCGCATTCCGTGCCATGAATATCGGTGCTGGCAAATGAGTGCCGCGCCAGCGCAAATGTAGTTCAATTCAAACAGCCCCCGTTTCACGCGCGCTTTTCGGCGAGGAAGTCGATGAAGGCGCGGACTCTCGCCGGAAGGGTTGCACCGCCGAGATGGAGTTCGCAGAACGGCTCGATATCGTGGGGGCAGTAATCCTTCAGAATCTCGACCAGCGGGCCGACCCAGACATTGATCAGGCCACATAAAAAAGGCCGGCTGCAGTTTCCCGCAGCCGGCCTCTTTCAGTTTGGGGTGAGGCCTACCAGGCGACGTTCACGCCGACCATGAGCTGTTGGGCATCATAGTTGTCGCTGTTGTAACGGCCGGTGTACTCAATCTCGAAGCCAACCCGCTCAGTAATGTCGCGGCGGGCGCTGGCACCGTAATTATAGGTGTCCAGTCCGCGGCCAACCGACCGGGTCTGCCAGATCGCATTGCCCAGCGACACCGCACGTTCGACGGTCGGATCATCACCGAGGTCATGTGCCCAGTTGGTGAACACGGCGAGATCCGTGCCGCGATAGCTGTGAACTACTTCACCGCCGAGTTTGGACTGAACCGTGTTACGCGATTCCGCCATGACATCGAGCTGGGTGTAATCGACATTGCCGTACTCGGTGTAGCCATCCTGATTGAGGCTGGCTGCGCGCAGGCCGCCAATCGCATAAAGGCTGGTCGCACCACGCTGGAGGAGCGCATAGCGCGCCTCGGCCTGAACGTGCATGACCGAGAAATCTTCCTTCGACTTCGAGGCGGCAACGAGGCCACCCAGCGGTGTCACGCGGTCGGTCTTGGGCGAAGCCTTCGTGTAGCCGACAAGGCCCGAAAGGGTCAGGCGCGGTGTCACTGTGCGGCTGCCATAGGCGTAGAGCGATGCCATGTGGTTGGTCGCCCCACTGGCCGTGTCGGTGTAGAGTTCGACCGTGTTATAGCTGGCTGCGACGCCCACACGCATTTCAGATGTATTTATGAAAGTCGCGCCCAGCGTAACGCCATACGTGTCTTCATCGAAGCCCATCGTGTTGCCGTCCGGATCATAGCTGGCGCCGCGCGCGTCGACGCGTGACCAGACACGAACCCCGTTTTCGAGCTGATTGTCGACACCCCCGAGACCAGTGTTCCCTTGCGCGGCGGCGATAATGATATCGTCAGACCCAAACAGGACCGATTCTGTGCTCTCAAGGACATGAGCATGCATGTCGCCCGACAGGGATTCCATCGCCACACCAATCTGAGCAGCCCGCATGGGCATGAGGGAGACAAGCAGGTCGTCAAGATCGCCCGTCGCGGCGTTGCCATAGCCCGTGCCATAATCAATGGCCTGAGCTGCAGCAATCGCATTACCCGTTCCATACATATCCGTGACCAGAACTCTCAGGCTCTCTGGAACTACCGCCAGCTGTACAGAGTCCGCATTGTAGATGACCTTGAACCGGGCATTTGCCTGAAGGCCTTCGCTCGGCTGTGTCAGGGCATCAAACTCCCCTGTCACATTGGCCGCCGTCACGATTGTGAACATATCGCCGATGACCGGCTCGAAATCGTTATTGGCGGTGCCCGAAATTCCGCGAAGGATCGGATTGACCGAACCTGCCGCCGTGAAGGTCGAATCCGCGCCTGTGAGAACGACCCGGTCATAGCTGCCAGCACCACCAACGAGTGAGTAATCGCGACCGTCTATTTCTGTAAGGAAGATGGACCCGTCATTCAGCGTGACATCGCCGGACACATAGAGCGTGCCCGGAGAGTTGCCCGGTGTCAGCGTGCCGCCGCTCAACACCCGGACTGAGCCGTCGACCACGCCGGAACCATAGAGAGAGGCCGTGTCATAAACGATCAGATCGCTCGTGCCGAATAATCCATTCACGCTCAGGCTGCCGGACTCGACCGTGCTTGTGCCTGTCATCGTGCTATTACCCGTCAGCATCAGCATGCCGTTGCCCAGCTTGCGCAGACCGCCGCTGCCGGACAGGACGCCTGCAAAAAGGCCGTTCTGCGACTGGTTGAACTCGACCGTACCATTGTTCGCGATATTGCCCTGAAGCGAGTTCGTCGAACCGGCCAGCGTACCCTGCTCGACAAAAGTGCCGCCGGAATAAGTGTTCATCCCGGTCAGGACGAGACGGCCTGTCCCCAGCATGTTGAGCTGCCCTGTCCCGGAAAGGACACCCGCATAGGTGCCTGCATCCGACTGGTCGAACTCAACCGTTCCGTTATTCTCGACATCGCCCTGAAGCGAGTTCGTCGAACCGGCCAGCGTGCCCTGCTCCAGAAAGGTGCCACCGGAATAGGTGTTGGCACCCGTCAGCTCAAGTCGCCCCGCGCCGAGCACATTCAGCGTGCCATCTCCGGCAATCTTGCCATTCCAGGCCACCGAGTTGCTGCCAACATCCATGCGCGCGGATGTGCCATCGACGATGATGTCCTGCGTACCGGTCATGTCACCGGAAACCTGGAGCGATCCCTTTCCGATTGTCACCGTACCCGTACCAAGATTGGCGGCTTGCGATATCTGCAGCGCGCCTTCTGCAATGGTGAAGCCGCCCGTCGTCGTGTTAGTGCCTGACAGGGCCAGAATGCCCGTGCCCTTCTTGATGATATTGCCGACGCCGGAGAATGTGCCGGTCACAACAACGGCATTGCCTTCTGTATCAATCGTGCCGCCTTCTGACTGGACCGTGAAGTCTGCACCGACTGCGGCATTATCAGCAAACTTCAGTGTGCCACCTACAAAGTTCGGTTTGACTTGCGATCCATTGAGCTGCGAGGCCTGATAATAGGCGCTGTTCGTATCGATATTGAAAGCACCCGACAGCGACGGGTCGACGGAAGAAGAACCTTGCGGAACGCTGTTCAGGGCTACCGACGAGAAGGCAAGATAGGCGCCCGCGCCGAAATATTCCCCGTTGCCGGTCGCAATGATGGTCACACTGTTGAAGAGGCCGGTATCGTTGATCGCTCCGACGAAGTGTTCCGTGCCGCTAATTGATTGCTCGATCCCGCCCAGCAGAAGAGGATCACTGGCCCCAAAACGGAAGTAGACTGCCGATGCGCCCGTAGAATTCCCGTCAGGATCAACGCCATTCGTGCAGCACGTACCCCAGTCATTCACATATGTTCCCAGGGCGTTCATGTCGTAGGGCGTTACACCATCGGCCTCGAAGAATTTGTATGTATACCCCATGGCCTCAGCATCGGCGAAGGTTGAAGAATAGCTGTTGCTCCAGTTGGTAAAGCCATCGCTACCCGCATCGCCGGTGAAGTTATTGGGCGCCAAATTCCCGAGCCGCACGGTTTCAACGACAATGTCGTCACCACCATTCGTGCTCGAGACCGTGAATTGACCACCCGTCGTGTTGAGAATGTCGAATGTGTAAACATCAGACGTATGAGGTGTTGTCGGGTTCGCTGTGTTGAACGATGCGTCGGCCGCAAGGACCGTATCAATAAACGTCTGCAGCCCTGCTGATGTATCTTCGTTGAAGAAAACGGCGGGCGTTGCGCTGGCGGTGCCCGGCGCCAGAACCGCCAGAACGAGGGTGAAAACGGAGGCGGAACCCAATGCCCGCCCCATCAAATGTTTTCGGCCGCAAGCGCGGCCGGTGTCGTGGTTTAAATCCATCTTGGAACTCCAGTATCACTCAATCCTAAAGCGATCTCCGCAGGCTCTCCCCACGCAACGCTGGCTTGAATAAATAAGGGTCCGAAATGAAGCAGATATTACTATTTGGCCATATTGCAGCCCGATGTGTTAGCAATTATTGCCATGATTTTAACGGGTTAAAACGATTTGTTCATCATCCCTTCCATGAGGTTAAATAGGGATGGATTTCGCGTTCTGCTGTGCTTTCAGCAGATAAAGGACACATATAGAAAGTCTTTGCAGGGACTGATTGCGCAACTGCATTGACCGATTTAAGAGCACAGTAATATTCCCGCCAGCAGGCAGGGTTGGCCATTAACCTTAAAATCAGAGCATGCGAAGCAACTTATCGTTGCTTTCGATTTGACGCACTCGCTGGAATGGGTCGCGCCCATATAGGTAGAAGTGCTTATTCATTCCTATGCCCTCGAGCTGATATCGTTCCATTCTAGATCAATTTTTCTGCGATTGGCGGGTGGTGCATATAAATGGAACTCAATGATCAGCCTGAGGGCGAAGCAAAAGCGGTTTCATACGCCGTGTTTGCAGATGCGCTGGAGCGCGAAATCGTGCCTCTCCGCGCCATGACATTGACAGCAACCGGTGACCCCGAACTGACCGAACGTATCGTTGCCGGATTCCTCCTGCGCGTGTTGGACCGGGAGATCCCAAGGCCGATGGCGATCAAGCCCGACACGATCGAGATACTCTATCTTGAATACCTCAAGGACGTGCTTGAATCCGACATGGTGAAAGTCGCCATAGCCAACAACGTAACTGTCTTTCTTTCCCTGGATCAACTCCGCGAGGCGATGAGATAGGCGCTCTAACAAAGCCATCGCCACCCACCTCCCCCACCGCAAAAAAGTACAAATCCCGTGGCCCAAAAAGACGATGATACCCCCCCCACTACGCACGCCTCACACCTCAATGGCGGAGGAAATGGAAAACTTCCCGAAGGCTTGCGGAGCGCTGTTAAGCAAGCATCTGAAACCGACCGCTCCACGCCGCTGTCTGAAAGGCTGATGGATATCATCCGGCGTATCCGGAAAATGCCGTCGGACGACTAAGCCTACCACTCCCAAACCGCCCCTCACGCTTTTTTAGCCAGTCTCTGCCACGCTCGCATTTCGGCCTAGAGATTGCAGTATGCAGGCCGTGAGCGTGTCGTCGGGGGACGACGTGCATGAGGGCAAGTCGTCGGGAGCGTGCGAGCCATGAATCTGTTTTTCCGGTTCCTCCGGATATTTCTGCCTGCCTGGTTTGCGCGCGAGCGGACCCAGCCGCTGGATGTCCACGTCATCAAGTCAGCCGTGTGGATCGGCGACCATGACCCGATGGGGCACATGACGAATTCGCGCTATGCCTCATTCACCGATCTCGGCATGCTGAACTATATCGCCCGCACCGGCTTTCTTAAAGTCTTCCGGAAGAATGGCTGGACCCCGATCATCCAGAGCGAGGCGATCAGCTTCCACCGCATGATGCGCTTCCCGCAGAAATTCGAGCTGCACACGCGCCCCGTCGGCTGGGAGGGCAGCTATATCCTGTTCGAACACAAGTTCATGTCCAAGGGCCGCACGGTCGCCGAGAGCCGCATGGTCGCGCGCCTTGTCGGCCGCAAGAAACAGCGCGTGACGATCGACATGGTGTTTGAAGGCTATGGCCTGCACATGGACAGCCCGGAAATATCCCCGGCCTTTCGCGCCATGCTTGATGACCTGCAGGTTCGCCCCTAGAGGCGGAAGCCGCCCGGCAACACGTCTTCGACGCTCATGCGTTGGGTTTCGTCGCCTTTTTCAGCCACGCAATAGATATCCGTGCCATCGACAGCGAGTTCCGCGATCCGCTGGCGGCAGCCGCCACAAGGCGTGATCAGCGTTTCGCCGGTGCCGACAATGACAATTGCCCGGCATTCCCGGCCCCCAGACGCAACCATTGAGCCCAGCGCCACAGCCTCGGCGCATGTGCCGAGTGGATAGGCCCCATTCTCCATGTTGCAGCCGACAGACACATTGCCATGCTCGTCCAGCACGGCCGCGCCGACATGGAAACTGGAATAAGGCGCATGGGCATTGAGGCGCACGGCGCGCGCAGCCTCAACCAGTCTTTCAAGTGTGCCTTCAGGAAGATTGGTCACGAAAATCCCCATGCTTTCCAAGGGTTGAATGCAGCTTGCCGCCTGATCTCACTTGCCGGGGCGGGTCCGTTGGTTAGCATGGGCCACCACAAGCCTACAAGGGAAGGAAAACCCGTTTGGAAACGCTGGCGATACACGCATGACGGCCCGCCCGATCATTATAGACTGCGACCCGGGCGTCGACGACGCCGTGATGCTGATGATGGCGCTGGCCAGCCCGGCGCTGGACGTGCGCGCGATCACGACCGTTGCCGGCAATGTGCCGCTCAGGCTGACCAGCCGGAATGCCCGCATGATGTGCCAGATCATGGACCGGCCGGACGTGCCCGTCTTTGCCGGCTGCCCGCGCCCGATATTGCGCGAGCCAGTCACCGCCGAACATTTCCATGGCGACAGTGGCATTGCCGGGCTGGAACCATTCGAGCCTGACACACCTCTCGCCGCAAGCCACGCCGTCACCCACCTGATCGACACGTTGCGTAGCGCGGCGCCTGGCGAATACACCATCGTCGTCACCGGCCCGCTGACCAATATCGCAAGCGCCATCGTCATGGCCCCCGATATTGCCCGGGGCATCGACCAGTTCGTCATCATGGGCGGCGCTGACAGTGAAGGTGGTAACATCACGCCGACCGCAGAGTTCAACATTTTCGCTGACCCGCATGCCGCCGCCGTCGTGTTCGACAGCGCCATTCCGGCGACACTGCTCAGCCTCGACGTGACGCATCAGGTTCGCGCCGAACCCGAGCGCCTTGAGCAGCTTCGCAAGTTGCCCGGCGCGCGGCCAGCCATCATGGTGAAGCTGCTGGAAGCCGCCAATGTGCTCGAAGCGCGCTGGAAGGAAGGCCGCATGACGCCCATGCATGACCCGTCGACGATCGCCTACCTGCTCGCCCCACACTTGTTCGAAAGCCGCAAGGCGACTGTCAGCGTCGACACCGCTGAAGGCGCCCATTTCGGCCAGACGCGCCTCTCGGCAGAGGCAGATGGCCCGCATACATGGGTCACAAAGGCCGATGCAGACGGCTTCTTCGCCCTCGTTGAGGGGCTGATGACACCGTCATGATCACCGTCACGGGCTCCATCAATCTCGATATCGTCGCCACGGGCCCCACCCTGCCCCGCCCCGGCGAAACGGTGACCAATGCCCGCCTCGCCCGCCATCCCGGTGGCAAGGGCGCAAACCAGGCGCTCGCCGCCAAACGCCTCGGCGCGGACGTCCGCCTGATCGGAGCAGTCGGCGCTGACGACATGGCCGAGGAAGCGCTGAAACTACTCCAGGCAGGCGGCGTGGACCTTTCCGGCGTGCAGCATATCAATGGCGAGACGACGGGTGTCGCCCTGATCGCCGTCTCGGCCGATGGCGAAAACCTGATCGTGGTCTGTCCCGGCGCAAACCGCGCCCTTCGGCCGGCGGACGTGGAAGACGCAGATATCACCCACATGATGGGCGTTCTCGAAATCCCGGCCGACGCACTGCTCGCCGCCGCCAGTCGTGCCACCGGCTTTGTCAGCCTGAACCTTGCCCCCGCCATGACCGTTCCCGACGCCCTCCTCGCCCGCGCGAGCCTGCTCTGCGTCAACGAAACCGAGGCCGCTTTCTATGGCGACGCGCTGCACGCGTCAGGCGCGCTGGTTGCCATCTCGCTCGGCAGCGAAGGGGCGGCGCTCTACCAGCATGGCACGGAAATCGCCCGCGAGGCTGCACCAGAAGTGCAGGTTGTCGACACAGTCGGCGCCGGTGACACGTTCACAGCAGCCCTCACTGTCGCGCTGATCGAAGGCATGATTGAACAGGATGCCCTGCGCTTTGCCGTCACGGCCGGTGCGCTCGCCTGCACAAGGGCTGGCGCCCAGCCCAGCCTGCCCAAGCGCGCAGAGGTCGACGCGCTCGTTGCGAAAACATGGCCCTGAGGCGACAGGCTGCATTGACCCGGCAGCGCAAATCCTTTTGAGGTCAGGCCAGCACCAAAGCCTTGGAGACCGCCCGATGAAACGCCTGATCGTGACCTGCCTCATGGCCCTCGCCACCGTCATGCCGGCCCATGCGTGGGGCAAGACGGGTCACAGAGTGGTCGGCGCCGTCGCGCAGACCTATCTCAGCCAGTCGGCCGATACGGGCGTCAAGGATATCCTCGGCCCTGAAGGCATCGCAGAGGCCGCCGACTGGCCGGACCATATGCGCTCAAACCCCGAGCCTTTCTGGCGCTCAGAAGCCAATCCCTGGCACTATGTGACTATTCCCGTGGGCCAGACCTACGCGCAGGTCACGCCGCCGCCGGAAGGCGACGCAATCACTGCGCTCGCGAAATACCGCGCCATTGCGATTGACCCCACCGCGCCGCTGGAAGAGCGCCAGCTCGCCCTGCGTTTCATCATCCATCTCGTTGGCGACCTGCACCAGCCGCTGCATGTCGGCAATGGCACCGACCGGGGCGGCAACCAGTTCGTCTGCACCTTCTTTGATCAAATGAGCAACCTGCACGAAGTCTGGGACGAGCTGCTGATCAATTACCAGGAGCTGTCCTACACCGAATGGACAAACTGGCTGGTCCAGAAGATCACGGCGAACCAGCTCGCCGAATGGGCCAAGGCCAGCCCTGCTGACTGGGCCGATGAAAGCGCCGCCATCCGCGACACGATCTATCCGGACACGCAGATCCTGTCCTACGACTACGCCTACCAGACGCGCGACATTATCCGCCAGCAGCTGTCAAAAGGCGGCGTGCGCCTCGCGGCCTATCTCAACGAAATGTTCGAGACAGCGGGTGCTGAGTGAATTGGATCAAATGGGAATGTCGTTATTTCATTAACGAGCTACATTCCAGACGAACCCATCACGATCCAGAAGGATGTAGGGTTGCTGACTGGTCACCATTGAGTTCGGAACACCATCGACTGGTACATCCTTGCTCTAATGGTCTGGCCCCAGCAAAAAGCCCTCACGATCAATAATGTTGGGGGGGTCTTGGGCAAAATATGTGCTTCTAGGAACTCCCTCGACGGGAATATCTCCAACCATCAAAACATGACGCTTGGATAAGCCCTCGGGATCGAAGGGCGCATCATACTGCCTCTCGGTGCCTCTGAGCCAAGGAGAAGTCCTCTGCAATGAATCAATCGGATTGAGGCTCGATGAGCACGCACCAAACCCCAGATACTCCGGGTAGAGCAAAACCTTTTGATAATAAGTGTCTTGAGCCATTTCCACGGCAGGCATTGCAAGTGACCGTGTCTGAAAAGGATACACATCTCGATATGCAAACCCCTTTGCATTGTCTGCCGTCTCTCCCATCGGGATAATGTAACCACCTCCGGACCGACGCAGTGTTCCGGAGTATTGCTTCCCTCCGGATACGTAATCACGATAGGAGTGCCCGTCTTGAAGCGGCCCATCGCGTGAAAACAGCTTTGTCGTTTCATCTAAAGCGATTTTTGCGGACTCGGTCGTAAACCAATACCTGCCAATATCGTCCGTCGACTTGGCGAAAATCGCATCAGCAACGTCTTTGTGTATTTTGACGCGAAAAACTGAAGTACATTGAGGCGAAACAATACCCAGTCCACCCTCGTGAGCAGCCTTTGCCCGAGATCTCATTTCTTCGTTTGTATAACTATATCCCCACGGCCCTGGCAGCACGCCAATCTGCTCGTAGGACGCTTCCGCCTCTGCCCGCCATTTCTCCCAGTCACTTTTATCCGTGACTGATACGCTTGCGCTCACAAACTTCATTTTTGCGAGCGGACTTTCGTAGGCATCATCCGTCTTGTAACCCCATCCCCTGCTCAGGTCGTCGATGTCGTCAAACCAGATAGCAAGCGGCCGCAGATCGTCAGGTATGCGGCTCTTTCCAGCCCGCGGCCCAAACTCGACTTTGCCCCACTTCCAGTTGTCGCACATATCGATGGTAACGAGCCCAAGCGCCTGACCTTCGCCGACCGGTTGGAACATGATGATGGGATGATGCGTGTAAAAGACAGATGGTGTGGTGTAGGAATAATTCTGCACGACCCCACCACAAGCCGCGACATAATCGAACTGAACGGTTTCGTCCGTCTCCTTCAAGATGAAGTCTGCCTTCATCCGATAGAAGAACGATGGCGGGCGGGGCGCGTGCGATGATGCACTTCCCGAGCGCGAAGGTCCCTCCTGCTCACCAGAGCAGGACGACAGAGTAAGGGCGAACAGCAAGGCGCCAAGTATTCTGGATGACATCGAAGGACCTACTTCTGGTTTGCCGCTGTGATCCTGCCTTGGATTGCCTTCATGCAAAATCAGAAGACTGACCTCAGGCGCTGGCGCGATTGATGCGGCGGCGCTGGACGCTCGATGGAATGTGCAGGCTCTCGCGATATTTCGCCACCGTGCGGCGGGCGATCTCGATGCCGTAGCCGGTCAGGATCTCGACGATCTGGTCGTCCGAGAGCACATCATCCTCGGTCTCGCCATCAATCAGCGCCTTGATCCGGTAACGCACGGCTTCGGCTGAATGGGCCTCGCCGCCACCGGTCGACGGAATGGCCGCCGAGAAGAAATACTTGAGTTCGAACAGGCCGCGTGGGGTCGCCATGTATTTGTTCGACGTCACACGGCTGACCGTGGATTCGTGCATCTCGATCACGTCGGCCACCTGCTTGAGGTTCAGCGGACGAAGATGGGCCACACCATGCGCGAAGAAAGCGTCCTGCTGGCGCACGATCTCGCTCGCCACTTTCAGGATGGTGCGGGCGCGCTGGTCGAGCGACTTGATCAGCCATGTCGCGTTCGCCGCGCATTCGGAGATGAACTCCTTCTCCTGATCGCGCATCGGCAGCACGCTCACTTCGGCATAATAGGCCTTGTCCATCAGAACGCGCGGCAGGGTCTCTGAATTGAGTTCCACGCCAAAACTGCCATTCGGCAGCTCACGCACAAACACGTCTGGCGCAACCGCAATGGTCGTGTCGCTGGAAAAGCCACTGCCAGGCTTGGGCGAGAGCTGACGCAGCTCGCCCAGCATGTCCATGAGGTCAGCCTTGTCGACGCCGCACACATCGGCGAGCGCCTTCAGGTCATGCTTCGCCACCATGTCGAGATTGGCGAGCATGGCTTCCATGGCCGGGTCGAAGCGGCCGCGCTCCTTCAGCTGCAGGGTCAGGCATTCGGGGATTGACCGCGCCATCACGCCGGTCGGCTCAAAGCCCTGACAGACAGCGAGCACGGCGGCCACGTTGGCTTCATCCGCACCGAGAGCCTTGGCAACATCCTCGAGAGGCGCGCGCAGGTAGCCGGCTTCATCGGTCTCATCGATCAGGCGGGCACCGATCAGGCGGTCCGCCGCCGAGAGACCGGCAATGTTCAACTGGTTGTGCAGATGTTCCTGCAGGGTAAGATCGGTCGTGAGGTTCGCCGCGAAGTCATATTCCTCGCTGTTGAAGCTGCCGCCGGATGTGGCGCTCGACCAGTCCGTCTGGGCCGACGGGCCAGAGCCCTCGACCGGCATCGCCGCATCCGAGCCCGTGCCCGGTTCGAACACATCCTCGCCAGGCGCATCGAGCTGCTCGCGTGCAGCGCCGAGGCCGGAATTGTCATCAAGGGAAAGCTGCTCACGGCGCGCCGGCGCATTGCCCTGCTCGCCGCCACCATCCTCGGCATTCTCCTCGGCCTTGTTCAGCAAGGGATTGCGCTCGATCTCGTTTTCCACGAACTCGGCGAGCTCCTGGTTGGAGAGTTGCAAAAGCTTGATCGCCTGCTGCAGCTGCGGCGTCATTACCAGGGACTGGCCCTGGCGCATGTCGAGTGACTGTTTCATTCCGTAGCCCGCGCCTTATCGATCAAGCGGCGAACTGTTCACCCAGATAGACCCGGCGCACATCCTCGTTCTTCAGCACATCGCCTGGCGTGCCATCGAAGAGAACGTCGCCATCATACATGACATAGGCCCGGTCTACGATCTGAAGCGTCTCACGCACCTGGTGGTCCGTAATCAGGACGCCCAGGCCACGCTGCTTCAGGTAGCGGACAAGTTCGGAAATGTCGGAAATGGCGAGCGGGTCAATGCCGGTGAACGGTTCGTCCAGTAGCATGAAGCTCGGACGGGATGCCAGTGCACGTGCAATCTCGACCCGGCGACGTTCACCCCCCGAAAGGGATGTGGCCGCCTGGCCGCGAAGATGTTCCACATGCAGCTCGCTCAGCAGGCTGTCGACCTGTGCCATGCGTGCAGACCGGTCTTTCTCGACCAGTTCCGCCACGGCCATGACATTCTCTTCCACTGTCATTCCCCGGAAAATGGATGCTTCCTGGGGAAGATAGCCCACGCCAAGGCGTGCGCGCTGGTACATGGGCAGGCGCGTCACGTCTTCCCCATCGATCGAAATCGATCCGGAATCCGCGCCGATCAGGCCCATGATCATGTAAAAGCAGGTCGTCTTGCCGGCCCCGTTGGGTCCAAGCAGGCCAACAACCTCCCCGCGCTGCAGGGACAGAGAAACGTCGCGCACCACCTGTCGTTTGCCAAAGGATTTGGCAATATTCTTAACGACAAGGCCTTCGGCCGCTTCAGTCATCTCGTGAATTCGTCCCTGTTCACGGGCAGTATCGTCGCCCCGGAAATTGCATAGCCTGACATACTTAAGATCGGCTTCACGCCATTGCTCGAATTTTTCAGTTCCCGGCTGTTTTCTGGTCCGGTTCGATCACCATGCGCGTCCGTCCGGCACCGCCATCAAGGGTCGTACGGCGCCTGCCGACTTCCATTTTCAGGGTCTGGCCCTCGGCCACGTCACGATCCCGCATCAAGGCCACATGCCCCGTCATTGTTATCGTATCGACGGCGGCATCATAAACGCCGCGGTCGCCCTTGGCCTTCAGTTCAGGCGTCACATAGAACACGTTTCCCTCGGCAACCATGGTCTCGATCGAACCAAAGCCAGAGCCGACGCCGGAGGACTCACCGCCTTCGGCCTTGCCACTGAATATGATCGTCACCGTGTCAGCGCGCAGCCGGGCCGTGCCTTGCTGAATGTCGACATTGCCGATCAGCAGCACCTTGCGCTCGCGCTCAAGGCTCTCGGTCCGCTCGGAATCGATATAGATTGTCCCACCTTCCGACGAAATCTGTGCCATGGCCGGGGCGGCCAGAGAGGAGAGCGCCAGCGCTGCCCCGAAGAGTTTAAGGATTGCCATCTGCACCACCTTCATCACTGGCCGCCACATTGGGCTCGGCCGGATAGATCACTGTTTTTACGTTACCTTGAAAGACAACGCGGTTACCACCGTCAAGAATTTCATACGAGTCCGAGCGGATATCGCCAAGCGGTCCCTTGCCCTGTAGCGGCGAAAGACCTTCGACCCAATCCTGCCCGACATGCACGCGCGCGGCGGCTGTATGGAAGGAATAGCCCGACGCATCGGTGATTTTCACATCATCATAAAGCTCAAGTATGCCAGCGTCGCGGTCATACATGCCCGATGGCGCGCGCACTTCGCTACCGGCTGCATCGCGCAGGATGGGCGCGACAAGGTCAACAACATTGGCCGTCAGTTCCTTGCGGCGCGCCGCATCCGCCGTGATCGTGAAGCTCTCTCCCGCAGAATCACGCCCCGTGAACCGCGGATTGAGCATGGTGACGACCTCGTCACCGGAAATCTGAACCGGCACGGCATCACGCGTCAGGGCACTCTTGATGATGAAGCCCAGGAAAAGCCCCATAGAGACCGCCGCGCAGGCCATGAACAGGATACGCAGGCCGCGCACACGGTCCGACCGCTTGCGGGCATCGGCCAGCGTCAATTGCCGGCGGGGCACCCAGAGGGATGCCGGGTCGTGATGCTTGACTGCGTCCATGAAAGCGAGCGCCTGCGGCCTGTTACTGACTATTACAGGTCGTGTTTACCTTTGATAGGGCCGAAACAAAAGCGCGCACAACATGACGCTTGCTTCAGGAATGGGCGAAAATGTCCTGTTCGCCCCATCCGGCCAGATCGAGTGCAGCGCGGGTCGGCAGGAAGTTGAAACAGGACTGCGCCAGTTCCAGCCGCCCTTCGCGGATCAGCATCGCCTCAAGACCTTCCTTGATGGCATGCAAGTGCAGCACGTCGGAAGCCGCATACTGAAGCTGCGCATCACTCAACTCCTTCGCCCCCCAATCGGAGCTTTGCTGGGCCTTGGAGAGGTCGACGCCTGCAATTTCGCGGGCGACATCCTTCAGGCCATGCCTGTCGGTATAGGTTCGCGCCAGTTTGGAGGCGATCTTGGTGCACCAGATCGGCGCGCAATCAACGCCGAGCCAGCGCTTGATCATACCCACATCGAACCGGGCAAAATGGAACAGCTTGATAACCTTGGGGTCGGCCAGCAGTGCCTTCAGGTTCGGGCAATTATAATCCCGACCGAGCTGGACCAGGTGCGCAGTCCCGTCGCCGGACGACAATTGCACCAGTGTCAGGTGATCGCGCAGCGGATTGAGGCCCATGGCTTCGGTATCGATGGCAACAATCGCGCCGAAATCGATATTCTGGGGCAGGTCGCCCTTATGCAGTTGGATTCCGTTCATGCGCAGCGCTTTAGCATGGCTTCGGTTAAGGGCAAATGATCGGTGCAGGCGGTTTCCGGAACCCGGTTCCGATTTGACGCCGCACCAATGCCGGGGCTAGCTTTCAGGCACACCAGAGGGAGCAGATGATGACCAGAGACCCTATGCAGGCCATCGTTGCCTCCATGCCTTTCGCGGGCCAGATCGGCCTGCGCGTCATCGAAGCCACGAAGCATCAGGTTATTGGCGAGGTCACTGTCCAGGCTGACAAGTGCACCTCCGGCAATATTGCCCATGGCGGCTTTCTGATGACCTTGGCAGATTGCGTCGGGGCTGTCGCAGCCTTCCTGAACCTGCCCGATGACGCGAGAGGCACGACCACGACCGAGAGCAAGACCAACCTGATCGCTGCGGCGCCCGTCGGCACAGTCCTGCGCGCCACAGCCCTGCCGATCAGCGTCGGCCGCCGCCTGCAAGTCTGGCAAACACGCGTCGAAACGCCTGAGGGCAAACTGATCAGCCTGACCACGCAGACCCAGCTGAACCTCTAGAGCCCCGCCCGCACCTCGGCCCAGGCATCCGCCAGCGCCTCCCGGTGTGCCGGATCAGCAATCGAGATCAGCATTTCGGCCCGTGCATCAAGGCTCGCGCCGCGCAAGTTCACCGCGCCCTGCTCGGTCACGACCCATCCGATATCCGAGCGCGGTACGCTGACCGCCTCTGGCCCCAGCCGCGCCACGATCCGGCTGACCTGCCCCTTCGCCGCTGTCGACGGCAGCGCGACAATCGGCATACCGCCTTCAGAGGCCGCCGCACCGCGCAGGAAATTGGCGAGGCCCCCGATGCCGGACACCTGCTGCCCCTTCATGAATTCCGCATTGGCCTGCCCGAACAGGTCCACCTCCAGAACCGAATTGATCGCCGTAAAGCGCGGGATCTTCGCCAGCACCTCAATGCCATGCGTGACATCGACACCGCGAAAGCGGAACCGCTTGTCGCGCGCCACCCGCTCATAGAGCGCCTCGGTGCCCATCGCGACACCAGTGAGGATTGCGCCGGGCGCATCGACCACGCGACCTGCATCGATCAGGCCCAGCACGGGGTCGGTCACGAGGCCGGAATGGATCGTCAGGTTCGCTGGTCCGCCTGCGTCAGCCAGCGCCTTCAGCACCGCCTGCTGCACATTCCCGATCCCGAACTGAAGGCAGGCCGCCTCCCCGCCAACAAGATCCGCAATCCGTTCCCCAATGCGCGCAAACACCGGCGGCAAGGCCGATTCCGTCAGCTCCACCAGCGGCGTCTCGTCCCGGGCCACCACATCGAAGCGCGAAAGCGGCACACGCAAGGTGTCGCGCGGCGCCGGCATGCACGGATTGACCACGGCCATCACCGGAATATCCGGACGCGCAAGAATCGCGCCTGAGAAATCCGCCGACAGGCCAAGGCTGACAGTTCCGTCGGCTTCCGGCGGCGAGACCATGATGACAGCCACGTCAATCGGCCCGGCCTGCATCTCGCGATAGCTTTCGGTATAATGCATGGGACGCAGAAGAATCTTTCCCGCCGCGAAGCCGTCCCGCATGGCGCCATACATGAAGGGCATTTCCGCGCGTGCGGTCGCATGCAGGTGCGTCCAGTCGAGATGATTGAGGCCTGGCACGGGTACGCCGACAAAGGTGAGGTCTCGCGCCAGTTCAGCCTCGGCGCTGAGCGCATTATATAGCCCGACAGGCTCGCCGCTGCATCCGGCAAGGTAGAGCCGCGCAGGCCCCGGCTTCAGGGCCCGCAGCGCGGCAAAGCCCTCGGCAAGACTATCAGCGCGATGCATCATTTGAATGTGAAATTGGCGGGGCGCTTTTCGAGGAAGGAAGAATAGCCCTCCACGAAATCCTCGCTCGCAAACCCGTCCGCGAACAGGCCTGTCGCTTCAGACGAGGTGTCGTCCCACCCGGCCTCGATACCCGCGACCATCCGCTTTATCGCCCGTGTCGACCATTGCGACGTCGCGGCCACCGCATCGCCAAGCGCGCGGGCACCGGCCAGTGCCTCGCCTCTCGCCACCACACGGCTGAGCAGGCCCATTTCCTTCGCCTCGGCCACGTCAAAAATGCGCGCCGTAAACAGGATGTCCTTCGCGCGCGCAGCCCCGATCGCCGCCACCAGCCGCCGCGTATCGCCCGCCGGATAGACAATGCCCAGCTTGGCCGGCGTGATGCCGAACCGCGCATCCTCGCTCGCGACCCGCAGGTCTGCCGCCATGGCAAGGCTCATGCCCCCGCCAACACAGGCGCCATCAATCGCCGCAATCACCGGCTTGGTGCAGGCCTCCACAGCATTCAGCGCCGCCGCGATCACCGCGCCAGACTGCGCCGCCGCTTCAGGCGTCGAATAGATCGTCGAAAACTCCGAAATATCTGCACCCGCCGCAAAGGCGCCAGCGTCTCCGCCATGAATGATCACCACCTTGACTGTCTCGGCCGCCACAACCCGCTCGATCAGTTCCGGGATGGCCGCCCACATGTCGACCGACAGGGCGTTACGTTTTTCCGGCTTGTTGAGAATGATCTCGCCGAAAGGCGCATTGATCTCGAGGCGTATGGATGGCTGGCTCAAACGGGCCGCTCCCTGGTCGGCGCGCCGCACTGGCGCTATCAGCCTCCCGTCATGGCAAGAAGCCCGCAACCACGCAAGCCGTGGCCTAGGGCATACGTTTCAGCTTCACCAGCGCCTCATCAAGCGCCGAGAGGAAGCGCGACCTGTCCGCCTTGGTAAAGGGCGCCGGTCCGCCCGCCCGCGGCGTGCCTGTCTCGGCAATGCCGACGCGCAAGTCAGCGAGGATCGCCCGCGTAGCGACCGCCGCGCCAATGGAATCATCGGTAAAGGGTTTGCCCGTCGTCCCGATCACTTTCGCGCCAGCTTTCAGGCAGCGGTCGGCCAGCAAGATGTCCGCCGTGATCACGACGCTCTTGGCGTGCGCCCGCTCGGCGATCCAGTCATCTGCGGCATCAAAACCATCTGTCACGATCTGGCGTGAGAGCAGCGCATGCTCCGGCATGCGAATATAGGAATTGGACACGAGCACAGCAGGCACGCCATGGCGTACCGCCACACGGTAGATCTCGTCCTTGACCGGACAAGCATCGCCATCAATGAAAATCTGTACGTCAGCGCTCATGCGCGCCCTTTAGCAGGTGCTGGCCCGGAATTCATCTCCCGCAGTCCATTTACACACCAGGCAAGCCGCAAATAGGCGCCAAAAGCTCTCCCCCGGCTCCTCGTAATGTCCCAAAGGTCATCGTCAAACCGGGGGAAAGCAAGCGCGATCCGTTCTGGTTAGTGCACGCTGAGGGGCTTCAGGTCGTTGGCAAGGGCAGCCGCAAACGCAGCATCGCGTCCCTCGACAACCGCCAGCCGTACGCCATCGGCAGACAGGACAACAAAGAGTTCTTCGGGATCCTTGATCTGCTCCATGGCATTTGCGGGCATCAGCGTCTGCAATTCGTCAGCATCCAGGTGGCGGATGTAGACAAAGGCGTCGCTTTCAAACGGGTTCGTTTTCAGTTCGGTCGTTATCATTTCCAATCCTTTCCGTCACAAGACAGATACCGAACGCCAGAGCCGGTTGCCGTGCCTCATGGGCGGACCCTTCGTTCAATAAGAAGGTGGGGGATCAATGTGTCCGCTTCAAGCGCCAACCTGTGGCGGAAGTGAGACAGCGTTCACACTTAAGTGAAGCTAAACGATGCTGCTGCCGCGCAGCTGCATCAGATGTTCTGTTGTAAGATCAGCCGTGAGCCCGTTCATGTGAGGCGCAAAGCGCCGATACGGAACCCACTAAAAAACCAAGAATGGTGGAGCCAGACGGAATCGAACCGACGACCTCTTGCATGCCATGCAAGCGCTCTCCCAACTGAGCTATGGCCCCAATCTCGGGAAGGGCGAGAACTAGACGCAGTGAACGCGCCTTTCAAGCCCTAATCTTCATCCTCGTCATCAAGAACGAGCGGATCATCATCGTCATCGTCCGCATCAGCGTCGATGTCGAATGTGTCGTCCTCATCATCGTCCAGGATGACGTCATCATCATCGTCATCATCGACGCCTTCTTCGGTGAATCCGGCGGGAACCTTGGCCGTCGTGCCTTCTTCCTCGTCGTCTTCGCCAGCGCCTTCCAGGATCACTTCGGCTTCTTCGCCGCCGAGTTCCTTGGCATCTTCCTCGTCGTCGATTTCGTCTTCATCATCATCTTCGATGTCGTCGTCATCGTCGCCTTTTTTCTTGCCCTTGCCTTTAACGTCGATTTCCTCGTCGTCATCATCATCGTCATCGTCGTCAGACTTGACGGCGGCGCGGGCGGCCTTGGCTTTCACTTTCGTGATCGTCGTTTTGATCACTTCGTCTTCGGGATCGAACTCATTGCCACATTTGGGGCAAACGGCCGGGCGTTTGTGCAGGTCGTAGAAGCGGGCTTCGCAGTCTGGGCAGACTTGCTTGGTTCCGAGTTTGTCTTTCGACACTGTGCGGCTCCCTCCGGAGTTTCAATGAATTTGGTCTGGCGGGCGCTTGCCATGAACGCTGCGCGCTGTCAAAGCCCCAATTCACGTTCGAACTGCTCAACTGGAATTATCCCATGGTCTGGACCAGCCGCCCTGTCTCCCGCCTGCACGGCATCCTTCGCGCCCCGGGCGACAAGTCCTGCAGCCACCGCGCCCTTATCATGGGCGGCATCGCGCACGGCACCAGCCAATTCACCGGCCTCCTGGAAGGCGACGACGTTCTGCGCACCGGCGCGGCCATGCAGGCCCTTGGCGCCACGGTCACGCGTACTGGCGCCGGGCAATGGGAAGTCACCGGCACGGGCGCGCGCGGACTCACCTCCCCTGCTGCCTCGCTTGATTTCGGCAATTCCGGCACGGGCTCGCGCCTGATGATGGGCCTGATGGCCGGCTACGCCCTCACCGTTGAACTTTGCGGCGATGCCAGCCTCAGCGCCCGCCCGATGAACCGCATCCTGACGCCCCTGCGCCAGATGGGCCTCACCGACACGGCCGAGCCGCACGGTCGCCTGCCCTTCCGCCTCACAGGCTCTGCCGCGCTGCAAGCCATCACCTATGCGCCGCCACAGGCTTCCGCCCAGATCAAATCTGCCGTGATGCTCGCGGGCCTCAATGCTCACGGCACAACGATTGTTGAAGAGGCAAAACCCAGCCGCGACCACACCGAACGCATGCTGCGCGGCTTCGGCGCCGAAGTCGGCGTCACGCGCGGCGCCGGTCAGGCCCGCACCATTTCGCTCCTTGGTGGCCAGAAGCTCTCGGCCATCGAGGCGGCCATTCCGGGCGACCCGTCCTCGGCCGCCTTCCTTATTGCTGCGGGCCTGATCTCGCCGGATGGCAACGTGCTGGTCGAAGGCGTCATGTCCAACCCCACCCGGTCCGGCTTCTATGATCTCGCTGAACTCATGGGCGCCCGCCTCGGCGCCGAAGACACAGGCGACGCCGCTGGCGAACGCCTGATCGACATCCAATCCGGCAGCGCCGCCCTGATCGGCCGTAACGTCCCCGAACGCCTCGTGCCTTCCATGATCGACGAATTCCCGATCCTCGGCGTGCTCGCCGCCTTTGCAACCGGCGAAACCGTCGTCACCGGCGCCGAAGAGTTGCGCGTCAAGGAAACGGACCGTGTGAAGGCCGTGGTCGACATGCTGCGCGCCAATGGCGTCGAGGCCGAAGAGCGCGAAGACGGCTTCGTCGTCCAGGGCTGCGGCGGCCCGCCCCCCGGCGGCGGCTTGGTCGAGACCCGCCACGATCACCGCATCGCCATGAGCGCCCTGATCATGGGCACAGCCTCGCAGAAGCCTGTAAGCGTAGACGACATCTCCATGATCGACACCAGCTATCCGGAATTCCTCGCCCACATGGCGACACTGGGAGCTGATATTTCCGAGGGCGCAGCATGATCATTGCCATCGACGGAACCACGGCCTCGGGAAAAGGCACGATCGCCAAGCGGCTCGCGGCGAAATACGCCCTGCCCCACATGGATACGGGCTGCCTCTACCGCGCGACCGCCGTTGCGGCCCTGAAACAGGGCATTGCTCTCAATGACGCGGCCGGATTGCAGCAGATCGCGATGAATCTCGACCTGTCCAAATTCCGCGATTCCGACCTGCGCACAGGGGAAGCCGGCAAGGCCGCCAGCCAGGTCGCCGTTATCCCGGAAGTCCGTCAGGCCCTGTTCGAACTGCAGCGCAGCTTCGCCACGCAGGCCGGCGGCGCCCTGCTTGATGGGCGCGACATCGGAACAGTCATTGCACCTGACGCCGATGTGAAACTCTGGGTCGATGCCAATGTCGAGCAGCGCGGATACCGCCGCTGGAAGGAACTGGTCGGCTTTGAGCCGGATGTGACGCTCGAAGAGGTCATCAAACAACTCCGGATTCGCGATGAACGCGACCAGTCCCGCAAGGATGCGCCCGCTGCCATCGCGTCAGATGCTGTCTTGATAGATACGACTGATCTGACTATAGACGCCGCAGTGGAGAAGGCGATTGCAGCCGTTGAGGCCGTTCTCGCCCGTGGAAAGACCGTTTGAAGGGCCCAAAAGGCTCAAATCCAAACAAACGGTACCGCTCTGAAATGACAGACCACTCTAACGGGTCGTTCCGACGCGGGCTGCAATGGTGCAGGCCCGCCTTGAACCGTTCGCCCCGTCCCCGGAGACACAATGACTGACAAGATGAACCCAACAACCGACGATTTCGCGGCGATGTTCGAATCGTCCGCTGCCGCGGGCGCCATGCAGGAAGGCCAGGTTATCCCGGCCACTGTCATTCGCATCGAGAACGAAAACGTCCTGGTCGATATCGGCCTGAAAACCGAAGGCCGCATTCCGGTCAAGGAATTCGCCCTCGAAGACGACCAGCCGAAGCCCGGCGATATCATCGACGTATATCTCGACCGGATCGAGAACGCCCTCGGCGATGCCGTCCTCTCGCGCGACAAGGCTCGCCGCGAAGAGCGCTGGATCAAGCTCGAGCGCAGCTTCAACAAGGAAGAGCCCGTCAAAGGCGCCATTTCCGGACGCGTCAAAGGCGGCTTCACGGTCGACCTCGGCGGTGTCAACGCCTTCCTTCCCGGCAGCCAGGTGGACATCCGCCCGGTTCGCGACGTCGGCCCGCTCATGGGCGAAGTCCAGCCGTTCGCCATCCTCAAGCTCGACCGCACACGTGGCAACATCGTTGTCTCGCGCCGCGCCATCCTTGAAGAGAGCCGCGCCGAACAGCGTGCCGAAATCGTTTCGGACATGAAAGAAGGCGACGTCCGCAAAGGTATCGTCAAGAACATCACCGATTACGGTGCGTTCGTGGACCTCGGCGGCATCGACGGCCTGCTGCACGTCACCGACATGAGCTGGAAGCGCATCAACCATCCTTCGCAGGTTGTTGAAGTCGGCCAGGAAGTCGAAGTGCAGATCGTCAAGATCAACCCTGAAACCCAGCGTATCTCGCTCGGCATGAAGCAACTCGGTTCCGACCCATGGGACGGCATCGACTCGCGTTATCCGGTCGGCGCACGCCTCAAGGGCCAGGTCACGAACATCACCGATTACGGTGCATTCGTTGAACTGGAAGACGGCGTTGAAGGCCTGATCCACGTCTCCGAAATGAGCTGGACCAAGAAGAACGTCCACCCCGGCAAGATCCTCTCGACGACCCAGGAAGTCGACGTGGAAGTGCTGGACGTCGACAGCGACAAGCGCCGCATCTCGCTCGGCCTCAAGCAGACCATGGACAATCCATGGGACGCATTCGTTGCCGAACATCCGGTCGGTTCCGAAATCGAAGGCGAAGTCCGTGGCATCACCGAGTTCGGCCTGTTCGTGGGCCTCGGTCCCGACCTGGACGGCATGGTGCACATCAATGACATCGCCTGGGACAAGTCCGGTGAGCAAGCCATTGAAGGCTTCAACAAAGGCGACATGGTCAAGGCACGCGTCCTTGACGTCGACGTCGACAAAGAGCGCATCTCGCTCGGCATCAAGCAGCTCAGCGGCGACCCGATCGCAGCCCCTGCTGATGGCGGCACAGGCCTCAAGCGTGGCTCGATCGTCACCTGCACCGTCACCGAGATCACCTCGGGCGGTATCGAAGTCGAGTTCGGCTCCCCGGCGATGAAATCCTTCATCCGCCGCTCCGACCTCAGCCGCGACCGCGCAGACCAGCGTCCAGAGCGTTTTGCTGTCGGCGACAAGGTCGACGCCAAGATCCTCACAGTCGACCGTGGCTCGCGCCGCGTGTCCCTGTCGATCAAGGCGCTCGAAATTGCTGAAGAAGCAGATGCTGTTGCCCAGTACGGTTCGGCTGATGCCGGCGCCTCGCTCGGTGATATCCTCGGCGCAGCGCTTGCCTCCTCTTCGGTCGGCAAGCCTGCCAAGGCGACATCCGAGAAGGTCGAAGCGACACCCGCTTCTTCCGACGGCATCAAGGCCGGTGACGCGTCCTCGCTCGACGAGCGCGGCCGTCTCGAAGGCCCGCAAGGCGATGCTGACGACCTGAAGCAAATCAAGGGTGTCGGTCCGGCATTCGAGAAAAAGCTGAACGAAGCCGGTATCTACCACTTCTGGCAGGTCGCTGCCCTCAATGAAGCCCAGATCGCAGAGCTTGAAGAAGAGCTCAGCGTCCAGGGCCGCATGGAGCGTGACGACTGGAAAGGCCAGGCCGAGGAATTGATGGCCTAGGCTTGCCCGGGAAGCGACACCCGCTTCCTAAAATTGATGAAATGTTTGCGGCGGGGGCCTAGCGCTCCCGCCGCAAATACGTTTAATAACAACAACATGCTAAAGTCAGAACTCATCGCGAAGCTTGCTTCAGAATATAGCCACCTGCGCCAGGAGGATCTGGAGCGCGTGGTGAATGTGATTCTGGACGAGATTGCCGATGCCCTCGCCCGCGGTGACCGTGTTGAACTGCGTGGCTTTGGTGCCTTCTCCGTTCGCAAGCGCGACGCCCGCAAAGGCCGCAATCCGCGCACCGGCGCACCGGTCAAGGTGCCTGCCAAAGCTGTCCCCTTCTTCAAGGCCGGCAAGGAGCTGCGCGCCCGCGTCAATGGCGGCGAGGATCCCGAAGCGCGCTAGCGCCGGGCGCTTGCAAAGTCGTCGCTTGACCGCGGATTCGAATAGATCGACTAATTCTGTATTCTTTACGAAACACACAATCTGGGAAGGGGCTGGCAATGCTCAAGGAGTTCAAGGAATTTGCGATGAAGGGCAACCTCATCGACATGGCCGTCGGCTTTGTCATGGGCAGCGCTTTCGCAACTGTGGTCACGGCCTTCATCCAGGGCGTCTTCCTGCCACTTCTCGCGCCCATCATGGGCGGCATCGATCTCTCAGCGCTGAGCTACACGATCTCGCCCGCTGTCGTTGATGCTTCGGGTGAAGTGACCAAGGAAGCCGCTGTCATCGAGCTCGGAAATTTCATCGCCGCCGTGATTTCCTTCATCATCGTCGCCTTCGTCATGTTCATGATCATCAAGGGCATGAATTCGATGAAAAAGAAGGAAGAGGCCGCGCCATCAGAGCCGCCACGCCAGGAAGTTCTTCTGGAAGAAATCCGCAACCTGCTTGCAAAAGGCGCCAAATAGGCGACGCAATGCGCATTCGTAAACCGTTAGGGTTTTTTCCTTAAGGATTACGATTAGTAGAGTGCCAGGTAGAGTAAGGAGAAGGGCAGTCAGTTTGGCTGCCCTTCTTTTTTTGCCTTAGAGGCCGAGCGCCGCGACCAGATCGTCATGCGCGCCTTCGGTAAAATGGAAGGCCTGCCAGCCAATGCTGCGCGCCGCCTCGACATTCTCCGCCATGTCATCGACCAGCAGCATGTGCGCGCCCGGCATGCCGAGTTCCTGCTCCTGATGGCGGAAATAGTCCGTGTCAGGCTTGGCAACGCGCATCCGGCCAGCCGCAAAGATCCGGTCCATGTGCCGGTCAAAGCCCATATCGGATTCAATGAATGCCGTGCGGTGGATCTCGTTATTGGTGGCCATGACATTGGCAATACCGCGCTGACGCAGCTGCGCGACCATGGCCAGTACATCCGCGTCCGGCAGGGCGTCGCTTGTGAACCAATAGTCGAGGATCTCCCCTTCCCGGCCCACTGCGCCATTCACAGCCGCCCATTCGGTCACGAGTTCCTTAAGGCAGGCCTCTCCGACCATGGCCTTCTGGAACCGTCCCTGAAAGAGAAAGCTGCTGAACGAGTCCAGCGACAGGCCAAGATCCTCGGCAAAGCCACGCGACCAGGCAAAGACGCCATCCTGAACATTCCGGTTCAGCACGCCGTCAAAATCCCAGGCGACGACCCGTATGTCTTCAGGTCTGATCATGTCGGCCTCAGTATTCGTATTTTGTCAGGCTCGTCATCTCGATCGTATAGGCCGCATCCGCGAGATCGGAATTCTGCGTCTCCGTCCGGATCGTGCCTTCGATCCAGACCGCCTGCGCCAGATCCTTCAGCTTGATCGGCGTATCGGTCTTGACGAAAATCGTCTGGTTCGGTGGTGGCGGCGGGGCGTGGATACAGGCGCCGAAATACGGCACCAGCAGGAATTGCGTGATCTCAGCCTTCGAGCCGTATTCGAACGGCACCGTATAGCCTGGGATGCGCACCTTCACACCATCAAGCGCGGCGACCGTATTGAACGTGCCGATCTGCATGGCCGTGTCGGCGGCAGAGCCTTCGGCGATAGGCGATCCGGAATAGAGCGAAGCCATCTGCGACTGGTACATCTGGGCGAGGCGCTCCTCCTCCCCTTCCGGCATCAGGTCTTCCCAGCCAATGCTGCGGATGCCGCGCGCCTTGAGTTCAGCTTCGATACGGGCCTCCTCGACCGCCTTGGCGACGATGGAGGCATCCTTCTCGGCCTTCTTCTCTGCGGCCTTGGCGGCCTGCTCGGCGTCGCTCTCACCAATCTTGTCGCCCACTTTGGGACCGGCATCAGAGGTGGAGGTCGCGGCGGCTGGCGCGGCAGGCGTTTCCGGCTCAGCGGTTTGGCCACACGCCGTTACAAACGTCACAAGCAGGGCGGCGGATAGGATTTGGATCGTTTTCATGGGTCTCAACTTAAACTCCAGCTGCTGGCAGGACCAGACGGTTTGAGCGGTTCATTCAGTCACACTTTCACGGACAGGCCATCGGCCAGGGACCGGCGGAAGGCCGCCCAGGCTGGCACCATGCCGATCAGCAGCGAGGCCAGCGTCACCGCCAGCAATGTATAAAGGTCTGTCAGCCCCGGCCCTGTCCCGGCCAGCGACACGCCATAACGCGCTTCCACCATCGGTCCAGCCACCAGCAGGATCGCATGGATCAGCAGGATGCCGACCACGGCGCCGAGAAAGCCGACCAGTCCTGCCTCGAGCACAAGCAGGCTGAAAATATGCCCCGGCCGCGCGCCGACGGCGCGCAGGATCGACATTTCACGCCGCCGCTCATTCAGGCTCGTCAGGATGGAGGTCAGGATCGACACCAGCCCCACAGCAATCACGAACACGGACACGGCCATCAGCGCCCGTTCTGCAAAGGCCGTCACGCTCCACAGCTCGGCCAGCGCCTCGCCCGGGATGATCGCCATCAGCGGCTCACCCTTGTTTGTATTGATCGCCCGACGCGTCGTCAGGATGGTCCCCTTGCGCTCAAGGCCGACAAAGAAGGCCGTGATGGTTTTAGGTGTCAGGTCGAAACTGCGGATCATCTTCTCGTTGATCGTGTCCGCAAGCGGATTCTTCGCGCCGGTCTCCCAGCCAACATGGATCGCGGTGATCGCCTCCAGCGAGACATGCACCGTGCGGTCCACCGGCGTGCCGGTTGGCGCCAGAATGCCGACGACGCGGAAGGGCCGGTTCTCGTGCCCCGCACCAAGGCTCGCGGCACCTAGCCCATGGCTCAGCACAAGCGGTGTGCCGATCTCATAGCCAAGTTCACGCGCCACATCGGCGCCAATCACGGCATCAAACAGGTCGCTGAATTCCGCGCCTTCGGCGAGCTTCAGGGGCTGCCTCCGCCCATATTTGTAATGGACGAAATAGTCATTCGTCGTGCCGAGCACCCTGAAACCGCGATGACTGTCGCCCAGCGAGATCGGCACCGTCCAGGCCACATCCGGCCTGTCGGCAATTTTCTGATAGGTCGGCCACGAGACTTCCGCCGTCGCATTGCCCATCCGGAACACCGAGTAGAGCAGCAGGTTTACACTGCCGGTCGGCGCGCCAACAATCAGGTCTGTGCCCGAAATCGTGTTGCCAAAGCCTTCGCGCGCGCCGGTCCGCGCCTTGTCGACACCGAGGAAGAGCGCCACCGAGAGCGCCACCGCCACAAGCGTCAGGATCACAGATCCCTTGCGGTTCATCAGGCTCTTCCAGGCGAGAGAAAGAACGGCGCTCATGCCTTCACCCCGGCGCGGTTGATCTCGGCAAGGTCTACCGCCCGGTCAAACAGGCGCGCCAACGACGCATCATGGCTCACGAACAAGAGCGCGGCCCCAGTGCGGGCCGCCTCTTCCGACAGGAGGGTTATGAACCGGTCCCGCGCATCGGCATCGAGCGCGGAGGTTGGTTCATCTGCGATCACGATCTCCGGTGCACCGATCAAGGCTCTGGCCGCCGCCACGCGCTGCTGCTGGCCGACAGAGAGATCAGACACGCGCCGCTCAAGCAGGGCCTCATCCGTCAGGCCAAGCCGCCCAAGCAGGCGCTTCGCCTCTGCCTCCGCATCTCCGCCAACCGCCTTGCGCCGCGCCGCCGAGAATTTCAGCGGCAGCGTCACGTTCCCGACGACCGAGAGATAAGGCACCAGATTGAACATCTGGAAGATCACGCCGAGATGGTCGGCCCGCATCCGGTCGCGGGCAGAACTGGAAAGGGACGCCAGATCCTGCCCCAGCACGCTGACCTTGCCCGCATCAGCCTCCAGCACGCCCGCAATCACGCCCAGCAGTGTCGACTTGCCAGAGCCGGACGGCCCGCGCAGGAACAGCCGCTCGCCACGCGCCAGCGTGAAGGCGGGCACGTCGAGCACGGGCGCATTGCCCTTCCACGCAAAGCGCAGACCGTCGATCTGTATGGCAAGATCAGTCATGCGTGCCGCTTCGAAGGTTTAACGGGTGGCCAGTTCGGGATTGCCCGGGGTCAGCACAGCCGCTGTCTGGGAGTCAGGACCAACGAAGACCGCATCAACGGTCTCAAAGCCCGGAAACTCGGAGAAGGCATTCAGGCGAACGCCGTCCAGCTTGTCGAGGTTGCTGCAGGTGAACTCGAGGGTCAGCGTCAGGCCGCTATGATCGCCCACCGTGCGGGTCTGGATATGGCGGTTGCCTTCCGTGCAGTCGGCGCCGCCCTGGAAGCTGACAAGCTTGTCGCCAATACCGGTGCTGACTTCCAGCGCATCGGTGTCGCCTTCGCCGAGGCCAAAATTGGCCAGCGGCGCATCAAGCGTAACGGTCACCAGATCGCCATCAATGGCAACAGCGAACTCACCGGCGCCATGAACATGTGCCTCACCCCCTGCAGATGCGGTCTCTTCTGCCTCGGGAACCTCAGGCGTTTCCGGAACGGCTGATTCACCCTCCATATTCTCGGGCGCTTCGACAGAGGGAACTTCCGGCGCGGCAGGCGGCGTTTCCGCTTTCTTGCTGCAACCCGCCAGCGCGAGGGCTGGAACAGTCAAAATAAGGCACAGGGCCACACGCGGTGAAGTGAACATGAAGAGGGGCCTCCTGGCGCCGTAATGAGGGGAAATTGCGCGAACCGCAAATTTGTACTCGCGATTTGCATAATGAGACTATATAACATTTTCCCACAAGGCCGCATTACCGTTTTTCGCTGCAGCATCGCCTATTCTGTTCATTTTCTGGCCCTGCGCGGCCTACCGAGACCGCTTTCCATTCATGCTCCAGTCCATGCAGGCCCCTCTTTTCTTCGGCTTGATTGCCGCCTTTGTGACGACGATCGGCCTGCTCGCCGTTGCCGCGCGTGGCGACTGGAGCGCGCGCCATTCCGGTCTGTTCGCGCTCGCCGCCGGCGGCATGCTGGTCACGCTCAGCATCCTTCATATCACGCCCGAAGCCTTCGCGCTCAGCCCGCATGCCCCCGGCCTCATCCTGTCGGGCTTCCTCGGCGGTCTGCTCATGAGCTTCCTTGTGCGCGTGATATTTCCCGAAGGCGGAGAGGAAAGCCATGCCGCGGCCGCAACGCCCGTGCTGGCAATCGCGCTTCACTCGTTCATCGATGGCATCGTTTATTCAGTAACCTTCGCGGCCAGCTTTTCATCCGGCGTCTATGCCGCGTCCTCGCTCTTGCTTCACAAGTTTCCCGAAGGCGTGATCGCCTTCGCCATCCTGCGTCGGCATGGTTTCGCCAACCGTCAGGCGTTCTTTTTTGCCTTCCTCGCGGCGGCTGCCACGACACCGCTGGGCGTCATTGCCTCTGCGCCATTCATGTACGGGCTGGGCTCTGAAACCATTGGCAACCTCTTCGCCATTTCAGCCGGGCTGCTCCTCTATGTCGCCACCGGCCCGCTGATGGAGCCGCTGAAGGAAGAACCACCCCTGCGCAGCTTCCTGTCGCTCGGTGCAGGTGTTGCCGTTGCAGTCGCAATTGCGAGCCTGCCATTCCATCGCCACAGCCATGCCCTGAACGAAACGCCCTTCCATAATCACGATCCCGCGCACATCCACCCGCTCAGCGATTGACGTATCGGCCTTTCCGGGCTGCAATCAGACCTGCTGAACTGATCGGGCGCGCTTGCATCGGCATGGCCCTTGCAACGTCGCCCCCAGTTCAGGGAGAGTCTCGATGGCCTATTCACGTTTCGCACTGAAAGCAGTCTCAGCCCTGATCGCCTCCGGCATAAGCGCCTTGATCGGGCTGGCTCCCTACGCCCATGCCGAACCCGCATGTGGCCTTGCAGATGCCGCGCGCTACCAGAACGCCATCGCCGCGCCGACAGAAGAAGGTAGCCCCGCCTATTTCCTGCGCACGGCTGAGGCCTTTATTGCCGCCTGCCCTGACCGGTTTGAAGTGCGCGATGCCCACCTTGTTGCCGCCCGTGCAGCGCTGGATTCCGGGCGCGCCGATGTTTCCGCCTTCCATTACGATGCAGCCCTTGCCGCCGGCGCCCAGCTTTCACCGTCTGCCCGTATGGACCAGGCCGTGGTGCTGATGGCGACCGGTGAACAGGCCCGCAGCCGGGAAGCGCGCAACCTTGCCGTCTCCGGCTGGCTCGCGTCGCTTGATGCGACCGATGCCGCCAAACTCGCTTCCTACAAGGTCAGCGGCGGCACGATCTATTCCGTCCGTTACACCCATCCCGATCCCGGCTTGGCCGTCACAGCGCTCTGGATGGCCGTACCAACCGGCACAGGCCTTCCGTCGAGCATCCTGATCCGGAATGCGCCCCAGCGCGCCGCCTGGCGCAGCCTACGCGAAGGCACAGACGTGGCCGAGCTCATTGTCGCCGAACGCCTTTCCTGCCGGTCAGCCGCGCTGCTGGGCGAAGTGACGGACGATATCTCCCTCGAAGACATTGATCGCGGCGCGATCAGCGAGCTTGCAGCCTATCTGGGCGATCCCGACACGCTCCACTCGACAGACAAGGGAGAGCCGATCGCAGCCTGCTTCAGCCTCAACCGCATGATGCATGTGCCCGGCCAGGCCGACACGTCCATGCTGCGCTAGACCGGCAACTCTGTCGTGTTCTTCATGCATTCCATGGCGAACGTCGCGCTGACATCGGAAATATTCACACGCGCGATCAGGTCCTTGTAGACGCGGTCATAGTCGTGAACGCTGCGGGCCTGCACTTTCAGCAAATAGTCCACCTCACCCGCCATCCGGTAGAACTCGACCACTTCCGGGATCATGCGAACCGCATCGGCAAACCGCTTCAGCCAGCCGGCCGAATGGTCATTCGTGCGAATTGCCACGAAGATTGTCTGGCCAAGCCCCAGCTTGTCGGCATCCAGCAGGGCCACGCGCCGCGCAATCAGCCCGCTTTCCTCAAGGCGCTTCACACGCCGCCAGCACGTATTGGTCGAAATATCCGCCCGCCCGGCAAGCGATTCGAGCGAAAGCGTGCCATCCGCCTGAAGTGCCCGCAGCAGGACACGGTCTGTATCATCAATTTTTTCTTCCATTTGGCCTATATATCGAAATATCTACCCATATTCCATCATAATAATTGTAAGACTGCGATGATATTTGATCGCACCTGTGTGACTCTCACTCACTGAAATGAGGAGACATCCATGCCACTCGCCCTTGCTACCGCGACATCCCAAAACGCAATCCGCACGGCGAACCCGGTTGATCACCCTCGCCTGCGCGCCCTGTCGAACCTGATCGGTCGCACGCCCCTCCTGTCAATCCACCTGCGCTATCGCGGTGTTGAGCGCGTCATCCACGCCAAGGCGGAACACTATAATCTCACCGGCTCGATCAAGGACCGCATGGCCCTTTCGATCCTCAGCCGCGCCATGCGCTCCGGCGCGCTGCGCCCGGGAGACCGGATCGCGGAAGCCACCAGCGGCAATGCCGGTATCGCGATCACCGCGCTCGGCCGCGCCCTCGGCCACAAGGTCGACATCTACATGCCCGACTGGATGAGCGACGAACGCAAGAGCCTGCTCCGCAGCCTTGGCGCTGACCTCCACCTCATCAGCCGCGAGGAAGGTGGCTTCATCGGCGCCATCGAAGCCACGCGCGCCCTCGCTGCAAGCCAGGACGGCGTCTTCCTGCCCTGCCAGTTCTCCAATTGCGACAATACGGGCGGCCATTGCGACACAACCGGCCCGGAACTGCTGAAACAGATGGCCCTACTCGGCCTTGCGCCGGATGCCTTCGTGGCCGGTGTCGGCACCGGCGGCACGGTGATGGGCGTCGGCCGCGCGCTGCGCACCAGCCTGCCCGGCGTCAAGATCCATCCGCTTGAACCATTGGAATCGCCAACGCTCTCCACCGGCCACAAGGTCGGCAGTCACCGCATCCAGGGCATCTCGGATGATTTCATCCCGGCCATCGTCGATTTTGCCCAGCTCGACGACGTCATCGCCGTCTCCGATGGCGACGCCATCCTGATGGCGCAGGCATTGGCCAGCGAACTGGGCCTCGGTGTCGGCATCTCGTCCGGCGCAAACCTGATCGGCGCCCTGAAGGCTGCCGAGCGGCTTGGCCCGGATGCCCGCGTGGCAACCGTGTTCTGTGACGACAACAAGAAATATCTCTCGACCGCGCTGTCACGCAGCGAGCCGGTCAAGGAAGGCTATCTCAGCCCCGAGGTCGAGCTGCTTGGTTTCGAAGCGACGCCCTGCCCGGCCTGATCGCGCGGCCTAGTCTGCCTTGGCGCAGATCGCCCAGACCTTCAGCTTCCACTTCGGTGAGAAGCTGCTTTGGTTCTTGGCATTGACCATCCAGTGGCTGCCGTCATAGGCGGGCTGGCTGGTGGTTGCCTGCCCCTCCAGAATGGCGTCGGTCTTGTCGAGCGCGGCCCAGCCGCCACCCGTTACCTTTTTGTCCTTCGGACAATTGACGATGAGTTGCTTGGACACGGTCGCGTCGTAGGCGGTCACCTGCGCCACGATTTCATATCCCGCCAGCTGCGCACTAGCGGCAGGCGTAATGAGGGCTGCCGCAGCGAGGGCGAGGCTGAAGGCTTTGATCTGGGGCATTTCGATACTCCCTTAGACAAAACGGCGCCCCGTTCGGGCGCCGTTTCAGTCTAACAGGAGTTGAAGGAATTGCGTAGCCGGATCAGCTGACGGCGGCCGTCTCGCGCGCGGCGACTTCGGCTTGAACATCCATGAAGCGACGCGTGAACTGGCTGACGCGCGGCGCAATTTCCGTGCGGAACCGGTTGCCGTTGAACACGCCATAATGGCCGACGCCCGGCTGGATATAGTCCGCCTTCATATCGTCGGGGATCTTCGTGCAAAGATCATGCGCGGCCTGCGTCTGGCCAATGCCGGAAATGTCGTCCTTCTCGCCCTCGACCGTCATCAGCGCCACATCGCGGATCGCCTGCGGCTTCACCAGCCGCTCGCCGCGATACATGTAGATGCCGCGCGCCAGATGGTGCTCCTGGAAAACGCGCTGGATGGTCTGCAGGTAGAATTCCTCGGTCAGGTCGAGCACGGAGAGATATTCGTCATAGAATTCGCGGTGCTTGCCGGCTTCGTCTCCGTCGCCATCGACGAGATGGTTGAAGAAGTGCCATTGCGCATCGACGTGGCGATCCCAGTTCATGTTCATGAACGAGGCCAGCTGCACGAAGCCCGGATAGACCCGCCGCATGACACCCGGATAAGGGCCAGGCACGGTGTGGATCATGTTCTCTTCAAACCACGCGAACGAGCGCTCTTCAGCCAGTTCGTTCGGCACGGTCGGGCTGCGGCGCGCATCAATGGGCGAGCCCATGAACGTCATCGAAGCCGGGCGGGCCGGATCATTGTCTTCAGCCATCATGGAAATGGCGGCCAGCACAGGTGGTCCCGGCTGGCAGACGCCGAGCACATGGGCGCCCGGGCCGACATGGGTAATCATGTCACGGATATGGTCGATATAATCGTCAAGATCGAACCGGCCGAGCCAGACCGGCGCCATGCGCGCATCGGCCCAGTCGGTGATGTAGACGTCGTGATTGGGCAGGAAGGCCTCAACCGTGCCGCGCAGCAGGGTCGCATAGTGGCCCGAGAGCGGCGCGGTGATGATCATGCGGGGCAGCGGCGGTGCGCCCGGTTTGCGTACGGCAGCCAGCTGTTCCGGGTCTTTCTTGAAGTGGACCAGATTGCACCACGGCGAACGCCACGAGACGGTCGGCGTCACCTTGATCGGCGCGCTGTTCACGCGAACGGTATTAATCTGCCATTCCGGCTTTCCATAATACCGCGTCGAACTCTCGAAAACGTCGGCAAAGGCTGCAAGCGATTTGCCGTATTCTGTCTTGCCGAGTGGATTGAGCGGGGAAAGAAGCGCCGCCCGGCCAGCCTTGGCGGCCAGTCTCATCGGCGCCATCGCCACCCGGTTCATTTCGACAAGTGAGTAAAGCATAGCGTTACAAACCTTTCATGCTGCATCGCAACATAAGTACAAGTTTCTGGCGTAGCAATCAGATTCGCCAGATGCGCGTGATGATAGTTCCGCGCGAGAGAAATTTAATTTGCGTAAAATTTGCACGCGCCTGGTCACAAGAGAGTTAAGAAGCGGATGCTTTAACGGGAGCTACAGCGAGGACGAGACGCCATGTTTCTCAAGTGTGAGCCCAATCCCCATCGCGCAGGCCGCATGACACGTTCCCTCGTATTCGAGCACGTGCCCGGCCAGCGCTACGCCATTGATGCTGAGCAGCTGCACAAAACGCCCGAGCTTCTGAACGCTTTTGGCCGCAACATGTATACGCGTTTCCGCGTGCTCGACGCGATCGCCTACATGATTTGCCTGCTCGGCTTCCTCGCCACGCTTGCTTTCGTCTGGTGGGCCTTCATACCGGGCCTTGCGATCTGTGCCCTGATGCTGGCGACCAACCGCAAATCAGCTGGCGAGATTGCCCGAAAGGCCGCCACGCGCTCGGTCGACAATTTCCGGACGCTCCACGAAATGGGCTGTCTCTGGCTGGTCTACGCCTAAATCCCGATCAGGCCGAGAATGCCGGCAATCACGGCAATCAGCATGAACATCAGTGACAGGCTGACCGATACGGCGCGCTGATCCTTGCGGCTTGTCCGCACGCCCTTCGGATTCTTGCCCTCTTTCGGCGCCAGCATCAGCCGCGTCGAGAAGAAGCCGAAGGCCGCCAGCGCCGCTGTCACGGTCGCCGCCCAACTGGTTGCGATCGCGAAAAAGGCCATCGCCGCCAGCATGATCCCGGCAATCGGGACGGCGGTCGCGTGCAGCAATTCGCGCACATGCCGGTCGGCCCGGCTGCCATCGAGCTTGTCGAAGCTGCAATTGGGCGAGGCGATCGCCACGACCCAGCCCGCGCCAATGGCCATGGCACTCGCTGCTACGCCCAGCCCGCCCGCATAATGCTGTATCTCTGCAATCATGCGCGCTTCATGCAGGGATTCGCGTTCATGCGGGAAGCGAATTCGCTATGGGCGCTGATTGCAGTCGTGGGCCGTCCGACCAGTGATTGTCGGACGCGCCCCTCACTTTATCAGGCCTTAAAGCGCTGTTTCGTAGACCTTGGCATAATCATCCGCGCTCATCGTGCGTGGATTGCCGAAATGCGCGAGATCCTTGAGGGCATATTCAACGATGCCCGGGCCGTCCGCAGCCGTCAGGCCGATATCCGACAATGTCTTCGGAATACCGATCGCATCGTTCAGGTCCTGGATCGCATCACCGAGATCAGCCTTTTGCTTCAGGCCCATGGCGGCGCGCAGGCGGACATATTTCTCGTCGGCAGCGCCTTCATGGAAGCGCAGGATATGCGGCAGGAAAATCGCGTTCAGCGTGCCATGGTGCAGTTTCTTCTCATGCAGGCGGCCCGCCGCATGGCTGAGCGCATGCACGCCGCCAAGGCCCTTCACGAAAGCCAGCGCGCCCTCATAGCTCGCCATCATCATGTGCCAGCGCGCTTCCGGGTCACCGCCATCCTTCACGGCCTTCTCAAGCCAGCCACCGCCGAGCGCCCGCACGACGCCGTCATAGCCGATGCCTTCAGCCGGCGGGTTCACGGTTGGCGTCAGCACAGCCTCGATACAGTGCGTCACGGCGTCCATGCCGGTCGCGGCCGTCATATAGGCTGGCAGACCGAGCGTCAGGTCCGGATCGCAGATCGCCGTCGACGGAATGAGGTTCGGTGATGCAAACGTCTCCTTACGGCCATTCTCCATCGTCGTGATCATGCCGATCGAGACTTCCGAGCCCGTGCCCGCCGTGGTCGGAATGGCAATCAGCGGCGGAATCTTGCCGATCTTCTTGGCGCCGCCAATAATGGCCGCATAATTCTCGAGCGGCTCCGGGTGGGAAGCCATCAGGCCGATCGCCTTGGCATGGTCCATCGAGGAGCCACCGCCGACGGCAATGATCCCATCCGCGCCGCTATCCTTGTAGGCCTGCGTCGCGATCTTGGCCTGCGTTTCGGTCGGGTTGGCGACCGTCTCGGCAAAGATGCCCGCAGGCGCAGTGCCCAGAGCGGCCACGACCTTGTCCAGAATGCCCGCCGCCTTGATGCCCGGATCGGTCACGATGAAGGCCCGTGTGATGCCGAGCTTCTTCGCGGTGACTTCCAGCTGCTTCAGCGCACCGGAATCAAAGATGCAGGGCGTAAGGAAATTGATGACGGGCATGAAAACTATCCTGTGAGGGCCGGGATCGGCATGAGTATGCCGGCATGTTCCCCGCTCGCGCGCACAAGTTCAAGCCTGCCGCAACGGGAAATACCCCGCCATCACGCCGCACCCCATCCATCAACGCGGCGCAATCCGTCTTGGTCCCACGCCCCGGCGGGCCCCGCAATCGGGACTTCTACCTATCCGGGCGCTCATGTCGCGCGGCGCGCGACCGCGCGTCAAAACGGACAATTACCAAAGTAAAAACAAAGGCCTACCTCCCGCTCATCGCAGTCACTTTTCGGGGTATAGACCAATGAAACATCTCCTTCTCGCCGCCCTCATGGCCAGCGCCGCCTGGGCCGGAACCAGCCCGGCCGCAGAGGCCCAGGACAATCCCTGGATGCTGCGCGCCCGGGTCATCGGCGTCCTTCCGGACGAAAGCGGCACACTCAAGGTCGGCGCGGCCACCCTGCCCGGCGATGTCGATATCGGCGACCAGTACGTGCCGGAATTCGACATCACTTACTTCTTCACGAAGCATCTCGCCGCCGAACTGATCCTTGGCGTCACGCCGCATGATGTGAAAGCCGTCAACGTCACCGTTCCCGGCGCGCTCACCAATGCCACGATCGATCTTGGCGACGTCTGGCTCCTGCCGCCCACGCTGACCGCTCAATACCACTTCACCGAAATGGGCCGCTTCAAGCCCTATGTCGGCGCCGGCGTTAACGCGACCTTCTTCTTCGACGAGGATAAAGGCAAAGTGGCCGACGGCATCAGCTATGATTCCAGCTTCGGCCCCGCCCTGCAGGCCGGGTTCGACTATGATCTCGACGGCGAGCCAGGTGGCTGGGCCTTCAATGCGGACATCAAGAAGATCTGGATCAACACGGACGTCACCGTCGATTTCACGACAGCGCTGGGCGCCAAGGTGAAGGCCGATGTCGATATCGATCCGCTCGTTATCGGCGTCGGGCTTGGCTACAAGTTCTAGCGCCGGACGGACCGCTGTTCCTCCCGGAAGCAGCGACCGTCATACTGAACCGCGCCTCGCAAGGGCGCGGTTTTTTTGTGCATTGAAATCATTGCACATGTCCTCACCCGATGTAGAGATTGCGGGCATGAGCATACTTTCCGTGAATGACCTTGTGGTCGATTTCGACACGCCCGACGGCCTTGTGCACGCGGTGCGCGGTATCAGCTTTGATGTTGCTGAGGGCGAATGCCTCGGCATTGTCGGCGAAAGCGGGTCCGGCAAGAGTCAGACAGCGCTTGCCGCGCTCGGTCTTCTGGCCGGAAACGGCACGGCGACCGGCCATATCGATTTCAACGGCACCAATATGCTGGACGCCCCGATTGAGGCCCTGCGCAAGATCCGCGGCGCACAGATGTCCATGATCTTCCAGGATCCGCTGACCAGCCTGACCCCCCACATGACCGTCGGCGCGCAGATGCGCGAAGTCCTGGCGCTGCATAAGGGCGTCAAGGGCGAGGAAGCCGACAAGCGCTGCGTCGAATGGCTGGAGAATGTCCGCATTCCGGAAGCTGCCCGCCGCATGGACCAGTTCCCGCACGAGCTTTCCGGCGGCATGCGCCAGCGCGTCATGATCGCCATCGCCATGCTCTGCAATCCACGCCTGCTGCTGGCCGACGAGCCAACAACGGCGCTGGATGTGACCGTTCAGGCCCAGGTCCTGGACCTGATGAATGACCTCAAGCGCGATACGGGCACCGGCATCGCCCTCATCACCCATGACATGGGCGTCGTTGCACGCATGTGCGACCGCGTGATCGTCATGCGTCATGGCGAGATCGTCGAGCGCGGCACGGTCGACGAGATTTTCTACAATCCCCAGCACGCCTATACGAAGATGCTGCTCGAAGCGGTGCCCCGGATCGACCAGCCGGATCGGCGCGGCCGCCCGACGCTCGGCCCGGCCCCGGACGCATCAATCAAACCCGTTCTCGAAGTCGACGACATGAAGATCCACTTCCCCATCCGGGTGAAGGGCGGTCTTTTTGGCAAGACAAAGCCGCTCAAGGCGGTCAACGGCGTCTCGTTTGACCTGCGCCCCGGCGAAACGCTGGGCGTTGTCGGGGAATCCGGCTGCGGCAAGTCCACGCTCGCGCGCGGCGTCCTGCGTCTGATCCCGCCGACCGACGGCAAGGTCGCCTGGCTCGGCAAGGACATTACCAAGGCCGGCAAATCCGAAATGGACGGCCTGCGCGACGATCTCCAGATCGTTTTCCAGGATCCGCTCGCCAGCCTCGACCCGCGCATGACCATCGGCGCTTCGATTGCCGAACCCCTTCAGGTACATGAACCGCGCCTCACCCGCGCCGAACGTGACGAGCGCGTCCAGGCGATCATGCCCCGCGTCGGCCTCGACCCAGCCCTTATCAACCGCTACCCGCACGAACTATCCGGCGGCCAGAACCAGCGCGTCGGCATTGCCCGCGCGATGATCCTGAAGCCAAAACTCGTTATCTGCGACGAGGCCGTCTCGGCGCTCGATGTGTCCGTACAGGCACAGGTTGTCGACCTGCTGATTGAACTCCAGAAGGAATTCGGCCTCGCGATGATCTTCATCAGCCATGACCTCTCGGTCGTGCGCGAGATCAGCCACCGCGTCATGGTGCTCTATCTCGGTCGGGTTGTGGAACTGGCCGGCCGGACCGCCATCTATGAGGATGCCCGCCATCCGTACACGAAGGCGCTGATCGCCGCCGTCCCGGCTGCCGACCCGAAACTGGAACGCACCCGCGAGCGCATCAAGCTGACCGGAGACCTGCCGAGCCCGCTGGATAGCCGGGCCCCGCTTCGCTTCCTGAAGTCAAAGCGCGTGGACGATCCCGATGCCGAACAATACCAGCCGCAACTGGTCGAAATCGCGCCAGGACATATGGTGGCCGAGCATGACGCGGTCCTGGGCAGCGAAGGGCTGCATATAAGCTGATTATCAGCATGCAGAGCCCGGGAATCATAACATTGGTTATTCCAGATTCTTTTAAAATGGTTAGAGTGCCGTCCGCTCGCCCCGTCCGGGGCTTCAACAGGCCAATCAATGTACAAGATCAGACCGAAGCCGCCGACCGAAACCAATCGCATTGACCGGCCCGTTCCAGGCTCGTTCGACTTCCAGCAAGCCTTCGAGCTGTCGCCGAGCCCTCTGATGATCCTGAACAGGGATCTCGACTATGTTTACGCGAACGCCGCCTATCTGGTGACCACAGGCTGTAGCCTGTCGGAAATTCAGGGACGCAATGTGTTTGAGGCCTTTCCGGAAACGGAAGCACGGACAGCCCTCTTCAGGGCGGCATTCGAACAGGCCTTTGGTGGCAGCGAAAACGTCTTGATGACCGAACCCTATGCCATCCCGGTTGATGGCGGCGGCATGCGCGAAGTGGTGTGGATCTGCACCCAAATCCCCCTCCGCAACGCCGCAGGAGAGGTCGAATACGTGATGCAGAACGCTGTCGACATCACCGAGAAGCACCAAAGAGAGCAGGAAAACCGTGTCCTGATGCGTGAACTGGACCACCGGGTAAAGAACTCGCTCGCCACAATGCAGGCGGTCACCCGCATGTCACTCGTCGAATCCAAATCCATGCAGGAGGCGCGTGACGACCTACTGGCCCGCATGCATGCCATGTCCGAAGTCCAGAACCTCTTGGTTGAGCGCAATTGGGCCGGCTCAAACATCGAAGCCGTACTTTCAAATGCCCTGATACCCTTTGGCTATGAACCAGACGGGGCCTCCCGCATCACGCTGGACGGCCCACATGCCCGCGTCACCGCCAAACAGGCGCAGGCCCTTTCCATGGCGCTGCACGAGCTGGCCACCAATGCCGCCAAGTATGGCGCGCTCTCCAATGATGAAGGAACCGTCCATGTCGGCTGGACGTTCAACAACACGAACGGCTCACATTTCGATCTGACCTGGCGGGAGTCCGGCGGGCCGGCTGTGACAAAGCCAACCCGCAGGGGTTTCGGGACGACGATGTTGACCCGGATCCTCGCACAGGAAATTAACGGCGACCTATCACTGGATTACAAGCCCGACGGCCTTGTTTGTAAAATGGAAGGGTGGCTTGACAACGGAAAGTGACAATGACCGCCACCCGAATATTCATTGTCGAGGACGAAGCCATTCTCCTCTGCGATCTCGAAGACATCGTCACCCACCTCGGATATGACCTTGCGGGCAGCGCCACCAGCCTCGACGAGGCGATGGACAAGCTGAAAGACGGTCAGAAGCCGGATATCGCCCTGCTCGATCTCAACCTGAACGGCACGCCCAGCGACCCGATCGCCGACTATCTGATCGCCGCCGACGTGCCCATCCTGTTCGTCTCCGGCTATGGCCGCCGGGGCCTCGCCGAGCGCTTCAGCGCCTGCCATGTCCTGCAGAAGCCCTATGACGAGACCAAGCTGGCAAATGCCCTTGAGCGGCTAATCGCCGGCGAAGCCCCCTGAAACCCCGCTGAACGGACTCAAAACGGTCCCTCAAGTCCCCTGATTGTCCCCGGACTGGTCCGGGAGTGGTCCGGGAATGGTCCGGGAATACCCACAGAACGACCTGCATTTCCCCGCCTTGCCCTTATGGGGTTGGGAGAATAGGGTGCGCCGACTTCAACCGGGACCCCTGAAATGCCTGATACACTGACCTCCACCCTGCCCGTGACCCTGTCTGACATCGAAGCCGCCGCGCGCGTCCTCGAAGGCCAGATTGTGCATACGCCAATGCACTATTCGCGGACTCTGTCGGCCATTACCGGGGCCGAAGTATGGGTGAAGTTCGAGAACCTCCAGTTCACCGCCGCCTTCAAGGAGCGCGGCGCCCTGAACCGTCTCACGCACCTCTCAGATGCCCAGCGCAAGGCAGGCGTCATCGCCGCTTCCGCCGGCAACCATTCCCAGGGCGTGGCCTATCATGCCCGGCGCCTCGGCATCCCCGCCACGATCGTGATGCCGCGCACCACGCCCTTCAGCAAGGTCGAGCAAACCCGCAGCCACGGCGCAGAGATCGTTCTCCACGGCCTGAACTTCGATGAAGCAAAGGCCGAAGCCTATAATATCTGCCAGCGCAGGGGCCTGACCTTTATCCATCCCTTTGATGACCCGCATGTCATGGCTGGCCAGGGCACTGTCGCGCTGGAGATGCTGGCCGAGGTTCCCGAACTCGAGACACTGATCGTCCCGATCGGCGGTGGCGGACTGATCTCCGGCATGGCCATCGCTGCCAAAGGCCTCAACCCTAACATCAGCATCATCGGTGTGCAGGCCTCCATGTATCCGGCCATGCTCTGCGAAATCGAAGGCCGGGACGTCCATGTCGGCGGCGCCACGATTGCCGAAGGCATTGCTGTACGCGATGTCGGCCGCCTGCCGCTGCAGGTCGTGCGCGACCTGGTCGACGAGATCCTCCTTGTCGAGGAAGAGCACCTTGAGCAGGCCATCACGCTCTATGTGAACGTCGAAAAGACGGTCGCGGAAGGCGCCGGCGCTGCAGGCCTCGCGGCTCTCCTCGCCCACCCCGGCAAGTTCAAGGGCAAGAAAGTCGGCCTCGTCCTTTGCGGCGGCAATATCGACACGCGCCTCCTGGCATCCGTGCTCACCCGCGCCCTCGTGCGCGAGAAACGCCTCGCCTCCATCCGCATCATCGGCGACGACCGGCCGGGCCTGCTCGCGCTGGTCTCCAAGATCATCGGCGACAATGGCGCAAATATCATGGAAGTCGCTCACAACCGCCTCGCGCTGGACGTGCCTGCCAAGGGCGCCGAGTTCGATATTCTCATCGAAACCCGCGACAGCCAACACACGCAGGACGTAATCGACGCCCTCACCGCCGAGGGTTACCCGCCGCGTCCCCTGTAGCGTTAAGGTGACTTGGGCCGAAAAGCCCCCTAGACCCGCGCCGAAACTGAACCAGACGGAGCCTGACCCGAGATGATCCGCACATTCGCTGCAGCCTGCGCTGCCCTCTTCATGATCGCTGCCTGCAGCCAGTCCAAGGAAATCACCGACGTGAACGCGCCATTCGAGAAATACCTGCCATGGGATGCCGACGGAAAGGACGTGAAGTCCGCCGAAGGTGGCCTGCAATATATCGTGCTGAACGAAGGCCCGAAGGACGGCAAGTCGCCCGTGCCGACCGACATGGTGCGCGTCAATTATGACGGCCGCACAGCGGCAGGCGAAAAATTCGACAGCTCCTTTGACCGCGGCCAGCCAGCTTCCTTCAAGCTGAACCAGGTCATTCCGGGCTGGACCCAGGGCCTGCAGCTGATGAGCGAAGGCGATGACTACCTCTTCTTCATTCCGAACAAACTTGCCTATGGCAACACGGCGCGCGGCAATGTCATCAAGGCTGGCGACGACCTTGTCTTCCGCGTCAACCTTCTTGAAGTGATGGAGCCCAAAACGGCCGATACCGCCGCCTGGAAGAAATACATGCCATGGGATTCCAGCCTGCCCGAAGTCAAGAAAACCAAGTCAGGCCTTGAATATATCGTGCTCGCCAGCGGCGATCCGTCAGGCCCATCGCCGGAAAACGGCGAAATGGTTGCCGTTTATTATGACGGCCGCCTCGCCGAAAACGGCGAACAGTTTGACAGCTCGTATGAGCGTGGCGCGCCGGAAGTCTTCCCGTCCAACCAGCTGATCCCGGGCTGGGTCGAGGCGCTCGCGATGATGAAGCCCGGCGACCGCTGGATGGTCTACATCCCGGCTGACCTCGGCTACGGCGCTGCCGGCACGCCCGGTGGCCCGATCCCGCCAAACGCAGCCCTGCAGTTCGAAGTCGAACTCATGGACGTAATGAAACGCGGCTAAGGCCGCAGGCCCGCTTAGGCAGGCTCGATATCGGCATTCGCCCGGAAAAAGACCGGCAGCGCCGATGGCGTTCCAAACCAGACGGCCTGGCCCGCGCCAGGCCGTTTTTCTATGTCCGCCGACACACGCGCCATGACGGTGTCGATACTGACCCGGTCAGCGGAACGGATCTCTTTGGCAAATGCATCTGCAAACTGCGATCCGCTGGCGCCCGGACCATAGACAACGGCGACTTTCTTTTCGCCAAGATATCGCTTGAAGGCCGACATGCTATCCGCATCCTTCCCCGGCAGGACAAATGGTTCACAGTCGAACACAACAACCAGCCCCTGCGCCGCACTCCCCTCAAGCTGTGACACCAGATCGCCAAACGGGATCGACCCATAGCGCACATCCGCCTCGGTTTCCGGCAACCAGCCGTCGGGAATGAGATACGCCTCCCCATCAACCATGGTCGCATAGCCGGAAATATAGAGAACACCGACACTGGCCGGCCCCGCCTTGTCCAGGCTCGCACTGAAATCCTTCAATGCGATGCTGACATCTGACAGGCCCGCATTCCGGACCTGGCTTGTCTTGTAGCCGCTCGCGTCCAATGCGCGCGCTATCGTGCGGCCATCCGCGTCCGCGCCGGGCCGCCCATGGCCCTTCATGCCCGAATACGCATTGGACACGACCAGCGCATGGCGCAGATTCGGATGCCATTTCCACGCAAGTTCGGGATCATAGACCTGATCTTCAGAGCCGATACTGATGTCAATCGAGCGCCTTTGCAGCCGGCTCAGGTTCATCGGCTCCTGAACCTGAAATGTCCTGTCGAGTACATCGACGCGAACCTGTTCAAACATGTCCCGCACTGTAACAGGCGGCGCCGTAAGGCGCGTTGCAAGCGATGTCGCATAGGGCCCATTCTTCTCATCGGCAAAGCCATCACTGGCCGTTTCGCCTTCCCAGGTTGCAAATGACAGGAACATGTTGCGCTCCCCCGCGCCCCCGGCAGAGCGGCGCAGGCCGCGGAAGGATTCCCCTCCCCCCAAGGCCCGCTGCGCGGCGGGCAACCGCAATACATTCCGGCACGCATCAATCGCCACAACACTCGGCGCATCAAGTCTGACGAGCCGGTCCATCACCGATTCCAGCGAAATGGAATCGTCCCACAGCGCATCATCAAGCTGGGCTGCCTCCTGCACAGGGATCAGGAAATTCCCCCTGTCTTCATGCGCTGCGCCATGTCCGGCATAGTAGAGGAAGCCGAGCGCATCCGGGCCAGCCTCCTCCATCAGGTTCACATATTCCCGAAGGCTGCTCAGCATGGTCGAGCGATCGGCGTCACGGACCACATCGCCGGTTACCAGTTCGAAACGGCAATTGCGGATCGCGTCAGCCACAAGCAGAGCATCGCTCACGGAATTTTCCAGCGGCCCAATCCCGTCAGAATAGGCCGCATTGCCGATGATGAGGGCATAATGGGGCGCCTTGGGCTTTTCCTGCGCACGCCCAGGCCAGGTAATCGCGGCAGCCCCTCCCAGAATCAGCATTTGACGACGCGAAATCATTTACACCTACCGTAGCAGTTCGCGTCAAACATTGCCCGACCCTGACCCGCATCGTCAACGGGCGCTCATTGGGGCTTGCCTCTATCCGGCGGGGCTGACAGGGAGAAACCGGATTAAATCAACGGAGCATTCATTTTGACCATTTCACCCGACCAGTTGGCGCGTATCGCGCTCGACGCCGGCAAGCTGATCATGGACATCTATGAGAGCGATTTTGATGTCGCCCAAAAGGGCGATGCGTCGCCCGTGACCGAGGCAGACCAGAAAGCCGAGACGCTTATCCTGGCCGAGCTCGCCAAAGCCGATCCTGATCTTCTGGTGGTGGCAGAGGAGGCTGCGAGTGAAGGTAATGTGCCGGACCATGGCCCGCGCTTCGCCCTCGTTGATCCGCTCGACGGCACGCGCGAGTTCGTCAGCAAGAATGGCGAATTCACCGTGAACATTGCAATCATCGAGCATGGGCGCCCGGTCATAGGCGTCGTCTATGCGCCTGCCCGCGATCGCCTCTTTGTCGCCGAGAGCCATAATTCCGGCTGGCAGGCGACGGCCAAGCCAGGCGGCGCCGTGCCGACAGAGCGCACGCCCCTGCGCATTCGCCCCTGCCCAGAAGCGGGCGTCACCGCCATCGCATCGAAATCACACCGCACGCCCGAAACCGACGTCTGGCTGGACAAGCACAATGTCAGCGAGACGCTCAGCGCCGGTTCGTCCCTGAAATTCTGCCTGATTGCGGCCGGCGAAGCTGACCTCTATCCCCGCATGGGCCGCACGATGGAGTGGGACACAGCTGCAGGCCAGGCGGTGGTCGAGGCCGCTGGCGGCCGCGTGCTGACGGAAGATGGCGCGCCCCTCCTCTATGGCAAACGCGAGCGCGGGTATGATAATCCGCACTTCATTGTCTATGGCGATGTGACACCCTGCTGAAGCGGGCTCTCGATCAAGCCGCTTAATTCTGCCAAGAAACGTGCAGGGAGAAGAAAGCGCATGGCACGTCAATATTTCGGAACCGACGGCATTCGCGGCCGCGTGAACCAGAAGCCGATGACGGCGGAAACCGCGCTCCGGCTCGCCATCGCAACGGCGCGCACCTTTGCGCCCGATGGAAATGGCACGGTCGTCATAGGCCGCGACACACGCCGCTCTGGCGAGATGATCGAAGCCGCCCTGGTCGCGGGCCTCACCAGCATGGGCCTGACACCCCAGCTCGCCGGCATCGTGCCGACGCCAGCTGTCGCCATGACAACCCGCGTCTCAGGTGCACGGTTCGGCCTGATGGTATCAGCCTCGCACAACAAATACGAAGACAATGGCATCAAGCTTTTCAGCCCAGACGGCCTGAAATTCGACGACACGACTGAAGAAGCGCTCGAAGCCGCCATGGCAACGGCCTTTGACGGCACCTTCGCCGCGCCAGACATGATCTCGACGCCGCAGCGCATGGCTGGCGTCGGCGACGATTATGTCCGCAGCTGCCTCGCCACCGTGAGTTCCTGCAGCAAGATGCAGGGCATCAAGGTCGTGCTCGACTGTGCCCATGGCGCGGGCTTCGAGGTTGCGCCGGAAGCCCTGCTCCATTGCGGCGCGGACCTACGGGTCATCGGCGCGGGGCCGGACGGCGTTAACATCAATGCCGGGTGCGGATCGACTGACACCGCAGCTTTGAAAGCCGCTGTCCTCGACGCGCGCGCCGATATCGGCCTTGCCCTCGACGGCGACGCCGACCGCATCATCGTCGTGGATGAGACAGGCAACGAGATTGATGGCGACCAGATCATGGCCCTGATCGTGCGCGAGCTGCACGCGACCGGGCGCCTCAAAGGCGGCGGCACGGTCTCCACCGTCATGTCAAACATGGGCCTCGACCAGTACATGCAGTCGCTTGGCCTCACCCTCGCCCGCACCAAAGTCGGTGACCGATATGTCGGCGAACACATGCGCGCCCATGGCTTCAATTTCGGCGGTGAACCCTCGGGTCACATTATCCTCTCGGATGTCTCCACAACGGGCGACGGCCTGCTGGCGGGCCTGCATGTGCTCTCCATCCTCGCCGAGAGCGGGCAGAAAATGTCGGAACTCGGACGGGTGTTTACGCCCGCCCCGCAGGAACTGGTCAATATCCGCTATTCGGGAACCAATCCAATGGGCAGTGATCGCGTGAAGGCCGCCCTTGCCGAGGCTGACGCGCTGATGGGCGCGCGTGGCCGCATGGTGGTGCGCAAGTCCGGCACGGAACCGCTTATCCGGGTCATGGCTGAAGCGCTCGATGAAGACCTGATGAAACAGGGCCTCCAGATCGTTGTCGATGCCGTCGAGGCTGAAGCCTGAGCGCGTCACACCCTGTCAGGAATGCTAGGCCCTGACGTAGCGGCGACAGGCCATTCAGCGCAAACTAACCCCACGTCATCGGCCCGTTTGCCCGCGCCAGCGCATAGTGGCCGCTAGCCAATACGCCCGTTTCAAATACACTGGCAAAAAACATGACAACCATATCCGAGGGAGTACGCAGCCATGGCCGAAGGTCAGACCTTACCGCCATTTCGCCTGTTGCCGATGAAGGCGCCGGACATCGAGATGACCCGCGCTGAGGGCGGCACCATCTATGTCACGCCGCGCCAGGCCCCTGGCGACCGCCCCAAAACGGTGCCGCATTGCCTCGACGAGCGCGCCGCAGAACACCCCGATCGCCCCTTCCTGAGAGAAAAAGACCCGGCCACCGGCGAATGGCAGACGCTCACCTATGGCGAAGCCAAGTCGATCACTGACAGCCTTGCCCAGGCCTTCCTCGACATGGGCGCAGGCCCCGACGCGCCGGTCATGATCCTGTCGGGCAACTCGACGCGCGCCGCCATGGTCATCCTGGCGGCGCAAAAAATCGGCGCGCCTGCCGCACCGATCTCGGTCCCCTATTCGCTGATGTCCACCGACTATGAGAAGCTGAAGCACTGCTTCGCCGCCGTAAAGCCTGCAGTCATCTTCGCCGAACAATACGAGCCCTTCCGCAAAGCCATCAGCGCGCTCAATTCCGATGCTTGCCACATCTTCTCCGCCGAACCGGCGGGCGAGAATAGCGTCCGCACCTATGACGACCTCGTCGCGACCGAGCCAACGGATGCCGTCGCCAGCGCCATGGCCAAACTCGACGACGGATCCATCGCGAAATACCTCTTCACCTCCGGCTCCACCGGCATGCCGAAACCCGTGCCGACCACGCAAGGCGCCATGTGCGCCATGATTGGCGGACAGGAAGGCCTGCGCGACGATGCGCGCGACCCTGAATATGATCCGGACCTGATCCCGAACGTGCTCGATTGGCTGCCCTGGAACCACATCTCCGGCTCCAATGTGAACTTCAACGGCGCGATCTGGAATGGCGCCACCTTCTGGATTGACGACGGCAAGCCGACCCCTGCCCTCTTCCAGCGCACGATTGACAACATTCGCGATTGCTCGCCCTCCTCCTTCGGCACGGCGCCCATCGCGCTTGCGATGCTGGCCGATGCCATGGAGGCGGACGACACGCTGCTCGCGGCCTTCTTCAAGAACATGCGGTCTATCGGCTATGGCGGCGCAACGCTGTCGGACGATCTCTATGATCGCTTGCAGGCCCTCGCCATCAAGGCCACCGGTCGGCGCATCCCCATCATCACCATGTACGGTGCCACCGAAACGCAGGGCATCACTGTGGTCCACTGGGAAGCCGAACGTGTCGGCCTGATCGGCCTGCCGCTTCCCGGCATGACGCTCAAGCTTGTGCCCAATGGCGCCAAGCTGGAAGTACGCGTCAAGGGCCCCTCGGTCATGCCAGGCTACCTCAACAGCCCCGCGAAGAATGCCGAAGTGTTCGACGAGGAAGGTTATTATTGCCTTGGCGACGCCGTCACCTTCGTGGACGAGAACCATCCCGAGAAAGGCCTCGTCTTTGACGGTCGCGTCGGCGAAGACTTCAAGCTCTCTTCCGGCACATGGGTCAGCGTTGGCACATTGCGCCCGGACTTCGTCGCAGCCTGCTCCCCGCTCATCTTCGACGCCGTCATCGCCGGTCAGGACAAGGACTATGCTGCCGTGATGGTCTGGCCCTCCCAGGCCGTCATGGAACAGTATGTGAAGATAGCGGGAGGCGACAAGGCGCGCGCCATGAAGACGTTTACGGATGAGATCGCGCACAAGGCCAGGGCCTTCAATGCCGGCGAGCCAGGCTCCTCACGCCGCCTCAAACGGCTTCTCGTGCTGACCGAGCCGCCATCGATCGACGCAGGTGAAATCACCGACAAGGGCTATGTGAACCAGCGCCTGGTGATCGACCGACGCGCCGACCTGGTCTCCCGCATCTATTCGGAGCCACTGGCAGACGGTGTCGTCCAGCTTTAGTCCGCCCGCGTCTTAAAGCCCTGTCAGGCATTTCAAGCTAAGGTGCCCTTCACTTGTGGAGGGACGCCCTATGACGTTCGATGCCCGCGGCGGCAAAAGCCCTGCGATCAGCAGCAACGCCATGTTCGCAGGCGTCGTCGTCGCAGTCGTGGGCGGCGCATTCCTCGCCGTGCTCAACTTTCCCCACTCTCCCGACAAGGGCGATGCGCCACAGGACATTGTCGCTATTGCCGAAACTGAAACGCCATTGGCACCCGGCAGCTTCTCCTCAAAGCCTGCGACATACTATTTCGAGACACTTGCCCGTATTGATCCGTCTGCCTCGGCCAGCCTCAAGTCGCGCCTGGGCAAGTCCCGCGGACCGAAAGGCATCAATGAAGCCAATATCGTTCTGTCGCATGGCGCCGCGCTTCTGAAGGAACGGGCCAGCGACCTCTCCCACGCAGACACACGCCATGTCGACGACATCCTGGTCATGACGCGGGATCGCCTGAAAGCGGCCTCGCGGGCCGGCAACATATGGTGCGACGGCAACCAGTATGCCGATCTGGATGAAAGCGCCCTGCGCAACCCTGCTGCGCTTGAACAGAATTTTGCGCGTCTTGAGGCACCGCTCCAGGATTACGGTTTCGAACTGATGGCCGGTCTCCTTCTGGCCGCCGACGATGCGGCGCGCAACCCGGTCAGCCATGGGCCCGTTACGCACGCTGACAAGGCGGCCCTTGAGGGCGTTGCCATGTCCATGCTGTCAGACCCACAGGTCATGCCGCTTCTGATGGCTGCCCAGACAAGCGGAAATCCGGATGAACTCAGGCGCAAGCTCGACATGTGTGAACTCGGCGCGACAGCCATGACGGCGCTGAAGACCCTCCCCCAGGATACCAAGGGACGCGTCTTCGCGGATCTGGTCCGGCAACTGGCTGAAGGCAATGCAGACCTCGCCGGTCTGACCCATTATTAAGGCTGTCCAGACCGGCGGTTGGGCACGTCACCGGAACACGCTTCCACGATTTTCAGGAAACGCTCTCCTCCCCGCCAATTCTGCCTTCACAAGACCCCGTTTCAGACCCATCTTGCCGCCATGACGCTCGACGAATCCTTCCGCCAATTCCTTGACCGGTTCCAGATGCCGGATCTGACTCACCTTGACTGGAAGAGCTCGACCGACAAGCTGCGCCAGCAATTCCACGTCGCCAGTCGCGCGATCGAGCGCGATGCTCCGGAAATGGCCGATATTTCCCACGTGAAGGTCGAAGGCGCCGCCGGCACGCTCAAGGCCCGCCTCTATACCCCGCTCGGCGCTGGCCTGCCCCCGGGCCCCGGGATTGTCTTCTTCCATGGCGGCGGCTTCATGCTGGGCGATCTCGACAGCCATGACATGGTTTGCAAGCGCCTCGCTGAAGGCGCCCGCAGCCGGGTGATCGCCATCGACTACCGGCTCGCCCCCGAACACACATTTCCTGCTGCACATGAGGATGCGCTCGCCGCGTGGAACTGGATCATCACCCATGCCGAACAGCTTGGGCTTGATCCGGACCGTCTCGCTGTCAGTGGCGACAGCGCGGGCGGCAATCTATCTGCCTATCTGGCGCAGGAGATGAACCGTACCGGCGGCCCGAAGCCCGCATTCCAGCTCCTGCTCTACCCACTCGTTCAATTCGTCGACATCCGCACCAAGAAAATGAGCTTTCAGGAGGGTGGCTTCTTCATATCCGCCAACCTGTTCGAGTATTTCAGGGACAGCTACATTACGGACGAGAGCCAGCGAATGGACGTGCGTGTTTCGCCCCTTTTTGCCGGCCCGGACGCCTTCAAAGGCCTGCCGCCGGCGCATTTCGTGCTCTGTGGCTGGGATCCGCTGAAGGATGAAGGCCTTGCCTATGCTGACAAAATGGCCAGTTTCGGCGTGCCTGTAACCGTGCGCGAACATGCGGGCATGGTGCATGGTTTCATGAACATGACGGCCCTGTCGGACACGGTCCGTCTGGCCATACGCGATGCGGGCCATGTGGCTGGCAGGGCTTTGGGAGCAGTTTAACCCGCCCATTCATTAGAATTTCTAAACTCACCGTTGCATATTTGAGACGGTCATCCAATAAATTGCATGGCAGCGGTGTATACACCTTTTGTGAGGGTCTCGCGGCGTCATATGCAGTGCTTGCGCCCACCTCCCAGAGTCCTCGGGTTGCAGTAAATATAATCTAGAGGAAACACAGAATGAAATTCAGAAACATGCTGGCCCTGTCAGCATCTGCAATTGTATTTGCCGCCGGTGCGGCCGTTGCACAGGATCAGGACGCCGAATCAACACGCGAAAACGCCGTTTCCCGCGTCCTTGGCACCGTCACCGTTACAGCCACCAAAAAGCGAATGTTGAAAACGTCCAGGACGTGCCGGTTGCCGTTTCGGCCTTCAACAGCGACACGCTGGATGCGCTGAACGTCACCACGCTCGAAAGCCTGAGCTACTCGGCGCCGAACGTCTCGCTTGACGACGTGGGCACATCCCGCGGTACAGCCAACTTCGCTATTCGCGGCCTTGGCGTGAACTCGTCCATCCCTTCGATCGACCCGGCCGTCGGCGTCTTCATTGACGGCGTCTATCTCGGCATCAACAGCGGTGTCGTCGTCGACCTGTTCGACATTGACAGCATCGAAGTGCTGCGCGGCCCGCAGGGCCTGCTTTTCGGTCGCAACACGACCGGCGGCGCAGTTGTCGTCAACACCGGCAACCCGACCGACGAATTCCACTATAAAGTCCGCGCCAATGTTGATGGCCCGGTCGACGGTGATCGCGGCGGCGCCAACTCCACGATCCAGGGCACGATTTCGGGCCCGCTGATCGAAGGCAAGCTGAACGGCAAGTTCGGCATCGCCTACAACTCTGATGCTGGCTATTTCAAGAACCAGTTCAATGGCGACAACCATGGTGAACTTCAGGCCACGACCTATCGCGGCGCCCTGGAATTCATGCCGACCGACTCGCTGACCTTCCTCGGCAAGCTGGAATATTCTGACTCGCGCGGCGACGGTCCTTCGGGCCAGAACCGGTCCTATTTTGACCGCTACTCGTTCGACTTCTCGATCAACAATCCGGGTCTCGCTGAAAGCGAATCCACACTCGGCTCGCTCAAGACCGATCTTGATGTCGACTTCGGCAATGGCGTGATCACCAACATCTTCGGCTATCGCAAATATGACGGCGTCTCGAGCGGCGACATTGATGCGAGCGCCAAGACGCAGTTCCACTCCGATGCCGAAATCGCGCAGGAACAGTTCTCGGACGAACTGCGCTACGCCGGCACGTTCGGCAAAGCAGACGTCACCACAGGTCTCTACTATTTCGAGCAGACGCTTGACTATACCGAGATCCGCAACCTTCCGGACACACGTCCGGCCACACTTCCGGCCTCCATCCCATGGGGCTTCTACGGCGGCGGCAGCATGGAGCACACGGTCTTCGGTGCATTCGCGAACGTCGATTACTCGATCACCGACAAGCTGGTGGCAACGGTTGGCGTGCGTTATTCGAACGAAGAGAAGTCGGCTGACGTTATCTACATCCGCCCACGTTTCCCCTGTAGCGTCGTTGAAGGCACCTGCTCGGCAGACGGCAACAATGCGCTTATCGGTCTCCTGACCGGCGGTGCAGTGGCTGAGCCGAACGGCTTCAGCGACTCCAATGACTGGTCCAACTGGACGCCGAAACTCGGCCTGCAATACTTCTGGTCCGACAATGTCCAGTCCTATGCTCTGTACACCAAGGGCTTCCGTTCGGGCGGCTATAACTTCCGCATCACCGACCTGCCGATCTTCCAGCAATATGTGGCCCAGACCGGTGACCTTGGTTTTGACGAAGAAGAAGTCAACTCCTACGAACTCGGCTTTAAGGCCCAGAGCGATGACGGCCGCATCCAGGTCAATGGCGCGACCTTCATCACCGATATCAAGAACATGCAGCGTGAAGTTAACACGTCCAATCCGACAGGGGCGGTCGTCCAGAACATCATCAACACGGCTGACGGCTCCATCTTCGGTATCGAAGTTGATGGCCGCATTGCCTTCACGGACTCCCTGCTCGGCACGTTCAATGTCGGCATGATGGACGCGAAATATGACAAGGTCTTCTTCGACCTCACCGGCGACGGCGTTGTCGACAGCAAGGACCTTGGCCTCGACATGCCACGTGTGCCTGAAATGACTTACGGCTTCGGCATCATCAAGGACTTCGATCTTCGCTCGAACGGCGCGATCGTGGTCACGGCCAACTTCCAGCACCGCGACAAGATCGCCTACACCGACAGCAACTATGGCTGGGTCCAGCCGGCTGACATGGTCGACGTGAACCTGACATGGGAAACGCCTGTCGATGGCCTTTCGGCCTCGATCTACGGCAAGAACCTGCTCGACGAAGTTCAGGTCGGCAACGACACGCAACTGCCATTCTCAGGTCCATTTTCGACCGGCGTCAACCTGCCTTACCAGGACTCCCCTGCTGGCGGCACATTCTCGCCGCTCAAGAAGGGCCGTCTTGTCGGTGTTGAGCTGACCTACTCTTACTGATCGCTTCGGCGCTCATAAGTCCAAATGGAAAGGGCGGCCCTTGGGCCGCCCTTTTTTATTCTGGAGATGTTGGTCCGGCTTAGTTGCCCGAACCGCCGAACCGCTTGGTCAGGCTGATCTTGAACGTCCGACCGAATGGGTTGTGCGTGTAGGGATCGTAGTTGACATCGAAGGCCGCGAATGGCGGGTCTTCATCCGTCACGTTGACCACCGAGAGACCGAAGTCGAAACCGCCGAGCATTTCGCTCTGCAGGTTGTAGAACAGGTCAAACGTTGTCTGGCTGTCGATTTTCTCACCAACACCGCCACGGGCAGCCGGGGCACGTTCATCCTTGTAGCTGTCGATGTGACGCATCACGACGCGGAAATTGTGATCCCCGAGTGCATAGTTCGCAAACAGGTTCGCTTTCCACTGCGGCATGGAGCGGGTGAAGTTCGACCGGTTGAACTGGCCGACATAATCACCACCGCCGATTGGCAGGCCCTCAACGAAGTAGGGATCGACCTTGTACTCGATGATGTAGGTCGCATCCGCCCCCACGGCGAACTCTGCGCTATTGCCAAGTTCCCAGCTATTCTGAAGGCGCAGGTCAAGGCCGGACGTCTGGATGTCCGGACCATTGGTGATGTTCGTCCGGACACGTGATATGTCAGACCCAGCTTGCGGAGAAGACGCTGGCGGCGTGCCTGTAATAATGTTGGCGGGATCATTGAAAGTAATTCGATTTAGAATACCCGCATCCAAGTCTCCGGCTTTCAGTGCCGCAACCGCCGCATTCACAATGTTCGATTGCTCTTCAACGATAACCGGATCGGAGAAATCGAAATTGTAATAATCGAGCGAGGCGAAGAAGTTGTTCACTTCATAGATGCCGCCAAAGTTGAAGCTGAACGCTGATTCCGGCTTGAGGGCCGCGTTGCCAAACGTATCAACTGCCTTGAAGGCTGAAGCCTGCGAGATGAATTGCAGTGTCGTACCGACGCCGCCCAACTGGTTCAGCGTTGGCCCCTTGAAGGAGGTCTGGGCCGAACCGCGCAGGGCGAAATTGTCTGTCACATCCCATTTGGCTGCCACTTTCGGATCGAAGGTCGAGCCGATTTCACCGCCATAATCCTCGTAACGAACAGCAAACTGCATGTTCAGCGTGTCATAGAGTGGCACCTGAAGTTCGCCGAAGACAGCAAAAATGGTCTGCTCTTCGTCTGCCGGTACCGTGCCCGCGAGGAACGAGTATGGGCCCGTACCACCGGGTCCCGGCGTTACCGTAAGGTCGGTCAGATCCGATGGGTCAACCTTGTAGCTTTCACGCCGAACCTGAACACCCGCAGCCCAGCCAACGGCTCCGCCAGCGGCCTGTACATTGCTCTCCCCTGAGAACACGCCATCAAAAACGAGCAGGTCTGTCTTCGCGACGGTCACACTGCCATCAGTCATCCAGTCTGCAAGCGTGACCGTGTTTTCGAGACCCGGCGTATAGTTCGGGTTCGCTGCGCCTGTGACGCCGTTCTGAACGATGCCGTTCGAGAACGGGTTATAGTATTCGCAGCTTCCTGCCCCGGCGACCAATGTGCCGGCATAACCCGGTGCATAAGGCACAGTACCCGTGGCCGGATCGAAGCCTGTATTCGGGTCGGTACACACACCGAAGCCACGAAGGGCCGACGTCAGGCCGACAATATAGGTGTCATTGGTCAGGCGCTCGGCTTCGGTCGAAGAGTAGCTGAGCGCAGCGTCATAGTGCACGCCATTGTCGAAATCGCCGACATAGGAGCCTGATCCGCGCCATGTATCACTGGTACGATAGCCTTCCTGAGCGGCACCTGTACCGGGGAAACCACCCCAGCCAAATGTACGGCCTACAAAAAGCGCGCCAACAGCATTCGCCGGAAATGCGCCAGGATTGTCAGCAAGATATTGCTGATAACCAGGAGCGCTCGCAGGAACGAACTGGTTCGTCAGTGACTGTGGTGGATAGGAAGGCGAGGTCTTCCATGTCGGCACGTCCGTATGGGCATAAAGCAGTTCTAGGTGCAGCTCGGCGCCGTTCGACAGGTTACGGTTATACTCGGAGAATATCTGGTAGCGTTCTTCTTCCTCGACGAGGTTGTCATAATTCGTGAATTGGAACCGGCAGGTTCCAGAAACCACGAATCCACCAGCCGCCTCGCAGCCAGAATCAGGCACTGGAATCGATGGCGATTGCGGCAGTCCTGTCGCCGGATTGATCGGCCCAATCTGTGGGCCGCCTGTTGTAGGATTTACGCCAACGACGCCCAGAGGAACATAATAACCGGGGTTCGAAAGCCCGGACCAACCCCCAACCGGGTTGTCCGCATAAGGCAGGACGGCCCAGTCTTTCTCGCTCAGCAGAACTTCGCTGCGCTTGTTATAGCCAACCGATGTGACCCAGCTGAAATTCTGGCCCTGGAGGCCATAGGCAGCCGAAAGGTCATAGTCGCCATCGGACCCGTCAAACGTCGAGAACGATCCGCCGACTTCAAAGCCGTCAAGATCGCGGTTTGTGATGAAGTTCACAACGCCGGCGATGGCGTCAGAACCGTAGAGCGCCGCGGCACCATCCTTCAGCACTTCGATACGGCCAATGGCGGCCGCTGGAATGTTGTTCGTGTCGACGAACAGCTGTGCCTGCTCACCGATCGAATAGGGGTGGTAAGTCTGGCGGTGGCCGTTGATGAGCACGAGCGTCCGGGCCGGGCCAAGACCGCGCAGGTTGATGTTCGATGTGCCTTCAAGGCCGTTCGACGAGAACTGGTTGGTTTGTCCGTCCACGCCCGAAGACGGGCCGAGGTTGCGGATCAGTTCCGTGATGGAAGGCTGGCCTTCCAGTTTCAGGTCACCGGCTGTCAGAACGTCCACTGGCAGGGCAGCGTCTTCCGGCGTGCCCTGGATGAACGAACCGGTCACCGTGACCGTCGTCAGTTTCCGTGTACTGTCATCTGTTTCTTCCTGCGCAAAGGCCGGTAAGGCCGAGGCGAGCGCAAGGGCAGACGCCCCCAGCACCAATCGTGTGGTTAATCTCATTTGGTTTCCTCCGTTTATACCCTGTGACGCGCTCCGGATTATGTGCCCCGGATGTCGCCCTCACCGACCTGTAACCTTAGCTTCATCTTTCCGCTGCGATAGAGACGACCTGTGCTGCACTGCAATATTGCATTTCAGCCATGCGTTACAGCAAATCTATTGCGTAACAGCCTGAATTCAGGTCAAAAATGAATGGATGTTGCGCGACCAGCCCCTCCCCGCCCCCTTTCTTGCGCTGGCAGATCGTTTCGCAGATGCGGTAGAACCGGCAGATTTTCCGGCCCATGTGTTGCGCTTTCGCAACCGTCGCTGGTCGGAAACCGTCGGTCTGGGCGATCTCGATGATGCCGCATGGGTAAACCACTTCGCCCGATTCGAGCCCCTGCCCGGCAATCTGCAGCGCCCATTGGCGATGCGCTATCACGGTCACCAGTTCGGAACCTACAACCCCCAGTTGGGAGATGGGCGCGGATTCCTCTACGCACAGGTGCGGAATGCCCCCGGGGACCTCTTCGATCTCGGCACCAAGGGCTCCGGTCAGACGCCCTGGTCGCGACAGGGTGACGGCCGCCTGACGCTCAAGGGCGGCGTGCGCGAGATCCTCGCCGCAACCTATCTGGAAACGCTCGGCGTCCACACATCCAAGGCCTTCAGCCTGGTCGAAACCGGCGAACAACTTGCGCGCAATGACGAGCCCTCCCCCACACGCGGCAGCGTTCTCGTGCGCCTCTCGGAAAGCCATATCCGCTTCGGCACATTCCAGCGCTGCGCCTATCTCGACGACAGCGAAGGCCTCGCCCGCCTCGTCGACTATTGCATTGCCGAGTTCCACCCTGACGCCGACGCACCGGAGATGGCCACAAAGGCCGTGAACCTCCTCACCGCCATCACGCGCGCCACCGCCGCCATGATCGGCCAGTGGATGGCCGCCGGGTTCGTGCACGGCGTCATGAACACCGACAATTTCAACGTCACCGGCGAGACATTTGATTTCGGCCCGTGGCGCTTCCTGCCCGTGTCAGACCCCAACTTCACCGCCGCCTATTTCGACCAGAACGGCCTTTACAGTTTCGGGCGCCAGCCAACGCAAGGCGCATGGGCGCTGCAACAGCTCGCCTCCGCCCTCCTGCCACTTGCCGAGGCCGAAGACCTCGCCAGGGGCCTTGCGCCCTATGAAGCGGCCTACCAGCAATCCTTCGCCGCCCACACGCACCGCCTTCTCGGCCTTCACGGCTCTGGCGACCTGCGCACAGACCTCACCTTCCTCCAGACCTTCTATGGCTGGATGACGACCAGCGGCGCCGCCTGGCCGCAGACCTTCTTCGATCTCTATGCCGGCGAGGCCAGCGACGCCCGCATGAAAGCCTCGCCTCAGGCGGCCCTTTATCAGACGGAAAGCTTCGCCCCTGTCCGCGACTTTATCGCCGCGCGGGAGGCCACCCATGCAGACCGCCTCACCCTCCCCTATTTCCAGGCCGACAAGCCCGTCACCCTGCTGATAGAGGATGTCGAATCCCTCTGGGCGCCGATCGCCACCGAGGATGACTGGTCCGCCTTCGAAGCAAAGCTCGCGCATCTTGAAGCCGCCCGCCTCGCCCTCGCGCCCTGACCCTGCGTTCGGCCTTGTTGCCCCCGGCGCGCCCCCTTACGGTCACCCGGAATAACCCCGGAACGGTCCGGGAATACCCCAAGAGTTCCCCGCAATGACCCATGAAGTCCCCAAAGGCCCCCTCTCCGGCATCAAGATTGTCGACATGAGTTCGGTCGTCCTTGGCCCGTTCGCGACGCTGATCTTCGGTGATCTCGGCGCCGACGTGGTCAAGGTCGAGGCGGGCCAGAAGGGCAAGGCGGGCGACATGATGCGCTATGCCGGTGCCTCCCCCACAGGCGACCTCGGCCCCATCTATACCGCCTTGAACCGCAACAAACGCTCCATCGTCCTCGACGCCCAGACAGACGCCGGAAAGGCCGCCCTCACGGCGCTTCTCAAGGATGCGGACGTCTTCTTCCACAATGTCCGCCTCGCCGGAATGGACCGTCTCGGCTTCGGCTATGAGGCCGTCAAGGCGATCAATCCGGACATCATCTACGTCCACTGCGCGGGCTTCGGTGTCGGCGGCGAATATGAACAACGCCAGGCCTATGACGACCTGATCCAGGGTGCTTCCGGCTTTGCCGCACTCAATGCCATGCGCTCCGGCGGCGCGCCTGAATACGCCCCCTCCCTCGTCGCCGACAAGACGGTCGGATTGTTCGCGACCTATGCAACGCTTGCCGCGCTGTTTCACCGGGAACGTACGGGAAGGGGCCAGTTCGTTCAGGTGCCAATGCTGGAGAGCTTTACCTTCTTCAACATGGTGGAAAACCTCTACGGAGAGACCTTCATTCCGGGCAATGGCCGCCTCGCCTACACCCGCTCGATCAATGCCAACCGCAAGCCCTACCCCACCAGGGACGGCTATATCGGCCTCGTCCCCTATTCCGATCAGCAATGGGAACAGTTCTTCACCATCGGTGGCCGCCCGGATGTTTTCCAGGACCCGCGCTTCTCGACCTATGCCGCCCGCACCGAGCATGTGACCGAACTCTATGCCCTCATCGAGGAAGTGGCCGCCACCAAGACAACCGATGAATGGCTCGTCCTGCTGGACGCCGCGAACATCCCGGCCATGCGCTACAACACGATGGAAGCGGTGCTGACAGACCCGCACCTGCAACAGGTCGGCTTCTTCGAGGAGCGCATCCACGCCGTCGCAGGCGCCTATCGCTCAATGAAGCATCCGGTCAAATTCTCTGACAGCCCCGCCAGCACCCGGATTGATCCGCCCTGTCTTGGCGCAGATACAGAGACGATCCTCGAAAGCCTCGGCCTCTAGGTCGCGCGCCGCCCGCCACCGCCATTGCGGGCAAGCCAGACGCCGCCGAGGATGAGCGCGAAGCCCGCAAGGGCATTCCAGCTCTGCGTCTCGCCGAACAGCAAGTAGCCCAGAATGGCCGCCACGACCGGTATGGAATATCCTGTCAGAGACAGAAAGGTCGCCGACGTGCGCGCGATCAACAGCATGTAAAGCGCCTGTGCGAACGCGGTCGGCCCGAGCCCCAGCCCCGCCACGGCGAGCCAGTTCGACCAGCCCGCATTCACCTCACCCGGATCCACAAGGAACACCAGCGGCCACGAGACAACCGCCGCGACCGTCACGAAAGCCGTTGCAAACGGTATCGCCCGCATGACCGGCGCGCCTCGTGCAATCAGGCTCGACATCGCGTAGGCCATTGTTGCGCCCATCAGCATCAGTTGCGCCAGCGCCGTGGCCGAACCGAGCCCCTTCATCGCCTCAGGTCCGAACAGGCAGGCCACACCGGCAAAGCCGATCAGGACGCCCAGAAGCGAGCCCGCGGTCATCCGTTCGTCGCGAAACATGAAATGCGCGCCAATCGCCACGAAAATCGGAACGGCCGATGTATAGAGCGCGGCAAGGCTTGAATTGACCACTTCCTGCGCTGTCGTGATGAGGAAGAAGGGCACGACCGAGCCAACCAGCCCCATCCCGATAATGGCGCCCCAGCGGCGACGGTCAGAGAAAGGCGGCGGGCGCTGGCGCGTCGCCAACATCACACACCACAAGGCCACGGCCCCGATGGTCAGGCGCGCCGAAATCACCCATTCCGGTGGCAGGCCCGCGTCAGCATGGCCCTTGTCGACCGCGATGCGCGTGAAAAGGTAAGCACTGGCCCAGATCAGGCTGAGCAACCAGAACAGCACCCAGTCGCCCAGCGTTCGGCCGGCAGGGCTTGCCGGCACCAGAGTCGGAATATTCGCGTCTGGAACGTCTCCCGTCACCCTCGAACCTCTCAAAGCAGGCCTTCAGGCAATACAGGCGCCCCCGTGCAAGTCCATGCAAATTTTGCACGGAACTTGCAAGCCGCGCCTCCCAATACCGGCTCTGGCTGAAAGACGCCCCGGAATACCTGGTTTTGCGGCTCGATACCGCAGGTCATCCGGGTGGACGGGCGGGCCTCAGCATCGTAAAGGGCCTGCAAAGTCGCAGCTTATATCCCGCCTGAGGAGAAAAATTAAAATGGCAATACGTGTTGCAATCAATGGCTTCGGTCGCATCGGACGTCTCGTCCTCCGCTCCATCATCGAGCATGACCGCAAGGACATTGAAGTCGTCGCCATCAACGACCTCGGCCCCGTTGCTACGAACGCTCACCTTCTGCGCTTCGACTCCGTCCACGGCCGCTTCCCGGCAGACGTTCAGGTCGACGGCGACAAGATCGTCATCAATGGCAAGCCGATCCTCGTGACCGCCATCCGCGATCCGAAAGACCTTCCCCACCGCGAACTCGACATCGACATCGCGATGGAATGCACCGGCATCTTCGCCGACAAGGAAAAGGCCTCTGCCCACCTTGCTGCAGGCGCCAAGCGCGTTCTCGTGTCCGCACCAGCGACCAATGCCGACAAGACCATCGTCTTCGGCGTGAACCACGACACCCTGACCAAGGACGACATGGTCGTCTCCAACGCGTCGTGCACCACGAACTGCCTCTCCCCTGTCGCCAAGGTTCTCAACGACCTGGTCGGCATCGAAAAAGGCATGATGACCACGATCCACTCCTACACGAACGACCAGCCGTCGCTCGACCAGATGCACAAGGATCTCTACCGGGGCCGCGCTGCAGCCCTCTCGATGATCCCGACCTCCACCGGCGCCGCCAAGGCCGTCGGCCTCGTGCTGCCGGAACTGAAGGGCAAGCTGGACGGTATTTCGGTTCGCGTGCCGACCCCGAACGTCTCCGTTGTCGACCTGAAATTCGTCGCCAAACGCAAGACAACGCCGGAAGAGATCAACAATGCGATCATCGCCGCCGCCAATGACGGCCCGATGAAAGGCGTTCTCGGCTTCACCGACCAGCCAAACGTCTCGTGCGACTTCATCCACGACAACCGCTCGTCGATCTTCCACCTCGACCAGACCAAGGTCATGGACGGCAATTTCGTCTCGATCCTCACCTGGTATGACAATGAGTGGGGTTTCGCGACCCGCATGAGCGACACCGCGCTCGTGATGGCGAAATTCCTTTAGGAGCCTGCAGGCGATGACCTTCAAACGCATCGCCGACGCCGGCGACCTCACTGGCAAGACCGCCCTCGTGCGCGTTGATTTCAATGTGCCGATGGATAAGGGCCTTGTCACCGATGACACCCGCCTGCGTTCTGCCGTGGAAACGGTCCAGACGCTGCGCACCCACGGCGCCAAGGTTGTGCTGCTTGCACACTTTGGTCGCCCGAAGGGCCAGCGCGTGGCCGAGATGAGCCTTGCGCCCATCGCCGGCGCCTTTTCCAAGGTGCTCGGCTCGAATGTCAGCTTCGTGGCTGACTGTCGGGGCGACCATGTGAAGGCGGCGATTGCCGACCTGCCACCGGCCGGCGTGATTCTGCTCGAAAACACCCGCTTCCTCCCCGGCGAGGAAAAGGGTGACATGGACCTGGCAAAGGAAATCGCCGCGCTCGGTGACATCTACGTCAACGACGCCTTCTCCGCCGCCCACCGCCGCCATGTCTCGACCGCCGTTCTGGCCGAGATCATGCCCGCCTATGCGGGTACTGCCATGGAACGCGAACTCGACGCCCTCGACAAGGCGCTCGGCAATCCGGAGAAACCCGTGCTGGCCGTTGTTGGCGGCGCCAAAGTCTCTTCCAAGATCGACCTCCTCAAAAACCTCGTGACGCAAGTCGACATGCTCGCCATCGGTGGCGGCATGGCCAACACGTTCCTCGCGGCGCGCGGCCTGTCGGTCGGCAAGTCGCTATGCGAGCATGATCTCGCCGACACGGCCCGCGAGATCGAGACCATCGCCAAGGCCAATGGCTGCCAAATCCTCCTGCCCGTCGATCTCGTCGTCGCCAGGGAATTCGCCGCCAATGCCGCAAACCGCACCTGCGGCCTGGATGACGTTGCCGACGATGAAATGATCCTCGACGCCGGCCCGCAAACCGTCGCAGCCCTCGGCGCCGCGATGGATACGGCCAGGACGCTCGTCTGGAACGGGCCACTCGGCGCTTTCGAGATGACCCCGTTCGACACGGCCACGGTCGCAGCCGCCCAATCCGCCGCAAAGCTTGCCAAGGCCGGCAAGCTGGTCGCCGTTGCCGGCGGCGGCGACACGGTCGCAGCGCTCAACCATGCAGGCGTCGCGGACGATTTCACGTTCGTGTCGACCGCTGGTGGCGCCTTCCTGGAATGGATGGAAGGCAAGCCCCTTCCCGGTGTGGATGCCCTGAAAGGCTGAGCCTGATTGGCACACCCTGCGGCAAATCGCGCAGGGCCCTCCAAATGATAGCGATCACATTTCAGCGCCGTTCGATTTCCCCGAAATCGGACTGTGCCGGAATTGGTCGGTGTCCATTCCGATTTGCAGCGCGTTGCCTGCCCCGCCTTGTGCCAAAAGCGCCGAAATCCCCGCAAATGCAGCGATTTCCCCGGTTCAGACAGATGCGCAGCCGGTCCTGTTGACGCCACATTTGGGCACGGTACTTGAAAGCAACTGCCTGCAAACAACCAAGCAGGTCCCCAGACAATGAGTTTTGACGCGGTATTGAACATGGATAAGACACAGATGGCCGAACAGGCCGCCCACAAGGACGGCTTTATCGCCGCGCTCGATCAGTCCGGCGGCTCCACGCCAAAGGCTCTGCGCCTCTATGGCGTCGAGGAGAGCGAATACGCCAATGACGAAGAAATGTTCGGCAAGATCCACGAGATGCGCGCCCGTATCATCAAGTCCCCCGCCTTCACCGGTGAGAAGGTCATGGGCGCGATCCTGTTCGAACGCACGATGGATGGCGAAATCGACGGCGTGCCAACAGCTGAATATCTCTGGAACGAGCGCAGCGTTGTTCCCTTCCTGAAAGTCGACAAGGGCCTCGCCGACGAAGCCGACGGCGTCCAGCTCATGAAGCCGATGCCCGAGCTGGACCACCTGCTCGGGCATGCCGTCACAAAGGGCATTTTCGGCACCAAGATGCGCTCGGTCATCAACGCCGCAAACCCGGTCGGTATCGCCGCCGTCGTCGCGCAGCAGTTTGATGTTGGCCGCCAGATCCTCGGCCACGGCCTGATGCCGATCATCGAGCCTGAAGTCACGATCACGATCGCCGACAAAGCCGAAGCTGAAGACATCCTGCTTGCCGAGATCACCAAGCAACTCGACGCCCTTGCCGCCGACAAGCAAGTCATGCTCAAGCTTTCGCTTCCCGAGAAAGCCAACCAGTACAAATCGCTCTGCAAGCACCCACGCGTGATGCGCGTCGTTGCGCTCTCAGGCGGCTACAGCCGCGAAGAGGCAAACGACAAGCTCTCGTCAAATACCGGCATGATTGCCAGCTTCTCCCGCGCCCTCACCGAAGGTCTCTCGGCCAAGCAAAGCGATGCAGACTTTGATCGCACGCTCGCCGCCACGATTGACGGTATTTTTCAGGCGTCAAAAGCCGGCTGAACCACTCATCTGCGCTTCATTCAAAGGCGGCCTTCGGGCCGCCTTTTTTGTTGCCCGGACCAGACTGGACACGGGTGCCATAGCAAGACAAGTTGCCACCTTAGCGAGGCGACGCCCCACGGGACAATCTTCGCCGCATGACGAGGGACACCGCCAGATGAAACACCTGAAGATCGCCGCTTCCGCCGCAGCCCTCCTGATGGGCGCCGCCGCCTGCTCACCCGCCCAGAAGGCCGAAGCACCAGCGCCTGCCGCCCCAGCTGAAAACCTGCTCGCCGCCGACGCCAAGACGATGATGGGCGATCTCGTTCTGGCCCCTGCCAGCGCCGATGTTTTCACCGTTCGCTGCAACAATGCCCTCGACCTTGCCAACAAGATGATTGCAGACCTTGAGGGCCGTGACAGCGTCGCGGGCGCCTCAGATATCTATTTCCTCGACACGCTGACAAACCTCGCCATGTCGGTCGGCTATGGCGAAGCATCGGTCATGGCTGAAGCCAATCCCGACCCGGCCATACGGGAAGCGGGCGACACCTGCCAGCAACGCACATCTGACGTCATGACACGCCTCTCCCTGTCGCGGCCCGTCTACGAACGCCTGTCTTCCATTGATACCGAAGCGCTGAATGAGCGTGAACAATTCCTGCTCGCGCGGACACTGCGCGACTATCGCCGCTCAGGCATCGACAAGGATGAGCAGACGCGTGACAAAGTCCGCGCCATCAATGCCGAACTGGCTGAGATCAGCACTGAATTCAGCAAGAACCTCCGCGAGATCCAGGGCAAGGTCGTTCTGGAATCCGTCGATGCCCTGATGGGCATGCCGCAGGACTATATCGACGCGCACCAGCCCGACGAAAACGGTCAGATCACGATCACCACCGACTATCCCGATACCGGCCCCATCTACAGCTATTCGCCGAATGAAGCGCTGCGCAAGCAACTGCGCCAGGTCGACAGCGACCGCGCCTATCCTGAAAACATAGGACCGCTTCGCAAACTCCTCGAGAAGCGCTACGAGCTCGCCACCCTGCTCGGCTATCCGAACTGGGCCGCCTATGTCACCGAAGACAAGATGACCGGCTCGCCGGAAGTCGCCGAAGCCTTCCTGTCGCGTTTCGAAACCGCCGCAACGGATGCCGCCGGCATCGAATACCAGCGCCTTCTCGCCAAGCTCGTTGAAACGAAGCCTGACGCCGACACCGTGCCGGAATGGAGCAGCAGTTACCTCGCCGAGCAGATCCGCCAATCGGACTATGCGCTCGACAGCCAGGAAGTCCGCCAGTATTTCGCCTATGACAATGTCCGCAGCGGGATCTTCTCGCTGGTGCAGGACCTGTTCGGCGTCGAGATACGCAACTGGGCCAATGCCCCCGTCTGGGACGAAAGTGTCACCGCCCACGAGATGTACCGGAACGGCGAGCTGATCGGTCGCTTCTTCCTCGACATGCATCCCCGCGACGGCAAGTACAAGCACGCCGCCGCCTTCCCGATCCGCTTCGGCCCGACCTCGGACGGCGTGCCGGTCGGCGCACTGATGTGCAACTTTCCGGCAGGCGATCACACGACCGGCCTGATGGAACACCGTCAGGTCGAGACCTTCCTCCACGAGTTCGGTCACCTCATCCACGGCATGTTCTCCGGACAACCAGACTTTGCCAACCTCACCATGGGCAATCTCGAATGGGATTTCATCGAGGCGCCGTCGCAGATGCTGGAGAACTGGGTCTGGGATTATGACACGCTCGCCAAGTTCGCCGTGAATGCAGACGGTGAAACTATCCCGCGTGAACTGGTCGCAAAAATGAACGCCGCCCGCGACTTCGGCACAGGCCTCGGCACGCTGCGCCAGCTCATCTATGCGGGCGTATCGCTCAACTATTACAACCGGCCGCCGGATGAAGTCGATTTCGACGAAATCTGGAATGAGCGACAGTCCGCGCTCAGCCCCTTCGAGGCTCTTCCGGATGTCCACCGCTATGCCAGCTTCGGCCATCTCGATGGCTATTCGGCGATATACTACACCTATCAATGGTCGCTCGCGATCTCGACGGACATGTTCACCGAGTTCGAAAAGAACGGCCTGCGCGACCCGGACACCGCCGCCCGCTATCGCGACAATGTCCTGGCGCCCGGCTCGTCAAAACCTGCCGCCGAACTGGTTCATGATTTCCTCGGCCGCGACTGGACGCCAGAAGCCTACGAGAAAAAGCTGATCGACGCCGCCCAGTCCGGCAAGCCGATGAAAAAGAAGAAATAGGCCCGCCATGCTCGAGATGCGCCCCAATTGTGAACGCTGCGATGCAGACTTGCCGCCAGATGAAGTCGGCGCCTTCATCTGCTCGTTCGAGTGTACCTTCTGCGATGAGTGCACCGACGGCCCCCTCGACGGCGTCTGCCCGAACTGCAAGGGCGACCTCGAGCCCCGCCCGATGCGCAAGGGCGGTGCACTCGCCCGCAATCCGGCGAGTACAAAGCGCATCGGCCCGAAGTAACCGGTAAAGCCGCCTTCCTTCCCTGCCCTGCTTGGGCTAGAGAGCCCGCCCATGGCTGAAAAGATCCCTCCGCGCGAGCGCACCCGTCTCTATCTCATCACCCCGCCCCGCATCAGCGATGTGGCGGAGTTCGCCGCCATTCTCGAAGGCGCGCTCGAAGCAGGCGATGTCGCCAGCCTCCAGATTCGCCTGAAAGGCGATGACGGGAAGATCGACATTGCTGCAACGCGCGAGGTCACCGAGACCGTCATGGCCATGGCGCAAGCCTATGGCACCGCCATCATCATCAATGACAGCCCCGAACTGGCCGTGGAACTTGGCGCCGACGGCGTCCATGTCGGTCCGGAAGACATGCCCATCAAAAAGGCCCGCGAGATCGTCGGCAGCGACATGATCCTTGGCGCAACCGCGAAGAACAGCCGCCACGCAGCTATGGCCGCCGGTGAACAGGGCGCAGATTATGTCGCCTTTGGCGCCTTCTATCCGACCGAGACCAAGGCTGGCACGGTGCCCGCAGAGCTGGAGCTCCTCGAGTTCTGGCAGGAGACAATGGAACTGCCCTGCGTCGCGATTGGTGGCATCACGGTCGATAATGCCGCCCCGCTTGTCACCGCCGGCGCCGACTTCCTCGCTGTCTCATCCGGCGTCTGGAACCATCCGGAGGGCGCCGCCGCTGCTGTATTTGCCTTCAACGCCTTGCTGGATAGCCTGCATTCGCGTTAACACCCCGCCGCTTGACCCTCGCGCGGCAAAGGCTTACGCCGCGCCAAACCCCAATTAGGACGACTTCAATGGCCAAGATCAATGGTAATGAAATCAAGCCAGGCAACGTGATCGAGTATGAAGGCACCGTATGGCGCGCGATCAAGACCATGGCCGTCAAGCCCGGCAAGGGCGGCGCCTTCAACCAGGTTGAACTTCGCAACCTGTTCAACGGCTCCAAGTCCAACACGCGCTTCCGCTCCAGTGAGACGGTCGAGCGCGTGCGCCTCGAACAGAAGGACTTCCAGTACCTGTTCGCTGACGACAATGCGTTCACGTTCATGGATACCGAGACCTACGAACAGATCATGATCGAGCGGGACTTCATCGGCGACCAAGGCGCGTTCCTGCAGGACGGCATGATGGTCACGATCGAATTCTACGGCGAGCGCCCGATCGGCGTTGCCCTGCCAGAGCAGGTCATCATCGAAATCCTCGAGACCGAACCGGTCGTCAAAGGCCAGACGGCCGCCAACAGCTTCAAGCCTGCCATGTGCGAAGGCGGCATCCGCGTCCTCGTCCCGCCTTTCGTGGGCGTCGGGGAGCGGATCGTCGTGCAGACCGCCGACAGCACCTATCTGCGCCGCGCAGACTAGTCAGGACCTCCTATGTCAAAACCCTCCGCCGTCGGTTCCGTCATGATCACTGCTGCTCGCGCCGCTGGCCGGGCGCTTGCGCGTGATTTCGGCGAGGTCGAGAACCTTCAGGTTTCCAAGAAGGGCCCGGGCGACTTCGTCTCCAATGCAGACCACCGCGCCGAAGAGATCATCTACGCCCAGCTCTCCAAGGCCCGCCCCGGCTATGGCTTCGTCATGGAAGAGCGCGGCATCATCGAAGGCACGGACAAGTCCAACCGCTTCATTGTCGACCCGCTCGACGGCACGCTGAACTTTCTGCACGGCCAGCCGCACTATTCGGTCTCCATCGCGCTTGAGCGTGAAGGCCAGCTGCTGTGCGGCGTCGTGTTCGACGTTGCCAAGAACGAGATATTCTGGGCCGAAACCGGCCGCGGCGCCTGGCTCGAACAGCGCAAGCTGCGCGTGGCCGCTCGCCGCAAGCTCAGCGAAAGCGTCGTCGCCACCGGCACGCCGTGGATCGGCAAGTCCGAAGCCGCCCATATCGGCTTTGCCCGCGAGATTGCTGCCATGACGCCCGTTTGCGCCGGTATTCGCCGCTATGGCTCCGCCGCGCTGGACCTCGCATGGGTTGCCGCTGGCCGCTTTGACGGCTTCTGGGAGCGCGACCTGAAGCCGTGGGATATCGCAGCGGGCATCGTTCTCGTGCGCGAAGCGGGCGGCTATATCGAAGAAATCGACGGCGGCGACGTGCTCAAAACCGGCTCGATCGTCGCGGGCAACGAGGACATCCTCCCCGCTGTGCGCAAGCAGATCCGGCACGCCGACGCCTTCGGCAAGGCCGCCGCCATCAAATAGCACGCGAATATAGGTGACACTCGCGTCATCTATTCTTGTGGCATCGACACTGTCATTGTATCATTCCGGGCATGACCCAGACAGATACAGACATTCTCATCATCGGCGCCGGCCTTTCAGGCATTGGCGCCGCCGTACACCTGACCAAGCGCTGCCCGGATAAATCCTACCGGATTGTCGAACAGCGCAGCGCGATTGGCGGCACATGGGACCTGTTCCGCTATCCCGGCATCCGCTCGGACAGCGACATGCACACGCTGGGCTACAATTTCAAACCGTGGACGGAATCCAAGGCCATTGCCGACGGCCCGTCGATCCGCAAATATGTCCGCCAGACAGCCGACGAATACGGCATCACTGACCAGATCCAGTTCGACACCAAGGTCGTCGCAGCCGACTGGTCCGGCGCCGATCAATCCTGGCATGTGACCCTGGAAACCGCGTCAGGCGCGCGCGAACAGATCACCTGTGGCTTCCTCTTCCTCTGCGGCGGCTATTACAATTACGATCAGGGCTACAAGCCGGAATTCCCGGGTGAAGCCAGCTTCAAGGGCCAGATCGTCCATCCCCAGCACTGGCCGGAAGACCTGGACTATTCCGGCAAGAAGGTCGTCATCATCGGCTCCGGCGCAACGGCGATGACGCTGCTTCCCGCGATGACTGACAAAGCCGCTCATGTCACCATGCTGCAGCGCTCGCCTACCTATGTCGTGTCGCGTCCTGCCGTCGACACGTTCGCCAACAAGCTGCGCAAGTTCCTGCCCGATAGCTGGGCCTATGGCCTCATCCGCTGGCGCAACGTCCTCTTCCAGCAATTCTTCTTCCGCCAGACCCGCGCGCATCCGGAAAAGGCCCGCGAACGCCTGCTCGGCATGGTCCGCGAAGAGCTGGGGCCGGACTATGACGTCGAGAAACATTTCACGCCGTCCTATAATCCATGGGAACAGCGCCTCTGCCTCGTGCCGGATTCTGATCTCTTCACAGCCCTGAAGGCCGGCAAGGCTTCCGTCGCCACCGACCACATCGCCCGCTTCACCGAGAATGGCATTGAGCTCAAATCCGGCGAAACGCTGGAGGCAGACATTATCGTGACCGCCACGGGCCTCAATCTTCAATACATGAACGGCATTGATGTCAGCGTCGATGGCGTGAAAGCCGCGCCGGGTTCCCTGCTCAACTACAAGGGCGTCATGGTCTCCAACGTGCCAAACTTGGCGATCACGTTTGGCTATACCAATGCGTCGTGGACGCTGAAGGCTGACCTGACATCGGAATATGTCTGCCGCCTGATCAACTATATGGACCGCAACAACTATGCCTCGGTCACGGCAAAACTGGATGCCTTCCCCGATGAGACCGACCCGTTCGTCGATTTCTCGTCCGGCTATTTCCAGCGCGTGATGGACAAGTTCCCCCGCCAGCACAAGGAAGCCCCCTGGAAGCTCCACCAGAGCTACACAGCCGACATGATGAACCTGCGCTATGGCCGCGTTGACGATGGCGTACTGGCGTTTGAAACGGAGCGCGCGACTGCCAAGTCCGAGAAACCGGTTTTACAGGCGGCTGAATAAACTAAAGGGAAGCCGCCCCTGCCTTCGCAGGGGACACGGTGAATATTGTGCGTGTGATTTGGAGGGCTGGGTGGCGTTCTATGTCTACATGGTGATGAACCCCACCACGGGCGCGCTCTATATCGGCCATACGGACGACATATCGCGGCGCGCGCATGAACATCGCCACGGGCTGCTGCCCGGTTGGAGCCGGGACCACGGCTGCAAAAAGCTGGTCTGGTATGCAGACTTCGAAAGCCGCGACGCTGCCAAACAGCGCGAATGGCAGATGAAGAAATGGAAGCGCGACTGGAAGCTGAGACAAATCGCAGAAGATAATCCGGACGGGGTCGATCTCTACGAACGCCTGAACTGGTAACCTCACGAACCCCGATTTCCGTGTCCCCTGCGAAGGCAGGGGCGGCGCACAAAAGCTTCCACCCCTATAATTCCCGGAATAGATCCCATACCCTAAGGGCGTACGGAAGAAGGAGTATCTGTATGTGGTTATGGCTATTATGGTGGTGCGTTGACGATCATCTCGCGGCAGCACTGCAAACCCCCGGTCTCGGCGAACTACCGATCTGGGTCCCGCTTATCCTGTCGCTCGCCTTTGCCTTCACGATTGATGGCAAGGTCAAGAAGCTGCGCAAGTCCTAAGCCTGCTCGCTCGCGAACTGCAGTTCCGCGAGGCGCGCATAAAGCCCGCCCTTGGCAACCAGTTCGTCATGCGTGCCCTCTTCAACGATCCGGCCCTGCTCCATCACCACGATCCTGTCGGCCCGGCGCACCGTCGACAGGCGGTGCGCGATGACAAGCGTCGTGCGGCCCTCGGCGGCATTGGCAATCGCGCGGCGCACGGCGGCCTCGCTCTCGGAATCGAGCGCGCTTGTCGCCTCGTCCAGCAACAGGACAGGCGCATCCCGCACCAAGGCCCGCGCCAGGGCAACACGTTGGCGCTGGCCGCCTGAGAGGCTCCGCCCCTTCTGGCCAAGGTCTGTCGCGAGGCCTTCCTTGGCATTGAGGAAGTCCATCGCCTCGGCCATCCGCGCGGCATGCTCCAGCAGCGCCGCATCCGGATTATCCGTGCCAAAGGCAATGTTCTCGCCCGCTGTGCCGGTAAACAGCGCCGATTCCTGCGGCGCATAGGCAAACTGGTGGCGCCAGTCGCTCGGGTCAGCCGACACCGACGCCACACCATCCAGCGACACTTTCCCCTTTTGCGGATCGAACAGGCGCAGCGCGAGGCGGAACACGCTGGTTTTGCCGGCCCCGCTCGGACCCACCAGCGCAACAAACTCACCCGGCTTCACGGTCAGCGAGAAATCCTCCAGCGCCGAGAGTGCCTCCTCCCCATAGCGGAACGTCACATGATCGAAGGTCAGCGCGCCCGTCACTTTGCTGGGCAGCGCCACGGGATGGTTCGGCGCCGCAATCTCGATATCAGTGTTCAGCACTTCAGCGGCGCGGTCTGCCGCGCCCGCCGCGCGCATCACTTCCCCATAGACTTCCGCCAGCATGCCGATGCCGGATCCCGCATAAAGCGCATACATCACCATGGAGGCGAGATTGCCGAACGTCATCTCGCCGGTCGCCACGCCGCGCGCCCCAAGCCAGAGCACACCCACAAAGCCGCCAAACAGCAGAACCGAGACCATCACGATCATCAGGGCCCGCGCCCCGATCCGCTTCATGGCCGCCGCGAAGGTTGCCTCCACAGCCGTCGTGAACGAGGCAAGGCGCCCGTCCTCGCGCCCATAGGCCTGAACCAGCTCGATCGCGTCCAGAGCCTCGGCTGCCTCAGCACCGGCATCGGAGAGGCGCGACTGCGCCCGGTTCGACATTTTCCGTATGATCCGGCCAATCCCGAGCACTGGCAGGATCGCCACCGGCAGCATGGCGAGCAAAGTCAGGCCCAGCTTCCAGTTCACGACCATCATCATCACCAGCGCGCCTGTCGTGGTCAGCAGCGTCCGGGCCGCCATCGAGGCCGATGTGCCAAGGAAGGTCTCGATCAGGGTGATGTCCGCCGTCAGGCGCGACACGGCTTCGCCTGAGCGCATCTTGGAATGGTAGGCCGGCGACAGCTTCAGGAGGTGGGCATAAAGGTCACGCCGCAGGTCCGCCGCCACCCGCTCGCCGAAGCGCGACACAAAGTAGAACCGCACGGCCCCAAGCATCCCGGAGCCAATGGCTGCGAGAAACACCCAGAAAAACGCCTTGTTGATCAGCTCCAGCAGTTTCTGGACATTGCCTTCGGCGGATTGGCCTGCATCCGCCGCCCGGCCCAGCAGAACGGGGATCAGAAGGCTCGAGGCCGCCGCCAGGATCAGGAAAACCCCGGCAATCATGACCGTGATCCAGTGTTTCCGGAAATAGGGCAGCAGCAGGGTCAGGGGCTTCAGGCTGCGCGCCTTCGGCCGACCCAGCGCTTCGCCCCCGTCAGGCAACGTGGTACGCCGATCCTCAACGAGGCGGGTCTCTGAGTCAGCCATGGGGAAGTCTTTCTGCGCCGGGCGCTTCGGATTCAAATGCAAGCCCCCCCTTGCAGGGCGGTCCTGTTTCAGTTACACGCCGGGCTTCGAAAAATGGCTGAGACATGCCAGCGCACCTCGTGCGAATTCAACCCGTTACACCAGGCTACATAGAGAGGCCCAGGCTATGAAAATGTATGGTCCGCCCCGTCATTGCAAGG